>NZ_JBIAVB010000003.1:0-556325 GCF_042893675.1 Streptomyces sp. NPDC001594 | reverse complement strand
CGGTCGCACGGCGTGCCGGAGCACACGGGAGCCGCTCACACGGGGAGAGGGGGCTCGCTGGGCGGGGGGCGGTGCGCCCCGGCCGCCTCGGCGACAACACCAGTTAGCCAGGCCCCCGACGCCCTGGCAACGCCCCCCTCCTACTACCGCCCCTCGCAGACCCGGCGCAAGGTCCCGGCCACCGCGTGAGGGTGTCCGCCCTGGTGGGCGGCGGGGGCGGGGGGTGCGGCGGGGCTACTAGGCGGGGCCGGATGTGACGTGGGTCCTGTGGGCCGCCTCACCGCCCGGGGGCCCCGATGTCACCGCACGTGTCCGCCCGTACCCCCTCGGGTGCGTGGCGCGGGCCACTTCCACCCGGCGAATCGAAGGAGACCGCCGCCTCGAACGCCGCTTTCCGAGTCGCCCGCCGCAGCGCCCGCAGCAGCGTGCCCCCGAGGGTGAGGGTCAGGACGACGGTCAGGGCGGCCCGCCCCAGGTCCCAGCCCAGCGAGGTGGCCAGGCAGTACGCGAGGAAGCGGGCGAGGTTCTCCGGCACCGGGTCACCCGGATGGAAGGAGACGCCCTGGCCCATGCCCTGGAGCAGCACCCAGCCCTGCAGGTTCATCACCGTCCCGTACGCGAACGAGCCCAGGAACCCGTACGCCGCGAGCATCGCCAGCTCGGCCCGCCCCCGCAGCCTCTGCGGCCCGGGCAGCAGCCCGGCACCCAGCGAGAACCACCCCAGCGCCAGCATCTGGAACGGCATCCACGGCCCGACCCCGCCCGTGAGCAGGGCGGACGCGAACATGGTGACGCCGCCCAGCACGAAGCCGAAGCCGGGGCCGAGCACGCGGCCGCTGAGCACCATCAGGAAGAACATGGGCTCCAGGCCGGCCGTACCCGCCCCCAGCGGGCGCAGCGCCGCCCCCACGGCGGCGAGCACCCCGAGCATCGCCACCGCCTTGGCGTCCATCCCCTGGTCGGCGATGGTCGCGACGACCACGGCCACGAGGAGGGGGAGCAGCGCGGCGAACAGCCAGGGGGCGTCCTGGGAGTGCGCCAGACCGGACTGGGCGTCCGCGAGCAGGGGCCAGCCGAAGGCGGCGATGCCGACGAGGGTCACGAGCACCAGGGCCGCGGCGGCCCGGGGACCCATACGGACGGGGCGGGCGGGGCGAGGGCTCACGGGGTGGCCTCCGTGCGCTCCGTGGCAGTCAGGGCCGCGGCCACCTGGGAGACCGTGAGCCAGTGTCCCGGGGCCAGGATCTTCGCCACCTGCGGGGCGAAGGCGGGCGAGGACACCACGACCTCGGCGGTCGGCCCGTCGGCGACGATCTCACCGCCCGCCAGGATGACCACGCGGTGCGCCAGCTCCGCGGCGAGCTCCACGTCGTGGGTGGCGAGGACGATGGCGTGCCCGTCGGCGGCCAGGGCCCGCAGGGTCTCGACGAGGCGGGCCTTGGCGGCGTAGTCCAGGCCGCGGGTGGGCTCGTCCAGGAGGAGCAGGGCCGGCCGGGCGGTGAGGACCAGGGCGAGGGCGAGCGTGAGCCGCTGGCCCTCGGACAGGTCCCGGGGGTGGGTGGCGTCCGGCACGTCGGGCAGCAGGGTGGCGACGAGCGCCCGGCAGGTCCCGGGCGCCGCTCCGGCGTCGGCGTCGGCCGCGGCGCACTCGGCGGCGACGGTGTCGGCGTAGAGGAGGTCGCGGGGCTCCTGCGGGACCAGGCCGACCCGGCGGACCATCTCCGGCGGCGGGGTCCGGTGGGGGGCGCGGCCGCCGACCGCCACCTGGCCGGTGGTGGGGGCGAGGGTGCCGGTGAGCGCGGCGAGGAGGGTGGACTTGCCGGCGCCGTTGCGGCCCATGAGGGCGATGGTCTCGCCGGGGGCGACGGTGAGGTTGACGTCGTGGAGGACCTCTGCGCGGGCGCGGCGGATGCCGAGCGCTGTGGCGGTGGCCGCGGGGGTTCCGGCGGCGCCGGGGGCGCCGGGGCTGGGGGTTGCGGTGGCCGGGCCGGGCCGGGAGCGGCCGCCGGTGAGGCGGGCCAGGAGGCGGCGGGCCGGAGCGGGTGCCGGTGGCGGTACGGGCGCGGGCGCGGGGGCGGTGGGGGCCGCCGCGCGGAGCTGCTCCCCGGCCCGCCCTTCCACCGTTCCCCGAGGCGCTGCCCCTGACCCCGTTCCGGGGGCTGCGCCCCCTGACCCCGTTCCGGGGGCTGCGCCCCCTGACCCCGTTCCGGGGGCTGCCCCTGACCCCCGGGAGGCGGCGGTGGACAGCCTGGCCCGTAGCGGAGCGGACTCGCGGCGGGCGTCGCGGACCGACAGGGGGAGGGGGGTCCAGCCTGCCAGGCGGCCCAGGGAGACCACCGGGGGGTGGACCGGGGAGACGGCCATGACCTCGGACGGGGTGCCCAGGACCGGGGCCGCGCCGGGGGACGGGAGCAGGAGGACGCGGTCGGCGTACTGGACGACCCGCTCCAGGCGGTGCTCCGCCATCAGGACCGTCGTGCCGAGGTCGTGGACCAGGCGTTGCAGCACGGCCAGCACCTCCTCCGCCGCCGCCGGGTCCAGGGCGGAGGTCGGCTCGTCCAGGACCAGCACCTTCGGGTGCGTCGTCAGGACCGAGCCGATCGCCACCCGCTGCTGCTGCCCGCCCGAGAGGGTCGCGATCGGGCGGTCGCGGAGTTCGTTCAGGCCCAGCAGGTCCAGGGTCTCCTCCACCCGGCGGCGCATCACCGCGGGCGGCAGGCCCAGCGACTCCATCCCGTAGGCCAGCTCGTCCTCCACCACGTCCGTCACGAAATGGGCCCGCGGATCCTGCCCCACCGTGCCGACCACGTCCGCGAGCTCGCGCGGCAGGTGCGTGCGCGTGTCCCGCCCGGCGACCGTCACCCGCCCCCGCAGCGTGCCGCCCGTGAAGTGCGGGACCAGCCCGGACACGGCCCCCAGCAGGGTCGACTTGCCCACTCCCGACGGGCCGACGAGCAGGGTCAGCTCGCCTTCCGGCAGGGTGAAGTCCGCGTCGCACAGGGACGGCCGCGCCGCCCCCTCGTACGTCACCGAGACCTGGTCGAAGCGGATCAACGGGACGGCTCCTTGGAGGAAAGGGAGGGTACGGGGGCCACGAACGCCGGGAGCAGCCCGATCAGGACCGCCGCCGCGGCCCACAGCGGCAGCCCCGGAGCCGTCAGCGGGACCACGCCCGGCCGCAGCCCCTCGGGGTCCACCGACCCGGCGTGGACGAGGAGGGCCGCGACCGCCGCCCCCGACCCGGTCACCAGCCAGGCGCGGGCGCCCCACCGGTCGGGCCGGTACCGGGTGCGGATGCTGCGCCGCCCGCCCAGCCGCAGCCCCGCCAGGGCCAGGACCACACCGACGCCGAGCAGCGGCAGCCCGTAGCCGGCGCCCTCGGCGGCGAGGAGGGCGTAGGTGCCCGCGCACAGGCCGAGGAGGCCGCCCAGCACGAGGGCGTTGGTGGTGTGCCGCACCGCGGGCGGGACCTGCGCCGTGCGCCCGTAGCCGCGCGCGTCCATCGAGGCGGCGACGGCCACCGAGCGCTCCAGCGCGCCCTCCAGCACCGGCAGCCCGATCTGCAGGACGGCCCGCACCCCGCCCGTGGGACGGCCGCGCAGCCGGCGGGCGGTCCGCAGCCGGGCCACGTCCGCGACCATGTTCGGCGCGAAGGTCATCGCCACGACCACGGCCACGCCCGCCTCGTACAGCGCGGCCGGCAGCGACTTCAGCAGCCGCGCCGGATTGGCCAGGGCGTTGGCCGCGCCGACGCAGATCAGCAGGGTCGCCAGCTTCGCCCCGTCGTAGAAGGCGAAGACCAGCTGCTCGGCGGTGACCCGGCCGCCGAAGCGGATGCCCTGCGCCCACGCCGGCAGCGCGAGCTCGGGCAGGGTGACCAGGGTGTGCGCGCCGGGGATGGGGGAGCCCAGCAGGGCGGAGAACAGCAGCCGCAGCCCGATGACGAACAGGCCGAGCCGCACGAAGGCCCCGTAGGAGCGTGCCCACGGCGCCTCGGTGCGGCGGGCGGCGACCACGTAGCCGGCGACGCCGACGATCAGCCCGAGCAGCAGCGGATTGGTGGTCCGGGAGGCGGCGGTCGCGAGCCCCAGGGCCCACAGCCACCAGGCCCCCGCGTGCAGGGCGTTCCCGCGCCGTGCCGCGGGAGCCCGCCACTGCCTCCGGCGGTTGTACGTCGGCCCCTGCGGCCCCCGACTGGCCCCTGCGGAGCCGGGCCCGGGCGGGGTCGCGTCGGCACGTGCCGCGCCGTGGGCGGTCATCGCCTGCGGCGGCGGGACTGCCAGACGGCGGCCGCGCCCAGGGCGGCCACGGCCGCCACGCCCGCGACCAGGCCCGCCGAGGGGCCGGAGCCCCCGCCCGGGGAGGGTGCGGCGGCCGGGGCGGAGGCGGACGCCTTGGGCTCCGGGTCGGCGATGGGCTCGCCGCAGCCCGACTTCGGGTAGCCGGAGATCGCGCACAGCAGCGCCGCGCCGTTGTAGCGCAGCGGCTTCGCCACCGAGGCCAGAGCCTCGGCCGCCGTGGCGTCCGGGGCCACCTGGGCGCAGGCCGTGCGCGGGGCCTCCTGCGGCGGGGCCTCCCCGGCGGGGGCGTCCCCGGGCTCGCCGAAGTCGACGACCAGCGCGACCCGCTTGCGGCCCTCCACCGCGCCGGTGCCGCCGCAGACGGCCTCGAAGTCGGCCGCGGCGCGGGGCTTGGCTGCCTCGGCGCCGGCGTCCTTGCTCACCGAGAAGCGGAAGCCGAGCGTGGTGCCGTCCGCGGGCCGGGCCGTGGACGGGCCCTCGGTCGCGTACCCCCAGCTCCCGCCCGAGCCCTGCCAGAACGACCAGTAGCGGTAGCTCGCCGCGAGGGCCGGGGAGGCCGCGAACAGGGTCAGCAGCAGGCCCAGGGCGGCCAGCAGGCCCACCAGGCCCCGCGGACGGCGGCGGCTCACAGCTCGTTCTTCTTGCGGCGGCCGCTCAGCAGGATGCCGATGCCCATGCCGGCCGCGGCGCCCGCGCCGATGATCCACCACAGGTTCTGGCCGCCCGAGCCGGTCTTGTCGTTCTTGTTCTCCACCTTCTGCGCCTGCGCGTCCGGCTGCTGCGGGGCCGGGCCGGTCGCGTTCAGCGCCGCCACCAGGTCGACGCCGCCGAAGGCCTTCGGGTCGGTGCCCGTGGCGTGGGCGGTCAGGACCAGGGTGGCCAGGGCTGCCGGGTTCCGGTTGGACCAGGCGGCGGAGTTGTTCTTCAGCCACTCCAGCGCGCCCGCCGCCGCCTGCCGGTGTCCGGCCGCCGCCAGGGCGATCACGGCGTCGGCGGTGTTGCCGGTGTCCGGGGTGGGCTGGTCGGCGCCGGGGGTGACGGCCGTCAGGTGGCCGTCCTTCTTCAGGGCCTCGGCAAGGTAGCCGGCCGCGGCCTGGGCGGCGGCGGCCGGGTCGGCGGCGCCCGCCGGGCAGGGCAGCGCGGCGGCGGGGGTGTCCGTGGTGGCGGGCTCCACGAGGGTGCCCTTGCCCAGGCCCGCCAGGACGGCGGCGGCCGTGGCGTCGGCGTTGGCGGCGAGCTTGCCGTCGGCCGGCTGGTAGCCGAAGGCGCCCCGGTCGGCGGCCGGCTCGGCGGAGCAGCCCAGCTGGAAGGAGAGCAGGCCGTCGTAGGCGGACTTGCCGGCCTTCGACTTCACGTCAGCCGGCTTCTCGCCCGCCACGGCGAGCGCGCTGATCACGATCGAGGTGGAGCTGCCCTCGCTGGGGGAACCGGGCGCGTAGGCCCAGCCGCCGTCCTCGTTCTGGACGGACTTCAGCCAGTCCACGGCCTTCTTGACCTGCGCGTCCTTGCCGCCGAGGGCCTTGAGGGCCTGGACGGCCACGGCGGTGGCGTTCGTGTCGAGGACGGTCGTCGCGTCACAGGCCTTCGCGGCGTCCGCGCGGAACGAGGCGAAGCCGCCGTTCGCGCACTGCTGGCCGGTCAGCCAGTCGACGGCCTGCGGGGCGGGCTTCTCGCCGACGGTCTGCTGGGCCAGCAGCGCGAGGGACTGGCGCCACACCCCGTCGTAGGAGGGGTCGGCCTTGCCGAACAGGCCCGAGGGGAGGACCGGCGGGGCGGAGGGGGCCGGCGTGTCGGCGAGGGCGGCGGGGGCGGCGCCCACGCAGAGCACGGCGGAGGCGGCGAGCGCGGCTGCGCTGCGGCGGACGTTCATGGCGGGGCGGGTGCCTCTCGTGCGGGGAGCGGGAGACGGGCACGCGCGGGCACCGGGCTCCGGCTCCGTTTACCTCGACGGTGCCGGCCGCCGGGGGCTCCGGCGGCACGAGCCGCGCACTTCGGATACGGGGCATTCCGGCTCCCCGCCCCGCACGCTGCGGGCCGGGTCACGGTTGCGGGTCAGCGCCGGATTCGCACCGGCTTCCCCCCGTACGGAAGTGTGGACGACGGCCTCACTCTACCGGCCCGTACCCCGCCGGCCCCGGGGCGCCGGAGCCCCGCACCCCGGCCGGCGCCGCTCAGACCGCCCGGTACGCGACCGGGTCGGTGCCCGGGACCGCCTCGGCCCGGCCCTGCTTCACCAGCCGCCGCAGGTGCGCTTCCGCTTCGGAGACGGCGATGGTCCGGGAGCCGTACGGGATCCGCTCCCAGGGCCGGTTCCACTGCATCCGTTCCGCCAGCGCCCACGGGGTCAGCGGCTCGGCCAGCAGCCGCCACAGCCCCTCCAGCCGCTCCTCGTGGTGGGTGAGGAGCTCCCGTACGCGGGCGGGGGCGTCGGTGAAGGCGTGCTGGTGGGCCGGGAGCACCTCGGCGGGCCGCAGGCGGCCGACGCGTTCGAGGGAGTCGAGGTAGTCGCCGAGCGGGTCGGTGACCCGGGTGTCCTCCGGGGCCTCGTACAGGCCGATGTGCGGGGAGATCCCGGGCAGCAGGTGGTCGCCGGAGAACAGCCGGCCGTTGCCGGGCAGGTTCGCGGGGTGGGCCTCCTCCAGGTGCAGGCAGACGTGGCCGGGGGTGTGCCCGGGGGTCCAGATCGCGCGCAGCCGGCGCCCGGGCAGCGCCAGCAGCTCCCCGGGGACGATCTCCCGGTCGGGGACGGCGGCCCGCAGCCCGGGCAGGGTCCGGGCCCGGCCGCTCTCGCGCAGCGCCCGCAGCGGTGCGACGTGCTCCTCGGGGGCTCCGGCGGCGGTGAGCTTCTCGCCCATGTAGTCGAACCAGTGGCCGGGGTCGGCGCAGCGGGTCCGCAGGACGACCTCGGTGTCGGCGGCGTGCATGGCGATCCACGCCCCGGAGGCCTCGCGGACCTTCCCGGACAGGCCGTGGTGGTCGGGGTGGTGGTGGGTGATGACCACCCCGTGCACGTCGGCGACGGCGATGCCGAGCGCGCCGAGCCCGGCGGTGAGGGCGTCCCAGGAGCCGGGGTCGTCCCAGCCGGTGTCGACGAGGACGGGGCCGGCGTCCGTGTCGAGGACGTGGACGAGGGTGTGTCCGAGGGGGTTGTCGGGGATGGGGACCTGGATGCCCCACACACCCCCGCCGTGGTCGGTGACCTGTGACATGACCTCTGACATGGGGGCTCCCTGGCCGGCTCGGTCCGCTCTGACGAGAACGCGTTCCAGTAGTAGCCCAAGTAGACCATCCACCAACAGTCCTGACCGGCCATCGGATCTTCCACTACCCCCGTCCGGACCGTGGACTCCTGGAACTAGAACTGGTATCAGTTCTGCGACATCGGTGAGAGCGTGCGCAGCCCCTGGAGGCATCGGACATGACCGAGCTCGTGGAACACGGACAACTGTTCATCGGCGGGGAATGGACCGATCCGCTGGGCACCGGCACCATCCGCGTCGTCTCCCCCCACACCGAGCAGGTCATCGGCAGCGTCCCGCACGCCTGCGAGGCCGACGTCGACCGGGCCGTCACCGCCGCCCGCGAGGCCTTCGACGAAGGCCCCTGGCCCCGCCTCACCCTGGACGAGCGCATCGCCGTCGTCTCCCGCATCAAGGACGCCATCACCGTCCGGCACGAGGAGATAGCCCGCTCCATCAGCTCCCAGAACGGCTCCCCGTACTCCTGGAGCGTCCTCGCCCAGGCCCTCGGCGCGATGATGGTCTACGACTCCGCCATCACCGTCGCCCGCGACTACCCCTACGAGGAACGCCGCCAGGGCGCCCTCGGCCCGATCCTCGTGCGCCGTGAACCGGTCGGGGTCGTCGCCGCCGTCATCCCGTGGAACGTGCCGCAGTTCGTGGCCGCCGCCAAGCTCGCGCCCGCCCTGCTCACCGGCTCCTCCGTCATCCTCAAGCCCTCGCCCGAGGCCCCGCTGGACTCCTTCATCCTGGCCGACATCGCCCGGGAGGCCGGGCTGCCCGAGGGCGTGCTGTCGGTCCTGCCCGCCGACCGCGAGGTCAGCGAGTACCTGGTCGGCCACCCCGGCATCGACAAGGTCGCCTTCACCGGCTCGGTCGCGGCCGGCAAGCGGGTCATGGAGGTCGCCGCCCGCAACCTGACCCGGGTCACCCTCGAACTCGGCGGCAAGTCCGCCGCCGTGATCCTGCCCGATGCCGACGTGGCGTCCGCCGTCGCCGGGATCGTCCCCGCCGCCTGGATGAACAACGGCCAGGCCTGCGTGGCCCAGACCCGCATCCTCGCCCCGCGCAGCCGCTACGAGGAGATCGCCGAGGCGCTCGCGGCGGCCGCCGGAGCCCTCGTCGTCGGCGACCCCCTCGACCCGGCGACCCAGCTCGGCCCGCTCGTCGCCGAGCGCCAGCAGCAGCGCTCCCTCGACTACATCCGCATCGGCCAGGAGGAGGGCGCCAAGCTCCTCACCGGCGGCGGCCGCCCGGCGGGCCTGGAGCGCGGCTGGTACGTCGAACCCACCCTCTTCGGCGACGTCGACAACTCGATGCGGATCGCCCGCGAGGAGATCTTCGGCCCGGTCGTCTGCCTGATCCCCTACGGGGACGAGGCCGAGGCCTCCCGCATCGCCAACGACTCGGAGTTCGGCCTCAGCGGCAGCGTCTGGACCGCCGACACCGACCACGGCGTCGACTTCGCCCGCGGCGTGCGCACCGGCACGTTCAACGTCAACACCTTCAGCCTGGACATGCTCGGCCCCTTCGGCGGCTACAAGAGCAGCGGCGTGGGACGCGAGTTCGGCCCCGAGGGCCTGAGCGAGTACCTGGAGCACAAGATGATCCACCTGCCGGCGGGCTCGTGATGGGCGACCGCTGGCAGATCGAGGTGGACCGGGGCGTCTGCATCGGCTCGGGCATGTGCGTGAACCACGCCCCGGACGCCTTCACCCTCGACTCCGCCCGCCAGTCCCACCCCCGCACCCCGCAGGCGGACGCCAACGAACCCACCCTCACGGCCGCGGAAGGCTGCCCGGTGGAGGCCATCCTGATCACCCTGGCGGCCACCGGGGAGCCGGTGTTCCCGCCGGAGGACTGACGGCGGACTGACGGCGGACGTGTCGGGCCGGCCCCGGCCCGACACGCCCCACCCGACACGCCCGACCGGAATATCCCCTTTCGCTAACTTGTCGCATCGCCCCCTTCCGCTGCTCCGGAAGAAGACCGATGCGCCTGCCCGCCCCGTCCACCGCGCGCAGACGCACCGCGTGGTGGCCCCTGGTCCTGACCGCACTCCTCCTGGCCTGGGCCCTGCCCCCCACCCCGGCCCAGGCCGCCCCGCAGCCCCAGCCCCGGCCGAACCGCGAGCACCGCCACTCGGTGCACCACAAGCGCCACCATTCACCCCGGCTGTCCCAGCAGGCGAAGAGGGGCCGTTACGGGGGCGGCGAGGCCAGGCTCGGCACGCTCCGCACCTGGCCGACCGTCGACTGGTCGCCCGCCCGGGCGCCCCCTCCAACGGCGCCGACTTCGTCCGCCTGCGCGACGGCGCCGGCACGCACCTCCCCGCCGGTGCGCTGAAGTCCCTCACCTTCGACGCCCCCGCCGACTACCCGACCCGCCCGGTGGAGTGGACCGTCGAGGCGAGCGGCCACGGCCCCGGCGATCCCGCCCTGTACTCGGGACCCGCCGGCGACGAGGTCAGCGTCGACCGCAGCATCGTGCGGTCCGTGACCGTCGACCCGGCCGACCCCACCCTTTCCTTCGACGCGCGCTGGGACATCGAGCAGGGCTACGACCTCGGCGTGGTCCAGGTGTCCACCGACGGAGGGGTCACCTTCACCTCGCGCCGGAGCGCGGGCATGGTCACCAGCCTGAACGGCGACGCGGAAGCCGACATCGCAGCCCTGCTGCCCGGATTCAGCGGCGATTCCGGCGGCTGGACCCACCAGAGCGTCGACCTCGGCGACCTGGCAGGCCGGACGGTGCTGGTGGCCTTCCGCTACAAGACCGACGCCAGCGTGATCCAGCCCGGCCTGTGGATCGACAACATCGCCTCCGGCCCCACCCTCATCTCGGACGGCACGAGCCTCACCGGCTGGCAGACGATCAGCGACTACCAGATCAAGAAGATCCCCGGCATCAGCCTGCGCCTCGTCGCCTACACCGACGACCACAAGCGGGCCTGGACCGCCGACGTCCCCCTCGACGCCGACCACCACGCTGCCCTCGACGAGCGCCGCCTGCGCCGCCTCCTGGGCACCCGGGCCACCACCGTCTTCGCGATCGTCGACCACTACGAACCCACCGAAACGATCAAGACCGCGACCCCCTACCGCCTCACCGTCAACGGCGTCCGCCAGCCGGGCGGCGCCTGACCGGCGGCCCGGCTTTCCTCCCGGCGGCGAACGGAGGATCGTGGAAGGCGTGACCAGTAGGAGGTGCGTCATGCGCAAGGTCATGGACTGCCGGGAATACCCCAGCGAGATCGGGTGCACCCTGACGATCATCGGCGAGGAGGACGAGGTCATGGGCGCGGCCGTCCAGCACGCGGTCGCCGTCCACGGCGAGGAGGACACCCAGGAATTCCGCGACGCGCTGCGCGGCATGCTGAAGACCGAGGCGACCTCAGGCGTCTGATCCCCGGAGCTCCTCGAACGCCTCACGGGCGGAGAAGGACTCGAAGAGCCTCAGCACCGGCCCCCGCTCGGAGGCCAGGACCCCGTAGTACTCCGGAATGAGCGAAAGGTCCCCCCAGGGCTCCTCCACGTGGGCCCGCACCAGCAGCCTCCCTGATCCCGTGGCCCGGATCCACGGGATCAGGAGGAAGCCGTCCAGCCGGGGGTCGACCCCACCGAGCGGAACGCCGCCCTCGACCAGCTCCAGCCCACCGGGCAGACCGTCCCCGGGGCAGTCCGCCAACCGCCGGGCCACGCTCTCCCGGACCCCCCACCCCTCCGACACCACGGCGATCTCCACCCGGGTGTCCGCACCGATCGGCACCCGGTGCCGCAGGAGCGCGTCCACCAGGTACTCGAGCCCCGCCTCCTGCTCACCGATCGCCCAGCACACCCGCACCTCGTCGCCCTCGGCATCCGGCGGCAGCGCGGCGAAACGGTCCCAGACCACAGCTTCATCGATCACCGACACAACCTAACGCCGCACGAAAAACGAGCTGCGCCACACCGCAAGCCCTGCAAAGCTGCGCCGGATGAACCGCGAACAGATCTCCAAACTCGCCCACACCCACCACCCCATCAAGTCCCCCCTGAACGACGCCTCCGTGACCCGCCTCCTCGCCCTCGCCCTCCCGCGCGGCGACGAACGCGTCCTGGACCTGGGCTGCGGCAGCGCGGAATGGCTCCTGCGCGCCCTGACCACCCACCCGGACCTGCGCGCCGAGGGCGTGGACATCGCGAAGTCCGACCTGGCGGAGGCCCGCCAGAAGGCCATCCGCCTGGGCGTGGAACCCCGCCTCGACCTCCACTGCTGCAAGGCCGAGGACTTCACCTCCCCCCACCCCTTCGACCTGATCCTCTGCGTCGGCTCCACCCACGCCCTCGGCGGTCTCCTCCCCACCCTCGAAGCCGCCCGCGCCCACCTGGCCCCCGGCGGCCGCGTCCTGATCGGCGACGGCTTCTGGGAACGCACCCCCACCCCCGAAGCGGTGGACGTACTGGGCGACTTCGCCGACCTCCCGACCACCATCGAGCACATCACCGCCGCCGGCTGGACCCCCGTCCAGGGCCACACCAGCACCCGCCAGGAGCTGGACGACTACGAGTGGTCCAACTGGGGCACCCTGGCCGACTGGGCCCTGGACCACCCCACCCACCCGGACAGCCCCCAGGTCCTCACCTGGGCCACCACCCGCCGCACCGAATGGCTCCGCACCTACCGCAACACCTGGGGCTTCGCCACCCTCGTCCTCCGCCGCACCGCGGACTGACTCGGTCCACCCACTCGATCGCCTCGACGTTCCCGACGGCGGTGGTGAACTCGCGGCCGGACGCGTCGCGAACGTACGCGAGTTCCACCCACCGCTCGTACCCGGCGCAGTCCGAGACGTCCTCGTTGACCACGGCCATCAGCACGCCCTCGACCCCGGACGGGATGTCCCGCACGCGCCGGCGCAGCAGCCGATGCGGCACGTAGGCGTACCCCTCACTCACCGGACGCCCCCTCCAGCCCGTCGAGGAACCGCTCCCACCCATCGAGGGCCCGCTCCAAGAGCTCAACGCTGGGCCCGGCCAACGTGCTCACCCTGTCCAACGGGGCACCGTGCACTTCGAGGGCTGCCCCCTCGACGGGAATCTGCCGCATACAGATCACTCCTCAGCCTGAAGGCCACTCGCGAGCAGCCTCTCTAGAGATAGCCGCACGGTAGTGGGCCCGGCCGCGCCCTGGCAATCAATCTCTAGAGAACTCGCCCGAAAGGGGTCGGGGTGGATCCCGACCCTGATGGGTGGGGCTGGGCCTAGGGTGTCCACAGAGCAGAAGGAGTGATCGGTTCGATGGCCAGCCAGGGCGGCACCCGCCAGCCGAAGTACCAGCGGATCGCCGATGCCTTGAAGGCGGCCATCCGGTCGGGCGAGTACGGCCCGGGTGACCGGGTGCCGGGTGAGAACGACCTCATGGCCACCTACGAGGTCGCCCGCATGACCGCACGCCAGGCCCTCGGGGTCCTCCAGAATGAAGGACTCGTCGAGGCGCGGAGAGGTGCCGGGGTCTTCGTCCGCTCGTTCAGGATCCGGCGGCGGCGCGGAATCCAGCGACTGGCACAGGGGCAGTGGGGGTCGGGTCGTTCCATCTGGTCCGCCGATCTCGACGACCGCGAACTCGTCGTCGATCAGATCGACGTGAGCGAGCAGAAGGCGGACAACCGCATCGCCGGCGCCCTCGGCCTCTCTTCCGGGGCTCGGGTCTGGGTGCGGAGCCGTCGCTTCGTACTCGAAGGAAAGCCGGTCCTCTTCGCGACGTCATACCTCCCGTCGAACATCGTCGCCGACTCGGCCATCACCCGGGCCGACACCGGCCCTGGTGGCGTGTACGCGAGGCTCGCAGAACTGGGGCACGAGCCCGTTCATTTCCGGGAAGAACTCCGCTCCCGGATGCCCTCGGCCGACGAGGCCGAGCGCCTGTCGCTCTCGCCGGGCACGCCCGTCATCCACCTCGTCCGCACCGCCTTCGCCGAGGGCGGCCGCCCCGTCGAAGTCAACGACATGACCCTGGACTCGGCGTCCTACGTCCTGGAATACGACTTCGACGCCTGACCGGCTGCCCGAACCGACCGATCCTGCGGGCAAGCGAGTTCCCGGAGCTCCTGGACCGCCATCCGCAGTGGGACTGGCACCGCCAGCCGTGGGCGCCCATCGGCCCGGATGCCGCTCTGTTCGTCATCAGGCGCGGGTATCAGCCCCGGACGGGCTGCGGACGCCGAGACGGGAGAAGCGCGTAGCGATCTGATGCGGAGGGCGGCCCCGAACGGCACCCACGTCAGCCCGGATGCCCGGCGAGGCGGTCCCCGACGGCCCGGCTCATCGCTGAGGGAGCCGGATGGTCAAGGTAGGACCGTGCCGTCCTTTTGGGGGTTTCCCGGCAGTCCTTGTCTTTCCGGGGCGGGACGGGCTGTCAAGGGTGGAGCGCAGCGACATCGCGAAGCGACGCGACGAAGGAGCGCCCTTGACCGACCGGCCCGAACCGGAAGGACAGTGGGACTGGCGGGAAACCCCCAACCCTCTCTGAGGCCGCCCGACCGGGACCCGGCCCCCACCCCACCGCCCCGCAGACAGGGAGGCGGGTGGGCAAGCACCGACCCGCCCCCGACACCTCGAGGGGGAGATGGCGGGCCCGCCCCGCAGCCCGCCGTCCGACAACCCGTTCAGGCCTTTTCCGGGGCCGTCAGGTCGATCAGCCGGCAGACCGTCTCGATGTCTATCTTCACCTGCGCGATCGACGCCCGCCCCGACAGCCACGTGATCAGCGCCGAGTGCCAGGTGTGCTCGATGACGCGGACCGCCGACAGCTGCTCCGCCGTCGGCGGGGCCTCCAGGCCCATCGCGTCGAGGATGATGGCCGTCGTCAGCCGCGAGACCGTGTCCACCTCCGGGCTGACGCTGCGGTCCGCGAACGTCAGGGCGCGGACCATGGCGTCCGCCAGGTGCGGTTCCCGCTGGAGCGCCCGGAACGCCCGCATCAGGGTCTCCGCCACCCGCTCGGCCGGCTCCACGCCCGCCGGAGGCCGCTTGCGCAGCGTCGCGTGCAGGTGCTGGAGCTGGTCCTGCATGGTCGCGACCAGCAGGTGCACCTTCGACGGGAAGTACCGGTACAGCGTCCCGAGGGCGACCTGCGAGGACTCCGCGACCTCGCGCATCTGCACCGCGTCGAAGCCGCCCCGGCTGGCCAGTTGCGCGCTCGCGTGCAGGATCCGGCGCCGACGGGCCTCCTGGCGCTCCGTCAGGGGAGGGGACGCCGGCCCGGTGGTCGTCGCCGGTTTCGTGACGGCCTTCGCTTCCGCTGTCATGTGTCCCGTTCCTGGCGTTCCGTGTCGTTGCGGGGGCTGATTCCGGGATGGGCCGGACGCCGGCATCCCGGGCGTCCGAGCCGTGGCGCGAATCACCTGCTCCGCCTCTTACGGTGTGGTTTCCGGCCGGTAGATTCAATGGTCTTCGACGGATCAAGTCTGAAACTTGTTCTACATTATCCGAGCGGTTACGCTCCGGCGACAGCGCAGGGAGAAGGGGGCCGAGAGTGACCGCAGAGGCCGTGGTGGAGAGCCCTTTCGAGGCGTTCGACGCTTCCGCCGCCGACGGCGACCGCCCGCTCCGCATCGCACTCCTCACCTATAAGGGGAACCCGTTCTGCGGCGGCCAGGGCGTCTACGTCCGCCACCTCTCCCGTGAGCTCGTGAAGCTGGGCCACTCCGTCGAGGTGATCGGTGCGCAGCCCTACCCGGTGCTCGACACCGGCGCCACGCTCACCGAACTGCCGAGCCTGGACCTCTACCGCAGCCCCGACCCGTTCCGCACACCGAAGCGCGACGAGTACCGGGACTGGATCGACGCCCTCGAAGTCGCGACGATGTGGACCGGCGGCTTCCCCGAGCCGCTCACCTTCTCCCTCCGCGCCCGGCGCCACCTCCAGGCCCGGGCGGGCGAGTTCGACGTCATCCACGACAACCAGACCCTCGGCTACGGCCTCCTCGGCGACCTCGGCGCCCCGCTGGTGACGACCATCCACCACCCCATCACCGTCGACCGCAAGCTCGACCTCGCCGCCGCCAAGGACCGCAAGAAGCGGGCCTCCGTGCGCCGCTGGTACGCGTTCACGCGCATGCAGGGCCGCGTCGCCCGCCGCCTGCCCTCCGTCCTCACGGTCTCCGGCTCCTCCCGGCAGGAGATCGCCGAACACCTCGGCGTCCGCGACGACCGCATCCACGTCGTCCACATCGGCGCCGACACCGACCTCTGGTCGCCCGACCCGTCCGTGGCCGAGGTCCCGGGGCGGATCGTGACCACCTCCAGCGCCGACGTCCCGCTCAAGGGGCTCGTCCACCTCGTCGAGGCGCTCGCCAAGCTGCGCACGGAGCAGCCCGACGCGCACCTCGTCGTCGTCGGCAAGCGGGCCGAGAGCGGGCCGGTGGCCCGCGCGATCGAGAAGTACGACCTCCAGGACGCGGTCCGTTTCGTCAAGGGCATCACCGACGCCGAGCTGGTCGACCTGGTGCGCGGCGCCCAGGTGGCCTGCGTGCCTTCGCTCTACGAGGGCTTCTCGCTCCCCGCGGCCGAGGCCATGGCCACCGGCACCCCGCTCGTGGCCACCACCGGCGGGGCCATCCCCGAGGTGGCCGGCCCGGACGGGGAGACCTGCCTGGCCGTGCCGCCCGGCGACGCGGGAGCGCTGGCCGCGGCCCTGGGCCGGATGCTGGGCGACGCGGAACTGCGCGCGCGGCTCGGAGCGGCCGGGCGGGAGCGGGTGCTGACCCGGTTCACCTGGGCCAAGGCCGCCGAAGGCACCGCCGCGCACTACAGAGCCGCCATCGCCCGGGCCACCGCCGCCCGAACCCGCTAGCCGGCGCACCACCGAACGGCGAGCACCCCCACCCGCAGGACCCCCCCCACCACGCACGACCCGCAACACCCCTCACCACCCGCACCACCCTTCACCCCCGTGACCGCGAAGGCAGGACCCCGTGCTGACCGTCGATTTCTCCCGGTTCCCGCTCGCCGCAGGCGACCGTGTGCTCGATCTGGGCTGCGGCGCAGGCCGGCACGCCTTCGAGTGCTACCGGCGCGGCGCCCAGGTCGTCGCCGTCGACCGCAACGGCGAGGAGATCCGCGAGGTCGCCAAGTGGTTCGCCGCGATGAAGGAGGCCGGGGAGGCCCCGGCCGGCGCCACCGCCACCGCCATGGAGGGCGACGCCCTGGCCCTGCCCTTCCCCGACGAGTCCTTCGACGTCGTCATCATCTCCGAGGTGATGGAGCACATCCCCGACGACAAGGGCGTCCTCGCCGAGATGGTGCGCGTGCTCAAGCCGGGCGGCCGCATAGCGGTCACCGTCCCGCGCTACGGCCCGGAGAAGATCTGCTGGGCGCTCTCCGACGCCTACCACGAGGTCGAGGGCGGGCACATCCGCATCTACAAGGCCGACGAACTCCTCGGCAAGATGGAGGCGGCCGGCCTCAAGCCGTACGGCACCCACCACGCGCACGGCCTGCACTCCCCGTACTGGTGGCTCAAGTGCGCCTTCGGCGTGGACAACGACAAGGCGCTGCCCGTCCAGGCGTACCACAAGCTCCTGGTCTGGGACATCATGAAGAAGCCCCTGGCCACCCGCCTCGCCGAGCAGGCCCTCAACCCGCTCATCGGCAAGAGCTTCGTCGCCTACGCCACCAAGCCCCACCTCCCGGTCGGCGCGGCCAAGTGAGCTCGCCGGAGCGCACCGTCCCCGAACACCTCGTCCTGGACGGCGTGCTGACCGCCGACCAGGCGGCCCGCACGGTCGAGGGGATACTCGCCGTCCAGCGCGCCGACGGGGCCATACCGTGGTTCCGGGGCCACCACCTCGACCCGTGGGACCACACCGAGGCCGCGATGGCCCTCGACGCGGCCGGCGAGCACGAGGCGGCGGAACGGGCCTACACCTGGCTGGCCCGCCACCAGAACCAGGACGGCTCCTGGTACGCGGCCTACGCGGACCGGCCCGACGGGGTGGACACCGCCGAACCGCAGGACGCGGGACGGGAGTCCAACTTCGTCGCGTACATCGCCGTCGGCGTCTGGCACCACTACCTCACCACCGGCGACGACACCTTCCTGGACCGGATGTGGCCGGCGGTCGTCGCGGCCGTCGAGTTCGTCCTCGGGCTCCAGCAGCCGGGCGGCGAGATCGGCTGGAAGCGGGAGGCGGACGGCACGGCCGTCACCGACGCCCTGCTGACCGGCTCCTCCTCCATCCACCAGGCCCTGCGCTGCGCCCTGGCCATCGCCGACCACCGCGGCGACCCGCAGCCCGACTGGGAGCTGGCGGCGGGCGCCCTGGCGCACGCGATACGCCGGCACCCGGAGCGGTTCCTGGACAAGTCCCGCTACTCGATGGACTGGTACTACCCGGTGCTGGGCGGCGCCCTGACGGGTGCGGCGGCGAAGGCGCGCGTCGAGGAGCGCTGGGAGGAGTTCGTCGTCCCGGACCTGGGGGTGCGGTGCGTGCTGCCGAACCCGTGGGTGACGGGAGGGGAGTCCTGCGAGCTGGCGCTCACCCTGTGGGCGATGGGGGAGTCGGACCGGGCGCTGGAGATCCTGCGCTCGATCGGGCACCTGCGCGCCGACAACGGCATGTACTGGACGGGCTACGTCTTCGAGGACCGGGCCGTGTGGCCGGTGGAACAGACGACCTGGACGGCGGGCTCGCTGCTGCTCGCGGTGGCCGCGCTGGGCGGGGACGAGGCCACCGCGGTCGTCTTCGGCGGCGACCGCCTCCCGCCGGGCATGGACGCGGGCTGCTGCTCCTAGCAGGCGGCCGTGGCCCGCCGCCGGTCTCAGACGCGGTGCAGGAGGCGGGCCAGGGCATGGCCCGCCACCAGGTAGACCACGGCGGCGATGCCGTAGCCGACGACCACCTGCGCCCAGTGACGGCCGAGGTGGAAGAGGTCGAGCGACCAGCCCGCCAGCCAGGTCGCCGCGTCGTGGAACCACTGGACGACGTCGTTGGAACGGTTCGCGTCCAGCAGGTCCAGCACGATCCACACGATGATGATCAACGCCACCACGTCGGCGGCCAGCGCCACGAGCCGGCCGACGGACCAGCCGGCCCGATGGCGTCCTGCGATGCGGTCTCCGTACATGCCGGGCGTCTTGCCGTTCCCGCTCGGTTGAAACCCGTACGGCCCGTGTCCGAACGGGTCACCCGGGTGGCGGGGGCACGGCGGCCGGGTGAGGCTGCGGGGGACACCTCAGTCCCCGGAGGCAACCGTGCGCGTACCCACCACCGTCCGATTCCGCCGCGCCGTGGCGGCCGTGGTCCTGTCCACCTCGCTGATCGCCGGTGCCACCGCCTGCGGAACCGGCGGCGACCGGGGCCAACGGGAGGAGGTCTCCTCCTCGGCGGCGACGGCGGCCGAGCTGGCCGCCCTCGCGGTGGCGGAGCCGGACGCGGCCGAGGCCGACGAACTGGCCGCGGCGACGCCCGAGCCGAGCACGTCGGAGGAGCGGCAGAAGTTCGCGAAGACGCGCTTCGTCGCCAACGCTGGTCTGGCGGCGGGGGCCACCTACCAGTGGATCATCAAGCCGTACCGGGCGGGCAAGTTCAAGAAGGGCGCGAAGGGCCGTACGTTCGCGCTGATCAAGGCGGGTCTCGCGGGGGCGTTCGCGTACAACCGGCTGAAGGCGGCGGCCGAAAACGCCAAGGGCGACCCGCTGCTGTCGAAGGCGGTGGGGCCGCTCACGGCGGGCATCGACTCCCTCAAGAACCTGAGCGGCAAGCTGCGCAAGGGCGACGCGGGTGACGCCGACATCAGCTCCTTCGAGAACGTGATCGGCGGGGTGAAGGAGGCCGGCCGGAGCGCGGGCGCCCCGGTGACGGACAAGGTCCCGAGCCTCTCCCAGCTCGGAGGCTGACCGCTGGACCGCTGCCGGACCGGCACCCGAAGCCGCCCCCTGGTACCCCGTGGGCGGCTTCGGGTGCTTCGGGTGTTTCGGGCTGTTTGAATGGAGCGTGTGATCGAGTTCCTCTTCTTCGCCCTGGTCGCCGCCGGTACCGGCTGGCTGCTGCGCCGCAAGCACCGTCAGCGGGTGGCGGCCGGTCCGTCCGCGGGGATCCCGGGCATGGCCCGGCGCCCGGCCGGCGAGGGCCGCTGGCGCCCGGGCCGGGTGTCCTGCGACGGGGGCGCCCCCCGCTGGCAGCCCGGCCGGGGCCCCGCCGTGCTGCTGGCCGGCGCCCGGGAGGGCTCCGTGCGGGCCCCGTCCGTACGGGAGGGGCTCACCATCAACCCGGGCTCGCGGATCGTCGCCTGCGCGGCGGCGGACGGCGGCCCGGACGTGGAGATCGCGGTGATGCCCGCGGACCTGCCCGAACTGCTGGCAGCCGTCCCACCGCTCCCGGGTGACGCGGCGGACGCCCCCTAGGGCCTGTCCGGCGGATCATGGCCGGGGCCGCGGCGCCCGGCACGGCGCCTCGCGGCGTTGCCGAAACGCCCCAATAGCTCCGCTATCGAGACGCTCCGGCGCCTTGCGATGCACCGCGCCGGACACCGCGGCCTGTCCGACCCTGATCCGCCGGACAGGCCCTAGCGGTTCAGCTCCGCCAGGACCCGGAGGGTGTGCGGGTCCGGGGCGGTGACGAGGAGGTCGGTGACCGGGCCCTTGCGCCACAGCTCCAGCCGTTCCGCGATCCGTTCGCGCGGGCCGACCAGGGAGATCTCGTCGGCGAAGGCGTCCGGCACGGCGAGGACCGCCTCCTGCCTGCGCCCGGCCAGGAACAGGTCCTGGATCCGCCGGGCCTCCGCCTCGTACCCCATCCGGGCCATCAGGTCGGCGTGGAAGTTGCGGGCCGCGTGCCCCATGCCGCCGATGTAGAAGCCGAGCATCGCCTTGACCGGGAGCAGCCCCTCGGCGACGTCCTCGCAGACGTGCGCCCGGACCATCGGGGCGATCATGAACCCCTCGGGGAGCCCGGTCAGGGAGGCCTGGTACACGTCCGTGCGGGTGGGGGACCAGTACAGCGGCAGCCAGCCGTCCGCGATCCGGGTCGTCTGGGCGATGTTCTTCGGCCCCTCCGCCCCCAGCAGCAGCGGGAGGCCGGCGCGCAGCGGGTGGGTGATGGGCTTGAGGGGTTTGCCGAGGCCGGTGCCGTCCTCCCCCCGGTACGGGTGGGAGTGGAAGCGGCCGTCCAGGGCGACGGGGGCCTCGCGGCGCAGTACCTGCCGGACGACGTCGACGTACTCGCGGGTGGCGGTGAGCGGGCTCGCGGGGAAGGGGCGCCCGTACCAGCCCTCCACCACCTGCGGCCCGGACAGGCCCAGACCGAGCATCATCCGGCCGCCGGAGAGGTGGTCCAGGGTGAGCGCGTGCATGGCGGTGGCCGTGGGGGTGCGGGCGGCCATCTGGGCGATGGCGGTGCCCAGGCGGATGCGGGAGGTGTGCGCGGCGATCCAGGTGAGGGGGGTGAAGGCGTCGGAGCCCCAGGCCTCGGCGGTCCACACCGAGTCGTAGCCCAGGCGCTCTGCCTCGGTGGCGAGGTCGAGGTGGGAGGGGCTGGGGCCCCGGCCCCAGTAGCCGAGTGCGAGTCCGAGGCGCATGTACGGTCCCCTCCGCGATGCCGATGGCTCTGCCGATGCCGATGCCGATGCCGCTGCCATGCCTGGGCCCCGGCCCGGCCCGGCCCCGGCCCGGCCCTGGCCCAGGCCGGGGTAAACCCGGGCCGAACCCAGGCCGAACCCGGCTCCGAGCCGAGGCCGAGCCCAGGCCGAACCCGGGCCCGAGCCCAGGCCGAACCCGGCCCCCGGCCGGGCCCGAGCCCGATCGGAATCTGACGTAGCGTCAGATCCATTCGCCCCGGCGACTGTAGGGCATGCGGCCCCCGCCGGGAAGTGCGACGGCCCCCCGCCCGGGTGGGCGGGGGGCCGTACGTGCGCGTGCGCGCGGGATCTCAGCCGCGCTGGATGCCCGAGGTGTCGTTCAGGACGCCGCGGCGGCCGTCCTGGGTCTGGGCGATCAGCGCGGACGGCCCGCGCTGGTCGACGGCCAGGTACCAGGTGCCCGGGGCGAGTTCCGCGATCGGGGTGGGGGAGCCGTCCTCGGCGAAGAGGGGCCGGGCCACCGGCACCGCGAACCAGAACGGGGTGAACTCCGCGGCCGGGAACCCGGCGCCGGCGGAGTCCTGCGGGGTGCCCCCGTACGCCGGGGCCGGCTGCGGCGTGGCCCCGTAGCCCTGCGGCTGCTGCCCGCCCGGGTAGCCGTACCCGGTGCCGGGCTGCTGCCCCCCGTACGGCTGGGCGGTGACCGGCCGGGGTTCCGGCACCAGCGGCCCGGCGAGCGCGGGGAGCTTCGAACCGGCGACGGCCACCGCGGCCAGGGCCAGCGTGGCGAGGAAGCCGAGGATGGACCCGGCGCCCAGGTCGGCCAGCGGCGGGGTGGCGATCAGCGACCAGAGTCCGTTCCAAGCGGCGGCCACGGCCAGCGCCGTGCCCCACGCCGTCAGCGTCAGGCCGGCGACCTTGCGGCCCTCGGGCTGGAAGCGGGCGCCGATCAGCAGGCCCGCCGCGATGAAGCCCAGCAGGAAGACGGCGGGGAGGGCCAGCCGGTAGACGTCGGTGTCCCACACGCTCGGGAGGTCGGCGCCGGTGGCGGCGGAGTAGAAATCGAGGAACGAGGCGATGAACAGCAGCACCGCTGCTCCGATCACCACGCCGTCGCCTCGAGTGAGGGAGCGGATGTTCACGTCTCTGGTGTCCTTCTCGGTCTTGGCAGGGGGGCGGATCGGGCGCCCCCATGGTACGGAGGTTTCCGCGGCCGAGAGGACCGGGGCGGCGAGCCGCCCCGGACGGCCCCGTGGGCAGCCCTCCGGGACCGCTGCCCCCGGAGGGCTACCCGCCCAGGAAGCCCGTGATGCCGTCCGCGATGCCCTGCGCCGCCTTCTGCCGCCACTCCGGACTCGTCAGCTGCGCCGCGTCCTTGTCGTCCCGCATGTTTCCGCACTCCAGGAACACCTTGGGCCGGGTCGACAGGTTGAGCCCGCCCAGGTCGTCCCGGACGACCAGTCCGGTGCCGCTGCCGAGGTAGTTGGCGGGGGACGAGCCGGTGGCGCGGGCGAAGTTGGAGGCGAGGCGCTCGCCGAGGTCACGGGAGGGACCGACGATCTTCGCGGTGTCGGCCGCGCCGCCCTTGACCCGGGCGGGGAGGATGACGTGGAAGCCGCGGTTGCCGGCGGAGGCGCCGTCGGCGTGGACGGAGACGACGGCGTCGGCCGCGGCCTGGTTGCCGATCCGGGCCCGCTCGTCGATGCAGGGGCCCCACGGGCGGTCCCCGTCGTGGGTCAGGACCACTTTGGCGCCCTTGGCCTCCAGCAGGGCGCGCACCCGGTGGGAGACGTCGAGGGAGAACTCCGCCTCCATGTAACCGGAGTTGGTGGTGGTGCCGGTGGTGTCGCACTCCTTGCGGTTGGTGCCGATGTCCACCTGCTGGTCGATCTCCCGGCCGTGCTTGAAGTTCCCGGTGTTGTGCCCGGGGTCGATGACGACGGTCCGGCCGGTCAGCGGGCCCTTGGCGGGGGCCGCCGCCTGCGGGGCGGCCGCGGCGCTCGGCGAGGCGCTGGCCTTGGCGTCCCCGGCCGCGGCGGCGGACGCCGGGGCTGAGGCGGCGAGCTTCGCCCCCGCCGGCTGCGGGGCGTTGGAGGCCGGGCCGGCCAGCACCTGGGTGAGCACCCAGCCCGCCAGGCAGGTCGGGGCCAGCGCCGCGAGCGCCACCGCGAGGGCGGGCCGGCGTGCGAACCAGGGCCGGTCGGGACTGATGGAGGAGGCGGACTCGGGCGGCGGGGGGCTGTCGTCGTAGCGCACGACGCGATGCTAGAACGCCCGGGCGTCCCCCGTACGCACCCTGCGCCATCCGAGGGCGTGGTCCGATTGTCGGTCTTGTAGGCCCGGCGGAATGTCCACTGGTCCGGCCTAGATCCCCTCGGCCGTGCGGCGCAGGACGCGGAGGGAGTTCGTCGCCGGGAGTTCCTCGAAGGCGCCGGAGGCCATTGCGCGCAGGTAGACGCGGTACGGGGCCTGGCCGCCGTCGGCCGGGTCGGGGAAGACGTCGTGGATGACCAGGGTGCCGCCGACCGCCAGGTGCGGGGCCCAGCCCTCGTAGTCGTTCGTGGCGTGCTCGTCGGTGTGGCCGCCGTCGATGAAGACGAAGCCGAGCTTGCCGCCCCAGGCCGCGGCGACCTGCGGGGAGCGGCCCACGACCGCGATCACGTGCTCCTCCAGGCCGGCCTTGTGGAGGGTGCGGCGGAAGGTGGGGAGGGTGTCCATCAGGCCGACCTCCGGGTCCACCACGGTCGGGTCGTGGTACTCCCAGCCGGGCTGCTGCTCCTCGCTGCCCCGGTGGTGGTCGACGGTGATCGCGGGGACCCCCGCCGCGCGGGCGGCGTCGGCCAGCAGGATCGTGGAGCGGCCGCAGTACGTGCCGACCTCCAGCAGCGGCAGCCCGAGCGCGGCCGCGGCGGAGGCGGCCTCGTGGAGGGCGAGGCCCTCGTCGACGGGCATGAACCCCTTGGCGGCCTCGAAGGCGGCGAGGGTCTCCGGCTTGGGGGTGGCGGCCATGGGTGGTCCTCCGGCGGTGAGCGGGCCCGGCACGGGATGCGCCGCGGACGCGCCGCGGGTGCGGGGCGGAAGTGCGGTGCGGGTGCGGTGTGGTGCCCTGTGGTGCAGGTGTGGCGGCCCATGGTGCCCTACCGGGCGGTAGGGCACCATGCCGGGGGTGGGGGTGGGAGGCGTGCGGGGTCAGTCGAGTTCGTAGGTGAACGTGTAGGGGACGGACGTCTCGCCCTGGCGGTGGACGAAAGAGCCGCTCCCGCGCAGGCCCGTCAGGGCGCCGGTGCCCGAGCCCGGGACGACCTCGAAGGTGCAGCGGGTCGTGCCCTCCTCCTGGAACGAGCCCCGCTCCTCGACCGTGAAGCTCCCGTCGCGGCCGTCGAGGCTGCCGGTGACCAGTTCCAGGCCGGTGAACGTGCCGGTGGACGGCGTCACGTAGACGATCGCGTACCGGCACACGGTCGCCTCGGCCTCGATGCCGCCGGAGAAGGAGTTGACGACCGAGGCCTGGGCGAGCCGGGGCACCACGTCGTCCGGGCCGGCGGCGTGCTCCTCCCACTGGGCGTAGGTGAAGCGGCCGGTGGCGGTGTGCGGGGGCATGGCTGTCCTTCCGAAAGGCGGTGTTGCTCGTACGGTGACCAGCCTCGACGGGATACCTGACACCTCCTGTCAGGTACGCCGCCGACAATGAACGCATGCGCGCCGACCGGCTCCTCTCCCTGCTCCTGCTGCTCCAGAACCGCGGCGGGATGACCGCCCCCGAACTCGCCGCGGAACTGGAGGTGTCCGTCCGCACGGTGTACCGCGACGTCGAGGCGCTCGGCGCCGCCGGAGTGCCGGTCCGCGCCGACCGTGGGCCCGCGGGCGGCTACCGGCTGGTGGACGGCTACCGCACCCGGCTGACCGGTCTCACCGACGCCGAGGCCGGCTCCCTGTTCCTGGCCGGGGCGCCCGGGCCCGCCCGGGACCTGGGCCTGGGGGCGGTGGTGGCCACCGCCCGGCTGAAGCTGGAGGCCGCGCTGCCCGCCGCTCTGGCTGACCGGGCCCGGCTGGTCCAGGACCGGTTCCACCTGGACGCCCCCGCCTGGTTCCGGGAAGCCGACCCGGTGCCGCACCTGGCGGCGGTGGCCCGGGCGGTGTGGGAGCAGCGCACGCTGCGGGTGGAGTACCGGCGCTGGTCGGGCGAGCTGCGGCGGCGGGAGCTGCACCCGCTCGGCATCGTCCTCAAGGGCGGCATCTGGTACCTGGTCGCGGAGTCGGCCGGGAGCCCGCGCACGTACCGGGTGGCCCGGCTGCTGGAGGTGGAGGAGACGGGCGGGGACTTCGAGCGGCCGCCCGGCTTCGACCTGGCCGCCCACTGGGAGGAGTCCTCCCGCCGCCTGGAGGCCGCCCTCCACCAGGACACGGCCCGGCTGCGGATCTCCCCGCGCGGCCGGCGGCTGCTGCCCATGCAGTTCGGGGCCGCGGGGGCGCGGGCCCTGGAGGGGGCGGGGGAGCCGGACGGGGAGGGGTGGGTGGAGGTGGAGCTGCCGGTGGAGTCGCGGGCCGTGGCGGTGGGGGACCTGCTGCGGCTCGGGGTGGAGGCGGAAGTCCTCGGTCCGGCGGAGCTGCGGGCAGCGGTGGCCGCGGCGGTGGAGGCGCTCGCGGCCCGTTACGGGGCGCCGGCGGCCCGGTGACCCGCCCCTGCCGCGAGCGGCCGGCCGGGCGGGCCCTGCCGTGTCCCCCGCGCAACCCGCGCCCGCAACCCGCCCCGAGAAGCCCTTGCACCTTCCGTCAGATTGAAACGTGTTCTAGTCTGCCGCGCATGGGCATCGGAATCACGCAGGAGCAGCGGGAGTTGGCCGACGCCGTGCGCGGCTGGGTGGCGCGGGCGGTGCCGCCCGAGGCGGTGCGGAAGCTGCTCGACGCCCCGCCCCAGGCCGGGGCGCGGCCGGGCTACTGGGACGGCATGTGCGCGCAGGGGCTGGTGACGCCCCATCTGGAGGGGGGGACCCTGCTGGATCTGGCCGTCGTCGTGGAGGAGGCCGCCCGGGCGGCGCTGCCCGGGCCGTTCCTGCCGAGTGCGCTGGCCTCCGTACTCCTGGACCGGGCGGGGGCGCCGCCGCTCGACGGGCGGGTCGGGGCGGTCGCCCTGGGCCCCGGCGGGGTCACCGCCGTCGCCGCCGAGGGGGGCGGGTGGCGGCTGGACGGGCTCGCGCCTCCCGTGCTCGGGGCCGGCGAGGCGGAGCTGGTGCTGCTCGCCGCCGAGGGGGAGGGCGGGGGCGGCATCCGGTGGTTCGCGGTGGACGCCGACGCGCTGGAGGTCCGGCCGCACGAGAGCGCCGACCCGACCCGGCCGACCGCCGAGGTCCGGGCGCACGGGGTGACCGTCCCGGCCGCCCGGCTCCTGGAGCTGGACGAGGCCCTCGTGCGGGACCTGGCCTGCGTGCTCTTCGCCGCCGACGCCTGTGGCACCGCCGCCTGGGCGGTCCACACGGCCGCCGAACACGCGAAGACCCGCGAGCAGTTCGGGCACCCCATCGGCCGGTTCCAGGGCGTCAAGCACCTGTGCGCCGAGATGCTGGTCCGCCTCGAACAGGCCCGCGCCCTCACCTGGGACGCAGCCGACTGCGCCGACCCGAGCGCCGGACAAAACTCCGACGAAAGCCCGGCCGGCGCCTCGGCCGGTGTCTCGGGCGGTGTCTCCGGCGGGGGCGGCGCCCCCGGTGGTGCCTCCGGCACGGCCCCGGACGGTGCAGGCACGGCCCCGGACGGCACCTCCGGCGGTGCCCCCGGCGGGGCTGGCAGGGCCCCGGGCGGTGCCTCCGGCGGGGGCGGCGACCGCGCCGCCCAGGCTGCCGCCGATGCCTCCGCCCGCACCCCCGGCGGGAGCCGCTCGCTCGTTGCCGCGCTTGCCGCCGCAACCGCCCTCGACGCCGCCTGGTCCTGTGCCAAGGACTGCATCCAGATCCTCGGCGGCATCGGCTTCACCTGGGAGCACGACGCCCACATCCACCTGCGCCGCGCCCTCGTCGCCCGCCAGCTCCTGGGCCCCGGCGACGCCCACCGCCTGCGCGCCGTGCGCCTCGCCGCCGCCGGGGCCCGGCGCGAGCTGCGCCTGCGCCTCCCGGCGGAGGCCGAGGCGCACCGCCCGGGCGCCCGCGCCGCCATCGGGGCCGCCCGCGGCCTCGGCCCGGCGGCCGCCCGCCGCGTCCTCGCGCCCACCGGCTACGCGAACCCCCACCTCCCGCCGCCGTACGGGCGGGGCGCGGGGCCCGCCGAGCAGATCGTGATCCAGCAGGAGCTCAAGGAGGCCGGCGTCAAGGTCGCCGATCTCGGGATCGCCACCTGGATCGTGCCCTCGCTGATCGCCTTCGGCAGCGAGGAGCAGCGCGAGGCCTACGTCCTGCCCACCCTGCGCGGGGACACCACCTGGTGCCAGCTGTTCTCCGAGCCGGGCGCCGGCTCCGACCTGGCCTCCCTGCGCACCCGGGCCGAGCGGACCGCCGACGGCTCCTGGAAGGTCAACGGGCAGAAGGTGTGGACGAGTTCCGCCCACACCGCCGACTTCGGCATCCTGCTCGCCCGCACCGACCCGCAGGCACCCAAGCACAAGGGCCTCGGCTACTTCGTCGTCGACATGAAGAACACCCCCGGGATCGAGATCCGCCCGCTGAAGGAGATCACCGGCGACTCCCTATTCAACGAGGTGTGGTTCGAGGACGTCCTGCTGCCGCCCGGGGCACTGGTCGGCGCCGCCGACGGCGGCTGGAAGGCCGCCCGCAACACCCTCGGCAACGAACGCGTCCACATGGCCGACCAGATGACCTTCCACACCGGACTCGAGACGTTGATCGCCGCCTCCGCCGGGCTCGACGCCTCCTACGGGGTGCGGATCGGCGCGCTCGCCGCCGAGGCGCACGCGCTCGCCTGCATCGGCCTGCGCACCACCCTCCAGCAGGTGTCGGGCCTGGAGCCGGGCGCGGGCGCCTCCGTGCGCAAGCTCGTGCAGACCCCCCACCAGCAGCGGACCGCCGAGCTCGCGCTCGAACTGCTGGGCCCGGCCGGCGCGGTGCGGGAGGGGGCGGGGGAGCGCGCGGTGCACGGGATGCTGATGTCGCGCTGCCTGACCATCGCCGGGGGCACCACCCAGGTCCAGCTCAACGTCGTCGCCGAGCGGATCCTCGGCCTCCCCAGGGACTGACTGAAGGGCAGCAGTGATGAAGTCGTACATCGTGGGCGTCGGCATGACGAAGTTCGAGAAGCCGGAGTCGCGGGACTGGCAGTACTGGGACATGGTCAAGGAGGCCGGGGGCGCGGCGCTCGCCGACGCGGGCGTGGACTACGGCCTCGTCGAACAGGTGCCGGTGGGCTACTGCTTCCAGCCCTCCACCGCCGGCCAGCGGGCCGTGTACGAACTGGGGCTGACCGGCGTCCCGGTCTACAACGTCAACAACAACTGCGCGACCGGCTCCACGGCCCTGATGATGGCCCGCCAGTTCGTGCGGGGCGGCATCGGCGACTGCGTGCTGGCGGTCGGCTTCGAGAAGATGAAGCGCGGTGCGCTGGGCGGCGGCGCGGACGGGGGAGACTTCAAGACCTCGCCGGTGGCCCGGCACTACGGGGTCATGGCCGCCGCGCACGGCTTCGAGATGTCCCCGCCCACCGCGCAGATCTTCGGCAACGCGGCCCGTGAGCACATGGAGCGGTACGGGACCACGCCCGCGCAGCTCGCGGCCGTCGGCGCCAAGAACCACCGGCACTCCGCGAACAACCCGAACGCGCAGTTCCAGGACGTGTACACGGTGGAGGAGGTGCTCGCCGCCAAGACCATCCACGATCCGCTGACCAAGCTCCAGTGCTCGCCCACCTCCGACGGCGCGGCCGCCGCGCTCGTGGTCTCGGAGCGGTTCGTCGTGGCGCACGGGCTGCACGACAAGGCCGTGGAGATCGTCGCGCAGGCCATGACCACGGACACGGAGGCTAGCTTCGGCGGCTCCTGCATCGACGTGGTCGGCAAGCCGATGACGGCGGGCGCCGCCCGCCAGGTGTACGAGGACTCGGGGCTCGGCATCGAGGACGTCGACGTCGTCGAGCTGCACGACTGCTTCTCGGTGAACGAGCTGCTGACGTACGAGGCGCTCGGCATGTGCGCGGACGGGGCCTCCGGCAAGCTCGTCGAGAGCGGCGCCACCACCTACGGCGGTCGCTGGGTGGTCAACCCCTCGGGCGGCCTGATCTCCAAGGGCCACCCGCTGGGCGCGACGGGGCTCGCGCAGGCGGCGGAGCTGGTGTGGCAGCTGCGCGGGCAGGCGGGCGCCCGGCAGGTCCCCGCCGCCCGGGTGGGGCTGGCCCACAACATCGGGCTGGGCGGGGCGGCGGTGGTGACCCTGCTGCGCCGCTGACGAACCCCGGGCCGGGCCAGGCGGCGCGGCCCGGCTGCGCGGGCGGGGCCGGCCGGGGCGTCAGGCGCGGACCAGGTCCGGCATCAGGCGCAGGGCGTTCTCCCGGTTCACGGCCCGGCGCAGGGCCGGGGTGAACGCCGGGTCGGCGGCCAGGGCGGGGACGGCCAGGTCCGTGATCACGGCGGCCGGGCAGGCCGGCCAGTCGCTGCCGAACAGGATCCGGGCGGGGTCGACGGTGGCGAGCAGGGTGCCGGCCGGGGAGAGCGGGCCGGCGGTGTCGTAGTAGAAGCGGTGCATGTGGTCCCGTACGGCCGCGGGCTCCACGGGCGGGTCGAAGGCGTACGCGAAGGCCTCCATCCGGGTCGCGATCTGCGGGAGGAAGCCGCCGCCGTGCGGCAGGACCACCGACAGGTTCGGGAAGCGGTCGAGGGTCCGGGTGCGGATCATGTTCACGGCGGCGCGGGTGGTGTCGAGCAGGAAGTCGCAGAGGAAGTTCGGCACCCCCGGCACGGACGCGGGCCCCCCGGCCCCACCGGGCCCCCGCCCGGCCCCACCGGGCTCCCCGGAGCCGCCAGCCCCACCGGGCCCACTGGCCCCGCCGGCCCCACCGGGACCTCGCCCGGCCCCGTCAGCCCCGTCAGCCCTGCCAGCCCTGCCAGCCCCGCCGGGCCCCCCGGAACCGCCGCCCGGGCCGCCCTGGGGCCCTCCGCCCGGCCCACCGCGGCCGGGACCGGCCGTCCCGCCGGGTCCCCCGCCCGGCCCTTCGGGCCCCCCGGCTCCCACCGTGGGGTGGCCTCCGGACGGGCCGTCCGGGAGGACGTGGGGGTGGGTGTCCACCACGGCCGCGCGTTCGTCGAGTTCGGCGAAGATCCGGTCGTACGAGGGGTCCCCGAGGTACACCCCGCGGTAGTTCGCCGTCACGTTCACCCCCACCGCCCCCAGCTCGTCCAGACCGCGCCGCAGGGTCCAGGAGGAGACCTCCTCCTCGTCGAGGAACAGCGGCGCGTGGAACGCGAAGCGCCCCGGGTGCGCCTCCACCACCCCGGCCGCCGCCTCCATCGTCACGGCCACCGCCTCCCGCAGCTGCGCGGAACTCCCGTACCGCGCGGGCAGCATCGGCTTCAGCACGGCCACGGCGATCCCCGCCCGGTCCATCACCGCCAGTGCTTCCTCCGCGTCCCAGCCCGCCCACGGCGGCAGCGACCGCGGGCCCACCAGCCCCTGCCCCTCCGCCCAGCGGCGCCACTCGGGGGCGCAGAAGTGGTGGTGGACGTCGACCACCGCACCACTGCCGTCGTCCTCCTCCCCGACCCCGACCCCGACCCCGGCCACGACCCCGATTCCGACCGGGTCCCGACGTACCGCTCCGCCGACGGCCAGGCCGCCCGCACCGTATTCCGGCATGTGCGCATTTCCCTCTCGTCGGCCCGCGAACCGAAAACCTCCGCACACCCTAGGGCGCCTCCCGGAAAGCACCGCCCGGAACATTCCGCCGGGGGAGCTTTCGGCTCCGAACGGGTCAATCCGGTTTCACCCCCGATCCGGCGCGGGAAAGGTGCCGACTGTCAATTCCGGGTCAACCGAAAGGTCTGGGCGCGTGACGAGTGAACCGACTACCGCGGCGGATGGCGGTCTCGCGCTGCACGAAGCGGTGGCGGCCGCGACGAAGAGCACGCCGGAATACCGGCAGTGCCCCTACCCGGTCTACCGGACCCTGCGCGAACAGGCCCCCATCGCCCGCCTCACCCCGGGCCACGGCGTGGACACGTACCTGATCACCCGCTACGAGGACGCCCACGCCCTCCTCTCCGACCCCCGCATCGGCAAGGACATGCACGAGGGCATCGACCTCTACCACGCCCTGTTCGGGGACCTGTGCGAGGCGCTCGACGACAACCTCCTCTTCGCCGACCCGCCCCGGCACACCCGGCTGCGCCACATCGCCAAGACCGCCTTCACCCCGCGCCACATCCACGCGCTGCGCCCGCACATCGAGGAGCTGGCCCAGGGGCTGCTCGACCGCTGCCCCACGGACCGGCCCGTGGACCTGATGCAGGCCTTCGCGCTGCCGCTGCCCGTCATGGTCATCTGCGAGCTGCTCGGCATCGTCGGCGAGGAGCGGACCGAGGTCCTCGAATGGTTCGCCGTCGTGACGCGCTCGCGGTTCAGCAAGGACCTCAAGGGCGACCTGGAAGAGGCCGAGATCTGGCTGCGGGACTACTTCGCCCGGCACATCCACCGCACCCGCCTCCACCCCACGGACGACTTCCTCAGCATGCTGGTGGAGACCCCGCACGAGGAGGAGCCGCTCACCGACGACGAACTCGTCTCGATGATCTGGGTCCTCCTCTTCGCCGGGCACAAGACGACCACCCTCCAGATCGGCAATTGCGTCTTCAGCCTCCTCACCCACCCCGACCAGCTCCGGGCGGTCCAGGAGAACCGGGAACTGCTGCCGCAGGCGATCGAGGAAATGCAGCGTTTCGAGGGATCGGTGGAAACCTCCACCTTCCGTTACGCGCTGGAGGACGTGGAAATCGGCGGGACGGTCATTCCGAAGGGCGCGGTCGTGCAGATCGCGCTGAACTCCGCCAACCGCGACCCGGAGAAATTCCCCGACCCGGACACCCTGGACTTCACCCGGGAGGGGCTGCAGAGCAGCCACCTCGGCTTCGGCTACGGGGCCCACTACTGCCTGGGCGCGCCGCTGGCCCGGCTGGAGCTGGAGATCTGTCTGACGGCCCTGCTCGACCGCTTCCCCGACATGGTGCTGGCCATGCCGACGCCGGCGGAGGGGGACTGGCTCAAGGGGCCGTTCCCGGCCTTCCGCGGGCTGCAGAAGCTGCCCGTCGCGCTGGACCCCTCGCGGACGGTAGACGACTGGACCGCGGGGAACTGACCGGGGCCCGAGCCCCGAGGGGAGCCCTCCGCCACTGACCGGCGGAGGGCTTTCCCACGCCGGCTTTCACACGCCGCCCCTGCCTCAGGGCCCCGCCAGCGCGGGGTCCACCACCGTCTCGCCCGTCGAAGCCCGCCGCAGGCAGTCCGCCAGCTCCTCGACCGGCCCGTCCCGCAGCACCAGCCCCGCCGCGCCCGCCGCCAGGACCGCCTCCCGCAGCCCCGGGTGCGCCGAGCCCGTGGCCACCAGCACCCGGCACTCCGGGTCCTCGGCCAGCAGGGCCGTCACCGTGTCGGGGTCCTCGACCAGCGCCACCGCCGGCCGCTCCGTCAGTGAGGCCACCACCTCGATGTCCGGCTGGAGCCCGAGCCGGAGCGCGAGCGGCGGGTTCGGCGGGTCCAGCAGGACGCGCAGGGAGCGGGCGGGCCGGTGGGTCGCGGGCATCTCATCCACCGCCGCAGGGTACCGGCCCGCCGGCCCCCGCCGGCCCCGGCAACACGCCCCGTACCACGATCATCTGACGTCGAGTCAGTAGAAGTCGACAGCCTTCTTCCCAACCACGGGGGCGTGCGTTATACATTCCCTCAGCCGCTTCCTAGAACGCGTTCTAGAACCGGCTCCGCATGCGACCTCGGTGCGGCCGACGGTGCGGACGGTCGCGCCGAGGTCTTCCAGAGAGCAGAAGGAGCAGCATCCGAATGCCGATCGATGCCGCCAGGGCCCTCGCCGCCGACCCCCGCCAGGGGGAGATCGGCTGGGACCACAAGGACATCCAGCTCTACCACCTCGGCCTCGGCGCGGGACGCCCCGCCACCGACCCCGACGAACTGCGCTACACCCTGGAGTCCAAGCTCCACGTGCTCCCCAGCTTCGCGACCGTGGCGGGCGCCGGCATGGCCATGCTCGGCGGGCTCGCGGCCCCCGGCATCGAGGTCAACCTGGCGAACGTCCTGCACGGCGGCCACTCCATCGAGCTGCACCGGCCGATCCCCGTCAAGGGTCGCGCCACCTCTTCCTCCAAGGTCGCCGCCGTCTACGACAAGGGCAAGGCGGCCGTGATCGTGCTGCGCTCCGAGGTCGCCGACGCCGACGGGCCGCTGTGGACCAGCGACGCCCAGATCTTCGTCCGCGGCGAGGGCGGCTTCGGCGGCGACCGCGGCCCCTCCGTCCGCGGCGAGCTGCCCGAACGCGCCCCCGACCGCACCGAGGAGCGGCCGATCCGCGAGGAACAGGCCCTGCTCTACCGGCTCTCCGGGGACTGGAACCCGCTCCACGCCGACCCCGAGTTCGCCAAGCTGGCCGGCTTCGACAAGCCGATCCTGCACGGCCTGTGCTCGTACGGGATGACCCTCAAGGCCGTCGTCGACACCGTCCTCGGCGGGGACGTCTCCCGGGTCCGCGCCTACCGCACCCGCTTCGCCGGCATCGTCTTCCCCGGGGAGACCCTGCGCATCCGGATGTGGCAGGAGCCCGGCCGCGTCCAGGTCTCGGTGACCGCCGCCGAACGCGCCGACGCCCCGGTCCTCGCCGACACGGTCGTCGAACACGCGTAAGGCGCACCGCGCAAAGCGCACCGCGTAAGCGCACCGCGCATCGAGCACCGCACCAGACCCGCAACGCCCCTAAGGAGCCGCACCGTGCGCGCAGCACTGCTGAGCGAGATAGGCCAGGACAAGCTCGAGGTCGTCGACGACATGGAAGCCGTGGGCCTGGGCCCCGGCAAGGTGCGGATCCGCATCAAGGCCACCGGCCTGTGCCACTCCGACCTCTCCGCGATGAGCGGCGTCCTGCCGCAGCCCGCGCCCTTCATCCCCGGCCACGAGGGCTCCGGGGTGATCACCGGCGTCGGCGAGGGCGTCACCGGCCACCAGGAGGGCGACCGGGTCCTCGTGTGCTGGCTGCCGCCCTGCGGGCACTGCGCCGCCTGCAAGCGCGGCCAGGGGCACCTGTGCCTGGAGAGCCTGGTCAACGCGGGCATCCCCAACTTCCGCCGGGCCGGCGGGGAGATCTTCGGCTTCGCCGCGACCGGCACCTTCGCCGAGGAGATCGTCGTCGCCGCCAACTGCGCCGTCCCGATCCCCGACGACGTGCCCTTCGACATCGCCGCCCTCATCGGCTGCGGCGTCACCACCGGACTCGGCGCGGCCATCAACACCGCCGAGGTGGAGGCGGGTTCCTCGGTCGCCGTCATCGGCTGCGGCGGCGTCGGCATCTCCGTCATCCAGGGTGCCAAGGTGCGGGGCGCGGCCCAGATCGTCGCCGTCGACCCGGTGGAGTCGCGCCGTGCGGCCGCACTGCGCTTCGGGGCGACGGAGGCGGTCGCGCCGGACGCGTTCGAGGACGCCAAGGCCCGGATCACCTCCGGCGAGGGGTTCGACTACGTCTTCGAGGTCGTCGGCAAGTCCGCCACCGCCCGCACCGCCTACCAGATGACCCGGCGCGGCGGCTCGGTCGTGATCGTCGGGGCGGGCGCCCTCGACGACAACTTCCAGATCGACATGTTCTCGCTCTTCTTCGACGAGAAGAAGATCCTCCCCTCCATGTACGGGGGCGGGGACGTGCTGCGCTCCTACGCGCGCACCATCGAGCTGTGGCGGGCCGGCCGGATCGACCTGGCGGGCCTGATCACCCACCGGGTCCAGCTCGCCGAGATCAACGACGCCCTCGACCAGATGCGCACGGGCACGGCCCTGCGCACGTGCATCGAGATCTGACGCCCCGCCGACCGATCCGTTCTGAGAGGAATCCGGTACATGTCACTGCCACTTGAGGGGCTCAGCGCCATCGTCACCGGCGCGGGCCGGGGGCTCGGCCGGGCCGAGGCGCTCGAACTGGCCCGGCTCGGCGCGAGCGTGGTCGTCAACGACTTCGGCCAGAGCGGCCGCGACGGCTCCGGGGAGGCCTCGGCCGCACCGGCGGAGGAGGTCGCCGCCGAGATCCGCGCGGCGGGCGGGCAGGCGGTGGCGCACCTGGGGGACGTGGCCGACTTCGAGCAGGCGCGGGAGCTGGTCGGCCTGGCCGTCTCCGCCTTCGGGAAGCTGGACGTCCTGGTCAACAACGCGGGCATCCTGCGCGACCGGATGGTCTTCTCGATGTCGGAGGACGAGTGGGACTCGGTGATCCGGGTCCACCTCAAGGGCCACTTCAACACCACCCACTTCGCCTCCGCGCACTGGCGCGAGCGCTCCAAGGCGGCGGGCGGCCCGGTGTACGGGCGGATCGTCAACACCTCCTCGGAGGCCTTCCTCGGCGGTTCGGCGGGCCAGCCCAACTACGCGGCGGCCAAGGGTGGCATCGTGGGCCTGACCACCTCGACGGCCCTGGCCCTGGCCAAGTACGGGGTGACCGTGAACGCCATCTGCCCGCGCGCCCGCACCCGGATGACCGAGGACGTCTTCGCCGGCTTCCAGGAACCGGAGGAGGGCAAGCTCGACGCCCTCGCCCCCGAACACGTCGCCCCGCTGGTCGGCTACCTGGCCTCACCGGCCGCGGCGAAGGCGAACGGCCAGCTGTTCGTGGTGCACGGAGGGATCGTCGTGGTGATGGAACGGCCGCGGGTGGCGGCGAAGTTCGACACCGCGAAGGAGGTCTTCTCCTTCGAGGAGCTCGACTCCCTCCTCGGCCCGCACTACGCCTCCCGTCCGGCGGGCGAGACCTTCGCGGCGGCCGAGGTCCTGGGCCTCAAGCACGACTGACCGGAGCCCCCGCGGCCCCGCTCTGCACCAGAGGGGCGGGGCCGCGGTGTTTCACCCCTGCCGCTCGGCGAACCCCGCCAGCAGCCCGCGCGGGTCGAAGGTGACCCGGATCCGGGTGATCTTCCCGTCCGCCACGTGCATCCAGTTCGCCGTCGGGGCGGGCGGGGCGATGGTGGTGCACAGGTCGAACCAGGTGATCACCTCGTCGCCCTCCGCCACCCGCACCTTCACGTCGATCCGCTCCAGCACCTGCCCGAGCCCCTTGAGCCCGGCCAGCGCCTCGTCCGTGCCCTGCGCCGTCCCCAGGGCCCCGACGAAGTCGACGTCCTCGGCCAGCAGCCCGCGCATGGTGTCGAAGTCGCCCGCCCCCCAGGCGGTGAAGTAGGTCTCGGCAAGCTCTCGTGCGCTCTTCGTCGTCGTCATGCCTCCATCCTGACGCCCCCTCAACCATCCGTCCAACAGATGGATCCGATGCCAGCTATCATCGTCGGATATGGAGATGCACCAGCTGCGCTACTTCGCCGCCGTCGTGGACGAGGGCACCTTCACCGGAGCCGCCCACCGGCTGCACGTCAGCCAGTCCGGCATCAGCACCCAGGTGGCCAAACTGGAGCGGGAGCTGGGCCACGCCCTCTTCGACCGCTCCGGCCGCCAGGTCCGCCTCACCCCGGCGGGTGAGGCCGTCCTCCCCCTCGCCAAGAGCGCCCTCGCCACCCTCGACGCCATCCGCCACACCGCGGCCGAGTTCGCCGACGCCGTACGCGGCCGGGTCAGGCTCGGCATGGTCATGGGCTGCTCCATCCCGCCCTTCCTGGACACCCTCGCCGACCTCGGCCGCAGCCACCCCGGGATCGAACTGGGCCTGCACGAGGGCCCTTCCGACGACCTCCAGGCCCAGGTCCTCTCCGGCACCCTCGACCTCGCCCTCATCGGCTACGCGGGCGAGGCCGCCACCGGCCTGGAGGCGGACGTCGTGATCGACGAGCCGATCGCCGCCGTCGTCCCGGCCGGGCACCGCCTCGACCGCCCCCAACCGCCCCTCACCGCCCTGCGCGGCGAGAAGGTCCTCTGCCTCCCGCCGGGCACGGGCATCCGCGCCGCCTACGAGGACTCCTGCCGCCGCGCCGGCCTCGACCCGCGCGTGGACCTCGAAGCCAGCTCACCGGCCGCACTGCTCCGCCTCGCCGAGCGCGGGGCGGGTGTCGCCGTCCTCAGTGCCTCCTCGGCCCAGGCCCCCGGCCTGCGCGCCGTCCCGTTCGCCGACGCCGCCACCCGCGCCCGCCTCGGCCTCGTCACCCGCCCCGACCAGCACTCCCCGGCCGTCCGCCTGCTGCGCACCAGGCTCCTGGCCGCCCTGCGCCCCGCCTGACGCCCCCTACGCCTCCAGGAAGGCGAGCGCCCCGCGCAGGTCCTCGGGCCCCCGGAAGAGGACGCCCGTCATCCCGAGCGCCACGGCCGCCTCCACGTTCTCCCGCCCGTCGTCCACGAACAGGCAGCGCTCCGGGGCGGCGCCCGCCAGGCCGGCGGCTATCGAGTAGATCTCCGGGTCTGGCTTGGCCACCCCCTCCAGGGCGCTGTTGACCACGTGGTCCGCGAGGTCCTCCAGCCCCATCGCCGCCAGGTCCTCGCCCAGGTCCAGGGCCGCGTTGGTCACCAGGACCAGCGACAGCCCGGCCGCGCGGACCCCGCGCAGCTCGGAGACCACGTCCTCGTCGGCCCAGAACGGAGACCGGGCCAGGGCCCCGGCCAGCTCCCGCGCCTGCGGCGCCGGCAGCGGGACCTCACTGCCGAGCCGTTCGGCGACGGACTCCGCCCACTGGTCCTTGGTGACCTCCCCGCGGATCAGCGGCCCGCCCTGCTCCGGGTGGAACGCCACCGAGGCCGTCGTCCCCTCCGGGAGGCCGGCCGCGCGTTCCAGCTCGGCCACCAGGGAGGAGTCGTAGTAGCGGATGACGTTGTCGAGGTCGCACAGGACCGCGTCGAAGGGGCGGCCCGTACCGGCCGTACCGGAGGAAGTGGTGGAGGTCGTCATGTCCCCTCCCTATCACGCCACTTCGTACGGACCCCCGCGCCTCAGCCCAGCGGGGCCTCCCGCAGCGGCACCGGGCGGGCGGCCGGCTTGGGCGGCGGGTCCACGCGCACGGGCGGCGGCGGGGCGGCCGGCTGGCTCAGGCCGACGGTTCCGCAGGGGACCTCGGGGGTGGAGTACGGCAGGCGCAGCCGGCCCTCCGGGGTCCACAGGCCGGTGCCGAGCCAGCCCGCCGGGGCGCCGAGCCGGAACACGGACCGGTCCGCCGGACGCCACAGGGCCAGGCCGGCCCCGCCGACGCGCAGGGCCACCCCGCAGGTCTCCGGCATCAGGACCTGGCCCGGCTGCACCGCGAAGGGGTGGGCGTCCTCCAGCCGCAGGCACTCCGGGAAGCGCACCGGGCGGGCGCTGCCCAGCACCCCCCAGCCCAGCCGCGGCTCGCCCGGGGCGTCCGAGCGGATCAGCAGCAGCCCGCTGTCCGGGGCCGCCATCAGCAGCCGGTCGTCACTGTCCTCGGCGATCTGCAGCAGCGGGGTGACCACCCCGCCCCGGGTCAGGTCCACGGCCACCGCCTTGACCCGCCCGTCCTGCTCCCGGTCCAGCGACAGCAGCCGGCCCGCGCGGTCCAGCCAGACCCCGCCGGAGCAGCGGCCCGGCAGCACGGCGGCCCGCCGCGGCCCGTCGCCGGAGTGCCCGGCCACCTGCCAGACGGTGGTCTCCCCGTCCCCCACCGCCAGGGCGTAGGCCGCGCTCCCGTCGGGGCAGGGCGGCAGCAGGCGGACCCGCAGCCCCTCCTCGGCGCCGATCCCGCCGAGCCCGAGCTCCCCGGTCCGCGGCCCGGCGCCGGAGCCCGCGGCGCGCGGGCCGGTGTACGTGCCCGAGGGGTAGAGCAGGGCGAACGCGTGCCGGTCGGCGACCCGGCGGTGGATCAGCACCCGCCCGTCGGCCAGCGGCAGCACCTCGCTGTCGGCCTCCTCCGGCTGCGCGAGCGGCAGCGGCACCGCGTACGGCTCCGGCCCGTCCAGCGTCCACCGCTCGGGATAGCGGGCCTCCCCCTCCCCGGCCAGCCGCGCGGCGTACGCCCCGTCGGTGGTGATCGTGAGGGGGGCGGTCGTGGTCATCTCGGTGGCACAGACAGTCATCCGGCCGTCACCTCCGGGGAGGAACCTAGGATTCGGGCTTCCGGCCGGACAACACGACCGCGCACGCTTCACACGTACGGGTGGCGCCACCGCGGTTCTCCGGTGACGGGGGGACCGGCTGTGCCGTCCGGGTGACAGGCTGAGCGGTCGCCACGGACGGTAGCCTTGGCCCGTGCCCTCTCTCTCTGAAGTCATCGCCGCGCTGGACGCTCTGTGGCCCCCCTCGCGGGCCGAGCAGTGGGACGCCGTCGGCACCGTCTGCGGCGACCCCGACGCCGAGGTCACCCGGGTGCTGTTCGCGGTGGACCCCGTCCAGGAGATCGTCGACGAGGCCGTGAAGCTCGGCGCCGACCTGGTCGTCACCCACCACCCCCTCTACCTGCGCGGCACCACCACCGTCGAGGCGGGCACCTTCAAGGGCCGCGTCGTGCACACGTTGATCAAGAACGACATCGCGCTGCACGTCGCCCACACCAACGCCGACACCGCCGACCCCGGGGTCTCCGACGCCCTCGCCGGCGCCCTCGACCTGCGCGTCACCGGCCCGCTCGTGCCCGACCCGACCGACCCGTCGGGCCGCCGGGGCCTCGGCCGGATCTGCGAACTGGACCACCCCGAGACCCTGCGCGAGTTCACCGCCCGCGCCGCCGCCCGGCTCCCGCGCACCGCCCAGGGCATCCGCGTCGCCGGCGACCCCGAGGCCCTGATCCGCACCGTCGCCGTCAGCGGCGGCTCCGGCGACAGCCTCTTCGCGCAGGTCCGCGCCGCGGGCGTGGACGCGTTCCTCACCGCCGACCTGCGTCACCACCCGGTGTCCGAGGCCCGCGAGCAGAGCCCGCTCGCCCTCGTCGACGCCGCCCACTGGGCCACCGAGTGGCCCTGGTGCGAGCAGGCCGCGGCCCAGCTCGACGCGATCTCCGAGCGCCACGGCTGGGGTCTGCGGACCCACGTCTCGCGCACGGCAACCGACCCGTGGACGGCGCACGCGCCGTCCGGAACCACCCCTTCTAGTTCCTCTGGAGCCCCCAACTGAACGCCGAGCCCGCCGACCAGATCCGACTCCTCGACATCCAGGCCCTGGACATCCGGCTGTCGCAGCTCGCCCACAAGCGCAACTCGCTGCCCGAGCACGCCGAGGTCGACTCCCTGACCAAGGACCTCAGCCAGCAGCGCGACCTCCTCGTCGCCGCCCAGACGCAGGCGAGCGACGCCGCCCGCGAGCAGACCAAGGCCGAGCAGGACGTCGACCAGGTGCGCCAGCGCGCGGCCCGTGACCAGCAGCGCCTGGAGTCGGGCGCCGGCGTCTCGGCGAGGGACCTGGCGAACCTGCAGAGCGAGGTCGCCTCGCTCGCCAAGCGGCAGGCCGACCTGGAGGACGTGGTCCTGGAGGTCATGGAGCGCCTGGAGGGCGCGCAGGAGCGCGTCACCGGGATCACCGGACGGGTCTCCGCGCTGGAGGCCAAGCTCGCCGACGCCATCGCGCGCCGCGACGCCGCCACGGGTGAGCTGGACGCCGAGGCCGCGAAGATCACCAAGGACCGCGAGGTCGTCGTCGGCTCCATGCCGGCCGACCTGATGGCCCTGTACGAGAAGATCCGCGTCAAGCAGGGCGGCGTGGGCGCGGCGCGCCTGTACCAGCGCCGCTGCGAGGGCTGCCGCCTGGAGCTCGACATGGCCGAGGTCAACGAGATCAAGGCCGCCGCCCGCGACCAGGTCGTACGCCACGAGAACTGCGGCCGCATCCTGGTCCGTACGGCGGACTCGGGCATCTGATGCCGCGTTTCGTCGTGGAGGCCGACGGCGGCTCCCGGGGCAACCCGGGGCCCGCCGGCTACGGCGCGGTCGTCCTGGACCCGGTCACGGGGGAGACCCTGGCCGAACGCGCCGAGTTCATCGGCATCGCGACGAACAACGTCGCCGAGTACCGGGGCCTGATCGCGGGCCTGCGGGCCGCGCGTGAACTGGCCCCCGACGCGGAGGTCCGGGTCCGGATGGACTCGAAGCTCGTCGTGGAACAGATGTCGGGCCGCTGGAAGATCAAGCACCCCGACATGAAGCCGCTGGCGGCGGAGGCGGCGACGGTCCTGTCGCCCGCGCAGGTCACGTACGAGTGGATCCCGCGCGAGCGCAACAAGCACGCGGACCGCCTGGCCAACGAGGCGATGGACGCGGGCCGCCAGGGCCGGCAGTGGGAACCCTCCGCCTCCACGGCCGCCCTCGCCCCCTCCGGCCCCCCCGGCGACGCGGCGAAGGGCGCGGCGGCAGTCCGCGCCGCCCTGGCCTCCGGCGGAGCGTCGAGGGCGGCCGCGCCGGCCGCCGCCCGCCCGGCGGAACCCCGCCCGGCCACGTCCGCAGCCGCCGCGCCGGCGGGCCCCCACGCGGCGCACACCGCGTCCGGAACCGCCTCCGGGGCCCCGTCCACGCCCGTGTCCGGGTCCGCGTCCCGGTTCGGGAGGGCGCCTGCCCCCGGCGCGGCCGCGTCCGCTGGCGCCGCCGACCGCACGGCGCACGGCGCGGCGGAAGCCGGCACTCCCGCGGCCGGTGCCGCCGCCGACCTGCGCGCCGCCCGAAGTGCGGCCGCGCCCAGGACGGAACCGCCGTCGGGCGAAGCCGAGACCGCCTCCGGTACGGCCGCCCCGGCGGGCGCCGCCGCCGACGTGCGCGCGGCCCGAAGCGCGGCCGCCGGAGCGGACACGCTCTTCGGCGAAGTCGGCGCCCACCCCGCCGCCCCGACGGGCGGGCCCGCTTCCGGAACCGGCCCGGCCGACGGGGGAGCCCCCGCCGTGGCGGGTCGGCCCGCGAACACCGCCGGAGGCACCGGCTGGGGCGGGCCCGACATGGGGCCGCCCGCCACCTTCGTGCTGCTGCGCCACGGTGAGACGGCGCTGACCCCGCAGAAGCGGTTCTCCGGAAGCGGGGGGACCGACCCGGAGCTGTCCCCGGCCGGGCGCCGGCAGGCCGCCGCCGTGGCCGAGGCGCTGGCCGCGCGGGGCACCGTGCAGGACGTCGTCAGCTCGCCCCTGCGCCGCTGCCGCGAGACCGCCCAGGCCGTCGCCGACCGCCTCGGGTTGCCGGTCGCCGTCGAGGAGGGCCTGCGCGAGACGGACTTCGGCGCCTGGGAGGGCCTGACGTTCGCCGAGGTGCGCGAGCGCTTCCCCGACGACCTCCAGGCCTGGCTGGACTCCCCGAAGGCCGCCCCCACGGGCGGCGGCGAAAGCTTCGCCGCCGTCACCCGCCGGGTCTCGGCCACCCGGGACCGGCTGCTGTCGGTGTACGCGGGCCGCACGGTCCTGCTGGTCACGCACGTGACCCCGGTCAAGACCCTGGTCCGCCTCGCGCTGGGCGCCCCGCCGGAGTCCCTGTTCAAGATGGAGCTCTCCGCGGCCTCCCTCTCGGCGGTGGCCTACTACGGCGACGGCAACGCCTCGCTCCGGCTCCTCAACGACACCTCCCACCTGCGCTAGGACGCGACGGCGGTCGGGCTCCGCTCCAGGGTGGGGCCCAACCCCCGCCGATCAGGCCTCGCAGCTTCCGGTGGAACCCCAACGCAGGAATTCCCCACTGTTCATGAGGACCGCGTATTTGAAGTAGGGCCAGTGCGCGGTGGTTTCGCCGGTCAGTTCCCGGCACGACCGCAGGGCCGCTCTGCGCGCCCAGTCCTCCCGGGTGGCATCGTTCCACCCTGTCTTGTCCGCCCACACGTACATCACCCGCCTGGTGGGGTCGAACCCGACCATCAGGGTGTCGTGGTTCAGCCGGTCGTCGCTGATGCCGTTCCAGTCCCTGATGATCGCGGTGGCGATCCGGTCGGCGATGCGGATCTCGTCGGGGTCGTGAGAGGGGATCTGCGCGGCGTCGAACCCTGCCGAGTCGGGATACCAGTCGCCGGCCTGCCCTGCCCCGGGGCTCGTGGAGCGGTCCGTCACCGACGCCGAGCAGGAGCTGTTGGTGCGGAAGTTGTCCGACCAGACGACGGCGGGGCCTGCCCGACGCGCGCTGTCGACGATCACATAGGTGCTGTACGGGAGATCCGGGTACGAGGTACGGAGGCTGCGCAGGCCGAGGCAGGCGATCCTGGCCACCTCGCGCATCGTCCCGCCGTCGAGTTCCTCGCCGCCGGAGGCGATGTACACCTCGCCGCGGGGCTGGTGGAAGGTGACGGCGAACTGCTGGTCGGGGTGGGCGATGGGGTCGAGCCATGCACCGGTTCCCATGGCCGGGCGGGCGTCGTTCTCGGCCGGCGTCTGCGCGGCTCTGGCCTGGCGCCATGTCGCGAGGGTCGGCGCGTTGTCGGCCGGGCCCGGGGTCGGCGCCGACGGCTTGGCGGTGCCGGCCGGGAGGGGGGCCGTCGATGCGCCGACGGCAGCGGCGGCCGTATGACCGGGGCCCGTCTCGGACGGGGCCGCGCCCGGCTGCCGGCCGTGAGTGGCGGGAAGAGCCAGGAGTCCGCCGATGAGCCCGCCGGCGACGGCCGCGCCCAGGGCGACGGAGGACAACAGCCGCTTCCGGCCGCGGGACGGCGGGGCGGCCCAGGCAGGGTCCTCGAGGGCGGGAACGGTCCACTGGGTCTGGACCGGGTCGGTGAGGGTCGGTGGGCTGTCGGGCAGGCCGACCTGCGTGACTCCGGCGGCGAGCAGGGCCGCACACCGGGCGGCGGCGTCCTCGGCCGTCGGGCGGTCGCCAGGGGCCTTGGCGAGGGCTTTCTCCACGGTCTCGCGGAGCGCCTCGGGCACACCGTCCAGGTCTGCCTCGCCCGACAGGACGCGGAAGGCGACCACGTCGGGCGCTCCGGCCCCGAAGGGCAGACGCCCCGTGGCGGCGTAGGCCACGAGGGTGCCCCATGCGAAGACGTCGCCGGCCGGGCCGGACGCGCCGGAGCGGTAGTGCTCGGGGCTGATCCAGCCGGGAGTGCCGGTCATGACCCCGGTACGGGTCACGGACGTCCCGTCGGAGGCACGGGCGATGCCGAAGTCCAGCATCCTCGGTCCGGCGGGGCTCAGGATGACGTTCTGCGGCTTCACGTCGCGGTGGACGACGCCTGCACGGTGGATCGCCGCGAGCGCCTGAGCAGTCCCGGCGGCGAAGGCGTACAGACTGCCGCTGACGAGGGGGCCGTGAGCCGCGAGGTGCTGGTCCAGGGTCGGCCCGGGTATGTACTGCGTCGCCAGCCAAGGGGCGGCGGCCTCGGGGTCGGCGGTCAGCAGGGGGACCAGACACGGCCCCTGAACACGGGAGGACAGGGCGACCTCGCGGCGGAACCTGGCCCGGAACTCGGGGTTCTGCGCCAGTGCCTGGTGGACGGCCTTGACCGCGACCCTCGTGCCCTGGGGGTCGAGGGCCGCGTGGACGGTGCCCATGCCACCGCTGCCGAGGCGCCCGATGATCCGATAGGGGCCGATCCTCTTCGGGTCACCGGGGTGGGCGGGCTGGACCCGCCCACCGGGGACAGTGGTTCTCAAGGGGACCTCTCTCTGTCAGCGGGACCGGCTCGGGATCTCATCCCGGCGGCCTTCGATGGCGCATTCTGACAGTTCGTCAAGGTCGGTGCGGCTCATGTCCCTGGTTCGAGACGTTTCTCGAGTGGTGTCAGAGGTCGTGGTGTCGATCTCGCTGCCGAACGGGTCGGGGAGCGGCCGTACCGCCGGCGCTTCTTGACCCGGTCGTCGGACGCACCTGCGGGATGATCGCGATGTCGGGGAGGTACCAGTTCTCGGTGCCCGGCAGGTCGAGGTTCCCCGAACCCTTGACGCACTTCAGCCCGTGACAGCGGCTGCGGGTACACGGCGCGGGTGATCAGGCGGCGGGCGGTGGTGGTCAGTCGTCGCCGTCGGCGCCGCCTCCGCCACGGTTCAGGCCCCGGCGCCGGTTGCGGGCGGCCTTTCCGGCCAGTGAGCCCAGCGCGAGCGTGATCCGGGCGACCACGCGGGCCCAGGGCGGTCCGCCGCGGTCCGCCCACACCACGCACGCGGCCCCGCCGGCCGCGAGGGCCAGCAGTACGCACAGGACGACGGTCATGTCCCCCACCTCCACCTGTCCAGGACCGTCCGGGACGCACAACGCCCCGGACCGGAGAATCCCCGGTCCGGGGCGTGCGGCAGGACGAGCCGGCCTGTACGCCGGGTTCTGTCGCCCGGAGACCTCGCGGTCGCCGGGGAGACGGCCATCCATCTAGGACCGGCGTTGCCGCCGGCCTCGTGCGGTCTACCCGCGAACTCGGGCGGGCAGCCCTCGAGCGTTCGCGCAGACCCGTCCGGGGACGGATCCTCTTGACCTTGCTCCGGGTGGGGTTTACCTAGCCGCCTGAGTCACCTCAGGCGCTGGTGGTCTCTTACACCACCGTTTCACCCTTACCGGAGGCCGAAGCCCCCGGCGGTCTGTTTTCTGTGGCACTGTCCCGCGGGTCACCCCGGGTGGCCGTTAGCCACCACCCTGCCCTGTGGAGCCCGGACGTTCCTCGGCGGGATCCGGGGATCCCGACGCGGCCGCCCGGCCGACTCGTCTGTCGTGCTGACCATGCTACCGGCTGCCGACGGCGCCTTGACCTTGACGCAGCGGCAGGGTTTCTACTGAGGGGCATGCGAATCGGAGAGATCGCCGCGCTGGTCGGGGTCACCACCCGGGCGGTCCGGCACTACCACCATGTCGGGCTGCTCCCGGAGCCGGAGCGGCGGCCCAACGGCTACCGGGCCTACACCGTGCGCGACGCCGTGCTCCTGGCCCGGGTGCGCCGGCTCACCGAGCTCGGGCTGGGCCTGGACGAGGTGCGCGACGTCCTCGCGGACGACGCCGGGCGCGAGCTCGCCGAGGTGCTGGAGGAGCTGGACGCCGACCTCGCGCGGCAGGAGGCCGAGCTGGCCGAGCGGCGCAGGCGGCTCGCCGTGCTGCTGGCCGCCGGGCCGGGCGACGGGGAGCCGGTCTCGCCCGCGCTCGCCGCGCTGCTGGCGAAGGCGCCGCCGACGCACTCCCCGGCCGCCGCGAAGGACCGCGAGCACCTGACCCTGCTCGACGCCACCGGCGCCGCCGGGGAGGAGCTGTACGCCGTCCTGGGGCAGCTCGCCGCCGACCCGGCCGTGCTCGCGCTGTACGAGCGGCTCGACGAGCTGGCCGACGCCCCCGCCGACGACCCCCGGATCGGCCCGCTCGCCGAGGCGATGGTCGCCGCCGTGCCGGCCGTCGCCCTCGCCGCGATCCCGGCCGACGGGCCCGTCGTCCCCGGCTTCGGGGAGGCCCTGCTCGCCGAGTACGCGCCCGCCCAGGCGGAGGTCGTCCGCCGGGTGATGGCCGCCTTCACGGGGAGGGGGCCCGCGTGAGCGCCGTCCGCGCGGCCCGGATCGCGGCCGCCGCCGTGATACCGGGCGAACTGGTCCTCGTCCTGTGCGTGGCGGCCGGGGCGCGGCCGCCCGGCTGGGTGACCGCCGGCGGCGGGTCGGCGGTGCTCGGGACGCTGCTGCTGGAGGGCTGGGTGCTGGGCTCGCTGCGGCGGCGCACCGGCTCCTGGCGGGAGGCGGTGCGGACCGTGGTGCCGGAACCCGTGCGCCGGCTGCTGCTGCACGAGCTGCGGGCCTTCGCCTCCCTCGGCCGGTGGGCGGCCCGGCGCCCGCACGGGGTGCGGCCGGGGGACCTCGCCGCCGCCTACACGGGGCCGCAGACGGCGCTGATGTACGGGCTGCTGTTCGTGTCGCTGATCGAGACCGTCGGGCTCGCCCTGCTCATCCCCTGGCCGGCCGTGCACCGGGTGGTGCTCGCGCTCGACGGGTACGGGGTGCTGCTGGTGCTCGCCCTGCACGCCGCCTGCGTGACCCGCCCGCACGTCGTACGGCCCGACGGGACGCTGCGGATCCGCTACGGGGCCCTGTTCGACCTCACCGTCCCGCCGGACGCGGTGGCCTCGGCCCGGGTGGACCGCCGCTATCCGGAGGGCCGGCTGGTCACCCTCTCCGAGGACGGGGCCGGGGAGGGGGTGCTGGACCTGATCGTGGGCAGCCAGACGACGGTCACCCTGGAGCTGAACCGCCCCCTGGAGTTCCGCCGCCCCCTCGGCGCCCGCGCCCGGGCCCGGACGCTCCGCTTCCACGCCGACGACCCCCGCGCCCTGGTCACCGCCCTGCGACAGCCGGCCGCCTAGGCGGGCTGGACCGCCGCGAAGAGGATCTTGGCGGTGCCCGGGTCGGCCTGGGTCAGGCGGACCCGGATGCGGTCGCCCAGCGGCAGTGGGGCGGCCTGGGACCTGACCCGGCCGACCACCGCCGGGTCCTCCAGGTGGACCGTCCCGGCCTGCGGGTCGCGCTCCTCGACGTCGATGACCGTGGCCTCGAAGGTCTCCCCGACGCGGTCCTTGAGCAGGGCCGCCTCGACCAGGTCCACGCACTCCCGCTCCACGGAGTTGGCCAGCCGCGTCCCCTCCTGCATCTCGTGCGGGAGCCCGGCCAGGGCCTCCACCGCCCAGCCGGGCGGCGCCGTCCCCGCCACCGCCGCCACGCACAGCTCCCCGGCGTAGCGGTCGACGAGCCGGCGCAGCGGCGCGGTGCAGTGCGTGTACGGCGCCGCCACCGCCGCGTGCACCGCGTGCTCGGGCCGCTCGCCGCCGGTGAACACCGTGTACCCGGCGCCGCGCAGCAGGGCCGTGCACTCCTGGAGGAACGCGGCGTGCGCGGGGATCCGCGGGTCCAGGGAGCGCACCAGCGCGGCGTACGGGACGTGGTGCGGCCAGTCGATCCGCAGGGCCTGCGCGGCCCGCCGCAGCCGGCCCACCGCGCCGTCGGGGGCGGCCGGCAGGGTGCGCAGGATCCCGGTCCCGGCGGCCAGCATCAGGTCGGCGGCGGCCATGCCGGTCATCAGGGAGATCTGCGCGTTCCAGCCGTCCGCGGGCAGCGGCGCCCGGTAGGCCAGCCCGTACGAGCCGTCGGCCGCGGGGACGACCTCCTGCTCGGGGACGTTCAGGGAGATCCCGCCGCGGGCGGTCTCCAGTGCCTCGCGCAGGGTCCCGACGTCCTTCAGCAGGGCCAGGGCGGGCTCGGCCGTACCGGTGTCGATGGCCTTCTGCACGCCGTCGTAGTCGAGCTTGGCGCGGCTGCGGACCAGGGCGCGGCGGACGTCGGTGGTCTCCACCCGCCCGTCGGCGTCCAGGTCGAGCCGCCACAGCAGGGCCGGGCGGGCCTGGCCGGGCAGCAGGCTGGCCGCGCCCTCGGAGAGCACCTGCGGGTGCAGGGGGACCCGTCCGTCGGGGAAGTAGAGGGTGGTGACCCTGCGGTGGGCCTCGGTGTCGAGGGCGCCGCCGGGGGTGACGAAGGCGGCGACGTCGGCGATGGCGTAGTGCACGCGGTAGCCGCCGCCGGGACGTTTCGCCAGGTGCATGGCCTGGTCGAGGTCGACCGAGGCCGGCGGGTCGATGGTGAAGAGGGGGACGTCGGTGGCGTCCTCGGCGGGCAGCCGGGGCGCGGCGGCGGCCCGTTCGGCCTCGGCCAGCACCTCGGCGGGGAAGGCGCCGGGCACGCCCAGGCGCGTCCGCAGCCCCCGCAGCGCGGCGCCCAGGGAGGCACCGTCCGCACCGGCCATGTGCATGTGACGGCGTGGCATGGACCGAGCGTATGTCCTGCCCGGGAGATCTTCTCGGCGGCGGCGCGCACGGCCGCCGGCCGCGGCCGCACACGGGCCTCCCGCACGCGGGGTCCCGTCCGAGGCCTCCCGTACGCGGGCGACCCGTCCGCGGACGTGCGGATGTCCGGAAAATCCGCGCCGTGTCCCGCTCACCGGAACACGGCGCGGAAACGGCCGCGCACGACGGCGTGAAACCTCCTGGAACGCGGGGCCCGGCCGGGGCGCAATGTGGGGGGCGGATCGCCCGAACCCACCGGAACCGATCGGAACTCACTCACGGGGCGGCACATGCTGTTGAGGATTCACTTCACGGGAGCCGACCTGGCCCGCACGAGCGTGGCCAGTCGGCCGGACCCCTTGTGGGAGACGGTGCTGAGCCTGCGCATGCTCCAGCACCGCCCCGGCAACCCGGCGGCCGAGGCCTGGGGCCGCGCGGTCCGGGCCCGGCAGGCCGACGGCCTGCGCACGCTGTTGCCGCTGGTGCGCCCGCTCGGCTACTTCCCCGACTTCCTCACCCCCTCCGACGGATCCGCCGACATCGAGCACGGCCTCGACGCACTCACCGCCACCCCCGCCCGGCACCTGCGCGGCGACCTGGAGGTCCTCGGGGCCGGCGGCCCCCTCCCCACCTGGACGCGGGACCTCGCCGCCGGCCGCCCCGACGCCCTGCGGGGACTGGCCGGAGCCCTGCGCGGCTACCACGCGGCGGCGGTGGCACCCCTGGAACAGACGATGCGGAGCACGGTCCGGGCGGAGTACGCGGCGCAGGCGAAGACGGCCCTGGAGACCGGGATCGAGGGGGTCCTGTCGGGACTGGGGCCCGGCATGCGCTGGAGACCCCCCGTGCTCGAAGTCCAGTACCCGGTCGACCAGGAGCTGCACCTGGGCGGGCGGGGCCTGCTCCTCGTCCCCACCCTGTTCCGCGCCCGCACCCCGGTGTCGCTCCTCGACCCGGAACTCCCGCCGGTCCTCACCTACCCGGCCCGGCGCACCGTCGCCCCGGACGGGTCCGCCGGGCGCAAGCTCGTGCCGCTGATCGGACGCACCCGGTCGGAGATCCTGCACCACACCTCGGAGGGCTCCCGCAGCACCTCCGAACTGGCCCGGCTGGTCGGGATGTCCCAGGCCTCGGTCAGCCACCACACCGCGGTGCTGCGCGCGGCGGGCCTGATCAGCTCGGCCAGGCACCGCAACTCCGTCCTGCACACGGCGACCTCGCTGGGCTCCCTTCTACTGCGCGGCTGAGGTGCCCGTCCAGGTCTTTCGAACCTGCTCGAAACAGCTGGACGCGGCGGTGCGCCGCGGCGGACAGTCGGTCCAGCACCACGGCACACGGCACCGCGCAAGGACGGGCGACGAGGTACCGCCCACCACGGACCCCCCACCGGCGGCCACGGCCCGCCCCGGCCCAGCGGCCCGGGGCACGGCCGTGGCCGTTCGCCCGTGACCGGCCCGCGGCGGGCCGTCTACCCTGGCCCGGGGGCCGCACCCCCGCGACGTGCCACCGATAGGAGAACCACCGTGCTCGTGCTGCTGCCGCCCTCCGAGGGAAAGGCCGCCGGCGGCTCCGGCGCACCGCTCGACCCCGCGTCGCTGTCGCTGCCCGGGCTGGCCGGGGCGCGGGCGGCCGTGCTGGAGGAGCTGGTCGAGCTGTGCGCGGGCGACGAGCTCAAGGCGCGCGAGGTACTGGGGCTCAGCGAGGGGCTGCGCGGCGAGGTCGCCAAGAACGCCGGACTGCGGTCGGCGGCGGCCCGGCCGGCGGGGGAGGTCTACACGGGCGTCCTCTACGACGCCCTCGGCCTGGCGACGCTGCCGCAGGCCGCGCGGGCCGTGGCCGAGCGGACGCTGCTGGTGTTCTCGGGGCTGTGGGGCGCGGTGCGGGTGACCGACCGGATCCCCTCGTACCGGTGCTCGATGGGTGTGAAGCTGCCGGGGCTGGGCGCGCTGGGCGCGTACTGGCGGGGGCCGATGGCGGAGGTCATGCCGGAGGCGGCGGGGCACGGGCTGGTGCTGGACCTGCGGTCGTCGGCGTACGCGTCGGCGTGGAAGCCGAAGGGGGAGACGGCGGGGCGCACGGCCACGGTGCGGGTGCTGCACTCGCAGATCGTGGACGGGGTGGAGAAGCGGTCGGTGGTGAGCCACTTCAACAAGGCGACGAAGGGGCGACTGGTGCGGGATCTGCTGGTCGCGGGGGTCGAGCCGGGTGGTCCTGCGGAGCTGGTGGGCGCGCTGCGGGACCTGGGGTACGTGGTGGAGGCCGAGGATCCGGCCAAGGCCGGCAAGGCGTGGTCCCTCGACGTGGTCGTCACCCAGATCCACTGACCGCTCCCGCGCCCCGAACGCCGGCGGGGCTGTGAACAGCCCCGCCGGGGCCCTAGCGGCCCAGGGGCCAGGCGACTGCCGAGGGGGTCTGGTCGGCCGCGCCGGCGTACTGGGCGCACGCGTCCGTGAGGATCTCCAGCAGGGTCAGGGGGTCCGGCAGCGCGTGCCGCACGTCCCGCACCCACGTCACCGCGAACTCACCCGGCAGCGCCGCCGGCGGCAGCAGGACGTAGCTGCCGCGGCAGTGCCACCGCAGCCCGGGGTGCTCGTCCATCGTCTCGGGGTGGCAGTCCAGCTCGCAGGGCCACCACTCGTCCTCGTCCTCGGGCGTACCGCGCGTCGCCGTGAAGAAGAGCATCCGCGCCTGGTCGCCCGTACCGCCCGACTCGGCGACGGGGCCCACCTCGACGCCGGCGGCGAGCAGGCGCTCCAGGGCGCTGCGGCCGGCCTCCAGGGGGACGTCCAGGACGTCGTGGACCATGCCGGTGGCGGTGATGAAGTTGGCCTGCGGCTGGTTGCGGGCCCAGCGTTCGATCTGGGCGCGGTCGGTGGTCGACTGGGTCTGCCAGGCGAACGAGACCGGGTGGCGGGCCGGTGTGGGACAGCCGATGCGGTCGCACGAACAGCGGTAGCCGACCGGATGGGCGGCGGGGGCGACCGGCAGTCCGGCGGCGGCGACGGCCGCGAGGAGCGCTTCGCGTTCCTTGCCGGGGTCCTCGGGAGCGGGTTTCGAGCGGCGGCGCAGCCACTGGGAAATCCTGCTCTGCTCGCCGCGTTTGACGCGGCCGGACTCAGACCCCATCTATCCCCTCACCTCACCGTTGCCCCGGCAGACCGATCCATGGTCCCACCATCCCGTGGGCCCGGTGACCGCACCCCCCGATCGGACCCCCGGGCCTACTTCCCCCGATAACCGCACAATCCGGCCATATGTTCTCGGCCTTGCCGAGGTCGCCGGGCGTCCGGCTATCGGACGGTGACTTTTGCCACGCCGCCACCCGCGCCGCCGTCGCCCGAACCGCCCCCCACGCCACCGAGCACGGAGTCGACCAGCGCGTCCGTGTAGGCGTGGCTCAGCGGCGCCAGCCGCAGCAGCCACCGGTACGTCAGGGGACCCAGCAGCATCTCCACCACCAGCCGGACGTCGACGTCCTCCGCGAGCTGCCCGGCCTGCCGGGCGGACCGCAACCGCGCCTCGTAAAGGGCGAGCTGGGGCTCCAGCAGTTGCTCGGTGAAGCGGGCCCCCAGCTCGGGGTCGGTCGCCCCGGCCGCCGTCAGGGCCCGCGCGGGGGCCTCGTAACGGGGGTCGGCGAACTCGTCCACCGTGGCCCGCAGGACGGCCTTCAGGTCGGCGGCCAGGTCACCCGTATCGGGGAATCCGGACCAGCCCGTGTCCGTCCAGGCCTCCCCGGACAGGGCGAGCGAGGCGTCCAGCAGGACGGCCGCCTTCGAGGGCCACCAGCGGTAGATGGTCTGCTTGCCGACGCCCGCCCGGGCCGCGATGGCCTCGATGGTCAGCTTGTTGTAGCCGACCTCGCCGACGAGGGCGAGGGCGGAGTCGAGGATGGCGCGCCGGGAGTGCTCGCTGCGGCGGCTGGAGTCGGGAGCCTTGGTCACGGGCCCAACGTACCAACTCCGGCGAGACGTCTCGTCTTCCGGCCGTTGTGGTAAACCACCCGATCGGTTCACTGTGCGGCCGCACCCTGAGGGGAGACGATTCTCTCCGTACACACCCGTACCGTGAGTCCGCAGTCGTGAGGAGCCTTCTTTGCGCAGAGACGCCACACCCCGGCGCTACCTGATGTGCGCACCCGCACACTTCAAGGTCACGTACTCCATCAACCCGTGGATGGACCCCACGAAACCGGTGGACCTGCCCCTCGCCCTCGCCCAGTGGGAGGACCTGAGGGACCGCTACCTCTCCCTCGGCCACACCGTCGAGACGCTGGAGCCGGACCCGGGCCTGCCCGACATGGTCTTCGCGGCGAACGGCGCCCTCGTCATCGACGGCCGGGTCCTCGGGGCCCGCTTCGCCTACCCGGAACGCACCGCCGAGGCGGAGATCCACCTCGACTGGTTCCGGGCCCACGGCTTCACCGACATCCACGAGCCCTCGCACGTCAACGAGGGCGAAGGGGACTTCGCCGTCACCGCCGGCTACATCCTGGCGGGCCGGGGCTTCCGCTCCAGCCCGCTCTCGCACGACGAGGCGCAGGAGTTCTTCGGCCGCCCCGTCATCGGCCTCGACCTGGTGGACCCGCGCTACTACCACCTGGACACGGCGCTGTGCGTGCTCGACGGCGACGAGATCATGTACCACCCGCCGGCCTTCTCCCCGGGCAGCCAGGCCGTGCTGCGCCGGCTGTTCCCGGACGCCCTGCTCGTGGACGAACCGGACGCGGCCGCCTTCGGCCTGAACTCGGTCTCCGACGGCCGGCACGTGCTGCTCCCGCAGGCCGCGACCGGGCTGCTGGCGCCGCTGCGCGAGCGCGGGTTCGAACCGATCCCGATGGACCTGGGCGAGCTGCTGAAGGGCGGCGGCAGCGTCAAGTGCTGCACCCAGGAGCTGCGCCCCTAGAGGTCCGCGTCCGGGGCGTCGGCGGGGGGCCACTGCTCGCCCCACTCGACGTCCCGGGCCGCCTTGTACAGGCCGCCGTGGCGCTTGGTGACGGTGGCCCGGCCGAGCCCGGTCTCCTCGGGGCCGCACAGGTCCAGCAGGACGAGCCCCTTGCGGATCTGCGGCCTGCGCGTGATCCGGGAGGGGACCGGGGTGGCGGGGAAGCGGGTGGCGGCGACGTAGGCGAACTTCTCGTCCTCGTACGGCAGGGAGCCGCCCTTGACCTTGCGGTGCAGGGAGGAGCGGCTGACCCGGGCCGAGAAGTGGCACCAGTCCTGGCCCACCTCGATCGGGCAGGTCCCGTCGTGCGGGCAGGGCGCGGCCACCTTCAGCCCGGCGGCGATCAGCTGGTCGCGGGCCTCGCGGACGCGCAGGTAGCCCTCGGGTGTGCCCGGCTCGATCAGCACGACGGCCTGCCCGGCGCGGGCCGCCTCCGCGACGACCGCCCGGCGGGCCTCCTCCGTCAGCTCGCCCAGCACGTACGAGACGGTGACCAGGTCCGCGTCGGGCAGGGCGATCCCGGCGCCGATGACGGCCCGGCGCCAGTCGGCCGAGCGCAGGGCGGCGGAGTCGGAGCGGCCGGCCAGCTCCTTGCCGAGGGCCAGGGCCGGTTCGGCCCAGTCCAGCACGGTGGTCGTCCGGGGCCCGTCCCAGACGGCGTCCACCGCCCAGGTCGCGGCCCCCGTGCCACCGCCCACGTCCACGTGCGAGCCCGGCGCCCACCGCGGCGCGGCGTCCGCCAGCCCGTACAGCGCGGACCGCACGGCCTCGAAGGTGGCCGGCATCCGGTACGCGGCGTAGGCGGCCACGTCGGAGCGGTCGCGCAGCACGGGCGCGTCGGTCGGGGTGGCGCCCCGGTAGTTGGCGATCAGCCGCTCGACGGCGGCCGCGGCCTGCTTCGGCGGGAGTCCGTCGAGCAGCCCGCCCAGCGCGCTGCGGAGGGTTTCGGCGGTGGTGGGGGCGGTGGCGTTCACCAGCGAAGTTTACGGCGCGGCGGGGCCGGCCGGGTCGCCCGGTGCGGCCATGGGCTCCCGGTCCCGCCAGGGGCGGCACAGGGCGAGGAAGCAGCCCGCCGCCAGCAGGGAGCAGCTCAGCTGGACCAGGGCCATCGGGACGGCCGTCCGCTCGCCCGCGATCCCGACCAGCGGGGAGGCCACCGCGCCGACGAGGAAGGAGGAGGTGCCCAGCAGCGCGGACGCCGAGCCGGCGGCGTGCGGGGTGCGCATCAGGGCCTGCGCGTTGGTGTTGGGCAGGACCAGGCCCATCGTCGACATCAGCACGAACAGCGCGGCGGCGACGGGGAACAGGCCGGCCTTCCCGAACACCCCGGCGGACATCAGCAGCAGGGCCACCGAGGCGGTGGTGAGCACGGCGATGCCGACGGTGAGGACCTTGTCCAGGCTGACCCGGCCGACCAGCAGCTTGCCGTTGACCTGGCCGACGATGATCAGGCCGACGGAGTTCAGGCCGAACAGCAGGCTGAAGGCCTGCGGGGAGGCGCCGTAGATCTCCTGCACGACGAAGGGCGAGGCGGAGATGTACGAGAACAGCACCGCGAAGGCGAAGCCGCCCGCCAGCGTGTACCCGGCGAAGACCCGGTCGGAGAGCAGCCCCCGCATGGTCCGCAGGGCCGCGCCCACGCCGCCGGTCTGGCGCCGCTCGGGCGGCAGGGTCTCGCCGAGCCCGCGCCAGACCGCGAGGGTCAGCGCGAGGCCGACGGCGGTGAGGACGACGAACACCCCGCGCCAGTCCGCGAGGCGGAGCACCTGGCCGCCGATCAGCGGGGCGACGATCGGGGCGGTGCCGGATATGAGCATCAGGGTGGAGAAGAAGCGGGCCATCTCGACCCCCTCGTACAGGTCGCGGACGACGGCCCGTGCGATGACGATGGCGGCGGCGCCGGCCAGGCCCTGCAGCAGACGGAAGCCGATCAGCAGTTCGGCGGAGGGGGCGAGGGCGCAGGTCGCGGTGGCGAGTACGTAGACGACCATGCCGGTCAGCAGCGGCCGGCGCCGCCCCCACTTGTCGCTCATGGGCCCGATGACCAGCTGGCCGAGCGCCATGCCGGCGAGGCAGGAGGTGAGGGTGAGCTGGATGGTCGCGGCCGGGCTGCCCAGGGCGGCGGTGACCTCCGGCAGGGCCGGGAGGTACATGTCCATGGACAGCGGCGGCAGGGCGGTCAGCGCGCCCAGGATGAACGTGACCAGCAGGCCGGTGCGGCGCGCCGCGGTCAGGGGGGCGGCGGCGGGGGCCGAGGGAGGGGTCGAGGGGGAGGGGGACGGCTCGTGCGAGGGGGCCGCGGAGGGGCCTCTCTCCGACATACGGAACTCCAGTCTTTTCATCTGCTTTTATGCACCCCTGACCGACCCATGCTCTCAGCTGCCGGACCGTTCCGGGCCGGATGTCCGGTGTGACGTACCCTGCGGGGCCATGAGCGCACGTGGGAACAAGATCGCTGTAGTGACCGGGGCCGGCTCCGGGATCGGCCGCTCCGTGGCCCTCGCCCTGGCCGGGGCCGGCTGGTCGGTGGCCGTGGCCGGGCGCCGGACCGCCCCCCTGGAGGAGACCGCGGCGGCGGCCGGGCAGGGCGCGGACGTGCTGCCCGTGCGGGCGGACGTGAGCGACCCGGGGGACGTGAGCGCCCTCTTCGAGACCGTGCGGGCCCGCTACGGGCGCCTGGACCTCCTCTTCAACAACGCCGGCACCTTCGGCCCGGCCGGGGTCCCGCTGGAGGACATCTCCTACGAGGACTGGCGCCAGGTCGTCGACGTCAACCTCACGGGCTCCTTCCTCTGCGCGCAGGGGGCCTTCCGGGTGATGAAGGACCAGGACCCCCAGGGCGGCCGCATCATCAACAACGGCTCCATCTCGGCGCACGTCCCGCGCCCGAACTCGGTCGCCTACACGGCCACCAAGCACGCCATGACGGGCCTGACCAAGTCGCTGTCGCTCGACGGGCGGCCCTACCGGATCGCCTGCGGCCAGATCGACATCGGCAACGCGGCGACCGACATGACCGAGCGCATGCGGACCGGGATCCTCCAGGCGAACGGGCAGCTGGCGGTCGAGCCGGTCATGGACGCCGCCGACGTCGCCCGGACGGTGCTGCACATGGCGGAACTCCCGCTGGAGGCGAACGTCCAGTTCGCGACGGTGATGGCCACGGCCATGCCCTACATCGGCCGGGGCTGACCCGCCGCAGCGCAGACGAACGGCGCCCGGTTCGTCCCCGCGGAGGGGGGAGCGAACCGGGCGCCGTGTCAGGGGGAGGGGCGGCCTACTTCGCCGCGGCCGGGGCCTCGGCCGCGCCGCGCACGCGCGCCGGGAGCAGGAAGAAGGTCAGCACCGCCGCGAGGTACAGCAGCCACACCACCAGCTGCGTCACCGTCGGGTCCGGCTGGAAGTTGAAGACGCCCTTCAGCAGGACCCCGTACCAGCTGTCCTGCGGGACCGCCGAGCTGATGTCGAAGGCCTTGTCCTGGAGGCCGCCGAGGAACCCGGCCTCCTGGAGGTCGTGGACCCCGTACGCGAGGACGCCCGCCGCGACGACGACGAGCATCCCGCCGGTCCACGTGAAGAACTTCGACAGGTTGATCTTCAGCGCGCCCCGGTAGAACAGCCAGCCCAGCACGATGGCCGTCGCGATGCCCAGCAGCACCCCGACCAGCGGCGCGGAGGAACCCTCCCCGCTGGCCCGGACCGACGCCCACACGAACAGCGCCGTCTCCAGCCCCTCGCGGCCCACGGCCAGGAACGCGGTGGCGACCAGCGCGCCGGTGCCCATCGCGAGCGCCGCGTCGAGCTTGCCCTGGAGCTCGCTCTTGAGGTGCCGGGCGGTCTTCTTCATCCAGAAGACCATCCAGGTCACCAGGCCGACCGAGACGATCGACAGGCTGCCGCCGAGGAGCTCCTGCGCCTCGAAGGTCAGCTCCTGCGTGCCGAAGGTGAGCAGCGCACCGAACGCGAGCGAGATCGAGCAGGCGATCCCGATGCCGAGCCACACGGGCCGCAGCGCCGCCCGGTTCCCGGTCTTCACCAGGTAGGCGACCAGGATGCAGACGACCAGGCTCGCTTCGAGGCCCTCGCGCAGGCCGATCAGATAGTTGCCGAACACGGCGATTCCTCTCCGGGTGGACCTACGCGAACAGCGTCCGGCCCCACCAGTCGTCCTTGTCGCGGACGCCCGGCGGGACGGCGAAGACGGCCGAGCCCACGTGCTGGATGTACTCGTTCAGCGCGTCGTTCTTCGACAGCTGGCGCTGGATCGCGACGAAGCCCTTGCGGACGTCGCGCTGGTAGGCGAGGAAGAACAGGCCCGCGTCGAGCCGGCCCAGCCCGTCCGTGCCGTCGGTGAAGGAGTAGCCGCGGCGCAGGATGGTCGCGCCGTTGTTGCTGTCGGGGTGCGCGAGGCGCACGTGCGAGTCGGGCTTCATCGCCTTCAGGAACGGCTCGTCGCGCTCCTTGGACTTGCCGACCGGGGCGCCCTCGCCCTTGTCGCGGCCGAAGATGTCCTCCTGCTCCCGCAGGGAGGTGCGGTCCCAGGTCTCGATGTGCATCCGGATGCGCCGGGCGACCAGGTAGGAGCCGCCGGTCATCCAGTCGCTGCCGTCGCCCGCGCCGACCCACACGTGCTTGTCGAGGGCGGCGGTGTCGGTGCCGGCGATGTTCCGGGTGCCGTCCTTGAAGCCCATCATGTTGCGCGGGGTCTGCTCGTCGGGCGTGGTCGAGGAGGTCTTGCCGAAGCCGAGCTGCGACCAGCGGACGGCCACCTTGCCGAAGCCGATGCGGGCCAGCTGGCGGATGGCGTGCACCGCGACCTGAGGGTCGTCGGCGCAGGCCTGGACGCACAGGTCGCCGCCGGAGCGGGCCTGGTCCAGGTTGTCGCCGGGGAAGGCCTCCAGGTCCACCAGCGCCTCGGGGCGCTTGCCCTCCAGGCCGAAGCGGTCCTTGGCGAACAGGCCCGGGCCGACGCCGAAGGTCAGGGTCAGGCGGGACGGCTTGAGGCCCAGGGCCTCGCCGGTGTCGGTCGGCGGGGCCTCGGGCACGCCCTCGAACACGTCGCCGACGGGCAGGCCGGCCGTCATCAGGCGGGCGGCGGCCGTCCAGTCCTTGAGGAGCTTGACGAGCTCCCCGCGGTCCTTGGTCTTCACGTCGAAGGCCGCGAAGTGCAGCCGGTCCTGGACGGCGCTGGCGATGCCCGCCTGGTGCTCGCCGTGGAAGGCCACGGCCGCGCCGGCGGAGGCCGCCGGCGTGATGTCCGAGCCGCCGTCGAAGGCGGCCACGGCGCCGCCGGCCGCGGCCGCGCCGAGCGCGAGCCCGGTCCCGCCCCAGCCGAGGACGGCGCGGCGCGAGGGCGCGGACGCGCCCCCGGTGGACTGCTGGGCCGCGTCCTCGGACACCTTCGGCTCCTGGGCATCGGTCATGGTGGGATCTCCCGCTCTGCCTGGCTGTGGACTACTTGGCGACCGCGGCGGCCAGCTTCGAGAGCGGCTCCGCCAGGGCGCTGACGCCGTCCGAGAGCTCCTTGCGCTCCGCCTCGCCGACCTTGTCGTACGAGGTGAACTCGTAGGTGTTCTTGTCGGCGCGGTACTTGTCCAGGAGGGTGTTCAGCGCGGCGAACTGGGTGTCCAGCTGCTTGGCGAGCTCCGGGTCGTTCTTGGCGGTGACGGCCTTGAGGAGCTCGTAGGACTTCTCGGCGCCCTCGACGTTGGCCTTGAAGTCGACCAGGTCGGTGTGGCTGTAGCGCTCCTCCTCGCCCGTCACCTTGCCGGTGGCGACCTCGTCGAGGAGTTCCTTGGCGCCGTTGGCCATGGAGGTGGGGGTGATCTCCGCCTCGCCGACCTTCTTCTGCCAGGCGGTGAGGTCGGTGATCAGGGTGTCGGCGAGCTTCTTGTCGTTGTCGTCGATCTTGTTGTCCTGGAAGAGGGACTTCTCCAGGCGGTGCCAGCCCGTCCAGTCCTTCGCCGGGTCCTGGCCGGCCTCCAGGCCGTCCTCGCGGACGTCGACCTTCGGGTCGATGTCGCCGAAGGACTCGGCGACCGGCTCGGTGCGCTCCCAGCCCAGGCGGGAGGGGGCGTAGGCCTTCTTCGCGGCCTCCAGGTCGCCGGCCTTGACGGCGTCGGCGAAGGCCTGCGCCTTCGGCATGGTCTCGTCGGCCTGCTCCTGGACGTACTTGCGGTACGAGGCCACGGCGGCGTCCAGCTCGGGGCTGCGCTTCTCGGAGGCGCCCTTGCCGGTGGCCTTGACCTTGGTGCGGATGCCGTCGCCCTTCATGCCGGGCTTGCAGGCGAAGAGGTAGTCGCCCGCCTTGATCTCGGCGGTGATGGTGGCCTTGGTGCCGGGGCCGATGTTCTCGCGCTCCGCGACGATGCGGTCGTCCGGGAAGAGCACGTACAGCTCGGTGACCTTGGAGCCCTTGTTCTCGACCTCGATGGAGACCTTGCCCGCCGGGAAGTCGGTCGTGGAGACCTCGCAGGCGCTGTCGGTCGCGTTCACGTGGATCGCGTCCGAGCCGCCCTTGTCGCCCTTCTCCGCACAGCCGGTGACAGCGGTGAGCGCGGCGACGGCTGCGGCCGCGGTGAGGACGGTGAAGCGGGCGGGGCGCATGCGGGCTCCTGGCGGGGTGGAGGCGTGGGGCAGCCTGGTGAGGCGGACCTAACTTAACCGAGGCTTACCTCACCGACACCCACTCGTCCAGTGATTCAGCTCTCACCTTCCGGCCCAGGACACGGGGCCGTCACGGCCCCTCCATGACCGGCTCAAGCGAAGGTCAAGTACGAGTCAAGGCCCCGTCCGCATTCCGTGCGGGAGCGGGGTTACCGTCCGGTTCCGCCCGGCCGGGGCCGGGCGGGGGAGCGCGCCGGGGGCGCACCGGTGCGCGGGGGGCCGCAACGCGGCGGAGGGGCCCGCGGCCGCCCCGTGCTTGAATTCCGCTGTGAACGATCTCGACGTGATCAAGGTGTTCTGCGCGGGTGACGGCCGGCACGGCAACCTGCTCGGAGTCGTCCGCGACGGCCGCACCGTCCCGGACGACGCGGCCCGTCAGGCCCTCGCCGCCGAACTGGGATACAGCGAGACGGTGTTCGTGGACGACCCCGAACGCGGGGTCGTCGACATCCGCACCCCCGGCACCCGCATGTCCTTCGCCGGGCACCCGCTGGTCGGACTGGCCTGGCTGCTCGACCTCGAGGAGCTCCGGCCGCCCGTCGGATCCGTGTGGGCCCGCCACGACGGGGAGTTCACCTGGATCACCGCCCGCCCCGAATGGGTCACCGGCAAGCACACGCGGCAGTACGCCAGCGCCGCCGAGGTCGAGGCGCTGCCCACCCCGCCGCCCGGCGAGGGCTGGCTCTACGCGTGGGCCTGGGAGGACGAGCCCGCCGGCCGGATCCGCGCCCGGGGCTTCCCGCGCCGCCCCGACGGGGCCGTCGCCGAGGACGAGGCCACCGGCTCGGCGGCGATCCTCCTCACCGCCGAACTGAACCGCGCCCTGAACATCACCCAGGGCTCCGGCTCCCAGCTCCTCACGGCCCCGGCCCCCGACGGCACGGTGGAACTGGGCGGCCGCGTCCGCTTCGCGTCCTAGCCGCGCGTCCGGCCGGGGGGCGGGGGGCGGGGCTCAGGCGCTGAGCGGGAACTCCTCACCCAGCTCCCGGAAGACGGCCCCGTTGTGGTCGAAGGCGCGCTTGCACTCGTCCACGATCCGCTGCTTCTCCAGGTCGTCCGCCGCGATCGCGTCCAGCAGCTCCCGGTAGACCCGCTTGAACGCCGCCGGGTTCGGGATCCCCGCGAACACGTAGAACCGCACCCCGTCACCCTTGCGCGCGAACCCCCAGGTCCGCTCCGCCTTGTCCCGGATGATCTGCCCGCCGGAAAGGTCGCCCAGGTAGCGGGTGTAGTGGTGGGCGACGTACCCGCCGGGCCACTCCCGCGCGCACAGCGCGACCCGGTCCGCGTACGCCCGCGTCGCCGGCAGGGCCGTCACCGACTCCCGCCAGTCGGGCCCGATCAGGTGCGCCAGGTCGCGCTCGATCTCCGCCACCCGCATCAGCTCGGGCCGGATGAACGGCCCCGCCACCGGGTCCTCGCGGAGCGCGTCGGCCGCGTCCTCCAGCGCCCGGTACACGAACCACAGCTGCTCGGTGTAGCGGGTGTAGGCCTCCACGCCCAGCCGCCCGCCGAGCAGGTCGCCCATGAACGCGGAGGTCTCGGCTTCGGTGTGCTGCTCGTGCGAGGCGACGCGGATGACCGTGGAGAAGGCGTCCAAGACGGACCTCCCGAGGAGAGGAATCGGGCACGGCGAACACCGCCACCACGCCCGATCCTCCTGCTGGGGCATGCCTGAGTCAATGCGTTCCCGACAGCCTGTCGGTAAAAAGCCCCCGCAGCGCACAACCGCTACGGCAGGGTGAGGATCTCCGCCCCCGTCTCCGTCACCACCAGTGTGTGCTCGAACTGCGCGGTCCGCTTGCGGTCCTTCGTGACGACCGTCCAGCCGTCCTCCCACATGTCGTACTCGTGGGTGCCCAGCGTCAGCATCGGCTCGATCGTGAACGTCATGCCCGGCTCCATGACGGTGGTGGCGTGCGGGCTGTCGTAGTGCGGGATGATCAGGCCGGAGTGGAAGGACGAGTTGATGCCGTGCCCGGTGAAGTCCCGGACCACGCCGTAGCCGAAGCGCTTCGCGTACGACTCGATGACCCGGCCGATGACGTTGATCTGGCGGCCGGGCTTGACCGCCTTGATCGCGCGGTTCAGGGACTCGCGGGTGCGCTCCACCAGCAGCCGCGACTCCTCGTCCACCTCGCCGCACAGGTAGGTGGCGTTGTTGTCGCCGTGCACCCCGCCGATGTAGGCGGTCACGTCGAGGTTCACGATGTCGCCGTCGCGCAGGACGGTCGAGTCGGGGATGCCGTGGCAGATGACCTCGTTGAGGGAGGCGCACAGCGACTTGGGGAAGCCCCGGTAGCCCAGCGTCGAGGGGTAGGCGCCGTGGTCGCACATGTACTCGTGCGCGACCCGGTCCAGCTCGTCCGTGGTCACCCCCGGTGCGATGTGCTTCGCGGCCTCCTCCATCGCCTGCGCGGCGATGCGGCCGGCGACGCGCATGGCCTCGACGGTCTCGGCGGACTGCACCTCCGGTCCCGTGTACGGCTTGGGGCCGGGCTTGCCCACGTACTCGGGCCGGCGGATGTTTCCGGGAACGGAACGGGCGGGAGAGAGCTCGCCTGGTACGAGCAGCGACTGACCGGACATGCAGCGAGTGTATCCAGCGGTCATGGGGCAGCATGGCGCTGTAGAAGAGGACCGAGAGGGACCGAGAGGAGCCTGGGGACGATGGCCCTGTTCAAGAAGCGCCAGGTGGGCAAACCGGGCGAGTGGTACTACTGCCTGGTCCACAAGAAGGTCGAGGAGGGTCCCGACTGCCCCGCAAAGGACCGCTTCGGCCCGTACGCCAGCCCCGAGGAGGCCGCCCACGCCATGGAATCGGCACGGGAACGCGACCTCGAATGGCAGAACGACCCCAAGTGGAACGACAAGACCCGCGAGGGGGACGGGGAGGCGGACGGCACCGGCACGGCCACCCCCTGACGGGCGGCCCCCGCTACCAGCGGCTGGGCGGCGGGGCGGTCAGCTGATCGGCCAGCCGCGCCAGCCGGTCCCGCAGCCGCCGCACGCCCGTGGCCCCGCCCGCGCCCCGCCGCACCGGCAGGCCGTTCTCCCCGGCCGCCGCTCCGACCAGGTGCTGCACCGTGTCCAGGTCCAGGGCGCTGTCCGCCGCCGGCACCGACAGCGCGTCGTGCGCGAGGGCGCCCAGGTCGGCGTCCCCGCCGTCCAGCGACAGCACGGTCGCCCCCGCGCGCCGGGCGTCGTGGACCCGTTCCAGCAGCCCCTCGCCCGGCCGCTCCGGAGCCACCACCAGCAGGGTGTGCCCGCGCCGGGCCGCCTCCAGCCGGCCCAGCCCGACCGACAGGTGCGGCGGCTCGCCCGGCAGCACCCGGTGGCGCACCAGCGTCGGCGCCAGCTCCGGCTGCCCCGACCAGGCGGCCTCGTCCACCAGGTGCGCCGCCAGGTGCCAGGGCTCGTACCGCTCCGTCCCCACCAGCAGCAGGCCCCCGCCCGCCGGCACCACCGCCCGCCGCAGCGAACCGGCGAACCTCCGCGCCTCACCCGGCCACGGCGTTCCCGCGAGCACCTCGCGCAACAGAGCCACCCTCACGGCATCCATGGCCCGCATCCTGCCGCACCCCCCGGGGCCCCGGGGGGCACTTCGCCCCTCTCCCACCCCTTCGACCGCCACGTACCCGGCAGTACGCTCGCCCCCATGACTTCCTCAGACAGCACCCAGAAGCCGCCGGCCAAGGATCCCTGGGACCTCCCCGACGTCTCCGGCCTCGTCGTCGGCGTCCTCGGCGGCACCGGCGACCAGGGCCGCGGCCTCGCCTACCGGCTCGCCCGGGCGGGCCAGAAGGTGATCATCGGCTCCCGGGCCGCCGACCGCGCCGAGACCGCCGCACGGGAACTGGGCCTCGGCGTCGAGGGCGCCGACAACGCCGACTGCGCCCGCCGCAGCGACATCGTCATCATCGCGGTGCCGTGGGAGGGCCACGCCAAGACCCTGGAGGCCCTCCGCGAGGACCTCGCCGGCAAGCTCGTCGTGGACTGCGTCAACCCGCTGGGCTTCGACAAGCAGGGCGCCTACGCCCTCCAGGTCGAAGAGGGCAGCGCCGCCCAGCAGGCCGCCGCCCTGCTCCCCGACTCCCGGGTCACCGCCGCCTTCCACCACCTCTCCGCGGTCCTCCTCCAGGACACCTCGGTCGAGGAGATCGACACCGACGTCATGGTCCTCGGCGAATCCCGCGCCGACACCGACCTGGTCCAGGCCCTCGCCGGCCGCATCCCCGGCATGCGCGGCGTCTTCGCGGGACGCCTGCGCAACGCCCACCAGGTGGAGGCGATGGTCGCCAACCTCATCTCCACCAACCGCCGCTACAAGGCCCACGCGGGCCTCCGCCTCACCGACGTCTGATCGTCCCGCCGCCCCCCGGGCCCCACGCCGGGCCCGGGGTTCAGCCCTTGCGCCCGGCGCGCGGCTCCAGGCCGCCCAGGTGCGCCAGCACGCCGTGGTGGAACCGCTCCACGGCCTCGTCCACGCTGCGGATGAACCCGGACTCCGCGTTGCCCCGGGCCGTGCCCGTCCCCTTGATGAGGGACAGCCGGAACCCGGTGAGCTGCGCACCGCCCTTGGGCAGCAGGTCCGCCGGCTCCGGCCGCAGCCGCTCCAGGGTGCCGCGCGGCCCCCCGCCCCCCTCCACCAGGCTCTCCACGTGCAGGTCGGCCGGGGCCTCGGCCAGCATCCGCAGCAGCCGCTTCGCCGTGGTCAGCGGGTAGGAGCCGGCGGGCGCCGGCACGTCCACCGAGGTGCGGACCTTCGCCGTCCGCAGGTCCGCCGTGACCGCGATCACCCGGTCCGTCCCCTCGATGCGCAGCTCCGCCGCCAGCCGGCCCTCCCGGCACAGCCGCTCCGCCGCGGCCACCCGCCGCGCCCGCGGATCACTGCCGCGCCGGGCCCGCTGCACCGGCAGCGCCTTCTGCCCCAGCTCCCCGCCCAGGCGCAGGCAGACCTGCCGGATCAGCCGCTCCCAGCTCTCCACCACCTCCACCGCACGCGGATCCCCGACGCTGAGCGTCTCGTCGTCGATCCCCTTGCGCACGGGAACCCAGGCGGGCCCCATGTTCTGGAACCCGTGGCAGCCGGAGTTCTCGTGCTGGAGGTACTCCAGCAGCTCCTGGAGCAGCCAGGCGTGTGCGGCGTTGGCCACGCCCTCGTGCCGGATCAGCAACTGCGTCTGGTGCGCCACCTCCGCCCACGACAGGTGCCACAGGCTGACCTTGTGCTTGCGCCGGCCGTCGGTCCTGACGTCCACCACGGGGGCCCCGTCGAGCGCCACGTCGTTGGAGAGCGTGATCACGGCCTCGTAGGCCCGGCGCGCGGCGATGTCCATGTACTCCTGGACCTGCTCGGCCCGCAGCGGGTTCCCGTTGGTCTTGGTCTCGACGAGCGCGGTCCACAGCTTGCCCGCCCGCTCGACCCGGATCACCCCGTCCGGACGCCGGGGCGTGTCGCCGTGGGGGAGGGACACCTCGGTGAAGGTCTGCATCCGCCCGGCGGGCGCACCGAACCCGGCGGTCAGCCGACGGCCCAGCTCGGGCACCTGTGCCATGACGGCGAGCAGCACGGAGGTGGCGCGCACCTCGCGTTCCCGGTCGCTCTTGAGGGTGGGGACGGGGAAGAGCCGCGCGGGGCGCCAGGCGTCGTTCTCGGCGAGGGACTTGCCCGGGACCCTGGGCAGCGTGACCTTCTTCCGGGTCGTCCGCGGGCTCCTGCCGCGCGTCTGCGCCGGAACGGCGGGCCCGGGGAGGTCACCGGCCCCGTCGGCGGAGTCCGGGGCCGCGGCGGCCTCGGGGGCCGGGTCTGCCACGGCCTGCGCGGGGTCGGCCGGGTCCGCGGAGCCGCCGGCGGCGCCCGTCACGTCCGCCTCGGCGTCCCCGCCCAGCCCGTCCGCCCCGTCCGCTTCCTCGGACTCGTCGACCATGACACCGAAGTCCGTGGCGAGTCCGGCCAGCCCGGTCTCGTACCCCTGGCCCACGGCGCGGAACTTCCACTCCTCACCCCGCCGGTACAGCTCCCCGAAAATGAAGGCCGTCTCCACGCCCGCGTCGTCGATGGAGAAGCCCACCAGCGGCTCACCCGACCGGTCGGCGACCGTCATCCGCAGGTCGTCCAGGTCGCCGAAGCGGGCCCCGCCGTACTGGCTGGCCGCCACCACGATCCGTGCCACGTCAGCCGGCACCGCCGTCAGATCGACGCTGATGCGGTCCTCGTCGCCGCTGTCGGTGGGGGTCTTGCCCAGGAGCTGCACGCTCCCGTCCGGGGCGGCGGGGTTGTTGTAGAAGTAGAAGTCGTTCTCGCTGCGGATCTTGCCGTTCTCGTCCACCAGCAGCACGGAGACGTCCGCGTCCCCCGCGCCCGACGCACTGGTCCAGCCCAGGCTCACCACGACCGCGCCGACGTCCTCGCTCAGCGCGTTCAGGCTGACGTTCGCACCCTTGCGGATCTCCTGCATCGCGTTCCCCCCGCTCTCGTGGCGCGCGACCGGATCCGCGCGTCCGGCGAACCGTAACCGGGAGCAGTGCGGAAGATCAGGCAAAGCCGGAAATGAGCTGCGGCGGGGACGGGGGACGGATGGGGGACACTGGAGGGGCTCGACCCCGTTCCGTGTTGCCGAGGAGCTGTTCCGGATGCCCCGCCTTGCCGTGTTCGCCGTTGTCGTCTGCGCCCTTGCCGTGGCCGCCGCCGTGGTCGCCTTCGTGGAGGGCAGCTTCCTCGGGATCGTGTGGGTGCTGCTGGCCGGCGTGACGTCCAACATGGCCTGGTTCTACATCCGCAAGGCCAAGGCCGAGAAGCGGCGCGAGGCCGTCTAGGACGTCAGTCGACGGGGGCCGCGCAGAAGCCGTCCTCACCGGTCCAGAAGCGGTACAGGTCGCGGCCGCAGTACGTCTCCAGGTCCGAGACGCCCAGGGCGCGCAGGACGCCCCGCACCGCGTCGAAGAAGACCGCGTTGACCTCCGGGATCCACAGCAGGGCGAACACCCCGATCAGCGCGAACGGCGCCAGCGGCGCGAGCTCGCGCCGGACGCGGTGGGAGAGCCAGGGCTCGATGACCCCGTAGCCGTCCAGGCCGGGGACCGGCAGGAAGTTCAGGATCGCCGCCGAGACCTGGAGCAGCGCCAGGAACGCCAGCGCGAAGCGGAACGGCTGCGGCACCCCGTCCAGGGCGTCCAGCCAGAACGGCGCCGTGCACACGATCGCGAAGGCCACGTTCGTCAGCGGGCCCGCCGCCGAGACGAGGCTGTGCCGCCAGCGGCCTCGGATCCGGTCCCGTTCGATGTACACGGCCCCGCCGGGCAGACCCAGCCCGCCCAGGATCACGAAGACCACCGGCAGCACGATGCTGAGCAGGGCGTGCGTGTACTTCAGCGGGTTCAGGGTGAGGTAGCCCTTGGCGCCGACGGTGAAGTCGCCGCCGTGCAGGGCGGTACGGGCGTGCGCGTACTCGTGCAGGCACAGCGACACCACCCACGCCGAGGTGACGAAGAGGAACACGGCGAGACCCGGGTTCGCCGCGAAGCCCGTCCACACCGCCCAGCCGGTGACCGCCATGACGGCGACGATGCCGAGGAAGACGGAACTGATACGCCGCTCGCCGCGGCCGCCCTGGTGAACCATGCGGCGAAACCTATCCCGGGCCGACGGCCCGTTGTCCCCCGGGGCCCGGGGGACAATGGGCCGGTGCGTTACGCGATTCTCGGCACCGCCCAGGCCATCCGCGACGACGGGACCCCCGTCGCCGTCGGCGGAGCGCGCCTGCGCGCGCTCCTGACCGCGCTCGCGTTGCGGCCCGGCCGGACCGTGCCCGCCGCGATGCTCGTCGCCGAGGTGTGGGACGCCGACCCGCCGGCCGACGCCCCCGCCGCGCTCCAGGCGCTGGTGGCCCGGCTGCGGCGGGCCCTGGGGCACGGGGCCGTGCGCTCCGCGGAGGGCGGCTACCGGCTGGAGGCCGTACGGGACGACGTGGACCTGTACCGCTTCGAAGGGCTCGTGCGCTCCGCCGCGGCCGCGGCCGAACCCGCCCGGACGGCGGCCCTGTACGACGAGGCGCTCGCCCTGTGGCGGGGCCCCGCGCTGGCCTCCCTCCCCGATCCGGCGGCCGAGTCCGCCCGCTGGGATGCCGTACGGATGGACGCGCGCCGGGGCCGCCTGGGCGCGGCGCTGGCGCTGGGCGAAGCGGAACAGGCCCTGCCGGAGCTGACCGAACTGTGCGCCCGCCACCCCCTGGACGAGTCCCTGCAGTCCCTCCGCATCCGGGCCCTCCGCGCAGTGGGCCGCCCCGCGGAGGCCCTGGCCGCCTACGAGACGGTCCGCCGGGACCTGTCCACCCGCCTGGGCACCGACCCGGGGCCGGCCCTGCGCACCCTGCACACGGAACTCCTCTCGGGCACCCCCGCCCCGGAACCGACCCCGTCCGCCACCCCGGCCTGGCCCGCCCCGCCCGCCCCCCACCCGGGCGCCGCAGCCGTGGCACCCGCCGCTGCAACCGCCGCCTCCGCGGCGGCGGCCACCCCGGCCCGGCCCGACCCGACGGCCCCGCCCGCCCACCACCCGGGCGCCGCAGCCGTGTCGCACGCCGCCGCAGCTCCGGCCCCCGCCGCCCCCGCGTACGCCGCCGCCCCCGCCCCCGGGAACCTGCGGGCCCGGCTGACCACCTTCGTCGGGCGGGAGGAGGACATCCGGGCCATCGGCGGCGACCTCGCGCGGGCCCGGCTCGTCACCCTGCTCGGGCCCGGCGGGGCCGGCAAGACGCGGCTGTCGCAGGAGGCCGCCGAGGCGCACCCCGCCGGGGACTGGCCCGACGGGGTGTGGCTCGTGGAGCTGGCGCCCGTCGACGACCCCGAGGACGTCGCCGAGGCCGCCCTCGCCGCCCTCGGCGCCCGCGAGACCAAGCTGCGCGGCGCCGCCGCCGAGGAACTGCGCGCCCTCACCGACCGCACCGGCGACAACCCCCTGGACCGGCTCGCCGAACACTGCTCCCGTCGCCGCCTCCTGCTGCTCCTGGACAACTGCGAGCACGTCATCGGCGCCGCCGCCGAGCTCGCCGAACGCGTCCTCACCCAGTGCCCCGGCGTGCGGATCCTCGCCACCAGCCGGGAACCGCTCGGAGTGCCGGGGGAGTTGCTGCGGCCCGTCGAGCCGCTGCCCGACCCCGTCGCGCTGCGGCTACTGGACGACCGCGGGGCCGCCGCGAAGCCCGGCTTCCGGGTCGCCGACGACCCGGAGGCCGCCGCCGAGATCTGCCGCCGCCTCGACGGGCTGCCCCTCGCCATCGAACTGGCCGCCGCCCGGCTGCGCCTGCTCACCCCCCGCCAGATCGCCGACCGCCTCGACGACCGCTTCCGGCTGCTCACCGGCGGAGCCCGCACCGTCCTGCCCCGCCAGCAGACCCTGCGCGCCGTCGTCGACTGGTCCTGGGACCTCCTCGACGAACCCGAACGGGCCGTACTGCGCCGGCTGTCCGTCTTCGCGGGCGGCTGCGACCTGGAGGCCGCCGAGGCCGTCTGCGGCGACGGCAGCCGGCTCGACGTCGCCGACGCCATGGCGGCCCTGGTCGACAAGTCCCTCGTCGTCGCCGCCCCCGGCCCGGCCGGCGACATGCGCTACCGGCTCCTGGAGACCGTCGGCGAGTACGCCGCCGAGCGCCTCGGCGAGACCGACCGCGACGAGACCGAGCAGCGCCACCTCGTCCACTACCGCGAACTCGCCCGCACCACCGAGCCCCGGCTGCGCGGCCACGGCCAGCGCGCGGCCGCCGACCGCCTCGCCACCGAGTACGAGAACCTCCGCACCGCCCTGCGCCGGGCCCTCGCCACCCGCGACGTCGGCGAGGTGCTGTGCCTGGTCCACGCCCTCACCTGGTACTGGCACATGCAGGACCTGCGCGCCGAGACCCGGCACTGGACCGAAGCCGCCGCCGCGCTCGGCCCGGACCCCTTCGCCCCGCCCCACGTCCCCGCCGGGCCCGTCCACGAGCGGCTCCTCGACACGCCCCCGCCCTACTCCGGCGAGGTCCTCGCCGAGGGCTGGCGCGCCCTGCACCTGGTCCGGCTGACCGTCCGGGACCAGACGAGCGCCGACTGGGACAACCCGGAGGTCCGCGCGCAGGTCGCGGGCGTCCTCGCCGTCTACCGGCCGGGCCTCCCGCAGACCTGCCGGACCCCGGGCGCGCTGTGGATCTACGCCGTGATGATCGCGGGGGACGCCGGCCTGCTCAAGCGGGTGGTCGACGCGACCGTCGAGACCGCCCGCGAGCTCGGCTACGGCTGGGAGCTCGCCTCCGCCCTCCAGCTGCGGGCCAACATCCTCGCCAATCGCGCCGACTGGGCCGGCGACGCCTCCCGCGACGCCGACGAGAGCCTGGCCCTCTTCCGTGAACTCGGCGACGACTGGGGCTGCGCCGAGGCCCTGTCGGCCCGGGCCGAGTCCCGGGAGAAGCGCGGGGACTACGCCCTGTCCGCCGAGGACTACCTCGCGGCGATCGAGTACGCCGAACGCCTGGGCGCCAAGGCACAGGTGACGGTGTTGCGGGTGCGGATGGCGGGCTCCCTCGTCGAGAGCGGCCGGATCGAGGAGGCCGAGCGCCTCCTCGGGGAAAGCCTCACCACGGTGGCCCGGTTCGGCAACGAGGCCGCGCCGGCCGGCCGGATGTTCCTCGCCGGCATCTACGGCCGCACCGGCCGGATCCCCGCGGCCCGGGAGCAGATCCGGCTGCTGCGCGAGGAGTTCGCCCTCGGCGCCTTCGCCGTCTTCGACGTGTTCCTGCTCGCCACGACGGCCTGGCTGGACAACCAGGAGGGCAAGCACGAGGACGCCCTGACCCTGGTCCGCGAGGCGGCGCGAACCGATCAGCACCCGCTGGCGATGATGGTCGCCCCGCACATGCCCGCCCTGTACCTGCTGACGGCCGCCGTGGCCCGGATCGGCCTCGGCGGGCCGGGGGCGGCCCACGAGGGCGCGCGGCTGATCGGCGCCTACCACGCCCACCTGCCGGCCGGGCACCACCCCGTCAGCACGGAACGCGAGGACGCCGCCCGTGCCGGGGAGCGGGCGCGGGCGGCGCTGGGGGACGCCGGGTACGAGGCGGCGTACGCCGAAGGCGGCGGCCTCTCCCTGGAGGAGGCCACCGCCCTCATCTGATCCGGCCGGCTCCCCCGTGCGGGCCGTCCGGGACGCGATCCGGACGGACCGGCCGCCCGGGATCAGGTCTTCTGGCGGAACTTGCGGACCGCGATCGGCATGGTGACGGCGGTGATTCCCACCGACCAGGCCAGCGTGACCCACACGGAGTGGCCCAGCGGGGTGCCGTTGATCAGCCCGCGGGCCGCGTCGGCCAGGTTGGACAGCGGGTTGACGTCGGTGAAGCTCTGCAGCCAGCCGGGCATCGTCGTCGGCGGGGCGAAGATCGAGCTGCCGAACTGCAGCGGCATCAGGACGATCATCGCCATGCCCTGGACGGCCTGCGCCGTCTTCAGGGTCAGACCCAGCAGGATGAAGATCCACATCAGGGAGGCGCCGAAGACGGCCGACAGCCCGATGGCCAGGAACAGGTCCAGTACCGAGGTCTTGATGGACAGGCCCAGGATGAAGCCCACGGTGAGCAGGATCGCGATGGCGACCATCATCCGGCCCAGCTCGACCACGATCTTCGCGATGAGGACCGAGGACCGGGCGATCGGCATGGACCGGAAGCGGTCCATCACGCCCTTCTTGAAGTCGTCGTTGACGCCGGTGCCGACGCCCATGGCGATGTTCATGCCCATCATCGCCATCAGGCCCGGCACCACGTAGTTGACGTACTCGCCCTGGTTGCCCTTGCCGGAGATCGCGCCGCCGAAGACGAACACGAACAGCAGCGTGAAGATGATCGGCATGAACAGGACGTCGAACATCGACTCCGGGTCCTGCTTGATCTGCAGGGCGTTGCGGCGGACCAGGGCGCCGATGTGCCGCAGGTTGCCCCGCAGGCCGATCCGGCCGTCCTCGGCCGGGGCCGCGGCCGCCGCCCGGGGGGCCGCGGGCTTGGTGGTGGTGACGGTGCTCATGCCGCGACCTCCTCGGTCTTCTCGGTGGGAACGGAGTCCTCGGACGGGGCGGGCCGCTGTCCGGTGATGGACAGGAACACCTCGTCGAGGCTGGGCAGGTAGGTGCCGAGGTCGGCGATCGCGTACCCGCGGCCGGCCAGCAGGCCCACGACGGCGGTCAGCTGCTCGTCGCTCAGGATCGGGACGAGGAGCACGCCCTCGTCCGGGACGGCCTGCGCCCCGGACACCCCGTCCAGACCGGCCCCGGACAGGGCGCGGGCCATGTCCGGCAGGTCGGCGGAGGCCACCGGGCGGATCCGCAGGGTCCGGCCGCCGACGCGGGCCTTCAGCTCGTCGACCTTGCCGTTGGCGATGACCTTGCCGCGGTCGATGACCGTCAGCTCGCTCGCGAGCTGCTCGGCCTCCTCCATGTACTGGGTGGTGAGCAGGACGGTGGCCCCCTCGGCGACCATCCGCTGCACCTCGTCCCACACCTCGTTGCGGGTGCGGGGGTCCAGACCCGTGGTCGGCTCGTCCAGGTAGAGGACGGCCGGGCGGCCGATCATCGAGGCGGCCAGGTCGAGCCGGCGGCGCATGCCGCCGGAGTAGTGCATGGCGGCCTTCTTCGCGGCCTCGGTGAGCGAGAACCGCTCCAGCAGCTCGTCGGCCCGGGACCGCGCCTCCTTGCGGGAGAGGTCCAGCAGCCGGCCGATCATGTAGAGGTTCTCCCAGCCGGAGAGCTTCTCGTCGACCGAGGCGTACTGGCCGGTCAGGCCTATGGTGCGGCGCAGCTGCCGCGGCTGGCGGACCACGTCGTAGCCCGCGACCGTCGCCGTGCCCGCGTCGGGCACGATCAGGGTGGACAGGCAGCGGACCAGGGTGGTCTTGCCGGCCCCGTTGGGACCGAGGACACCGAGCACGGTGCCCTCGCGGACGTCCAGGTCGACCCCGTCCAGGGCCTTCGTGTCGCCGTAGTGCTTCACCAGCCCCCGCACTTCGACGGCGTGGGGATGCTTGTCGTTTCGCGTCATGTCCACCATGGGACCAGCCGCCACTGACAAACCCCCGACAGCCGGCCGACAGCCCGCCGACGGCCCGGGAGGGGGCTGTCGGCGGGCCGTCGCCACCGGCCGGTGCCCGTCGGTGCTAGTGGAAGGCGTGCTCCGGCTGCGGGAACGTTCCGCCGACCACGTCCTCGGCGAAGGCCTTCGCCGCGTCACCCATGGTCGCGCGCAGGTTCGCGTACTGCTTCACGAACCGCGGCATCTTCCCGCCGGTCAGGCCCATCATGTCGGTCCACACCAGCACCTGCGCGTCGCACTCCGAACCCGCCCCGATGCCGACGGTCGGGATGTGCAGGGACCGGGTGACCTCCGCGGCCAGCTCGGCCGGGACCAGCTCCAGGACCACCGCGAACGCACCCGCGTCCTGCGCCGCCTTCGCGTCGCGCAGCAGCTGGTGCGCGGCCTCGTCGCCCCGGCCCTGCACCCGGTAGCCCATCGCGTTCACGGACTGCGGGGTCAGGCCCAGGTGGGACATGACCGGGATGCCGGACTGCACGATCAGCTCGGTCTGGGCCAGCGAGCGCTCGCCGCCCTCCAGCTTCACGGCCCCGACGCCGGCCTCCTTCACCAGCCGGGTCGCGCTGCGCAGCGCCTGCACGGCGCCTTCCTGGTACGAGCCGAACGGCAGGTCGCCGACGACCAGCGCCCGGCTGGTACCCCGTACGACGGCCGCCGACAGCAGGGTCATCTCGTCCATCGTCACGGGGACGGTGGTCTCGTAGCCGAGGTGGCAGTTGCCCATCGAGTCGCCGACGAGGATGACCGGGATCCCTGCCTCGTCGAACACGGACGCCGTCATGGCGTCGTAGGCGGTGAGCATCGGCCACTTCTCGCCGCGCTCCTTGGCGAGGGTGAGGTCGCGGACGGTGATCCGCCGGGTGCCCGTGCCTCCGTACAGGGTGGGGGAGGAGGCTTCGCGGGCAGGCGAAACGGCATGCGTCATTGCAACTGCTCCTTGTGTCATCTCGAGGCGCCCTCACGGCGTCCCCGGACTCACCCACCATGGTGGCACTCCTGCGGGCGTGGACGGAAGTGCCGCAGCCGCGGCGCACCGACCGGTCCGTCACACTCCTGGCCGGGCTCCAGGAGCGCGGGAGCCAATGTGCGCGTTTCGTGACAAGCGGAACCCCGGCCGCACGGCCGTTCGTCCTCCCGGTCGTACGTCCGTGAAGGACGGCACGGAAGGCTCTCGTCATCGCCTAGGGTCAAGGGGCGGGGACGGAGCGCGAGCACGGCAGCGAGGACATGGCATGGCACAGGCGTACATGACGGAGACGGGGAACGGCGGCTCCGAGCCCGGGCCCTCCGGATCCGGTCTGCGACGCCGATGGGCCGCGCTGCGCCGCAAACTGGACGAGCTGCGCCGCGACCCCGGCATCTGGAAGCGGGGGATCGTCACCGCCGCCTTCGCCCTGCTGATCTCCGGGATCATGGTCTTCCACGCCGAGCTGCCCAACGACGTCGGCAACCTCGGCAGCCTCACCGAGACCTTCCTGCCCTGGCTGGGCGTGTTCGTGCCGGTCCTGCTGGCCATCGCGGTGGTCCGCAGGTCCGCGACGGCCCTGATCGCGATACTGCTGACGGCCGTGGTCTGGGTGAACCTCTTCGGCGGCCTGGTCACCGACAAGTCGGGCTCCGGCGGCAACCTGACGGTCGCCACCCACAACGTCGACGCCGACAACGCAGACCCGCGCGGCACGGCCCGTTCGGTCGCCACCTCCGGGGCGGACATCCTGGCCCTCACCGAGCTCAAGGCGAGCGCCGTGCCGGTCTACGAGGAGGTCCTCGGGGGGACGTACAAGTACCACGCGGTCGAGGGCACGGTCGGCGTGTGGAGCAAGTACCCGCTGACCTCCAGCAAGCCCGTGGACATCCGGCTGGGCTGGACCCGGGCCATGCGCACCACCGTCGCCGGCCCCTTCGGCGAGCTCGGCGTCTACGTGGCCCACCTGCCGTCCGTCCGCGTCAAGCTCAACGCCGGCTTCACCGCCAACCAGCGCGACAACAGCGCCGACGCGCTGGGCGCGGCGCTCGCCGCCGAGCCGCTGAAGAACGTCGTCCTGCTCGGCGACCTCAACGGCACGATGAACGACCGCTCCCTCTCCGAGGTCACCTCGCAGATGCGCTCCACCCAGGGCGCCGCCGGCAACGGCTTCGGCTTCAGCTGGCCCGCCCAGTTCCCGATGGCCCGCATCGACCAGATCATGGTCCGCGGGGTGCGGCCGGAGGCCTCCTGGACCCTGCCGCGCACGGGCAGCGACCACCTCCCGGTCGCGGCCCGGCTCACGGTCCGCAAGTAACGCCGGGCACACGGGCACACGGGGGCCCCGCCGCACGGTGCGGCGGGGCCCCCTCCGTACGCCCTACGGGTGCTCGCGCCAGCCGTTGGTGATCGGCAGCCGGCGGTCCTTCCCGAAGCCCTTCGCGGAGATCTTCGTGCCCGGCGGGTACTGGCGCCGCTTGTACTCGGCCGTGTCGACCATCCGGATGGTCCTCGCCACCAGCTCCCGGTCGAAGCCGGCCGCCACGATCGCCTCCAGCCCCTGGTCACGGTCCACGTAGAGCTCCAGGACCGCGTCGAGCACCGGGTAGTCCGGCAGCGAGTCCGTGTCCACCTGCCCCGGGCGCAGCTCGGCGCTCGGGGGCTTCACGATCGAGTTCTCCGGGATCGGCGGGGTCTCGCCCCGCTCGGCCGCGGCCCGGTTGCGGTGGCGGGCGAGCCGGAAGACGTCCGACTTGTACACGTCCTTGATCGGCCCGTACGCGCCGACCGAGTCCCCGTAGAGGGTGGAGTAGCCCACGGCCAGCTCCGACTTGTTGCCCGGGGCCAGCACGAGGTGGCCCTCCTGGTTCGACAGGGCCATCAGCAGCGTGCCGCGCAGCCGGGACTGGAGGTTCTCCTCCGCCAGGCCGGTCAGCTCCAGCGCGCCCGTGTAGGCGTCGAACATCGGCTCGATCGAGACGGTCCGGAAGTTCAGGCCGGTCCGGCGGGCCAGGTCGGCGGCGTCGTCCCGGGAGTGCTGCGAGGAGTACTTCGAGGGCATCGACACCCCGTACACGTTCTGCGCGCCGATCGCGTCGCAGGCGAGGGCGGCGACGAGGGCCGAGTCGATGCCGCCGGAGAGGCCGATCAGGACGGACCGGAAGCCGTTCTTCCGGATGTATGCGCGCAGGCCCACGACCAGCGCGTCGTACACCTCCTCGTCGTCCTCCAGGCGGTCGGCGTAGCCGCCGGTCACCACCGGCTCGTACGGCTCCACCGGCTCCTCCGACAGGACGACGCGGTCGATGCGCAGTCCGTCGTCCACGACGCCCTCGGGGGCGTCGGGCCGCGCGGCGGGCAGGTCCAGGTCGACCAGGACGCAGCCCTCGGAGAACTGCGGGGCCCGCACGACCACCTCGCCCGAGGCGTCCACGACGATCGAGTCCCCGTCGAAGACCAGCTCGTCCTGGCCGCCGATCATCGCCAGGTAGGCCAGGGTGCAGCCGGCCTCCTGGGCCCGCTTGCGGACCAGTTCCAGGCGGACGTCGTCCTTTTCGCGCTCGTACGGGGAGGCGTTGACCGAGATCAGCAGACCGGCCCCGGCGGAGCGGGTGGCGGGGACGCGGCCGCCCTCCTGCCAGAGGTCCTCGCAGATCGCCAGCGCCACGTCGACCCCGCGCACCCGGATCACGGGCTGGGTGTCGCCGGGGACGAAGTAGCGGAACTCGTCGAAGACCCCGTAGTTGGGGAGGTGGTGCTTGGCGAAGCGCAGGACGACCTCGCCGCCGTGCAGCACGGCGGCCGCGTTCTGCGGGGACCCGGCCGGCCGGCCGAGGCGGGCGGCGGCCCGCTCGGATCGGTCGAGGTAGCCGACGATCACGGGGAGCCCGCCGAAGCCCTCGTCGGCGAGGCGCCGGGCGAGGCCGGCCAGTGCGGCGCGGGAGGCGTCGACGAAGGACCCGCGCAGGGCGAGGTCCTCGACGGGGTACCCGGTCAGCGCCATTTCGGGGAACGCCACGAGGTGGGCGCCCTGCTCGGCGGAGTGCCGGGTCCAGTGCACGACCGAGTCGGCGTTGGCGGCGATGTCGCCGACGTGCGAGTCGATCTGGTTCAGCGCGAGGCGAAGTTGAGGCACGGGCCCAGTGTAATCGTCTTTCTGACGCGATGTCCTGGGCCCGGGCCGTTTCGCCGCCTTCCCGCCTTCCGGTCCCGCCTATCCGACGGGGCCGCTGAACTTCGCCGGGTCCAGCAGGATGCCGGGCGAGAGCTCCGCGCTGATGCTCTTCGTGCCCTCGGGGACCTCGAAGGCGGCGACGCCGGTCGCGGACTGGCCGGGCTGGATCACGCCCTCGATCCGCTTCGGGGTGTCGCCGTCGAAGACGAGCTTGGCGGAGCCGCCCTTGTCGTCCTTCACCGCGGGCATGGCGTAGATGACGGTGTGGGGCTTGTCGGTGTTGTTGGTGATGGTGAAGGACACCTCCACCGCGTTGCCCACCTCCATCCACGTGGCCTTGCTGACGTACTTGCGCGGCGCCGCCAGGCTCACCTTGAGGCCGTCGGGGTAGGCCACCGTCTGGCCGAAGGGGACCGGCGTGGCGAAGCCGGGGCCCGACGGGGTCTTGGGGATCTTCGGGGCGTTGGGAGACGTGGAGAAGGGCGGGGCTGAGGGGGTGGGGTCGTCCTCCCAGTCCTCGGGGTCCTCGCCCCACTCGGGGTCGTTGAGCCGCTCGTGGGAGATGCGGTCGTGGGCCTTGTCGAGGATCAGGGTGGTCAGGAACCAGCCGCCGACGGACGCGCCGAGGCCGACGACGCCGAGGACGGCGCCGACCACGGCCATGGTCCGGCGCCCGGCCCCCTTGCGGGCGCGGGCCACGCCGCCACCGGCGAGCCCGATCCCGACGAGGGCCAGCAGGCCGCCGAGCCAGAAGAGGAACGGGATGATCCCGAGGAGGAGACCGAGCAGCCCGAGCACGAGCCCGGCGACGGCGAGCCCGTTGGTCTGCGGCGGCGGGGCGGGGTAGTACCCGGCCACACCCGGCTGCGCGGGGTAGCCCGGGTATCCGGGGTAGCCGGGCTGGCCTGGGTAGCCGGGCTGGCCGGGAGCCGCCGGGTAACCGGGGTACCCGCCCTGGCCCTGCGGGGGCGGCCCCCAGGACCCGCCGGGGGCCCCGGCCGCCCCGTACGCGGGGCCGGGCGGCGGGGCGGCGGGGTGCGCGAAGCCGCCGTGCGCCCCGGCTCCGGGCGCGGCGAAGGCCCCCGGCGCCGGCGCGGCCCACGGGTCCTGCCCCGCCGGCGCCGCACCCCCGGGGGCGGGCTGCTGCGGGCCCCCGGAAGCGACCGGGCCGCCGGCCCCCTCGGGCATCCGTGCGGTCTCGGCGAGGTCGGCGGCCGGGGCGGGTGCCGGGACCTGCGGGGCGGGCGCCGCGGGCTCCTGCGTCGGGGCGGCGGGCTTGTCGAGCGAGAGCCGGGCGGTCTCGGCGACGTCCGCGGCCGGGGCCGCCGGGTCCTGCGTCGCGGGCGTCGCGGGCTCTTCCGTCGGGGCGGGGGCCTTGTCGAACGACAGCCGGGCGGTCTCCGCGAGGTCGTCGGCCGGGGCGGCGGGCTTGTCGAGGGACAGCCGGGTGGTCTCCGCGAGGTCGTTGGCCGGGGGCGACGGGGCCTGCGGGGCGGGCGTCGCGGGCTCCTCCGCCTGGGTGGCGGGCTTGTCCAGCGACAGCCGGGCGGTCTCCGCGCTCTCCGCGGCCGGCTCCGATGCGGCGGGCTGCGCCGGCTGCTCGGGCTGCTCGGGGTGTGCCGGGGGCGGGGGCGTCGGGCCGGAGGGTATCGGCGTTCCCTCAGGTTCCGTCGGCGGGCCGGACGGGCTGGGGGGCGGGGTCGGCGGCGTGCTCATACCTGGCGGCGTCCTTGCGAAGTGCGGCGTACGGAGATGCGGGCAGCCTGCCATGACCGCCCGTCCCCTCCAACCGCATTGGCCGCCCGGCCTCCCCCCGGCAGCGGAAATCAGACGATCTGTCGGATTCTGCCGCGCCCGCCGGGGAACGCCCCGGGCCACAGCCTCGTTCTGCGGGGTGAGGGACTGCGCCGGACGGCCCCCGGCGTTCCCCGGCAGCGCCGCCGCGCGGGGCGCCGCGCCTCACCGCCCGATCTGCCGAGGATCATTCACCCATGGGTACACAAGCCGACCCCGCCCCCGACAGCCACAGCGGTTCCGTCGTCGGCCTCGTCGGCCTCGGCGCGGCCGCCTACACCGCCTGGGTGCTCGAAGTCGTCCTCTCCACCGGCCTCAACCCCATCGAGACCTACGTCAGCGAGCTCGCCGCCCAGGACCAGCCCCTCGGCGGCCTCTTCCGGGCCACCGACTTCACCGCCGGCCTGCTCGTCCTCCTCGGTGGGCTCCTCGCCCTCGTCCGCCTCGTCCGGTACCCCGGGGCCCGCCGCCCCTGGACGGTCGCCGGCTGGGCCGGGGTCACCCTCTTCGGCGCGGCCACCGCCGCCGACGCCTGGCTGCCGCTCAGCTGTCAGCCCACCGCCGACCCCGAGTGCGCCGCCCGCGAGACCGCCGGCCTGGTCCCGGCCACCCACCAGGCGCACGCCGTCAGCAGCAGCCTCGCCATGACCGGCGCCCTCGTCGGGACAGTGGCCCTCACCGTCGCCGCCCGCCGCTACGGCCGGCTCGCCCCCCTCGCCCGCTACGGCCCCGCCCTCGTCGTCCTGGAACTGCTCGCCACCGCTTGGACCCTGACCGCCATCTCCCTGTTCACCGCCGGGCACGGCACCTGGGCCCTGGGCGCCGGGCAGCGGCTCCAGGTGCTGCTCGTCGCGCTGTGGCTGGGCCTCCTCGCGTACTCCGTCCACCAGGAGCGCCGCACATGACCCCGCCGGCCGTTCCGGGCCGCCTCGTCCGGGTGGACGGCACCGCCCTGCACACCCTCGTCGAGGGCGAGGGCCGTGAGGGACCGCCCGTCGTGCTCAGCGCCGGGCTCGCCATGGCCTGGTTCGACTGGGACGGGACCGCCGAGCTGCTCGTGGCCGCGGGACGGACCGTCATCCGCTTCGACCGCCCCGGCCACGGCCTCAGCGCCCCCGCCACCGTCCCGCCGACCGCCGTCGGCGAGGCCCGCCGCATCGCCGGCCTGCTGGACGCGCTCGGCGTCACCGAGCCCGTCACCGTCGTCGGACACTCCCTCGCCGGGTTCCACGCCGAGGCCTTCGCCCGCCTCCACCCCGAGCGCACCGCCGCCCTGGTCCTGGTCGACTCCAGCGTCGAGGAGGCCCCCCGTACGCTCCTGCCCGCCGCGCTGCGCACCGGCGCCGCCCGCGCGCTGGGCCGGGCCCTCACCGCCGCCGGTCTCCCCGCCGCGCTGGGACCGGCCGCCCGGCGGGCCGCCGTACGGGCCTCCCGCGCGGGGAGCCGGGCGGCCGACCCGGCGGCGCCGGACCTCGTACGCCGCTGCTACCGCACCGGCCGGGTCTGGCAGGGCGTCCTCCTGGAGAACTCCCGCTACCCGGACACCGCCGCCGAACTCCTCGCCCTGCGGGCCCGCCACCCGCTGCCGGCCCCGACCACGGTCCTCGCCGCGCACGACGGGGGCCACGGCCGGGCCGCCCGGCGCTGGCTCGCCCGGCAGGCGGCCCTCGCCGACCGGCTCGGCGCCCGCTTCGAGGTGGCCGAGCCGGCCGGCCACCTGGTCATGCTGGACCGCCCGCACCAACTGGCACGGGCGGTCCGCCACGCGGCGGCCCCGCGCCCGCCGGGCCGCCCGCTCACGAGCGCGGCGCGGCCCCCCGCTCCTTGAGCATGTCCGCCATCAGCTTCATCTCCGACTGCTGCGCCTCGACCATCCCCTGGGCCAGCGCCCGTTCCGCCGGGGTCCGGCACTGCTTGGCGCAACCCTGGGCCATGGCGACGCCGCCCTTGTGGTGCTCGGTCATGAGCTGGAGGTAGAGCACCTCGGCGTCCCGGCCGCTGCTGGTGCGGAGCTGGTCGAGCTCCTCCTTGGTGGCCATCCCGGGCATGAGCGCGCCCGGCTTGGTGGCCTGCCCCCCGTGCCCCGCCGAGTGGTCCATGGACCCCATGGACGGGGACCCCGTCCCCATCTCCATCTCCATCCACGACATCGGCGGCTCGTCGGCCACCACCTTCGGCAGCCCCCACAGGTCCAGCCAGCCCAGCAGCATGCCCCGCTGGTTGGCCTGCGTGTTGGCGATGTCGTACGCGAGCCCGCGCACCGGCTCGTCCTGGGTGCGGTCGCGCACGATGAAGGACATCTCCACCGCCTGCTGGTGGTGCACCGACATGTCCCGCGCGAACCCCGCGTCGGGGGAGTACAGCGCCGGCGCGCCCGAGGCGGCGGAGCCGCCCGCGTCCCGGGAGCCCGCGCCGTCCGCCGTGGCGAAGGTGGCCCCGGCCGCGAACAGCGCGGCCAGCACCACCGCCGTGCCCGCCGCCCAGTACGTACGGTTCGTAGGGCTGCGGGTCACTTCTCGCCCAGCCCGTTGGTGCAGGCCGCGCCCGGCTCGGGGGTCTGCGGGCCCTGCACGTACTTGGTGAAGAACTGCGCCACCCGGGGGTCGTCCGCCTTGTCCACCGTCAGCTGCTTGCCCCAGGCGCTGAGCATGATCGTGCCCGCCTGCTCCTTGTCGGGGCTCATCAGCGTGTAGGGGGTCTTGCCGACCTTCCCGGCCAGCGTCTCGACGTCCGCCTTGTCGGCCTTCTCGTTGTACGTCACCCACACCGCGCCGTGCTCCAGCGAGTGCACGGCGTTCACCTCGGGGATCGCGTTCTTGTAGACGTCGCCGTCGCAGTTCATCCAGCGGGGGTTGTGGTCGCCGCCGACCGGCGGGTTCATCTCGTACTTGACCGGGGTCTCGACGTGGTTGCGGCCGAGCTTCTTCGCGTCCCAGGTCTTCTCGCCGTCGACCGGCGCCTTGCGGGCCGCGACCGCGTCCTTGTCCTTCTGCTTCTGCTCGATGATCACCCACGAGCCGAAGCCGATGAGCCCGGCGACGACCGCGGCGGAGACGCTGATCGCGATGATCTTGTTGCGCCGGTCGCGCGCCTTCTCGGCGCGGCGCATCTCGGCTATGCGGTTCTGGCGGGAGTTCTTGTCGGACGTCCTGCTGGCCATGTGCCCTGGTTCCTTCTGCTGAGGGGGGTGTGGGGGTGTTGCCGGTGGTGTCGTCTACGGCGCCGCAGCCGTCAGGTCCGCAGCACTTGCAGGGCGTACAGGTCGGGGGCGCGCGCGAGGGTCCCCGGCGGCCGTACCGGGCCCGTGGCCGCCGCGAGGACGCCGGACGCCGGGCCGGGCCGCGCCGCGGTGACGGCGGGCTGCGGGGCCGGCGGGACGGCCGGTGTCACATGGGACAGGGGGGAACAGCCGGGCGGCTCGTACGGGGACGCGCAGGCGGCACGCTCACCGGAGGCGCCGTGCCCGCCCTGTACGGCGTACACCCGTACGGGCCCTTCCACGCCCCCGCCGCCCTGGGCGGGACCCCCGCCGGGCACGCACAGGAACCCCATCCCGGCCGCCACCCCGAGGGCGAGCAGCAGCAGGAGGGCACGACGACGGGCGGGACGCCCGTGACGCCCGCTCCGCGTGTGCTCCCAGCCCCCCATGGCCGCAGATGGTAATGCTCATGACGGGCCCGAGGTCAGAGCGGGGGTGTCATCGGCCTTGGGGGGTGCGTAATGTGGCGGAAACCACCACTAGGGATACTGGACGGGCCGGGCTGCGCCGCCGGTCCTCCGGGTCGGTGGTGTACAGATCGTCTGAACTGCGAGGATGAAGGCATGGACAAGCAGCAGGAATTCGTCCTCCGGACGCTCGAGGAGCGCGACATCCGCTTCGTGCGCCTGTGGTTCACCGATGTGCTGGGCTTCCTGAAGTCCGTCGCGGTCGCCCCCGCCGAGCTGGAGCAGGCCTTCGACGAGGGCATCGGCTTCGACGGCTCCGCGATCGAGGGCTTCGCCCGCGTCTACGAGTCCGACATGATCGCCAAGCCGGACCCGGGCACGTTCCAGATACTGCCGTGGCGCGCCGAGGCCCCCGGGACCGCCCGGATGTTCTGCGACATCCTGATGCCGGACGGCTCCCCGTCCTTCGCGGACCCGCGCTACGTCCTCAAGCGCATCCTCGCCAAGACCTCCGACCTGGGCTTCACCTTCTACACCCACCCGGAGATCGAGTTCTTCCTGCTGAAGGACAAGCCGCTGGACGGCACGCGTCCCGTCCCCGCCGACAACTCGGGCTACTTCGACCACACTCCGCAGAACGTCGGCATGGACTTCCGCCGCCAGGCGATCACCATGCTCGAATCCATGGGCATCTCGGTCGAGTTCAGCCACCACGAGGGCGCCCCGGGCCAGCAGGAGATCGACCTCCGCTACGCCGACGCCCTCTCCACGGCCGACAACATCATGACGTTCCGCCTGGTCATGAAGCAGGTCGCCCTCGAACAGGGCGTCCAGGCGACGTTCATGCCGAAGCCGTTCTCGGAGTACCCCGGCTCCGGCATGCACACCCACCTCTCCCTCTTCGAGGGCGACCGCAACGCCTTCTACGAGTCGGGCGCCGAGTACCAGCTCTCCAAGGTCGGCCGCTCCTTCATCGCGGGCCTCCTCAAGCACGCCGCGGAGACCGCCGCGGTGACCAACCAGTGGGTCAACTCCTACAAGCGCATCTGGGGCGGCTCCTCCCGCACCGCCGGCTCCGGCGGCGAGGCCCCCTCGTACATCTGCTGGGGCCACAACAACCGCTCGGCCCTGATCCGCGTCCCGATGTACAAGCCGGGCAAGACCGGTTCCTCCCGGGTCGAGGTCCGCTCGATCGACTCGGGCGCCAACCCCTACCTCACGTACGCCGTCCTCCTGGCGGCGGGCCTCAAGGGCATCGAGGAGGGCTACGAACTCCCGCCGGGCGCCGACGACGACGTCTGGGCCCTCTCCGACGCCGAACGCCGCGCGATGGGCATCGAACCCCTCCCGCAGAACCTCGGCGAGGCCATCTCCCTGATGGAACGCAGCGAACTGGTCGCCGAAACCCTCGGCGAACACGTCTTCGACTTCTTCCTCCGCAACAAGAAGCAGGAGTGGGAGGAATACCGCTCGGAGGTAACCGCCTTCGAACTCCGCAAGAACCTCCCGGTGCTGTAGCGCCGGAGTGGTGTGAGCGGCCCCGTCCCGGGTTCCGGGGCGGGGTCGTTGGTGTTTGGCGGGGGTCAGGTGGCGGGGGGTGGTGGGGTTGCCGGGTGCCAGAGGGGGGTGGGGGTGGTGGGGTGGGGGGTGGCGGTGTGGAGGTGGGCGTCCAGGCCTAGGGCCGTGGTGGTGGGGGTGCCCGTGGCGTCCAGGGTCGAGGCGGGGGCGCCGGTGAAGAGCATGCGGGACTCCGTCCAGGCCGGGGGGCCGCCCAGGGTGGTCGTGGCGGCCGTGCCCGTTTCGGCGCGGCCCGTCAGGAGGCGGCCCGCCGCGGCGATCGCGCCGTAGCCCGCGCGGCCGCCGGATTCCGCGACGCTGGAGACCTGCGGGGCGGCCGGGCCGGCGGTGACCAGGGCGCTGCGGACCACGCCCGAGTCGGGGCGGCGGAAGTAGAGGCGGACGCCCGCGCCCTCGCGGGCCGCCGTGAGGGGGACCGTCGTGGCGGGGAGGCCGGTGGGGTAGGGGCCGGAGAGGGGGGCGTCCGGGGCGGGCTGGGTCCAGGCGATGACGGATTTCGTGGTGGTGGCGTAGACGTGGCGGCGGCCCGCCGCGTCCGAGAGGGCGACCGGGTCGCCCTGGAGGTCTTCGCCGCCCAGCTTCTGCCAGTCGGTGAAGGCCCCCGAGGGCTGCTGGACGCGGGCCCGCAGGGTGCGCCGGGTGTCGCGCACGTAGACGGTCAGGCGGCCCGCCCGGTCCACGGCGGCTGCGGGGGCGCTGATGGCGGAGGTCCCGGGTTCGTCGCCCGGTTCGGGGGTGCCGAGGGACTGCCAGGCGCCGAACGGGCCGTCGGGGGTGGTCTGGACGGCGTAGACGACCTCGCGCCGGTAGTCGGCGGGCCGGGGCCCGAGGACCGTGCGGGTGGCGAGGACCGCGACGCGCCCGTCGGGCAGGCGGGCGGTGGTGGCGCCGGCGTCGATGCCGGTGCCGGGGAGCAGGGCGGGGCCGCTCCAGGTGCCGGAGCGGTCGCGGTTCCAGACGGCCATCCGGCCGTCGAGGGCGGCGAAGGCCCAGAGCCGGCCGGGGGTGCCCTCCGTGAGCCAGGAGGAGTTGTCGGCCCGGGCGTAGCGCAGGGACTGGGCCCAGTTGCGGCCGGTGGGGCTGCCGGCCACCTTGCGGTCGCCGCAGCCGTCGGGGGAGCCGCAGTAGTCGGCGTGGTCCTGCCAGGCGTACGTCTTGAGGTAGCCGATCTTCGTCTCGGCGGTCTGCGGGTCCAGGGCGTGCGGGAGGTTGCCGTTGTGGTAGCCGAGGTAGTTCTGGACCGAGAAGCGCGGCCGGTCGGCGACCCGTTCGGCGTACGCGGCGGTGGCGGCCTGCACGAACCGGGCCCCGTACATGTGGTCCTGGTGGTCGGTGTACTTGCCTGTGTCCGGGTAGCGGTTCGGCGTCGGGTCCTGCATCCGTATCGTCGTCGGGCGGTAGCGCTCCAGGATGCCGGATATGGCCTGGACGACCTGGTCCTTGGTGTACGAGAACGGCTGCTTGACCGGGGTGCCGGTGGTGAGCTGGGAGCCCAGCGCCGGTATCTCGCCGTTCCACAGTCCGCGCAGGCTGTCGGGGTTGTCGGCGGCCGGGTTGCGGGCCTCGCGCAGCTGGAGCCAGACCAGGTTGACCTGGGGCCGGGCGACGAGGACGTCGAGCTCGGCCTGGCCGCCCCCGGCGGTGGGTATGACCGTGCGCTTCCACGCGCTGGTGCGGTCGCCGGTGGCCATCTGGGCGTAGGCGGAGCGGATGCCGTTCTGCCGGGCCTCCGCGTAGCGGGCGCGGTCGGCGGGCTGCTGGGGATCCTTGGCCTGGCCGCCGTTGGCCTCGTTGCGGCCGTCGGCCTCGCCGGAGGTGAGGTAGGCGGTGGTGACGGGGAGCCCGGCGAGCAGGGAGCGGCTGAGGTCGGGGTTCATGAAGAACAGGTCGTCGTCGGGGTGGGCGACGATCTGGACGACCGTGCCGGAGGTGGTGCTGGCGGGGAGGAGGGCGGCGGGGTCCTTGCCCTGGGTGGCCTCGGCGGCCGTCTGCTGGCCGGAGGCTATGGAGAGCACGCCGGAGGCGCCCAGGGTGAGCATGGGCACGACGGCCGCGAGGAGGAAGCGGCGGCGGGATGCGGGCATGGGTCACGCCTCGATGTCGTTCCGGACGGGTGGAACCGCTGTGCAGTCACTGAGAGGCGAAATCGGCGGTGTCGGTTCTCGGATCGGGCCGTCGATTTCACCGGTTCAGGTGAGGGCGCGCGCCGTCCGAGGGCGGCCGGGCGTGCGGGTGCGCCGCCGGCGGCCCGCACAAGAGGGGGCCCGGCGTGGGGGTTTGGGGATGATCCGGCACGGATGGTGTCTGTCCAGCCGGTGTGCGGTGTATGCCCCGGGGTGGGGGTGATCCGTGGTGGAACGGGGGCGTTACGGGGTGGTGTTGCGCGGGCCCACCGGCTGCCAGGGGGCGAGGTAGGCGTCGGGTTCGTCCGCCGACGAGGTCACGTACAGCCGGGCGTCGAGGCCCACCACGGCCAGGCTGACCAGGTTCTTCCCGGTCATGGTGCTGGACGGGGCGCCCACGAACATCAGCGGCGAGCGCTCCCAGGGCCGGCCCTCGCCGACGTCCGCCCCGAGCAGCCCGCCCGCCGAACGGCCGGCGAGGAGGTGTCCGCTGGCCGTCACGGAGCCGAAGCCCTGGAGCCCGCCGAGGTCGGTGAGGCCGGTCGCCTTCAGGCCTTCCGCGTCCGTCATCAGGGCGGTGCGGACGTTGCCGGAGCCGGGCTTGCGGAACCAGATCCGCACGCCGCCCTCGCGGCCCTCGGCCGTCAGGGGCAGGGTGGTCTCGGGCAGGCCGGTGGGGGTGGCGGGGCCGAGGGGGGCGCCGGGGCCGGGCTGGAGCCAGCCGGTCACCGACGTGGTGGTGGCGGCGAAGACCATCCGCCGCCCGGCGCCGTCGGTGCCGGTGACGGGGGTGCCGTGCAGGTCGGAGCCGCCGTGGGCCTCCCACGGGCCCCACGCGCCGTCCGGCTGGCGGACGCGCCCGCGCAGGGTGGAGGCGCCGTCGCGGACGTAGACGGCGAGGGCGCCGGTACCGTCGACGGACACGGCGGGCGCGCTGATGTCGGAGGTCCAGTCGGCGTCGGAGGCCTCGGGGGTGCCGAGGGACTGCCAGGGGCCGAACTCCTCGGAGCCGGGGGCCTGCTGGACGGCGTAGACCACCTCGCGCCGGTAGTCGGCGGGCTTGTCGCCGAAGGAGGTGCGGGTGCCGAAGGCGGCGGTCCGGCCGTCCTTCAGGGTGACGGTGGAGATGCCCTGGTCCATCCCGGTTCCGGGGAGCAGGCGGGGACCGCTCCAGCGGCCTATGAGGCCGCTGCGGTGCCAGACGGCGACCTGGCCGTCGAGGACCTTGAAGGCCCACAGGCCGTGCTCGGCGTCGGAGGTCAGCCAGTTGGTGCCGGTGCCGCGCGCGTAGTTGATGGACTGGGTCCAGCCGTTGCCGGAGGGGTGCTCGGCGACCTTGAGGTCTCCGCAGCCGGCGTCGCTGCCGCAGTGGTTCTGCCGGTCCAGCCAGGCGTAGGTGTCCAGGATGTCCAGCTTCTCCTTGGCCTCGCCGGGGTCTAGGGCCCGGGGCAGGGAGCCGTTGAAGTAGCCGACGTAGTTCTGGACGGCGAAGTGCGGCCGGTCCTTGAAGTCCCGCGCGTACTGCTCGGCGGCCAGCTGCACGAACCGGGCGCCGTAGAAGTGGTCCTGGTGGTCGGTGTAGCGCTTGGCGGCGTCGTGGAAGCGGCCGGGGGTGGGGTCCTGGGTGCGGAGGGTGGTGGGCCGGTAGCGCTCCAGGATGCCGACGATCGTCTGGACGACCTGGTCCTTGGTGTACGAGAACCCGCGCCGGACCGGGCTGCCGGAGGCGAGCACCGACTCCAGGCGGGGGACCTTGCCGTCCCACAGGCCGTGCAGGCTGTCGGGGACGTCCTGGTAGACGTTGCCCGCCTCGCGCAGCTGGAGCCAGACGAGGTTGATCTGGGGCCGGGCGACGAGGACGTCGATCTCGGCGTGGCCGCCGCCCTTGGTCGGGACGACGCTGCGCTTCCAGGCGCTGCTGCGGTCGCCGGTGGCCATCTTGGCGTAGGCGGCGCGGATGCCGTTCTGCCGGGCCTCGGCGTAGGCCGGCTTGTCGGCGTGGGCGGAGGCCTCCTTGCCGGCGGCGGCGTTGATGCCGTCGGCCTCGCCGGAGGTGAGGTAGACGGTGGTGACCGGGTGGCCGGCGGCGATGGAGTACCCCAGGTCCGGGTTCATGAAGTACAGGTCGTCGTCGGGGTGGGCGACGATCTGGAGCACCCGGCCGGGGTCCGGGGCGTCGGGGGCGGTGGCGGCCGAGGGACTGGAACCGGGGCCGGCGGGCGCGTCGAGGCCGGCGAGCGCCTCGTTGCCGCGCAGGATGAGCATGCCGCCGGCGGCGGTGGCGGCGAGGAGGGCGACGGCCTTGACGACGGCGCGTGCGCGGGGGTGCCCGACGTGGTGGTGGCCGTGCCGGGTGACTGCGTCGCGCTGGTGGGGGATGACCGCGTCCCGGCCGGGCCGGGTGGTCGCGCCGGGGTCGGGTGGGGCAGCCGCGTGGCGGGCGGGGCCTGTGGTCGCGTTGCGGCCGGGCGGGACAGCCGTGTCACGGCCGGGCCGGGTGGTCGCGCCGGGGCCGGGCGGGACAGCCGTGCCGGGCCGTACGGTCGTGGAGGCCTCGGGGGCCGCCCCAGACGTGCTCGGGCGGGGCTGGGGGACGCGCGCGGTGGCAGGGCGCGAGGACAGGGGTCCGTGGGACATGGGGCTCCTCGCGGCCGGTCGGGCGGGGACCGGGCCCCTGACGCACAGATCTGGAGAGCTAAAAGTAAGCAGATAAACCGATAATCCTCCTCATGATATCGGCCACGGCACCCGGTGAGTCGAACGCCTGCTCCGGCTAGGCTCGCTCCCGGGCAGGACCAGACCACCGGCGGTGACGGGCAGCACCGGACCACCGGCAGCGACAGACTCGGGAGGCGGCGGGATGACAGTCCCGGGACGCAGGAGCAGTACCTTCATCCGGCTGCTGCGGAGCGGATTCACCGACCCCACCGCCGCGTCCCGGCTCCTGGAGGCCGACGCGCTGGCCGCCGTACGCACCGACCCGGTGCTCCTCGACGCCCTCGGCGCCACCGCCGACCCCGACCTCGCGCTCCTCGGCCTCGTCCGCCTCGCCGAAGCCCAGACCCCGGAGGACCTGCCGCTCCTCCTCGACACCCTGGTGGCCGCCAAACCCCTGCGCGACCGCCTCCTCGGCGTCCTCGGCGCCTCGGAAGCCCTCGCCGACCACCTCGCCCGCCACCCCCGCGACTGGCAGGCCCTCGTCACCTACGAGGCCGCCGACCTGCACCCGGGCCTCGCCGAGTTCGAAGCGGGCCTCGCCGACGCCCACGACCCCGTCACCCTGCGCGTCGCCTACCGCCGCTGCCTGCTCTCCATCGCCGCCCGCGACGTCTGCGCGACCATAGACGTCGCCCAGACCGCCGCCGAACTCGCTGACCTCGCCACCGCCACCCTCCGCGCCGCCCTGCGCATCGCCTCCGCCGCCGCCCCCCAGGACGCCGCCGCCTGCCGGCTCGCCGTCATCGCCATGGGCAAGTGCGGCGGCAACGAGCTCAACTACGTCTCCGACGTCGACGTGATCTTCGTCGGCGAGGCCGCGCCCGGAACCGACGAGGGCAAGGGCATCCAGGCCGCCACCCGCCTCGCCTCCCACCTCATGCGGATCTGCTCCGAGACCACCGTCGAGGGCACCATCTGGCCCGTCGACGCCAACCTCCGCCCCGAGGGCCGCAACGGCCCCCTCGTCCGCACCCTCGCCTCCCACCTGGCCTACTACCAGCGCTGGGCCAAGACCTGGGAGTTCCAGGCCCTCCTCAAGGCCCGCGCCGTCGCCGGCGACCCCGAACTCGGCGCCCAGTACATCGAGGCCATAACGCCGCTCGTCTGGCAGGCCGCCGAACGCGAGAACTTCGTCGCCGACGTCCAGAAGATGCGCCGCCGGGTCGTCGACAACATCCCCGCCTCCCAGATCGACCGCGAACTCAAACTCGGCCCCGGCGGCCTGCGCGACGTCGAGTTCGCCGTCCAGCTGCTCCAGCTCGTCCACGGCCGCAGCGACACCACCCTGCGCTCCGGCACCACCCTCGACGCCCTCCACGCCCTCGCCGCCGGCGGCTACGTCGGCCGCGCCGACGCCGCCCAGCTCCACGACGCGTACCGCTTCCTGCGCACCATGGAGCACCGCATCCAGCTCTACCGGCTGCGCCGCACCCACCTCGTCCCCGAGGACGAGGCCGACCTGCGCCGCCTCGGCCGCTCCATGGGACTGCGCACCGAACCCGTCGCCGGACTCAACAAGGCCTGGCGCCGGCACGCCTCCGTCGTCCGCCGCCTCCACGAGAAGCTCTTCTACCGGCCCCTCCTCGACGCCGTCGCCCAGCTCGCCCCCGGCGAGACCCGGCTCTCCCCGGCCGCCGCCGGCCAGCGCCTGGAAGCCCTCGGCTACGCCGACCCGGCCTCCGCCCTGCGCCACCTCGAAGCCCTCGCCTCCGGCGTCAGCCGCAAGGCCGCCATCCAGCGCACCCTGCTGCCCGTCCTCCTCGGCTGGTTCGCCGACTCCGCCGACCCCGACGCCGGGCTCCTCGGCTTCCGCAAGGTCTCCGACGCCCTCGGCAAGACCCCCTGGTACCTGCGCCTGCTCCGCGACGAGGGCGCCGCCGCCGAGAACCTCGCCCGCGTCCTGTCCGCCGGCCGCCTCGCCCCCGACCTCCTCATGCGCGCCCCCGAGGCCGTCGCCCTCCTCGGCGACCCCGAAGGCCTCCAGCCCCGTACGCCCGAGGCCCTCGAACAGGAGGTGATGGCCGCCGTCGGCCGCGCCGAGAGCGGGGAAGCCGCCGTCGCCGCCGCCCGCGGGGTCCGCCGCCGGGAACTCTTCCGCACCGCGGCCGCCGACATCATCGCCTCGTACGGCACCGAGGAGAACCCCGCCGAGAAGGACTGCGGGGCCCTCGTCGACCGGGTCGGCGACGCCGTCTCCGAGCTCACCGCCGCCACCGTCGCCGGAGCCCTGCGCGCCGCCGTCCGCGACCACTGGGGGGAGACCCTCCCCACCCGCTTCGCCGTCATCGGCGTCGGCCGCTTCGGCGGGCACGAGCTCGGCTACGGCTCCGACGCCGACGTCCTCTTCGTCCACGACCCCCGCGAGGGAGTCGACGAACAGGAGGCCGCGAAGGCCGCCCAGACCGTCATCGCCGAGATGCGCAGGCTGCTCCAGCTGCCCACCGCCGACCCGCCGCTCCTCATCGACGCCGACCTGCGCCCCGAGGGCCGCTCCGGCCCCCTCGTGCGCACCCTGGCCTCCTACGCCGCCTACTACCGGCGCTGGTCCCTGACCTGGGAGAGCCAGGCCCTGCTGCGCGCCGAGCCCGTCGCGGGCGACGCCGACCTGGGACGCACCTTCATCGACCTGATCGACCCGCTGCGCTACCCCGTCGAGGGCCTCGGCGAGGACGCGGTCCGCGAGATCCGCCGGCTCAAGGCCCGCATGGAGGCCGAACGCCTCCCGCGCGGCGCCGACCCCACCCTCCACACCAAACTCGGCCGCGGCGGCCTCAGCGACGTCGAGTGGACCGTCCAGCTCCTGCAGATGCGGCACGCCTGGGCCGAACCCGGCCTGCGCACCACCCGCACCCGCCAGGCCCTGGCCGCCGCCCACGCGGCCGGCCTGATCCCGACGGAGGAGGCCCAGATCCTCGACGAGGCCTGGGTGCTGGCGACCCGCGTCCGCAACGCCGTGATGCTGGTCCGCGGCCGCGCCGGCGACACCTTCCCCGCGGACGCCCGCGAACTGGCGGCCGTCGGCCGCTACCTCGGCTACCCGGAGGGGCGCGTCGGCGAAATGCTGGACGACTACCGCCGCATCACCCGCCGAGCCCGCGCGGTCGTCGACGACCTCTTCTACGGGGCCTGAGACCGGACGGACCCCGAACGTCCTGACCGGGCCTCAGACTGTCACCGCCGCGTGGTGCAATGGTCCGATGGGGTGGAAGGAGTGGGAGAAGTCCAAGGCCGGCCCGGGGCGTCGGATGGGGAGGCTGTGCGGGCTGCTGGTGGTGTGCGCGGGGCTCGGCGCCGGGTGTGCGGGTGGGCCGGAGCCGCAGGCGCGGTGGATGGACGGGGTTACCACCGCGGAGGTCGTCCAGAGGCTCCAGGTCGTGGTGCCCGCGTCCGCGAGCGATCTCAGGTCCGCCTACCGGAAGGGGCTCCAGGACGACACCCTGCTTCTGGCGTTCGTGCTGCCCACCCCCGACGTCGAAGGCTTCCTCGCGCGACTGGACCCGCAGGAGCCGGTGAAGGCGGGCCCTAAGTCCTTTGCCGGCCCCGAGCCGGTGGCGCCCTTCGCACACGTGGGCCTACCCGAGCCGGATTCCGTACCCGGTGTCCGCACGGGACAGGTGTGCGCCCCGTGTGCGGAGGTTGACTTCATGCACGCGGCGGTGGCGCGGGTGGATGAGAAGAGTAGTCGGGTCTACTTCGAGGCCGCCGACTGATGCCGACCCGGGGGCGCCTGTGGGGTGGGGTGGTCGGGGGTGGGCTGGCTCTGATCGTCGGGCTTCTCGGGGGGTGTGCCGGGCGTGGGAGCGGGTCGGCGGGGGGCTCCTGGGCGGAGGGGGCCGGTGTGGAGGAGGTGGCGCGGCGCATGGAGGTGGAGGTTCCCGTCTCGGCGACCGGGGTGACGGCCGCGCTGCGGCGGGGGCACGACGATCTGCTGCTACTGGCGTTCGTGATGCCCGCCGCGGACGTGGACGGCTTCATCGACGGGCTCGCGCCCGAGCACCCCGTGCGGCAGGCGGTCCCCTTCGCCGGCGAGAGGGGGCTGTTCGACCGGCTCGGGCTGCCCGAGCCGGTCTCCGCGCCCGGGGTCCGGGAGACGCAGGTGTGCGCCCCGTGCGTCCAGCGGGACCTGGACTTCCTGCAACTGGCGGTGGCCGCTGTGGACGGGGAGAGGAGCCGGGTCTACCTCAGGGCCGTCGACTGAGGCCCGGCGGCGGGATCAGGCCCGGCGGAAGCGGTTCAGGACGGCTGCTGTCGCCGGGTGGGGGGAGGTGTCCAGGGGGCTGCGGGGGAGGCGGTGGGGGAGGGCGCCGTACCAGGTGCGCGAGACCGTGTAGCCGAAGGCCAGGCAGAGCATGCCGCCCAGGGCGTCCAGCCAGAAGTGGTTCGCCGTGGAGACGATGACCACCAGGGTCGCCGTCGGGTAGAGGAGGCCCAGGATCCGGGCCCAGGGGGCCGAGGCGACCGCGAAGATCGTCAGGCCGCACCAGAGGGACCACCCTATGTGCATGGACGGCATCGCCGCGTACTGGTTCGACATGTGCTTGAGGTTCCCCGAGGCCATCGAGCCCCAGGTGTGGTGCACCAGCACGGTGTCGACGAAGCGGCCGCCGTTCATCAGCCGGGGCGGCGCGAGCGGGAAGAAGAAGTAGCCCAGCAGGGCCACGCCCGTCGTCGCGAAGAGGACGAGGCGGGTGGCCGCGTAACGACCCGGATGGAAACGGTAGATCCACACCAGTACGCCGATGGTCACGATGAAGTGGAGCGTGGCGTAGTAGTAGTTCATGCCCACCACCAGCCACGTCACCGAGTTGACCGCGTGGTTGACGTGGTGCTCGACCGCGATGCCGAGGCTCCGCTCGACGCTCCAGATCCAGTCGGCGTTCGCGAGCGCGGCGGCCTTCTGCTCCGGGACCGCGTTGCGGATCAGCGAGTACGTCCAGTAGCTGATCGCGATCAGCAGGACCTCGAACCAGATGCGGGGCCGGCGCGGGGCGCGGAGCCGGGGGAGGAGGCCGGAGTCCGCTGCCGGGCGGCCCTCGCTCCCGCTCGCGGGGGGCGACGAGACGTCCGTGCTGGGGGTGCCCCCGGCGGCGGCCGGGGGAGTTTCCAGTGTCTTCACGCTCGCTTCACCCATGGGGAGAGAGTCTGCCAGATGCGTCCTCGCCTCCGATCATCCCTCCGGACGGTCTTCCGCGCCCGCGCTCAGCCCTGCGGAGGACACCGTCCCGCAGGTCCGCTACCCTGCCCCGCCGCGCCGCTGCCCGGGTCCGGAGGCCGTGGACCCGCGCACCACCAGCTCCGGCAGGAACACGAACTCGCTGTGCGGGGCCGGCGTGCCGCCGATCTCCTCCAGCAGGGTCCGCACCGCCGCCTGCCCCATGGCCTGCACGGGCTGGCGGATGGTGGTCAGCGGCGGATCGGTGAACGCTATGAGCGGGGAGTCGTCGAAGCCGACCACGGAGACGTCCTGCGGCACCCGCAGCCCCTGCTGGCGCGCGGCCCGGATCGCGCCGAGGGCCATCATGTCGCTGGCGCAGACCACGGCCGTGCAGCCGCGCCCGATGAGCGCCGCCGCGGCCGCCTGGCCACCCTCCAGGGTGTAGAGGGAGTGCTGGACGAGCTCCTCCGCCCCGGCCTCGTCCAGGCCGAGGCGCTCCTTCATGGCGAGGCGGAAGCCCTCGATCTTGCGCAGGACCGGCACGAACCGCTTCGGGCCGACCGCGAGGCCGATCCGGCTGTGGCCGAGGGCCGTCAGGTGGGTCACCGCGAGGTGCATCGCGGCCCGGTCGTCGGGGGAGACGAAGGGGGCCCGCACCTTGTCGGAGAAACCGTTGATGAGGACGTACGGGACGCCCTGCCCGCGCAACTGCTCGTAGCGGCCCATGTCGGCGGTGGTGTCCGCGTGCAGCCCGGAGACGAAGATGATGCCGGAGACGCCCCGGTCCACCAGCATCTCGGTCAGCTCGTCCTCCGTGGACCCGCCGGGCGTCTGCGTGGCCAGCACGGGCGTGTACCCCTGCCGGGTCAGCGCCTGCCCGATGACCTGCGCGAGGGCCGGGAAGATGGGGTTGTCCAGCTCGGGGGTTATCAGGCCGACCAGACCGGCACTGCGCTGCCGCAGCCGTACGGGCCGCTCGTAGCCGAGCACGTCGAGCGCGGCCAGCACGGACTCACGGGTGCCTGCGGCCACGCCGGGCTTGCCGTTGAGCACTCGGCTGACTGTGGCTTCGCTGACCCCCGCCTGGGCTGCGATGTCGGCAAGCCGTGCGGTCACGGGATGGGACTGTACCGGTAGGCGGCTCAGAAAGCCCACCACGTGCAGGAATCGGGGGGAAGGCGGACCGTGCGCCCGTCGGTCTCCACGGGAGCGCTGGACAGCACGGGACGGCCGGGCGAGGGCAGTACGACGGCGGTGGGGCGGGTGTTGACGGTGCAGGCGAAGCCGGGCCGGGTGAAGAGGAGGACCCCCTCGGGGGCCGGACGCCAGCGCATGCCCCGGGCGTACACGGCGGGTCCGGCCCCGGTCCCGGGCCACTCGTCGGCCGGGCCGCCCTGGCCCGCCTCGACCGCCCCGAGGCCCGGCATCGCCCGGCGCAGCTCCAGGGCGGCGCGGTAGAGCTCGAGGGTGGAGTGCGGATCGCCGGTCTGCGCGGCCACGCTGAGACCGCCCCACCCCTCGGGCTGCGGCAGCCAGCTCCCACCCGGCCCGAACCCGTACGGGGCCGTGTCCCCGGACCAGGGGAGGGGCACGCGGCACCCGTCGCGCAGGCCGTCCTGCCCGTCGGACCCGGCCGCCGCGGCTGCCCCGGCCGACGAGGCTGCCTCGGCCGGCGCGGCTGCCTCGACCGGCCCGGCCGCCCCGGCCGGCGTCGCGCCCGCCCCGGCCCGGTCGGCCCGTCCGTCGGCCCCGGCCGGGATGCCGGGCGCGCCCCCGGCCCCGTCCCCGCTGCCGACCCCGCCCGCGGTGGCCCCTGTACGGCACCCCGCAGGGGAACGGCGCCTGAAGGCCGGGTCCTTGCGGGATTCCGCCGGGAGGTCGGTGACCTCCGGGAGGCCGAGTTCCTCGCCCTGGTAGATGTACGCCGACCCCGGCAGCGCCAGCATCAGCAGCGCCGCCGCCCGCGCCCGGGCCAGCCCCTGCGCCCCGCCCCCGTACCGGGTCACATGCCGTACGACGTCGTGGTTGGACAGCACCCAGGTCGTCGGCGCCCCCACCGCCGAGGTCGCGGCCAGGGACTCGTCGATGACCGTCCGCATCGCCGCCGGGTCCCACGGGCAGTTCAGGAACCGGAAGTTGAACGCCTGGTGCAGCTCGTCGGAGCGTACGTACAGGGCCAGCCGCTCCGAGGTCGGCGCCCACGCCTCCGCGACCCCGATCCGCCCGCCCCCGTAGGAGTCGAGCAGCCGCCGCCAGGAGCGGTGGATGGCGTGCACCCCGTCCTGGTCGAAGAAGGGGAGCGGCTCGGTGCCGATCAGCGTGGCCTGCGCGCCCCGCCCGATGTCCGGCAGGCCGGGGGCCTTGACCATGCCATGGGCCACGTCCACCCGGAATCCGTCCACCCCGAGGTCCAGCCAGAACCGCAGCACCGAGGCGAACTCCTCCGCCACCTCCGGGTGCTCCCAGTCGAGGTCGGGCTGCTCGGGGGCGAACAGGTGCAGGTACCAGTCTCCGTCCGGGACCCGGGTCCAGGCGGGCCCGCCGAAGACGGACTCCCAGTCGTTCGGCGGGAGCGAGCCGTCCACCCCGCGCCCCGGCCGGAACAGGTACCGCTCCCGGGCGCCGGGCACGCCGGCCAGGGCCTCCTGGAACCAGGGGTGGCGCTCGGAGGTGTGGTTCGGCACCACGTCCACGATCACCCGCAGCCCCAGGGCGTGCGCGGCCCGGACGAGGTCGTCGGCGTCGGCGAGGTCGCCGAAGAGCGGGTCCACGGCCCGGTAGTCGGCGACGTCGTACCCGCCGTCCGCCTGCGGGGACACGTAGAAGGGGGTCAGCCACACCGCGTCCACCCCGAGCCGGGCCAGGTGCGGGAGCCGCTCGCGCACCCCGCGCAGGTCCCCGACCCCGTCACCGTCGCTGTCGGCGAAGGAGCGGACGTACACCTGGTAGATGACGGCATCACGCCACCAGCCGCCGGTCGCGGGCGGATCGCTGGAAGCTCTTGCAAGCGGGACGGCCGTCAACTCGTGGTTCATACCGCAGTCAACGCGCGTACACGGCCCGTGGTTGCGGGCCTGCGCAATCGAAGCCGCCTCGAACTAACAGCAAGCTGCGGCAACCGTCGGGACACACGGATGTAACGATCCCCTCCGCTTGCAGAAAATTGCCGCAAGGTCTTTCGGTGAGCTTTCAGTCTTGTTACGTTCCCTGCAACTCGGGACCGCGAGGGCGCGGCCGGGATCATCGAAGGAGTTCATATGCGGCGTGGCATAGCGGCCACCGCGCTGGTCGCGACCCTGGCGCTCGCGGCGACGGCCTGCGGCGGTGACACCAAGGGCGACGGTGGCGAGACGAAGGCCGGCGGCGAGCTGTCCGGCACCGTCACCTGGTGGGACACCTCGAACGAGGCCGAGAAGGCGACCTTCCAGAAGATCGCCGAAGGCTTCACCGCGAAGCACCCCAAGGTCACCGTCAAGTACGTCAACGTGCCCTACGGCGACGCCCAGAACAAGGTCAAGAACGCCTTCAGCAGCGGCGCCGACGCCCCCGACGTGATCCGCGCCGACGTCGGCTGGGTCGCCGACTTCGCCTCCCTCGGCTACCTCGACGAGGTCCCGGCCGACCAGGTCAAGAAGGTCGACGCCGACTTCCTCCCGCAGGCCGCCGCGAGCGGGAGGTTCGACGGCAAGACCTACGCCGTCCCGCAGGTCATCGACACCCTCGGCCTCTTCTACAACAAGAAGATGCTCGCCGACGCCGGCGTCCAGCCCCCCAAGACCCTGGAGGAGCTGAAGACCGCCGCCACCGCGATCAAGGCCAAGACCGGCAAGACCGGCCTCTACCTCCGCGGCGACGACTCCTACTGGTTCCTGCCCTTCATCTACGGCGAGGGCGGCGACCTCGTCGACGCCAAGAACAAGACCGTCACCGTCGACGGCCCGGCCGGCGTCAAGGCCTTCAAGGCCGCCCGCGACCTGGTCGCCTCCGGCGCCGCGGTCACCAACGCCACCGACGGCTGGACCAACATGCAGACCGCCTTCAAGTCCGGGGAGGTCGCGATGATGATCAACGGCCCCTGGGCGGTGGAGGACAGCTACGCCGGCGACCAGTTCAAGGACAAGGCCAACCTCGGCGTCGCCCCCGTCCCGGCCGGCTCCGTCAAGGCCGGCGCCCCGCAGGGCGGCCACGACCTCGCCGTCTACGCCGGCTCCAAGAACACCGCCGCCGCGCACGCCTTCGTCGAGTACATGACCTCCCAGGAGGTCCAGGTGCAGTCCGCCAAGGAGCTGAGCCTGCTCCCGACGCGCACCGCCGCCTACGACCAGCCGGACGTCAAGGGCAGCGAGATGGTCCAGTTCTTCAAGCCGGCCGTCGACCAGTCCGTCCAGCGCGCCTGGATCCCGGAGAACGGCTCCCTCTTCGAGCCGCTGAAGGTCGAGTACACCAAGGCCGTCACCGGGGCGTCGAGCCCCGAGGACGCGGCCAAGGCGGCCGGCGTCGAGTTCCGCAAGATCCTCAAGGGCTGGAAGTAGTACGCACCATGGCTGCTGACACCAGCCGGTCGGTGACCGAGGCCGCGGCCGGCGAGACGACCCTCGCCGGCCGCGGCCGCGGCCGCACGACCGCCCAGAGCGGCCGTACGACGGCCCGCCGCGCCCTCGCCACCCACTGGTACGCCTGGACCATGGTCGCCCCGGTCGTCCTCGTCCTCGGCGTCATCGTCGGCTGGCCGCTCGTCCGCGGCGTCTACCTGTCGCTGACCAACGCCAGCGAGCGCAACGTCGCCCGGACGATCGGCGTGCGCCACATCGAGGCCACCTACGAGTTCGTCGGGCTCGACAACTACGCGGCGGTCCTCGGCGACCCCGTCTTCTGGCAGCGGCTGGTGTGGACCGTGGTGTGGACGGTCGCCTGCGTCTCGATCACCTTCGCCCTCGGCCTCACCCTGGCCACCATCCTCAACCGGCAGTTCCGCGGCCGCTCCGCCTACCGGATGGCGCTGATCCTGCCCTGGGCCGTGCCCGGCTTCGTCTCCGTCTTCGCCTGGCGGTTCCTCTTCAACCGCGACAACGGCATCCTCAACAAGATCCTCGACGGCGGGGGGATCTCGGCCGTGCCGTGGCTGGACGACCCCACCTGGGCCAAGGTCGCCGTCATCGCCGTCAACGTCTGGCTCGGCGTGCCCTTCATGATGGTCGCCCTGCTCGGCGGGCTCCAGTCGATCCCCGCGGAGCTGTACGAGGCCGCCGAGATGGACGGCGCCGGCCCGTGGCAGCGGTTCCGGCACATCACCCTGCCCGGACTGCGCGCCGTCAGCATGACGGTGGTCCTGCTCTCCACCATCTGGACCTTCAACATGTTCCCGGTGATCTTCCTGCTCACGCGGGGCGGCCCGGGCGACTCCACCGAGATCCTCGTGACCCAGGCCTTCCGCCAGGCCTTCGTCGCCAGCCCGCGCGACTTCGCCGGCTCCGCGACCTGGGGCGTGCTGATCCTCGGCCTGCTCATGATCTTCGCGCTGGTCTACCGGCGCTCGCTGCGCAAGCAGGGAGAGGTGTGGTGACCGTGTCCACGTCCACGTCCACGACCACGTCCACGACCGCTTCGAAGCAGGGCGCCGTCCGGCCCAGGGGCAGCCGCTCCCCGCTCGCCTCCTTCGGGCTGCACGCCACGCTCCTCGTCGCGTCCGTCATCGCCGTCTTCCCCGTGCTGTGGATCCTGCTGACCTCGCTGAAGCCCGCGAAGTACGCCATCAGCACGGACTTCGTGAAGGAACCGACGCTCGCCAACTACTCCGGCCTGCTGGAGTCCAGCCACTTCCTGAGCTGGTTCTGGAACTCGGTCGTGGTGGCGGGCGTGACGACGGTCCTCGGCGTGTTCATCGCCGCCACCACCGGGTACGCCGTCAGCCGTTTCAAGTTCCCGGGCATGAAGCCGCTCATGTGGACCCTGCTCATCACGCAGATGTTCCCCATGGCCATCCTCATCGTCCCGCTCTACAACCTGATGGGCGACCTCGGGCTGCTCAACCAGCCGCTCGGCCTGATCATCACGTACCTCACCATCGCCGTGCCCTTCTGCGCCTGGATGATGAAGGGCTTCTTCGACGCCATCCCGATCGAGATCGACGAATCGGGGCGGGTCGACGGGCTCAACCCCTTCGGCACCTTCTGGCGCCTGATCCTCCCGCTCGCCCGGCCCGGCCTCGCCGTCACCGGCTTCTACGCCTTCATCACCGCGTGGGGAGAGGTCGCGTACGCGTCGGCCTTCATGGTCGGCGAGGAGAACCTCACCCTCGCGGGCGGGCTGCAGACCTTCGTCACGCAGTACACGTCCAACTGGGGTGCGATGAGCGCGGCTTCCGTGCTGATCGCCATCCCCGCGGCCGTCTTCTTCCTGTTCGCCCAGCGTCACCTCGTCGCCGGTATGACGGCGGGCGCCACCAAGGGGTGACCACCCGGCGCCCTTTCCCGTGCTCCACCGGCCCGATCTCTCCAAGGACACCATGACCCAGCACCTCGCCGACGCCCTCCCCACCCCGACCGGGACCCGGTCCGGCTGGTGGAGAGACGCGGTGATCTACCAGGTCTATCCGCGCAGCTTCGCCGACTCCAACGGGGACGGCATGGGGGACCTCCAGGGCATCCGGAGCAGACTGCCCTACCTCAAGGAGCTGGGCGTCGACGCCGTCTGGCTGAGCCCCTTCTACGCCTCCCCGCAGGCCGACGCCGGCTACGACGTCGCCGACTACCGGGCCATCGACCCCATGTTCGGCACCCTGCACGACGCCGACGCCGTCATCCGCGAGGCCCATGGGCTGGGCCTGCGCATCATCGTCGACCTCGTCCCCAACCACTGCTCCGACCAGCACGAATGGTTCAAGCAGGCGCTGCGGGAAGGCCCGGGGACCCCGCTGCGCGAGCGGTTCCACTTCCGCCCGGGGAAGGGGGAGTCGGGCGAGGAGCCGCCGAACGACTGGGAGTCCATCTTCGGTGGGCCGGCGTGGACGCGGGCGGCGGATGGTGAGTGGTACCTGCATCTGTTCGCGCCCGAGCAGCCCGACTTCAACTGGGAACACCCGGCTGTGCAGGACGAGTTCCGGTCCGTGCTCAGGTTCTGGCTGGACCTGGGGGTGGACGGGTTCCGGATCGATGTCGCCCATGGGCTGGTGAAGGCCGCCGGGCTGCCCGATCTGGGGCGTGACGAGCAGCTCAAGCTGCTGGGCAACCAGGTGCTGCCCTTCTTCGACCAGGACGGGGTCCACGAGATCTACCGGTCGTGGCGCAAGGTGCTGGACGAGTACGCGGGTGAGCGGATCGGCGTCGCCGAGGCGTGGGCGCCGAGCGTGGCCCGGACCGCGCTGTACGTGCGGCACGACGAGCTGCACCAGGCGTTCAACTTCCACTACCTGACGACCGGGTGGGAGGCGGGCGCGCTGCGGGCCGCCGTCGACGAGTCGCTGGACGCCATGCGGCCCGTGGGGGCGCCGACCACCTGGGTGCTGTCCAACCACGACGTGGTCCGGCACCGGACGCGGTTCGGCAGCCTGGCGCGGGCGCGGGCGGCCTCGCTGCTGATGCTGGCGCTGCCCGGGTCGGCGTACGTGTACCAGGGGGAGGAGCTCGGGCTGCCCGAGGTGACCGAGCTGCCGGACGAGGTGCGCCAGGACCCCTCGTTCTTCAAGGCGAACGGTCAGGACGGGCTGCGGGACGGCTGCCGGGTGCCGCTCCCGTGGTCGGGGGACGCCGCCCCGTACGGGTTCGGGGAGGGCGGCAGCTGGCTGCCGCAGCCGCGGGAGTGGGCCGCGTTGAGCGTCGAGGCGCAGACCGGGGACGCCGGGTCGACGCTGGAGCTCTACCGTGCGGCGCTGCGGATCCGGCGGGAGCACGCCGATCTGGGTGCGGGGGACGCGGTGGAGTGGCTGGAGGCGCCGGAGGGGGTGCTGGCGTTCCGGCGCGGGGGCTTCGTGTGCACCGTCAACACCACGGGGGAGGACGTGCGGATAGCCGGGCTGGGGGCGGGGTCGGTGCTCCTGGCCAGTGGTGAGCTGGGAGCCGACCCCGAGGTGCTGCCCGGCGACACCACGGTGTGGTGGCAGGGGTGAGTTCGTGAGTACCCCCTTGCGGCTGACGGACATCGCCTCGCAGGCCCGGGTCAGCGAGGCGACCGTCAGCCGTGTGCTCAACGGCAAGGCGGGCGTGGCGGCCGGCACCCGGCACCGGGTGCTGGCCGCCATGGACCTGCTGGGCTACGAGCGGCCGGTGCGGCTGAAGCGGCGGAGCAACGGGTTGGTGGGGTTGCTGATCCCCGAGTTGACCAACCCGATCTTTCCGGCGTTCGCGCAGGTCATCGAGCAGGCGCTGGCCGGGCACGGGTACACCCCCGTGTTGTGCACGCAGACGCCGGGCGGGGCGACCGAGGACGAGCTGGTGGAGCAGCTGGAGGAGCGGGGGGTCACCGGGATCGTCTTCCTGTCGGGCCTGCATGCGGATGCGTCGTCGGATCCGGCGCGGTACCAGCGGCTGGCGGCGCGCGGGGTTCCGTTCGTGCTGGTGAACGGCTTCAACGAGCACGTCCAGGCGCCGTTCGTCTCCCCGGACGACCGGGCCGCGGCGGAGATGGCCGTGCGGCACCTGGAGGAGCTGGGGCACCGGAGGATCGGGCTGGCCATCGGGCCGACGCGGTACGTGCCGTCGGCCCGGAAGGAGCAGGGGTTCCTGGCCGCGCGGCCGGGGGCCGACGGGGAGGGCCTGGTCCAGCGCACCCTGTTCACCGTCGAGGGGGGCCACGCGGCGGGCATCGCCCTGCTGGAGCGGGGGTGCACGGGGGTGGTGTGCGCGAGCGACATGATGGCGCTGGGCGTCATACGGGCCGCCCGGGAACGGGGGCTGCGGGTGCCGGAGGACGTCTCGGTGGTGGGCTTCGACGACTCCCCGCTGATCGCCTTCACGGACCCGCCGCTGACGACGGTCCGCCAGCCGGTGCGCGCGATGGCCACGGCGGCGGTGGGGGCGCTGCTGGAGGCGGTGGCGGGGACGCCGGTCCAGCGGACGGAGTACGTCTTCCAGCCGGAGCTGGTGGTCCGGGGCTCCACGGGGCCGGGGTAGGGGGGCGGTCTCCCGCTGGGCGGTAGTGGGCAGCTTATCGGGACCGGGCGATGGTCGGGGCCTCGGCTGACGGTCTCAGAGCTGCCTTGGGGGTTTCCCGGCAGACATCCGGCTCCCGCAGTGACGTGGCGGGGTGGTCGGGGGCCGCCAGACCGGGCAGCCGGGCCGACTTCAGTCGGCCCGGGGCCGACCTCCGCGTCAGATCGCTACGCGCTCCTCCCGTCTCGGCGTCTGCGGTCCGTCTGGGGCTGGTCATAGGCGGGCTGGACGTTGGCCACGGCAGTCGTGAACTCGCGGCCGGAGGCGCCCCGGATATAGGCCAGTTCCATCCAGTGCTCGTATCCGGCGGAGTCCGAGACGTTCTCGTTGATCACGGCCATGAGCTCCCCTTCGACGCCGGAGGCGATGTCGCGCACGCGGCGACGGAGGAGGCGGTGGGGGACGTACTCGTACTGGTCATTCATGGGGTGGCTCCTCGAAGGTGCCGAGGAAGCGCTGCCAGCCGGCGTGGGCGCGGTCGAGCAGGTCGGTGCCGGGGGTGTCTATGACCGTCACACGGGTCACAGGTGCGTCCGAGGCTTCGGGGGCATGCGCGTGTGCGGCCATGGCGGTGCTCCCTACCGTCGTCAGTTGGTTGTGTGGTGACGGTAGGGGCGGACCGGGGCGGGCAGGGGCACAGTCTGTGCCCCCTTGTTCAGGCGGTCAGGATGCCCAGGCGGGTTGCCAGGTCGGAGGCTCGGCGGCGGCGGGACGGGGATTTGGCTTCTGTTTCTTCCAGGATGATCCTGCGGGCGTAGCCGTTGTAGCGGATGGTGTCGGGGGCTGTTTCGTGGGCCTGGGCGAGGGTGGCCAGGGCTACGTCGGGCTGGGCGTCCAGGTGGTAGGCGCGGGCCTGTTCGATGCGGTGGCGGGCCCGTCGGGGGCGGGAGGGGATCGCCTCGGCCTCGGCGCGGGCGGACTGGCGTACGGATTCGCCGCCCGCGTGGAGTTCCACCGCCACGGTGACGGCGTGGGCGCCGATGACCGCCCGGGAGAAGCTCGTGACCGGGTGGAAGTAGGCGGGGGGAAGGGTTTCCGCCAGGAGGCGGGCCTGGTCCCAGTGGTGCCAGGCGGTGCCGGTTTCGCCGCGCCGGGCCGCCGTCAGGCCGGCCTCGACGGTGAGTGCGCCCGCCACGGCCCGTACGTCCGTGGTGGCGTCGGGGAGGAGCGGGGTCAGGTAGCGGAGGGTTTCGAGGGTGACGGCGTCGGCCGCCTCGTAGTGGGCGCTGTCGCGGTGGGCCTGGGTGGTGAGCCAGGCCGCCAGGCCGATGGCGTGGGGGTCCTCCGAGTCCTGGGCGGCCGTCATGCCGCGTTCGGCCACCCGCCAGACCAGGGGAGCGTCGGGCTGGTAGGCGCAGAAGAACTGGGCGAGGAAGTAGGTCTCCGCCAGGCGGGCTTGGGCCGCTTCGCGGTCGGCGACCGTCTCTGTTTGGCGGACGGAGGCCTGTGCGTCCCGGATCAGGCCGGGCAGCAAGGCGCCCACGACCTCGCGGTGGTCGGGGGCCGAATGGCGGGCGGACCAGGCACGGGACAGGCGGGCGGTGAGGTGCGCGACCGGGGGTGCCTCGTGGGTGCTGCCGAGGTTCAGGGAGTTGAGGGCCTCGCGGACGGCTGCGAACCGGGGGTGTCCCGGGCCCGCGAAGAGGTCGGCGGGGAGGGACTGGTCACCGGTGAGCTCGGACAGGTTCCGGACGCGGAGGACTTCGGCGACCCGGAGGACCAGCGGGAGGTGCGGGGTGCGCAGACGCCCGGTCTCGACTGCTTTGACCCATGAGCCCGATTTCCCTAGGAGGCCTCCGAGTTGGTCGCGGGTCAGTCCGCGTCGGGTGCGGAGGATCTGCATTCTCTGGCCGAACACCAGTGGATCGGAGTACGGGTCCGGGGTTGCGTCGTACGACATGCGGCCTTGCCCCTTCCTTGCAGCTCGACACCGACAGGGTAGGCGGCAGGGCCGGTTGCGTGTGCTCGAGAACGCACACGATGCGGCCCGGAAACATGCCGCGTTGTCCGTCTGATGATGGTCGGGGCCCGCACGACACGGCAGCGGATGGCAGGGGCCGTCCCCCCGGGGCAGTGCCCCTGTTATCGTGCGCCGATGTCAATGATCAAGCAGTTCCAGGTGACCTTCGACTGCGCGGAGCCTGTGCGCCTCGCCGCCTTTTGGTGCGAGGTGCTGGGGTACGTCATGCCGGCGGTCCCGGAGGGCTTCGCCACGTGGGAGGAGTGCTTCCGCTCGCTGCCGCCCGAGGATGCGATCTACTTCGCCTGCACTGATCCCTCGGGTGTGGCTCCGCGCCTGCTCTTCCAGCGAGTTCCCGAAGGCAAGGTCGTCAAGAACCGGGTGCATCTTGATGTGCGGGCCGGCGTCGGGCTCGTGGGCGACGAGCGACTGGCCACACTCGAGGCCGAATGCGCACGGCTGATGGCGCTCGGCGCGAAGCACGTGCTGACGCAGCGCGCCGATGGCGTCAACGAGTCGTGCATCACGATGCAGGACATCGAGGGCAACGAGTTCTGCCTCGCCTGATTCTCCTCTGAGAGCGCGAGGTCCGGCTACCGGGAGCTGGGGATGGCCGGGAGGGCGTGCAGGGCGGGTGCGTTCGTCGGAGGTCCCGGCGGTGATGATGTGGCGGACCGGTACGGCGTCGAGGGCGGCGAGGGTGTCCAGGATGGCCTGGCGGGACTGCTTCTCGGTCTCCAGGTTGAGGAGGAGGCGCACGGTGACGTCGCGGCCGTACTGCTGGATGATGCGCAGGGCGCGGGGGATCTGTGTGCTGTCGCTGACGACGAGGTTGGCGGAGACCTTGATGCCGCTGCGGAGGCCGGTCTCGATGGTCTGCGCGAGGGCGGCGATCTTCTTCTCGGCGAGGGTGGTGGAGCGGAACCGGGGGGCCTGGACGGAGGCGAGTTCGGCGGCGTCGGTGCCGAAGACGGAGAGGTTGACGCGGTCCAGCCCGGCCGTGGCGCGCTCCTCCAGGACGGCTGCGCCGTTCTCCCCGTTGGAGGTGAGGCCGATGGTGAAGCCCATGTCGCGGACCTGGCGGACGAGGGCTGGGAGGCGGGGGTGGAGGGTGGGCTCGCCGCCCGTGAAGTGGATCTCGCGGGTGCGGATGCTGCCGCGGAGGCCGGCGAGGGCGAGGGCGAATTCCGGGCCGGGCTCGATGCGGGCGGCGAGGAAGTTCGCGCCGTTGTCGGCCAGGTAGATGGACACGCGGCCGGTCTTACCGGGGGTGCCGGTGTACTGGCCGGGTTCGGCGTCACGGTTGTCGGCGGTGACGGGCGTGCCTTCGTTGTGGCAGAAGACGCAGGCCAGACCGCACTCATCGTTGATCTTTACGCGGCCGGTGTCGTCGGAGCGGATCTTCACGGGAACCTTGTGCAAGAGCATGTCGCGGCTCCTTCCGTGCGGCCGGGCCCCGTCGTCCGGCCGCACTGCTGGGGTGGTACGCAGGGTCAGGTGGTGAACCTGAGGTCGGTGACCTGGTCGAGGTCGATGCCGTAGCGGGCGTAGACGGCGGTGGTGTTCTCGCCCGTCAGCTCTGTGCGGTCCAGGCCGAGGCGGTCGGCCATGTCCCAGACCGCGTCTTCGGTGTCGGCCTCGATCTCCAGGTAGGGCGGGATGAGCGGCCACTGGTCCAGCTCCAGGCGCACGCCGTCGAGCAGCCAGGACGAGCGCCGGTTCTCCTGGTAGGCGCGGGCGGTCAGCCCGGTCGCGGTGAGGAGGGCGTGGGTGGTGTCGAAGTCGGTGACGCCGACATCGGTCTCGCGGGTGCCGTCGACCTGCTCGGAGGTGATCTCCTTGACGCACAGGGTGACGTCGGTGCCGGTGTCGCGCAGGCGGACCCACTTGCCGGGCACGGCCGGCATGGTGTCGTAGACGTAGCGGCGCATGTGCCGGTCGGTGACGTGCACGCCGCCGGCCTTCGCGATGCGGTCGGCGAAGTCGGCGGGGTCGATCTCCAGGGCCTTGACTTCGAATTCGGTCACGGCGGTGGTCACAGGGCGGTCCCTTCGGATGGCGTGAGGCGGCGCGGCAGTCTGCGGGGTCAGGCCCGTTCGAGGCTGGAGGGGCCCTTGACCACCCACTCCCTGCCGCCGCCGGGAGGGCGGACGAACACCGCGTTGGCCATGACGGCGCGGGTCTGGGGATCCTCCCACTCGCCGATCCACTGCACGATGCCGTTACGGCCTTCGAGGGGATCGGTGATGGCGGTCCCCTCGGTGACCCAGCCGGGGATCGTCTGGCGCTGGCGGTCACGGCCGGGACGGGACACGGTCACCGCCTTCGAGGCCGGCGCGGCGCGCGGCAGGGACGCGGTAGGGCATGGCCTTGTTCCTCTCCGACGGGGGCGCAGCGGTCGTAGGGCGGCGTGAGGATGGGTCCGGCGGCCCGCTGCTTGGGGGCGCACTTCCCGGAGCGGGTGGATCGCTCCGGGGTGCAGGAACACCGTAGGAAGTCAGGCGAGTTGGCCTCAACGAAGTTGCGGCCAATTGCGGAAACTCAACCGAATGCGCCGAGCGCGGCGGAGATCAGCGCGCGGGCGCTGTCGCCGTAGACTGCCATCTTCGACAGTTCTTCGAACGCCTTTGCGTAGTCGGCGAGTTCGCGGGGCTGAGTGACGCCGATCCTCGCGGTGAGGGTCTCCACGGCCACCCGGCGGTCGTCGTACAGGTAGAACGCCTCCAGCGGCCACACGGTGCGCTCGGCGGCGAACGGGATGATGCCGAGGGAGACCGATGCGAGCGGCATCACGGTGAGCAGATGGCGGAGTTGGCCGGTCATCGCGTCCACGTCACCGATCCGGGACCGCAGCACCCACTCCTCCATCAAGACGGCGTACCGGTGGTTGCCCTCGTAGAGGAAGCGAGAGCGGGCGACGCGGGCGGCCACGGCTGCGGTGACGTCGTCGGGTGTGCCCTGGAAGCGGGTGATACTCCCTAGGAGCGCCGTGGCGTAGGCGGGGGTCTGGAGGAACCCGGGCACGACGTTGGAGACGTAGACGCGCTGGAGCGACGCCTGGGCGTTGGAGGCGTAGGCGTTCTCCTGGGACCGGCGCAGTCCGGTGCGGTGGAGGCGACGCCACTCCTGGTACATGGAGTCGACGGCGCGGGAGGTGGCGATCAGGTCGTCCACCTGATCCTCAGCGCCGCAGGCGGCGCACCATGCGCGGATGTCCGAATCCGACGGCGCCACCTCGCCCTTCTGGATGCGGGTGGTCTTCGCGGGGTGCCAGTCGCACCGGACGGACAGTTCCCGCCCGGTGAGACCGGCATCCTTGCGCAGATGGGACAGGCGCACGGCGAGGGCTACGCGGGCCGCCTGTGCACTGGAGGAGGGGGACGCGGGCACGGGTGTGGTGGGGTCAGACGGTGTACTGGTCGTGCGGGATCCCGCGCTCCCACACCGACTCGAACGCCGCCGCGCACAGCTTCACCACGGCGGGGTCATCGGTCCGCACCTTCGGCTCATCGGGGTGCCAGTCGCCGGTACCGGTCCAGTTGTGCAGCTGCACCAGCTGGCCGTCGAACAGCCAGAAGTCCGTGCCCGGCAACGCGATGTCGAAGGCGCGGCGCCGGGGGAGCCAGCGGACCTGTTCCCCCGCGTCGATGTTCATCTGGGTGCCGGCGTGCTCGTAGCGGATGTAGTCGCTCACCGGCTCGGAGACGATGCGAGCACGGCGGATGACGACGCCCCGTGCGGTGGCGGCCGAGACCATGTTCAGCCAGTTGGAGCGCTCCGCCCGCTGGGCTTCCTCGTTCCAGTCCCCACGCAGGAAGGCTGCGAAGGTGTCGGCCTCGCCGGCCACCCCGTAGCTGTCACGCATCTCCAGGTGGACTGCTGACGTCTGCGTCTGCTCCAGCAGCTCCGCGAAGCTGGGCGCGGTCTGCGGCATTGCATGCCTCCCTCAAGATCGGCACCATGCGGGCCGGGATACGGATCACTGTCTCGTGCGCGGGGATGCCCGGGGCGTGGCCGGGAACCCACTGGGTCTCGTGGATCTGTGCCCGTAGGACCTCCTCGGCGGTCACCCCCTGGATGACCAGGTCGGCGGTTTCTTCCTCTACCCACACCGTGGGAGAACCCTCCTCGCCGGTGTTGGGATCCATCCCGACGAACTGTAGATCCATGGTGATCTACCCTGCCCAGCCAGTTGCGGGTACTTGCACACGAGACTTCTCCCTGGGCGCGTGCAGCGTCAAGAGGGACTCAGGTCAGACCTGTTGACTCTTCCGAGATGCAGAAGTCCCGGCTTCCCCCTCTTCGTCTGGTCGGCCGGGTGATCCGAAAGGAAAGGCCCTAGAGGCCCAGTCAGGTGCCATAGGGCAGGAAGTTGTCGGGCAACTGTGTGAGGGGGGAAGCGGAATGGGGGGTTTTCGTTCGATGAGCGGTGCTTCGGGGTCGCTCAACGGACAACGGCAGGTCAAATCCTTGTTGCGTACCTGTCACTCCGGCCATTCTCCTGGCACTCTCTCAGCCAGTCCCCCCACGGCTACCAAGGAGTGACCTTCCCCATGTCCTCTTCCCGCACGCTGCGTGCCGCCGCGATCGTCGCCTCGGCGGCCATGGTCGCCATCGCCGTCCAGACCGGTTCCGCCAGTGCCTCCGCCGAGCGCGAGGCCGGTGCCACCGCCCTCAGCCTGTCGGCCGGGGCCCGCGCGCAGGCGATCAGCGAGGCGCAGAACTCCGCCGCCGGCACCGCGCGTGCCATCGGCCTTGCCGGCGACGAGGCCCTCGTGGCCCGTGACGTCGTCAAGGACGCGGACGGCACCGTCCACACCCGCTACGAGCGCACCTACCAGGGCCTGCCCGTCCTCGGCGGCGACCTGGTCGTCCACCAGAAGAAGGACGGCAGCCGCAAGACGGACAAGGCCGTCGAGGCGAAGATAGCCCCGGCCGCCGCCCGTTCGAGCCTGCGGGCTCCCGCCGGTGCGCGCCAGGTGGTGTGGGCCGCGACCGGCAAGCCGGTCTTCGCCTACGAGGCCGTCGTCCGCGGTACCCAGGCCGACGGCACGCCCAGCGAGCGGCACGTCGTCACCGACGCCGCGACCGGCGCGGAGCTGTACTCGTACGAGGCCATCGACACCGGTGTCGGGGCCAGTGAGTACTCCGGCTCGGTCACCCTCGGCACCGCGCCCAGCGGGTCGGCGTTCAGCCTGACCGACACCGCGCGCGGCGGTCACAAGACCTACGACCTGAACGGCGGCACGTCCGGTACGGGCACGCTGTTCACCGACGCGGACGACAAGTGGGGCGACGGCACCCCGTCGAACCGCCAGACCGCCGCCGTCGACGCCCACTACGGCGCGGCCGTCACCTGGGACTTCTACAAGACCGAGCTCGGCCGCAACGGCATCGCCGGCGACGGCAAGGCCGCCTACTCCCGCGTCCACTACGGCAACGCGTACGTGAACGCCTTCTGGGACGACAGCTGCTTCTGCATGACCTACGGCGACGGCCAGAACAACCAGAAGCCCCTGACGGCGCTGGACGTGGCCGGCCACGAGATGAGCCACGGCCTCACGGCCGCCACGGCCAAGCTCAACTACAGCCGCGAGTCGGGCGGTCTGAACGAGGCCACCAGCGACATCTTCGGCACGTCGGTGGAGTTCTTCGCCAACAACGCCTCCGACCCGGGTGACTACCTGATCGGTGAGAAGATCGACATCCGGGGCGACGGCAAGCCGCTGCGCTACATGGACAAGCCCAGCAAGGACGGCGCCTCCGCCGACTACTGGTCCAAGACCGTGGGCCGCCTCGACGTCCACAACTCGTCGGGTGTCGCCAACCACTTCTTCTACCTGCTCTCCGAGGGGAGCGGGGCGAAGACGGTCAACGGTGTCGCCTACAACTCGCCCACCTACGACGGCTCCACCGTCGCGGGCATCGGCCGGACCAAGGCGTACAAGATCTGGTACAAGGCCCTGTCCACGTACATGACGTCCACGACCGACTACGCGGGCGCCCGCACGGCGACCCTGAAGGCGACGGCCGACCTGTACGGCTCGACGGGCGTGGAGTACCAGCAGGTGGCGGCCGCCTGGACGGCCGTCAACGTCAAGTGACCACAGTCTGAGCAGGGGTGGGGGCGCGGATCACCGCGCCCCCACTTCCATGTGCGGGTCAGTCGCAGGTATTCAGCATCTCGATGAGCCTGGTCCGTTCGATCGCCGTGACGCTCAGCCCGTACAGGCTCTTGATGTGCGTCCAGGCTCTGGAGTAGGTGCACCAGTAGAAGGTGTTGGGCGGGGCCCACTGGTCGGGGGCCTGGTCGCCCTTCGAGCGGTTGGAGGCGGCGGAGACCGCGATGAGCTGGGAGTTGTCCAGATCGTTCGCGAACCTCTTGCGCTTGGCGGTGTCCCAGGTGTCGGCGCCGGAACGCCAGCCGTTGGCCAGCGGGACCATGTGGTCGATGTCGACCTTCGAGGCCGAGTCGATGGTCTTGTCGTCGTACTCGCTGTACCAGGTGCCGGTGGTGGCGCGGCAGGCGGAGTCCTGGGTCACCTCGCGGCCGTCGCGCGACAGGACGACCTCGCGGGTGTCGCACTCCCCGTACTGCTTGGCCCAGTGCGGGAACATCGCCCTGCTGTAGCCGGCCATGGAGTGCGGGGCCTCGACGGTGAGCCGGTCGAGCTCCGTGCGGACGACGTCGGCGGCCGGGGGTTCGGGGAAGACCCGGCGGTGGGGAGCCGGTGCCGCCCAGGCGGCCGGGGCCGCTCCGGGGGCGGCGGCCCCGCTGGCCGGGGTCGTGGCGAGGAGCGGCAGGGCGGTCAGCGCGAGCGCGGTCGCGCCGCGCGTCATCAGGTGCTTGATCACACCACGGGGTGTAGTCGCCCCGGCCCGGACCCCGGCGGAAGCGGAGCCGTCGGCTAGGCCGGCCGGACGGTCGAGTCACCTGCAGGAACGGCACTGCGCTGGGCCGGATGCCACAGCTTGCCCGGCTACGTCGGAAACAATTCTGCAATCTCTTGCGCAAGGTCTTGCAACACTCCTGGCCTCCCCCTACGGTCGCGTGCAACCCCCCACACCTTCCCGCCAGGAGGTCCCCCACATGGCCAGATCCGTCTCCGCGCGCACCGGCAGAGCCGGACTCGCGGTGGTCGCGCTCGCCGCCGCCTCCCTCACCGCCCAGGCGCCGCAGGCGCAGGCCGCGCCGCCCGGGGAGCGGGACGTCACCGCCGTGCTCTTCGAGTGGCGCTTCGACTCCGTCGCCAAGGCGTGCACCGAGAGCCTCGGGCCCGCCGGATACGGGTACGTCCAGGTGTCGCCCCCGCAGGAGCACATCCAGGGGCCCCAGTGGTGGACCTCGTACCAGCCCGTCAGCTACAAGATCGCCGGTCGGCTCGGGGACCGGGCCGCCTTCAAGCGGATGGTCGACACCTGCCACACCGCCGGCGTCAAGGTCGTCGCCGACTCCGTCGTCAACCACATGGCCGCCGGTGACGGAGTCGGGACCGGCGGGTCCTCGTACACGAAGTACGACTACCCGGGCGTCTACTCCGGCGCCGACATGGACGACTGCCGGGCGACCATCTCCAACTACCAGGACCGCGCGAACGTCCAGAACTGCGAGCTCGTCCAGCTCGCCGACCTCGACACCGGTGAGGAGTACGTACGCGGCCGGATCGCCGGCTACCTCAACGACCTGCTGTCGCTGGGCGTGGACGGCTTCCGGATCGACGCCGCCAAGCACATGCCCGCCGCCGACCTCGCCGCCGTCAAGTCCCGCCTCACGAACCCCTCGGTCTACTGGAAGCAGGAGGCGATCTACGGGGCCGGCGAGGCCGTGCAGCCCGGCGAGTACCTCGGCAACGGGGACGTGCAGGAGTTCCGGTACGCCCGCGACCTGAAGCGGGTCTTCCAGGGCGAGAAGCTGGCCTACCTGAAGAACTTCGGCGAGGCATGGGGGTACATGCCGAGCGATCGGTCCGGCGTCTTCGTCGACAACCACGACACCGAGCGCGGCGGCGACACCCTCAGCTACAAGGACGGCGCCAACTACACCCTCGCCTCCGTCTTCATGCTGGCCTGGCCCTACGGCTCCCCGGACGTCCACTCCGGCTACGAGTGGACCGACAAGGACGCCGGACCTCCCAACGGCGGTACCGTCAACGCCTGTTACACCGACGGCTGGAAGTGCCAGCACGCCTGGCCCCAGATCTCCTCCATGGTGGGCCTGCGCAACACCGCCCGCGGCCAGGGCGTCACCGACTGGTGGGACAACGGCGGCAACCAGATCGCCTTCGGACGCGGGACCAAGGCGTACGTGGCCCTCAACCACGAGGGCTCGTCCCTGACGCGGACCTTCCAGACCTCCCTGCCCGCCGGGAACTACTGCGACGTGCAGAGCGGCCGTGCCGTGACCGTCGACTCCGGCGGCCGGTTCACCGCCACCCTCGCCCCCCAGACCGCCCTCGCCCTGCACACCGGCGCCCGCACCTGTACGGCGTCGACCGCCGGGGCCTCGTTCGCCGTCAACGCCACCACCGTCCCCGGCCAGGACATCCACGTCACCGGCGACCTGCCGGAGCTCGGCAACTGGAACACCGGCGCCGCCCTCAAGCTCGACCCGGCCGCCTACCCCGTCTGGAAGCTGGACGTCACCCTCCCCGCCGGGACCGCCTTCTCCTACAAGTACGTCCGCAAGGACGCCTCCGGCACCGTCACCTGGGAGAGCGGGGCCAACCGCTCCGCCACCGTCCCGGCCAACGGCAAGGTCACCCTGACCGACACCTGGCGCAACTGACCCCGCGCCCCCGACCAGGGCCGCCCGGCACCCCAGACCCTGCCACGCCGGGCGGCCCTCACCTCCCTGAGGAGAGACCCCCTTGACACGCCCCGCAGCGGGACTCGCCGCCGCCGCCCTGGCCGCGGCCCTCCTGCCGGCCCTGCCGCACAGCGCGGCCGCCGCCACGCCACCTGCCCCGCCCTCGGACGCGAAGCTCGCCGCCGAGCCCGCCCGCCACGACCTGACCCGCGAGCAGTTCTACTTCGTGCTCCCGGACCGGTTCGCGAACGGCGACCCGCGCAACGACACCGGCGGACTGGCCGGCAGCCGCCTCCAGACCGGCCTGGACCCCACCGACAAGGGCTTCTACCAGGGCGGGGACCTCAAGGGGATCACCGACCGGCTCGACTACATCAAGGGGCTCGGCACCACCGCCATCTGGCTGGCGCCGATCTTCAAGAACCAGCCCGTGCAGGGAGAGGGGGTGAACACCTCCGCCGGCTACCACGGTTACTGGATCACCGACTTCACCCAGGTCGACCCGCACTTCGGCACCAACGCCGACCTGGCCCGCCTCATCGACAAGGCGCACGGCAAGGGGATGAAGGTCTTCTTCGACGTCATCACCAACCACACCGCCGACGTGGTCGACTACAAGGAGGGCTCCCACGACTACCTCTCCAAGGGCGCCTTCCCCTACCTCACCAAGGACGGCGTCCCCTTCGACGACAGCGACTACGCCGACGGGAAGAAGAAGTTCCCCGCCGTCGACGCCGGCCGCACCTTCCCCCGTACGCCCACCGTCCCCGCCGCGAAGAAGGACCTCAAGTCCCCGGCCTGGCTCAACGACCCGTCGATGTACCACAACCGCGGCGACTCCACCTTCGCCGGGGAATCGGCGGAGCAGGGGGACTTCGCCGGGCTCGACGACCTGTGGACCGAACGCCCCGAAGTCGTCAGCGGCATGGAGAAGATCTACGAGAAGTGGGTCCGCGACTTCGACGTCGACGGCTTCCGCATCGACACCGTCAAACACGTCGACATGGACTTCTGGACCCAGTGGGCCACCGCCCTGGACCAGTACGCGGCCAAGCGCGGCCGCAAGGACTTCTTCATGTTCGGCGAGGTCTACTCCGCCGACACCGCCGTCACCTCCCCCTACGTGACCCGCGGCCGCCTCGACGCCACCCTCGACTTCCCGCTCCAGGACGCGATCCGCGCCTACGCCTCCCAGGGCGCCCCCGCCGGACGGCTCGCCTCCGTCCTCGGCGACGACTACCGGTACACCACCGACAAGGCCAACGCCTACGAGCAGGTGACCTTCCTCGGCAACCACGACATGGGCCGCTTCGGCAGCTTCCTGAAGCAGGACCGGCCCGGCGCCGGCGAGGGCGAGCTGCTGGACCGCTACCGGCTCGCCAACGAGCTGATGTTCCTCTCCCGCGGCAACCCGGTGGTGTACTCCGGCGACGAGCAGGGCTTCACCGGCTCCGGCGGCGACAAGGACGCCCGCCAGCCCCTCTTCGCCACCCGGATCGCCGACTACCTCGACGACGACGAGCTGGGCACCCCCCGCACCGCCGCGAGCGACGCCTACGACCCGGAGCACCCTCTCTACCAGCAGATCAGCGCTCTCTCGAAGCTGGTGAAGGACAACCCGGCCCTGCGCGACGGCATCCAGAGCGAACGCCTCTCCGACGGCGCCGTCTACGCCTTCGCCCGCACCGACCCCCAGACCCGCACCGAGTACCTGGTCGCCGCCAACAACACCGCCGAGCCGAAGACCGTCCAGCTCGACGCCCCGGCCGGCGCCCGGTACCGCACCCTCCACGGCGCCGCTACCACCTCCCTCTGGTCCACCGGCCTGACCACCGCCTCCCCGGCCGGCAAGATCACCGTCACCGTCCCCGCCCTCGCCACCACCGTCCTCAAGGCCACCACGCCCCTGCCCGCCCCCTCCACCGGCCCCTCCCTCACCCTCACGCCCCCCGCCCCCGGCGCCACCGGCACCGTCGAGCTGTCCGCATCCCCGTCGGGAGGCCCGCTGAACCGCGTCGTCTTCGCCGCCCAGACCGGCAACGGCCCCTGGAAGGTCCTCGGCTCCGCCGACCACGCCCCCTACAAGGTCACCCAGCCCCTCGACCCGGCCACCCCCGCCGGCACCCCCCTGCGCTACAAGGCCGTCGTCGTCGACCCCACCGGACGCACCGCCTCCGCCCTCGCCGCGACCACCGCCGGTCAGACCCCGCCGCCCACACCCCCCACCGCCACCCAGCGCGACTACGCCGTCGTCCACTACAACCGCCCCGACGGGAACTACACGGACTGGCGCCTGTACGCCTGGGGCGACCTCGCGGACGGCGAAGCCACCCCCTGGCCGCAGGGGCACCCCTTCACCGGCCGCGACGCCTACGGCGCCTTCGCCTACGTCCGCCTCAAGCCCGGCGCCACCACCCTCGGCTACCTCGTCATCGACAAGGACGGCACCAAGGACGTCGCCACCGACCGCACCCTCGACCTGACCCGCGGCGGCGAGGTCTGGCTGGAACAGGGCAAGGAGCAGGCCCGCACCGACCGCCCCGCCTACCCGCCCCAGGACCAGGCCAAGGCCGTCCTCCACTACAACCGCACCGACGGCGCCTACGACGGCTGGGGCCTGCACGTATGGGCCGGCGCCGCCACCCCCACCGACTGGTCCAAGCCCCTGCTCCCCGTCCGCACCGACCCCTACGGCGCCGTCTACGAGGTCCCCCTCGCCCCCGGCGCGTCCAGCCTGAGCTACATCCTCCACAAGGGCGACGAGAAGGACCTCCCCGCCGACCAGTCCCTCGACCTCAAGGCCACCGGTCACGAGGTGTGGATGCTCGGCGGACGCGAGAAGTACCTCCTCCCGCAGCCCGCCGGATCCGGCGCCGCCCTCGACCTCACCAAGGCCGAAGCCGTCTGGATCGACCGGGACACCCTCGCCTGGAACGCCTCCGCGACCGCCGCCTCCGCCCAGCTCCTCGCCTCCCGCGACGGCCGCATCACCGCCGACGGCGGCGTCCTGCACGAGGCCGGCGCCCCGTGGCTGCGCCTGAGCCGCTCCGCCCTCACCCCGGCCCAGAAGCAGAAGTTCCCGCACCTGGCCTCGTACACCGCCTTCACCGTCGACCCCCGCGACCGCGACCGGGTCCGCGAAGCCCTGCGCGGCCAGCTCGTCGCCAGCGCCCGCGCCGCCAACGGGGCCGTCCTCGCCGCCACCGGAGTCCAGCTCGCCGGCGTCCTCGACGACCTGTACGCCGCCAACGCCGCCCACACCCCCCTCGGCCCCGTCTTCAAGGACGGCCGCCCCACCCTCTCCGTCTGGGCCCCCACCGCCCAGCGGGTCGAGCTCGAACTCGACGGCCGCACCGTCCCCCTGCACCGCGACGACACCACCGGCGTCTGGTCGGTGCGCGGCGACCGCTCCTGGACCGGCAAGCCCTACCGCTACGCCGTCACCGTCTGGGCGCCCAGCACCCGCCAGATCGTCCGCAACCTGGTCACCGACCCCTACTCCACCGCCCTGACCACCGACTCCGCCCGCAGCCTCGCCGTCGACCTGGCCGACCCCAAGCTCGCCCCGCCCGGCTGGAAGGACCTGCGCAAGCCCACCCCCGTCCCCTTCACCAGCGCCCAGATCCAGGAACTGCACATCCGCGACTTCTCCGTCGCGGACCCCACCAGCAAGCACCCCGGCCAGTACCTGGCCTTCACCGACACCGACTCCGCCGGCATGCGCCACCTGCGCGAACTCGCCGCCGCGGGCACCTCCTACGTCCACCTGCTGCCCGCCTTCGACTTCGGCAGCGTCCCCGAGGACCCCAAGAACCGCACCACCCCCGGCTGCGACCTGAAGTCCCACGCCCCCGACTCCGAAGCCCAGCAGGCCTGCGTGACGGCCGCAGCCGCCAAGGACGGCTTCAACTGGGGCTACGACCCCCTGCACTACACCGTCCCCGAAGGCTCGTACGCCAGCGACCCGAACGGCACCGCCCGCACGGTCGAGTTCCGCAGGATGGTCCAGTCCCTCAACGGAGCCGGGCTGCGCACCGTGATGGACGTGGTCTACAACCACACGATCGCCTCCGGGCAGGCCGACCAGTCCGTCCTGGACCGCATCGTCCCCGGCTACTACCAGCGCCTCCTCGCCGACGGCAGCACCGCCACCTCCACCTGCTGCTCCAACACCGCCCCCGAGAACGCCATGATGGGCCGTCTCGTCGTGGACTCCGTGGTCACCTGGGCCAGGCAGTACAAGGTCGACGGCTTCCGCTTCGACCTCATGGGCCACCACCCGAAAGCCAACATCCTCGCCGTCCGCAAGGCCCTCGACGAGCTGACCGTCGCCAAGGACGGGGTCGACGGGAAGAAGATCGTCCTCTACGGGGAGGGCTGGAACTTCGGCGAGGTCGCCGACGACGCCCGCTTCGTCCAGGCCACCCAGAAGAACATGGCCGGCACCGGCATCGCCACCTTCTCCGACCGTGCCCGCGACGCCGTGCGCGGCGGCGGCCCCTTCGACGAGGACCCCCGCGTCCAGGGCTTCGCGACCGGCCTGTTCACCGACCCCAACGGCTCCCCGGCCAACGGCACCCCGGAGCAGCAACGCGCCCGCCTCCTGCACGACCAGGACCTCCTCAAGGTCGGCCTGACCGGCAACCTGGCCCCGTACGCCTTCACCGACTCCACCGGCCGCCGCACCACGGGCGCCGGACTCGACTACAACGGCGCCCCGGCCGGCTACGCGGCCGCCCCCGGCGACGCCCTCGCCTACGCCGACGCCCACGACAACGAGTCCCTGTACGACGCCCTCGCCTACAAGCTCCCCGCCGGCACGCCCACCGCCGACCGGGCCCGCATGCAGGTCCTCGCGATGGCGACGGCCGCCCTCTCCCAGGGCCCGGCCCTCTCCCAGGCGGGCAGCGACCTGCTCCGCTCGAAGTCCCTGGACCGCAACTCCTTCGACAGCGGCGACTGGTTCAACGCCCTGCACTGGGACTGCCGCGACGGCAACGGCTTCGGCCGCGGCCTGCCGCCCGCTGCCGACAACCGGGCCAAGTGGCCCTACGCCAAGCCCCTGCTGACCGGTCCGGTCCCCGGCTGCGCGGACATCGACGGCGCCTCGGCCGCCTACCGCGACCTGCTGAGGATCCGGACGACCGAACCCGCCTTCGCCCTCACCACGGCCCGGCAGGTCCAGGACCGGCTGTCCTTCCCGCTGTCGGGGCCGGGCGAGACCCCGGGCGTCCTCACCATGGCCGTCGGCGACCTGGTGGTCGTCTTCAACGCCACCCCCACCGCCCAGGTCCAGCACCTGGCCGCCCTCGCCGGCACCGGCTACGCCCTCCACCCGCTCCAGGCGAGCGGCGCCGACCGGGCCGTCAAGGCGGCGGCGTACGACCGGACGACGGGGGAGTTCACCACCCCGGCGCGCACGGTCGCGGTGTTCAAGCGCAGCTGACGCACCACGTCCGAGGGGGCGGGCACCGGGCGGCGTCCGGTACCCGCCCCCTCACACGTCGAGCCGCCGCTCCAGGAGGATCACCCCGTACACCCGGCCGTCCTTGCCCTGCTTCGAGGGGAACTCGCCCACGACCCGGTAGCCGGCGCCCTGGTAGTACGCCAGCAGCCGCGGGTTCGTGGACACGCAGTCCAGCCGCGCCCGCTCCCGCCCGGTCCGCGCGATCCGCCGCTCGGCGTGCTCCAGGATCCGCAGCCCGGCCCCGGGCGGCGCCGTCTCACGGTCCACCATCAGCCGGTGCACGTAGCCCGCGACCGGCGGCTGGACCCCCCACGCCTCCTCGTCGGACCACCACAGCTCGTACGCCCCGACGACCTGCCCGTCGGCGTCCGCCGCGAGCCACACCTCCCCGTCGCGCATCTTCCCGCGGAAGTGAGCGGCGTCCTTCTCGCCCGGCTTCCACTGGTCGATGCCCTGCTTGCGCATCCACCGGGCGGCCTGGTCGTACAGCTTCACCAGGATTCCGGCGTCCTTCTCCTCGGCCGCCCGGAACACGATCCCGTCGTCAATGATCACGCGGGCATTATCGCCAGCCACGCCGCCCGGTCCCACCCGCCCCCACGACGGACCGTCAGCTGTCCCGATCGCCTTCGCGCGGCCCCGGCACCAGCGCCGCCAGCCGCCCGACCAGCTCCCCGAACGGACCGTCGGCCGGCTCGCCCGCGAGGATGCGTACGAGGATCCCCGCCATCTCCGCGTCGTACGCGGCGCTCACGGCGGCCAGCGCGGCGAAGTCGTGCACCAGCTGGAGCTCCAGCTCGGCCCGCGGGATCCGCCGCCCGTCCAGCCACAGCAGCGCCGTCGACTCGGCCAGCGACACCCACGAGCGCACCACCAGCTCCAGGCGGGCCGGCGGCTCCGCCACGCCGATGTGCGACAGGATCTGCTCGTAGGCGGCCTGCCGCACCTCGTCGATCATCGCGTTGGCCCGGCTGCTGCCCGCCGCCGGACCGCCGCGCAGCAACGCCGAGAAACCGGGCCCGTGGTCGTCGACGAACGCGAAGTACCGGCCCATCACCCGCAGCAGCCGGGCCCCGAGCGGCCCCTCGTGCGGCTCGACGAACCGCTCGGCGAGCTCGTCCGCGGCCCGCCGCAGCGCGGCCTCGTACAGGCTCAGCTTGCCCGGGAAGTAGTGGTAGACCAGCGGCCGGGATATCCCGGCCGCCGCCGCGATCTCGTCGATCGACACGTCGTCGGGGGAGCGGTGGCTGAACAGCTCCAGGGCAACCCCGATCAGCTGCTGCCGCCGCTCCTCGACACCCATCCTGCGCCGTACCCCGGTCGTCATGGCGAACACCCTACTTCGAGGGCGGCCGGGCCAGTTGTTCAGAGGTCCAGCGTGAGGCGGTCCGACGCGGCGCGCGAGACGCACAGCAGCATCGAGTCCGCGCGCTCCTCGTCCGTCAGCAGCTCGTCGCGGTGGTCGACCGCGCCCGCCAGCACCCGGTGCCGGCAGGTCCCGCAGAAGCCCTGCTCACAGGAGTACGGGGTGTCGGGCAGGACCCGGCGCACCGCGCTCAGCGCCGATTCGCCGACCCCGACCTCCACCGCGCCGCCGGTGCGGGCGAGTTCGACGGTGAAGGGCCGGGCCGGCCCGGCCGCCGCCGCGCCGAACCGCTCCAGGCGCACCGCCGCGGGATCGGCCGCCGCCGCCAGGACCGCGTCCATCAGCGGCTCCGGCCCGCAGCAGTACACGAGCGTGCCCGGCCGGAGCGCGGCCAGCGGCGCCAGGTCGGGCAGGCCCGCCTCGTCCTGCGCGACGACGGTCACCCGGTCCCCGTAGCCGGCGAGTTCGGCCAGGAACGGCATCGTGGCCCGCGAACGCCCCCCGTACAGCAGGGTCCATTGCGCACCGGCCCGCGTCGCCGCGCGCAGCATGGGCAGGACCGGGGTGATCCCGATGCCGCCCGCGACGAAGGCGTACGAGGGCGCGGGCAGCAGCTCGAACCGGTTGCGCGGCGCCCGCACGTCCAGCTCGGCCCCCTCCACCAGCTGGGCGTGCGCCTCGCGCGAGCCCCCGCGCCCGTCCTCGACCAGCCGGACCGCGATCGTGTAGCGGCCGGTTTCGGCCGGGTCCCCGCACAGCGAGTACTGGCGCACCAGCCCCGACGGCAGCCGTACGTCCACGTGCGCGCCCGGGGTCCAGGCCGGCAGCTCGTCGGACTCCAGCACCAGCCGCAGCACCCCCTCGGCGGGCTCGGTGCGCGAGACGATCAGGGCGCGCAGCCAGCGGCGCGGGGAGTGGCCCGACACCGGGGTCTCCAGTGCGGGCAGCGGCCACAGGGGGGAGCGGCCGATGCGCCTGCGCAGCGCCCGCCGGGTGAGGACGGCGGCCCCCGCCACCGCCGTGACGGCCAGGGCCCGCCTCACGGCCGCACCCCGCCGTTGGCGCCGGGGGAGGAGGCCAGGTAGGCCACGGCCTGGGCGGTGGAACCTTCCTGCGAGGGGTGGTAGGTCCGGGACAGGTACGTCGGGATCGATCGGACCATCGCCCCGGTGGAGGGCAGGACCCCCTTCCGCCCGGCCCGGACGAACTGGCCGAGGGAGGCCTTGGCACCGGGGCGCAGGGGGTCGTTCTCCAGGAAGAAGCGGGCGCCGCGCTGCCACAGGAACACCAGGGCGGCGAAGGCGGTGGCCCAGGTCCGGGCGCGGCGCCGGTAGCTGCCGTCGACGTGCATGAACAGGTCGAAGGCGACGGAGCGGTGCTCGACCTCCTCGGCGCCGTGCCAGCGCAGCAGGTCCAGCATCATCGGGTCGGCCCCGCGCCGGTCCAGCTCCCGCGCGTTGAGCACCCAGTCGCCGAGGAAGGCCGTGTAGTGCTCGATGGCGGCGATCATCGCCACGCGTTCCATCAGCCACCACTTCCGGGCCCGGCCGGGCGGCAGGGTGCGGTCGCCGAGGAGCTTCTCGAAGAGCCAGTCGACCTGCGCGGTGTAGGGGGTCGGGTCGAGGCCGAGTCGCTTGAGGTGGGGGAGCACGTCGTCGTGCGCGGCGGCGTGCATGGCCTCCTGCCCGATGAACCCGACGACGTCCGCCCGCAGCCGCTCGTCCGTGATGTACGGGAGCACCTGCTTGTAGACGTGCACGAACCACCGCTCACCGGCGGGCAGCAGCAGGTGCAGCACGTTGATGGTGTGCCCGGCGAACGGCTCGCCGGGCAGCCAGTGCAGGGGGGTGTCCTCCCAGGAGAAGGAGACGTTCCGCGCCTGCAGGTCTATGTGCTCCGACTCCACGGGGGCGGGTGCGAGCGGCGTATTAGACATGGCGTCAATGTACTGAGGGGTACGCCCAAGGAAAACCCCTCCGGCACTGCCGATCCCGCATCTTTCAGCCTCGCCGGCGTTTGAGGCGCGGGGGTCCGGGGGCGGAGCCCCCGGGGAACGGAGGAAGGGCGGGTAGGGGAGCGGCCCCGCGCAGCGGCCCCCCCGCCGGACAGGCCCTAGCGGAGTGCCCCGGCCCGGGTGCCGTCCGTCAGCTTTCCCGAGAGGTCCACCTGCGCCCCCTCCGGCGCCTTCACCGCCAGCCGGTTGCCGTTCGCGGTGCCGTTCACCCCGCCCCCCGTCGCCGTCAGGGACGTGAACTGCGCGCTGCCCGCCGCCAGGACGTACCACTGCCCCGCCCGGGACTTCCACAGCACCCCGGCCAGCACCCTCGGCTCCCGCGCCCCGCACGCCGCCGAGCCCTCCGCCTTGGCCGCCTGCGCGGCCAGCGCCGCCCCCGGCGCCAGGAACTGCACCTGGACCCGGTCCGCCGCCCCCTGCCAGGTCTCCGCCCGGCTACACAGCCAGGTCGCCGCCCCGTCGCCCTCCGGCAACGGCTGCTTCGCGTACGTCCAGGCGTTGACGGACCGCACCCCGTGCGACCGCACCGACGGCAGCAGGCACGCCGTCTTCGACCACTCGCCGAGCTCCGCCGCCTCCGTCACGTCCCGCGCGGCACCCGGCGCACCCGAGGTCAGCCGGGCCGGGGTCAGCTCGCCCAGGTCGGTGACCAGCCGCGTGGCCCCGTCGCCCGTCAGGGCCAGCGCGTTCCAGCTCGTGCACTCGCCGTTCGCCGCCGGACCCAGCACCGGCGGGGTCAGCCCGTCCGGGGTGAGCTTCAGCGGGGTCGGCTGGTCACCGGGCTTGAGCAGGTCCCGTACGGCGGCGCCGGTGACCCACGGGGCCGCCAGATAGCGGACGTTGCCGTCGACCCGGCTGAGCACCAGGGCGGTCGCGGTGTCCGCCGTCGCCCCGTCGGTCCGCGCGAAGTCCAGGGCCGCGCCGGCCGTCCCGTTGCGCGGCTCGGCGTACCGCACCACCCGCAGCCCGTCGTACAGCAGCACCACCACCGCCTGGTCGACGGTCCCCGCGAACAGCAGCTGCGGCGGCCCCATCGGCGGCCCCGACGGGGTGCCCGGGGTGGCCGACACCACCACCGACGCGCCGGGCCGGGCCCATACGGCCAGCGCCCGCCGCAGCAGCTCGGTGTCCGAGACCCGGTCGCCGCGCGCCGGCCAGACGGAGTAGTCCGTACGGGAGGACGTCTTCCACGCCGTGGCCGCCACCCGCACCAGCTTCCCCGGGTCCAGGGCCTGCTGCGCCACCGCGTTCTGCGCGTACGGCGGGGCGGCGGGCCCGTCCGCGCCCCAGCCGCCGCCCGGCAGCGCCAGCAGCGCCCCGCACACCGCGAGCGCGGCCGCCCCGGCCAGCGCCGCCCGGGCGAAGCGGCGCCGGCGCAGCAGGTCGGTGGGCCGGGCCTGGAGCACGCAGGGATCGAACTCGGGGGAGGCGAACAGGGCGTCGTGCGCCGGATCCCCGGACTCCGCCACGGCCGCCGCCGGATCGGCCACCCCGGCCTCCGCGAGCACCCGCAGCACGTCCGGCTCCGCCAGCCCCTCCAGCGCCCGCAGTACGCACGCCGCCCGGCCGGGGCCGTTCAGCGTGGCCAGCCACTGGTCCAGCGCCAGCTCCTCGGCCCCGCCCGCGCGCGGGAACAGCCGCAGCCCCCACACCTGCGGGAGCAGCGCCGGCAGCTGCCCGCGCAGCGGGAGCGCCCTGAACGTCAGCGGGACCCCGGCCTCCAGGGCGGACCGCAACACCCGCAGCCGTACGTACGCGTACCCGGACTCGGGGCCGCCCAGGCCGCCCCGCTGCGCCGGCACCCCGCCCTGCACCTCCGCCTCCGTGCCGGAGGCCCGCCGCCCGCGCGGCAGCGCGCGCTGGGCCAGCGAATGGGCGGTGAGCACCCGCCGGTTGCGGCCGAGGGAGGGCGGCAGCACCAGGTAGGCGAGCCGCACCAGCCGCGGGTAGTGCTCGACGATGGCGGCCTCGGCCTGCTCGACGTCGGGGGGCAGGGGTCGGGTGGCGGTATCCGGCGCAGTCACGTTCAGCAGAACGAGCGAATCGTGGGATGGTCACCCGCACCGGCGCACCCGTTCGGACGAACTGCCGGTCAGGCGACGAGCCGCGCGCGCAGCGCCTCGACCGTCTCGTCCGGGACCTTCAGGCCCTCCCGGACGTACTTCTCCATCGACCCGAAGCGCAGGTAGAGCTCGTCCAGGCCCGCCTCCAGGTACGAGGGGAACACCCCGATCAGCGCCAACGCGATGTCCGGGTCCCCGCCGGCGGCCGTGAAGCCCTCGATCAGCGGGGCGAAGGCCGCCTTCACCGCCGGGTTCACCGACAGGTATTCGGCCATCAGGGTCTCGTCGTCCGCGCCGAGCAGCGACAGCAGCACGGTCGCACCCCAGCCCGTGCGGTCCTTGCCGGCCGTGCAGTGGAACAGCAGCGGGCCCGCCTGCGGGTCGGCGGCCTCGGTCAGCAGCGTGCGGTACGCGGCGTGCGCGGAGGCGGTGGTGACGAAGGAGCGGTAGACCGAGCCGAACAGGACCTGCGCCTTGCCGTCGCCCAGGTGCTCCTCGGCCACCACCGGGTCGGTCAGGAGGTCCTTGAGCTGAGCGGCGGCGGGCATCCGCGACTCGCTGATCTTGTCCGCCAGGACGTCGCGCACCAGTAGCCGGGCGCCCTGCGGTATCCGGTCCGGGTGGTCGGCCCGCTCGGCGTCGCTGCGCAGGTCGATGACCGTGCGCAGGCCCAGGGCGGCGATCGCCGGGTCGGCGTCGAGGTCGAGCCGGTCGAGGGCGGCCGAGCGCAGCACGAGGCCGGGACGGACGGTACGGCCGCCGGCGAGCGGGGTGCCACCGAGGTCGCGGAGGTTGGCGACGGTGGTGGAGGTCGTGGCGGTCATCGTGGCGGCTCCAGCGTTGGGCGCGCGGCGCGGGGGGCCGGCCGGGCGGGGTGAGGTGACTCGTGTCAGGCGTGTCCTGCGGGTCGCGGGGCGGTGGCGGCCGCGGCGCGTCCCTTGCTCACATAGCTCACATATGAGCGATTTTCCGATGGTTCGACCGGGAAAGATAATCGACGGCGAACGAGACCCCCATGCCGAGGCCCAGCGCGACGAGGTGCCCGGCGTCGGTGAAGGTCCGCTCCCGCCGCAGCACCGGCCGCACCGCGAGGGCCAGCAGCCCGACCCGCACCGTCGTCCGGACCGCCCCGCGCGGCAGGGCCGAGGTCAGCGCGCCGAGGACGGCGTTGAACCCGTAGCTGGTGCCGACGTCCACGGCCCGGCGGGTCTCGCGGTCGGCCGTCCGGCGCAGCACCCCGTAGACGAGGAGCGTCGCCGAGGCGTGCCCGAAGAGGAACACTGCGGCCGTCCACCAGGCCCCGTACGCGTACTCCGCGTAGCCCAGCACCGCGACCAGCAGCAGCGCGTACGGCAGCGGCATCGGCTCCTCGACGACCAGCGCACTGCTCAGCAGGGTCTCCCAGCGGCCGCGGTCGAGGTTGTCGACGTTCGTCGAGCAGTCGCGCAGCATCCGCTCCCGCTCGGCCGGAGCCAGCCGCTCCAGCGCGTGGGCCCCCAGCTGGACCCCGCCGGTGTAGAGCGCGCCCAGCGGCCCGAGGGGGAGCGGGGACCATGACCGTGGCAGTGGATTCACCCGTCCATGATCGGATACGGGTCCGGCGCGGGCGGCGGCGGGCCCCGTGAGAGCATGACCGGGACATGTCTGAACCCCGCCCCCGCGTGCCGATGCGCGCCCCGCGCGCCGCGATGTTCGCTGCGGTGTGCGTGGCGCTGGCCGCCGTGGGGCACGCGCACATGTCGGGTACGGACATCCCCCTGCCCTGGCTCCTGGGAGCCTTCGCCGCCACCGCCGCCCTCGCCTGGACGGCCGCGGGCCGCCGCTGCGGCCCGCTGGGCATCACGACGGCCCTGCTGGCGGTACAGGCGGCCCTGCACGTCACCTTCTCCGCAGCCCAGGGCCCCACCCCGACGGCGGCCCACCACCACCCCGGCACGACCCACGCCGGCGCCGGCCCGGGCCATGCACACACCCCGGCCCATGCCGTCCCCGGTCCGGACCGTGCCACGGCCCCGGCCGGTGCCGGGTTCGGGCCCGCCGCGGACGCGGCCGGTGGGGCGGCCCACGCCCCGGGTGCGGCGCACGCCGGGGACGCGGCCGGTGCCGGATTCGGGCACGCTTCGGGGCTGGCTGATGCGGGTTCGGCCCATGCCTCCGGGCTGGCCGACGCGGCTCATGCCCCGGGTGCGGCCGGTGCCGGGATGGGGCATGGCCCGGGGCTGGCGGATGCCGGTTCGGCTCACGTTTCAGGGCTGGCCGATGCGGCCGGGGCGGCTCACGCGGGCGGGGTGCACGACCCGGCTGCCCTGGCGCACTCCGCCGGCCTGATCGACCCCGCCGGAGTGGCCGACGCCGCCGGGATGGCCCACTCCGGCATGGCCCATGCCGCCGGGATGGCTGACGGCATGGCGGACGGGATGGCCTCCACCACCGGTACGGCCGACGGCATGGCCGGGCTCGCCGATCTGCTCGGGATGGCCGGGCACGGCGGCTTCGGCATGGTCGCCGCGCACCTGCTCGCCGGGCTGTTCTGCGCCCTCTGGCTCGCCTGGGGCGAGGCCGCCGTGTTCCGGCTGGCCGGGGCCCTCGGGGCCACCGCCCTGCTGGCCGCCCGGCCGCTCGCCCGGGTCCTCGCGCTGCTGCGCACCCGGCCGGTCCCCGTACCGGGCCCGCCCGCGCAGCGCCCCTCGTACCGCCCGCCCCGCCGCCTGCGCGGGGCCGTGCACGCCCACACGGCCGTCCGCCGGGGCCCGCCCCTTCGGCGAGACACCCGCACCACGGCCCTCCGGCCGCTTCCCGCCCGCGCCGCCTGACCGGCGCGCCCTCCGTCCGCGAGGGGAGGTGCGAGACCGGGGGCCGATCCCCTGTTTCGCCGAACCCTAGGACCGACATGTCCCTCGACGACCTCACGGCCGCCCCCAAACGAGCCCCCGAGCCCGCCCCCGCCCCCGGCACCGAGCCGGACCCCGCGCCCGTCAGTGAGCGTGGTGGAGCCAAGCGGGGCGGGGGATGGGGGGCGGTGCGGCCGTTGTTGCTGCGCGTGCACTTCTACGCCGGGCTGCTCATAGCCCCCGTCCTCTTCCTCGCCGCCGCCACCGGCCTGCTCTACGCCGGGTCCTGGCAGGCCGAGCGGATCCTCTACTCCCACGAGCTGACCGTCGACCGCGTCGGCGAGGCCGCCGTCCCGCTCAGCACCCAGGTGAAGGCCGCCCAGGCCGCCGAGCCCCGGGGCAAGGTCGTCGGCGTGTGGCCCGCGCCCGAGGCCGACGCCACCACCCGCGTGATCATGGAGGCCCCGGGCCTGGCGGAGGGCCAGACCCGCACCGTCTTCGTCGACCCCTACACCGCCGAGGTCCGCGGCCAACTCACCACCAGCGGCGACGCGCTGCCCCTGCGGGCCTGGCTCAGCGAGTTCCACGCCAGCCTCCAGCTCGGGGAGTTCGGCCGGAACTACAGCGAACTCGCCGCCAGCTGGCTCTGGATCGTCGCCCTCGGCGGCCTCGCCCTGTGGATCGGCCGCCGCCGCACCCGCAAGGCCGCCCTCCTCGTCCCCGACCGCAAGGCCACCGGCCGCCGCAAGACCCTCTCGTGGCACGGCAGCATCGGCCTCTGGGCCACCGTGGGCCTCGTCGGCCTCTCCGCGACCGGTCTGACCTGGTCCAAGTACGCCGGTGAGAACATCGGGCAGCTCCAGGACCGGCTCGGCGGGGCCACCCCCGCCGTCTCCGCCACGCTCAACCCGGGCGACGGCGCCGCGGGCGCCGACGCAGGTGGCGAGCACGCCGGGCACATCATGCCCGACGGCACCGAGATGACCATGCCGATGCCCGCCACCGACATCGGCATCGACAAGGCCGTCGCCGCCGCCCGCGCCGCCGGGGTCACCGAGAGTCTGCGCGTCACCCTGCCCGCCAAGGGCAAGGGCTACGTGGTCAAGGAGGCCGACAAGACCCTGCCCGTGCACCTGGACTCGGTCGCCGTCGACCCCGCCGACGGCCGGATCATGGACGAGCTCCGCTTCGCCGACTACCCGCTGCTCGCGCAGCTGACCCGGTTCGGGATCGACCTGCACATGGGCCTGACCTTCGGGATCGCCAACCAGATCGCGCTCGCCGCGCTCGCCGTCGCGGTGATGTTCCTGATCGTCTGGGGCTACCGGATGTGGTGGATGCGCCGGCCCACCAAGGACCGCGCCCTCTCCGTCGGCCGCGCCCAGCCGCGCGGCGCCTGGCGCAGGCTGCCGGTGACCGTGCTGCTGCCGTTCGCCTGCGTGACCGCGCTGGTCGGCTGGTTCGTCCCGCTGCTGGGACTCAGCCTGCTGGCGTTCCTCGTCGTGGACGGGGCCCTCGGCCTCGCCGCCCGCAGGCGGGCGCCGAAGGCCGCGTAACGCGCAGGACGGTGGGCCCGTACGCACCCGGCGGGTACGGGCCCACGGCCAGGTCGTCCGTCACGGCGTGTACTTGTACCCCACGCGGCGGACGGTCTGGATCGCGCCGCGGTGCGCCGTGCCCAGCTTGCGCCGCAGGCGGGCGATGTGGACGTCGACCGTCCGGCCGTCGCCGACGTGGCCGTAGCCCCACACCGTGGTCACCAGCTGGTCCCGGCTGTGCACCCGGTGCGGGTGCGCCACCAGGTGGGCGAGCAGCTCGAACTCCAGGTAGGTGAGGTCGAGCAGTTCGCCGTCCACCTCCGCCGTGCGCTGCGCGGAGTCGATCCGCACGAGCGCGTCTCCGGTGGTGGTCGAGGGCTGCGCCGCAGGCTGGACGGGAGCCACGGCCCCGGCCGCCGGTCCCTGCACCGCCACGGGAACGGAGTGCGGGGCGAAGGCGATCGGCTGCTGGTCGGCCGGTACGAGGACCAGGTAGCCGACCATCGGCGGCTGGCCGGGCAGCGTGGGCACGGCGTGCTGGGGCGCGGGCAGCCAGGTGGCGCCCGGCGGGAGCAGGTCCACCACCCGGGTCACCTCGTCCCGGTCCACGGCCCGCAGCCGATGGCGCGGGCCGGCCGCCGGGAACGGCGGGAAGGGCAGGGGGGCGGAGGTCGCGGCGGAGGCGGCAGAAGTGAGGGAGCGGGTGTTCGCCATGAGTGGTCAGCTCTTTCACGCGGAGTGGTCGGCAGAAGACGTACGTGTGCATGAGCACGTGTGCGAATGCACGTAGTCGTTGCGTACCGCGCAGACCGAAGGCCCCGGGCGGGTCTGGTGAGAGGTCCCGGAAGGCTTTAGAGGGCCGGCGCGTTCTCGGCGCGGCAACACACCCGGTCGAAATCGTGGTCCTGACGGGACGGCCAGAACGGCTCCAGGTCGCTGCGACCTGTCGGGGTGTACGGATGGCTGGCCATGGGCGTCATTGAAGCAGAAAGCACGGGCCTGGGGCAGGCCGCGTCTCACTTGGTGGATCGGAATCTCATATTCCGTCGTCATGTCTTCGTCAGGCCGTCACAATCCCGACAAACCGTCAACAGGAAAGCCGCTTCCTCCCGTCCGTTGCCCGGGTCAGACCAGGCCGTCCCGCTCCAGGCCGGTGCAGCAGGTGTCCACGATCAGCCGCGTCACCACGTACGGGTCCACGTTCGCGTTCGGGCGGCGGTCCTCGATGTACCCCTTGCCGTCCTTCTCCACCTGCCACGGGATCCGGACCGACGCGCCCCGGTCCGAGACGCCGTAGCTGAACTCGTTCCACGGGGCCGTCTCGTGCAGCCCCGTCAGGCGCTCGTCGATTCCCGCGCCGTAGTTCTTGACGTGGTCCAGCGGCTTGCTGCCCTCGCCCAGCGCCTCGCACGCGGAGATGATCGCGCGGTAGTCCTCGCGCATCGCCTTCGTGGAGAAGTTGGTGTGTGCGCCCGCGCCGTTCCAGTCGCCCTTCACCGGCTTCGGGTTCAGCGTCGCCGACACGTTGAACTCCTCGGCCGTGCGGTACAGCAGCCAGCGCGCGATCCACAGCTGGTCCGAGACCTCCAGCGGGCCGACCGGGCCGACCTGGAACTCCCACTGCCCCGGCATGACCTCCGCGTTGATGCCGGAGATCTCCAGGCCGGCGGCGAGGCAGTGGTCCAGGTGTTTCTCGACGATCTCGCGGCCGAAGATCTCGTCCGCGCCGACCCCGCAGTAGTAGCCGCCCTGCGCCGCCGGGAAGCCGCCGACCGGGAAGCCGAGCGGGCGGGCGCCGTCGAAGAAGGTGTACTCCTGCTCGATGCCGAAGACCGGCTCCTGCGCGGCGAACTTCTCGGCGACCGGCCGCAGCAGCGCGCGGGTGTTCGACTCGTGCGGGGTCATGTCGATGTTCAGGACCTCGCACAGCACCAGGATGTCCTCCCCGCCGCGGATCGGGTCCGGGCAGGAGAAGACGGGCTGGAGCACGCGGTCGGAGGCGTGCCCCTCCGCCTGGTTCGTGCTGGAGCCGTCGAAGCCCCAGACGGGCGGCTCCGCCCCGCCCTTCAGGATCTTCGTCTTGGAGCGGAGCTTCGCCGTCGGCTCGGTGCCGTCGATCCAGATGTACTCAGCCTTGTAGCTCACGGGCCCATCCATCCTGACTCTGCGGGTGCTGCGGGGGCGCTGCGCGGGTGTCGCGGTCCTGGCCGAAGCGTCCCCCTGCCCGATTTCTCCGCCGTTGCCCGTATGTGAATCCCTTGTTACCGGGGTTTACGCCGCAGGTGGGGCGGTGTGCGCGGGTCGCCGGCCGCACACCCGTCCGGGTGGGGCAGACTGAGCAGGTGAGCATTTCGTATGATTTGAACTCTTCCGGGGAGGGCTCCGAGTGGGCCCCCGGCCGCCCCCGTCCCCGCGTCGGCCTGCTCGGCACCGGCCCCTGGGCCCGCCGCACCCACGCCCCCGCCCTCGCCGCCCACACCGGCTCCGACTTCGCCGGTGTCTGGGGGCGCCGCCCCGAAGCGGCGGCCGAGCTGGCGGGCGCGCACGGGGTGAAGGTGTACGAAGACCCCGACGAGCTGTTCGCCGACTGCGACGTGGTGGCCTTCGCCCTGCCGCCGGACGTCCAGGCCCCGCTCGCCGTGCGCGCGGCGGCCGCCGGCTGCCACCTGCTGCTCGACAAGCCCGTCGCCACGACGGCCGCGGACGCCCGCGCCGTCGCCGACGCGGCCGCCGCGCACGGCGTGGCCTCCGTCGTCTTCCTGACCCTCCGCTTCGCCGAACCCACCGCCGGGTGGGTCCTCGACCAGGCCAAGCGCAGCGGCTGGTTCACCGCCTCCGCCCATTGGCTCGGCGCCGTCTACCCGCCCGACGGGGAGCCCAGCGCGTACGCCGAATCGCCCTGGCGCAGGGCCAAGGGCGGCCTGTGGGACGTCGGCCCGCACGCCTTGTCCGTCCTGATCCCGGTCCTGGGCGACGTCACCGCCGTCACCGCCGCCCGTGGCCCGTCCGACCTGGTCCAGCTCGCCCTGCGGCACGACTCGGGCGCCGCCAGCACCGCCGTCCTCAGCCTGAGCTCCCCGCGCGCGGCGGCCGGGGTGGGGCTGGAACTGCGCGGTGCCGAGGGCGTCTTCGGCCTGCCCGGCTGGAGCGACGTCCCCGGCGCGTACGGGCGCGCCCTCGACGCCGTCCTCACCGCCGCCCGCACCGGCGTCCCGGACCCGCGCGGGGCGGAGTTCGGCGCCCGGCTGACGGAGATCCTGGCGGAGGCGGAGGCCCAGCTGGCGGCTATTTGATGAGGGCGTTGGCGACGATGATGGCCAGGCCGATCGTGGCGTCGGCCAGGCCGATCAGCAGCGCCGAGGTGAGCCGGTAGCCGACCCGGACCGCCACGAAGGAGCCCCAGGCGAAGAGCAGCGCGGTGTTCAGCCCCAGCCCGACGGCCGTCACCCCGTACGACTCCCAGTGCGCGACCCCGGCGAGGACCAGCAGCAGCACGGTGGGCAGGGTGGCCGCGATCATCGGCCACTCGTTCCACAGTGCCCGCACCAGCAACCGCCACCGGAGCGCCGCCGAACCGGCCTGGTGGGTGGTCATGTGGTGCGAGTACCCGTGCGCGAGGCCGGCGGTGGCGGCGGTGACGAGGACCCAGCTGGCGTCGTAGAAGGGGGTGTACTCCCCGCCCTTCTGGTCGAGCGCCGCCAGCAGCCCGCTGGCCAGCACGGTCCCGTACACCCCGCCGAACATCCAGTCGGCCCCCCGCCGGGGCGGGGGCAGGGGGTGCCCGGCGGGGGCGGGCTGCTGCGGGGGCTGGTCGGTCACGGCGGATCCTTGCACTGGGGTGCGGTTTGCTGCGGAATAACCCTTTTGCTTCCGTCCCCACCCTACGAGGTGCCGGGTGGGGTCGAGGTGAAGAGCCACGGCCCCGGGCGCCGGAGTCGGCCGCCCGTAGAGTCGTCCGCATGGATACGGAAAGCCTCCTGGCACCCCACGCCGTCCTGATCAACGGCACGGTCGGTGTCGGCAAGACGTCGGTGGCCGAGGGCGCGGAGGACCGCGAGGCGATCGCCGACGCGCTCGGCACGCGCCTCTCGGTCTGCCGCCTCCGGGCCGACCTCCCGGCCATCCACCAGCGCCTGACGCACCGCCACGCGCACGAGCCCGAGGCCCTGCGCTGGCACCTGGCCGGGTCCGGGGAACTGGCCGCGATCCTGGAACGGGCGGCGGTCGACGACTTCACCCTCGACGTCACCACGTCCTCGATCCCCGAGACCGCCACCGACGTGCTCGCCCAGCTGGGCTGGTCGTAGCGCCGGACGCCGTCCGACGGCCCCCGGGGGGGGTGAGTGCTCAGGCCCCGCCGAAGGCCTCCCGCGCCGTGGTCAGGAAGCGGCGCACCGCGTCCCGTTCCGCCGGGGTGAACGAGGCCGAGACCCCCGCCAGCGTCTCGATCGCCGGGCCGAAGAACGCCTGGCCCAGGCGGACCGCCTCCGGGGTGACCGAGAGCAGGACGCGGCGGCGGTCGTGGGGGTCGCGGGTGCGGGCGACGTGGCCCAGGCGCTCCAGGCGGTCGATCACCGCCGTCGTGCCCGCCGAGTTGAGTCCCAGACGGGTGCCCAGGAGGCCCGCCGTGGCGGGTTCGGCGGCGCGGGAGGCGTCCAGCAGGCAGACCAGGGCCCGTACGTCCGTCGGGTGCATGCCGTGGGCTGCGGCGAACTCCGCCTGTCGGAGCCCGAATTCGACGGCCACCGCCCGCAGCAGGTGCACCGGTTCCAGGTGGTTGTCGTCCACGTCGCCTCCGGCCTAGGATCTCTCGCTGAGCGAGATTATCGCCCAGCGAGAGACCGGGGGAGTGCCGTGGGGAAAGAGGTGCCGGCGTCCTTCCGTGCCGCCTACGACGAGGCCCTCGCGCGGTGGCCCGTGCCCGTCGAGGCCGTCGACGTGCCCACGCCCTACGGGGTCACCCGCGTCAACCGCTGCGGTCCCCCCGGGGCGCCCCCGCTGGTCCTGCTCCCCGGCGGCGGGGCCACCTCCACCGTGTGGGGCGCCTGCGTCGCGGCCGGGCTGGCCCGGGACCGGCGGGTGTACGCCGTGGACCTGGTCGGGGATCCGGGGCTGAGCGTCCCGGAGCCCGGCCTCGGGATACGGACGCCCGAGGACCTGGCCGGATGGCTGGACGCGGTCCTGGACGGGCTCGTGCCCGAGGGGCGGATCACCCTGGCCGGCCACTCCTACGGGGCCTGGATCGCCGCCCAGTACGCCGCCCGCCGGGTGGGCTGGTACGCACCGCGCCCGCGGCTCGACCGCCTCGTCCTGCTGGACCCCACCCAGGTCTTCACCGGCCTGAGCCCCCGTTACGTCCTGCGGGCGCTGCCCGTACTGGCGCGGCCCACCCCGGGGCGGATCCGCTGCTTCCTCGCCTGGGAGACCGGCGGGGTCCCGCTCGACCCGGCCTGGCTGCGGCTCCAGGAGGAGACGGCCGCCTTCCCCACCGCCCGGCCCGTCACCGGGCCCCGCCCGGACCTGACCGGGCTCGCCCCCTTCGGCCTCGACGTCCTCTTCGCCGGGCGCGCCCGCTGCCACGACCCCCTCCGGGCGCTGGCCACCGCCACGCGCACGCTGCCGGGGGCGCGGGTCCGGCTGCTGCGCGGGGCCTCCCACCACGCGCTGCCGCTGACGGAGGCCGGCGAGCTCGTCCGCCTCCTCGCCCCCTGACCGGCCCCGCCTACGCCGTGCGGGACAGGGCGTCGCGGACCGCCTCCTCGGAGCGGGCCACGACCGCCGTGCCGTCCTCGGCGGTGATGATCGGGCGCTGGATCAGCTTCGGGTGGGCGGCCAGGTGGGCGATCCAGCGGGCCCGGGCCTCGTCCGTCTCCTCGCGCGGGAGGTCCCGTACGCCGGTCTCCTTCGCCAGGGGGTCCGAGGTGCGGGTGATGTCCCACGGCTCCAGGCCGAGCCGGCCGAGCACCTCGCGGATCTCGGCCTCGGACGGCACGTCCTCCAGGTAGCGGCGCACGGTGTACTCGGCGCCCTCCGCGTCCAGCAGGGTCAGCGCGCTGCGGCACTTCGAACAGGCGGGATTGATCCAGATCTCCATGCCCGCAAGGGTAGTGGGGTCCCTTGCGGCCAGGGCTTTTGTCAGTGCCCCCCGGTAAAATCGAGGGAGAACGACAGGAAGCCAACTACCGTTTGGGAGGCTGTAGATGGCCGCTGCCGCGAGCATTGTGATGCCCAAGAAGAAGCCGTTGCCGGCGGGGCTGCCCCGCGAGTGGTACGAGAGCCACAACCGCCGCCTGAAGGCCATGCGGCTGGCGATCTCCCTGCTCGACACGGGGACGTACGACGCCAAGCGCGCCACCAACCGCAAGATACGGACGATGGCCGTCCGGGTGGGGATCCACCGGCCGTCCAACCTCACCTGCCGGATGGTCCGCGCCTTCATCGTCGCGAACTCCGGCTGAGGCGGCGGCGGGCCGGCCGGTGCCCCGGCCGGCCCGACCGCTCACTTCTCGACGAAGACGATCTCCTGCGGCGGGTGGGTCATCCGCACGGTGTCGCCGGTGACCTCGACGACGTGGTGCATGCCGCTGTACACATCCGGCTTCCCCTGGAGGTAGAAGCGGTCCTCCGACGCCCCCGCCAGGTAGGCGCGGAAGCAGGACAGGGAGGGGTCCGAGGGGCTCAGGTCCAGGTAGTCCTTCAGCCGGCGGAAGAGCTTCGGGAGGATCACCGCGCCGTTGGGGGCGGTGAGGGAGTCCAGGCCGGTGACCTTCGTGCCGGTGGTGGTCGAATCCTTCTCCCACACGCTCTTGCCCGGTGCGGGGGCGGCTGCCGCGGCGGCCGCCGCGGCGGTGAGGGAGGCGCGCAGGAGCTCGGGGAACTCGCTGTAGTAGGTCGGGTAGGCCAGGCCGGCTTCGATCTGCTGGTAGTTGGCCGTGTTCCTCAGCATCCGCTCGTCGACCTCGACGGCGTAACCGTTGGGGACCGGCTGGAACTTGCGGCCGACCAGGGCGACGCAGCGGCCGAAGATGTCGGCGCCGCGGGTGAGGATGTAGCCCTCCGCCGCCTCGGGGGTGCTGCTGCTGATCTTCTCCTGATCGTGGTCGTCCCGGTCGAAGGCGGTGAAGCCGAGCGCCTTCAGGAGCCCTTGCGTGGCTTCGTGCGCCAGGGGCAGGGGCTGGTGCTGCTCACCCGACGGCGAGGTCTCGGCGCCGTAGTGGGTCTCCGGTGCGTCGATGCCCTCCAGCCGGATCGCGGCGCTGCCGTCCCACCTCGGTACGACGGGTCTGGCCCCGGGCACGAGCTTCCAGTCGGCCACGTCGTCGGGCATGAAGTTGACGGTGTCGCCGTCGGGCTTGAAGCCTCTCACCCGGAAGGTTCCCTTGATCAACAGCATCGGCATGGACATGGCGGCTCCTACTGGTGGCGGCACGAGGACGCGCAGTGCATGCCCCCTGAATCTACGGACGCCCCGGCCCGCCGGACAGCCGCTGATCGGGCGACAGCACCAGCAGGGCCACGTCGTCGCGGGGCCCGCCCCCGCTGAAGGCCGCGAGGTCCTGCCAGAGTGCCGGAACGAGGCCCTCCGGGTCACCCGCCAGGACCGGGACCCGGGTGGCCAGCGGGTAGAAGCAGCCGCTCGCGTCACGCGCCTCCGTCACCCCGTCGGTGTGCGCGAGCAGCCGGTCGCCCGGCAGCAGAGGCAGCTCGGCGACCTCGGGGAGGGCCGGCCCGCCCACGCCCAGGCCCAGCGGCGGCCCCGGTTCCACGGTCACCTCCGTGACCGCGAAGTCCCGCAGCAGCAGTACCGGCGGATGCCCGCACGACACGATCCGTACGAGGTCCAGCCCGGGCGGGAACTCCAGCAGTACGGCCGTGGCGAACAGCTCCGGGTGCGCCACGGAGTCCGCCGCCGCGTCGGCCGTCAGCCGCCGGTCCAGCCGGGCCGCGACGGCCGCCAGGCCCGGGTCGTCCAGCACCGCCTCCCGGAAGGCGCCGAGCAGCGAGGCCACCGTGCCGACGGCGGCCAGCCCGTGGCCCTGGACGTCCCCGACCACCGCCCGGACCCCGTACGGCCCGGCCCGTACGTCGTACAGGTCGCCCCCGATGAGCGTGCCCCGCTGGGCCGCCCGGTACAGCCCCGAGCAGTTCACCCCGCCGACCCGCTCCGGGACCGGCGGCAGCACCGCCAGCTGGGCGGCCTCGGCGACGGTACGGACGCTGACCAGCTGGGCGTCGCGGCGCCGCCGGACCCAGGCGATGACCACGCTGAGCAGGCCGACGGTGGCCACGGTGGCCAGGTCGGCGCCGCGGGCGTGCCCCACGCCCAGCTCGGGGACGCCGAGCAGGACCAGCACGAGGACGGCGAAGAAGGCGGTGCCGGCGGCCCCGTAGGAGAAGGCCGCCACGGCGGGCAGGGCGGCCAGGAAGTAGCCGAGTTCGGCGGTGGAGGTGGTCCACTGGGCGGCGCAGAGCACGGCCAGCGCCACCACGGGCGCGATCCTGGCCCAGCGGGGCGGCGGGGCCCCGTGCAGCCAGCCGGGCTCGTCCCCTCCGCGTCTCGCCCTCCGTCGCGCCCCAGCTCTCACCCCTCCACCCTGGTACGGGGTCGGGGGCGGCGCACGCCGGGTGGCCCCGGCGGGCTGGCCGGGGCGGGCGCGGGCCGCGACAGTGGAGCCGTGACGCAGACGCAGAGCGCGGCGATCAGCACCCGGCTGAACTGGCTGCGGGCCGGGGTGCTCGGTGCCAACGACGGGATCATCTCCACGGCCGGCCTGGTGGTGGGCGTGGCCGGCGCCACCACCTCGCGGGCGGAGATCCTCACGGCCGGGGTGGCCGGGCTGCTGGCCGGCTCGCTGTCGATGGCGGTGGGGGAGTACGTGTCGGTGAGCTCGCAGCGGGACTCGGAGCGGGCGGCGCTGGATCTGGAACGCCGCGAGCTGGCGGAGGACCCGGAGGCGGAGCTGACCGAACTGACGGAGCTGCTGGCCGCGCGGGGCCTGACCCAGGCGGTGGCCCGGGAGGCGGCGGAGCAGCTGACGGAACGGGACGCGCTGAGGGCGCACGCGCGGGTGGAGCTGGGGATCGAGCCGGACGAACTGGCGAACCCGATGCACGCGGCGCTGGCCAGCCTGATCGCCTTCACGGTGGGGGCGCTGCTGCCCCTGCTGGCGATCGTCCTGCCGGGGGCTTCGGGGCGGGTGCCGGTGACGGTGGGGGCGGTGCTGGGGGCGCTGACGCTGTGCGGGGTGGTGAGCGCGCGGCTGGGCGGGGCGCCGGTGCCGCGGGCGGTGCTGCGCAACGTGCTCGGCGGGGCCCTGGCGATGGCGGTCACGTACGCGGTGGGCACCTGGCTGGGCGCCGGCTGACCCCTCCGGCCCCGCTGCGGTAGCTGGGGGAGATTGAGCGCACCGGGCGCGGAGCGCACGGTTTCGGGGTCAGGGGCGGAGCCCCTGGGAACGGTGGAAGGGCGGGTAGGGGACCTCGCCCGCGCAGCGGCCCCCACCCGCACCCGACGGCCGACCCCCCCCGGGGCCCGGCGGACGGAGGGCGTCGCAGCGCCGCGACGGCCGGACCGCGCGAGCGGCGCGTGGAAAGGCGCCACACTGCCCCCATGCGCATCGCCATCACCGGAGCCTCCGGACTCATCGGCCAAGCCCTCCTCCGCTCCCTCCACACCGACGGCCACGAAACCGTCCGCTTCGTCCGCCGCGCCCCCGCCGCCCCGGACGAGGCCCGCTGGGACCCCCGGGCCGGGTACGTCGACCCCGTCGGGCTGCGCGGGTGTGACGCCGTGGTGCACCTCGCCGGGGCCGGGGTCGGGGACCACCGGTGGACGGACGCCTACAAGAAGGAGATCCGCGACAGCCGGGTGCTCGGCACCGCCGCCCTCGCCGGCGCGCTCGCCGGGATGGACGGACCGCCGGCCGTGTTCGTGTGCGGGTCCGCCGTCGGGTACTACGGCGACACCGGCGACCGGGCCGTCGACGAGTCCGCCCCCGCCGGCACCGGGTTCCTGCCCTCCGTCTGCGTGGAGTGGGAGGCGGCCGCCGCCCCCGCCCGGGACGCCGGCATCCGGACCGTGTTCGCCCGCACCGGGCTGGTGGTCGCCGCCGAGGGCGGGGCGTGGGGGCGGCTGTTCCCCGTCTTCCGGGCCGGGATCGGCGGCCGGCTCGGCGACGGGCGGCAGTACTGGTCGTACATCTCCATGCACGACGAGATCGCCGCCCTGCGTTTCCTGGCCGAAACCCCGGGCCTGTCCGGGCCGTTCAACCTCACCGCCCCCGAGCCGCTGACCAACCGCGAGGTCACCGCCGCGATGGGCCGCGTCCTGCGCCGCCCCACGCTGTGCACCGTCCCCGCCCCCGTGCTGCGCGTCGTGCTCGGGGAGTTCTCCCAGGACGTGCTGGGCAGTCAGCGGGTCAGGCCGGCGCGCCTGCTGGAGGCCGGGTTCACCTTCGCCCACCCCGGGATCGAGGAGGCCATCAGGGCCGCCCTGGCCTGACCCCGCCCCCGCCCGGTGGTCCAGGCGCTGGTCCGGCGCATTCCCCGTCCGTGTGCGACCGGTTGTGACCCGCATGCGACCGCCGTGCGACCGGAGTTGTGCGCAATACCGCGCCGGACTCGGGTTCTCCTGGAGTCCGTTGGGGGAAGGAGGATCCCCACACAGCCGCCGCGCCGACCTCGGGGAGGGGCACGTGCTCAGCAGCGACGTCGTCATCGTAGGAGCCGGAGTCTCAGGACTCGCGGCCGCGCACCACCTGATCGCCGCCGGGGTCAGCGTCAGCGTCCTGGAGACCGCCGACGACCCCGGCGGACGCATGGCCACCGCATCGGCCGACGGCTTCCGCCTCGACCGGGTCGGCCAGCTCCTCAACACCGCGTACACCGAACCCGCCCGCACCCCGGGCCTGGAGGGGCTGACCCTGCGCCCCTTCGCGCCCGGGGTCCTGGTGCACGGCGTCGACGGCAAACGGCAGCGCGCCGGGGCCCTGACCCCCGCCCGCGCCCTGGCCAGCGGCTCCCTGGACCAGGCCCGGCTCAGCGCGGCCCTCGCACGCCTCGCCGCGCTGCCCCCGGACCGCCTCCTCGCCCGGCCAGAACGCACCGCCCACGCCGCCCTCGGCTCCCGCGGCCTGCCCCCGCGCACCGTCAACGGGATCCTGCGGCCCCTGCTCTCCGCGCTGCTGCGCGACCCGGAGCTCACCACCTCCAGCCGCGTCGCCGACCTGGCGCTGCGCACCTTCGCCCGCGGCCGGCTCGCCGTGCCCGAGGGCGGCGCGGCCGCCCTGCCCCGGCTGCTCGCCGCCGGCCTGCCGCCCGGCACGGTACGGACCGGCATCCGGGTGCGGTCGGTGGCGACGAACCTCGTCACCACCGAGGAGCACGGCGACTTCGCCTGCCGTTCCGTCCTCCTCGCCACGGGCGCCCGCGCCGCGGCCGAACTGCTCCCCGGGCTGCGGGTGCCCGACTTCCACGAGGTCACCGTCATCCACCACGCGACGCCCGAGCCCCTGCCTTGGGACGGCTCGCTGCTCCTGGACGCCGACCCGAAGTGGCCGCTCGCCCACACCACCGTGATGAGCGCGGTCGACCCGGTCCGGGCCCCGGCCGGCCGCAGCCTGGTCACCACCACCGTGCACGGGCCCCCGCCGCCCGCCCGCACGGTCGCCTCCCGGCTGGCCCGGCTCTACGACACCGCGACCCGGGACTGGGAGCTGCTGGCCGTCCACCACACCCCCGAGGCCGTCCCGGCCATGCCCCCGCCGCACGACCGGCAGCGTCCCGTACGGGTCCTGGCCGGGCTCTACGTCTGCGGCGACCACCGCGACTCCAACACCGTCCAGGGCGCCCTGCACTCCGCCCGCCGCGCCGCCACGGCCCTGCTCCGCGACTTCGGCATCCCCCTCCAAACCCACCCGGACCCAGCCCTCCCAGCAGCGGCCTGACGCGAGCACCGCGGCCCGGCCCCAGGCCCCCGGGCCGGGCCGGGATCCCGCGCCGGGCCGGATCGCGGGCCGGGCCAGGACCCCCGGCGGGTCCGCGCCGGGGTGGAACCCGGGCCGGACGAGAGCCCCGGCCCGGGCCAGGAGGACCCGGCCCGGACCAGGACCCGGCCCGGACCAGGACCCGGCCCGGACCAGGACCCGGCCCGGACCCGGACCCGGCCCGGACCCGGACCCGGGCCGGGACCCCGGCCGGCCCAGAACCCCCGGCCGGGGGAGGGCCGCGGGTCAGGGCAGGGCCGCCACGCGGTCGCGGTAGTTTCGGACCGCCGAGGCGTCGCGGTACGGCTCCAGGCGGCGTTCGAAGTCGCGGACGTACTCCACCGCCCGCACCGACCGCATCTCGCTCGCCTGCTGCGCCGCCTCCGCCCCCAGCGCGCACGCCTGCTCCAGCTCGCCCAGCCCCAGCCGGGCCGTCGCCAGCACCACCCGGCAGAACAGCCGCGAGCGCGCGTACCCGGGCGAGCGCAGCTGGAGCGAGCGCTCCGCGTGCTGGGCCGAGGCCCGGTACTGCTGGAGGTCGCGGTGGCAGTGCCCGAACTCGTCCGCCAGCTGCGCCTCGTCGAAGGGCCGCGCCCAGTGCGGCACGTCGTCCCCCGGCCGGGCCGCGCCCAGCGACCGCTCGGCCCGCACCAGCGAGGCCGTCGCCGCCCGGACCTCGCCCAGCACCGCGTGCCCCCGCGCCTCCGCCACGTGCAGCAGCGACTGCACCACCGGCGGCGGGCCCGAGCCCACGCCCTGCTGGGCGACCCGGGCCAGCTGCACCGCCTCCCGCCCGTGCCCGAGGTAGACCGCCTGACGGCTCATCGTGACCAGCACGTACGACCCGTACGGCCGGTCCCCGGCCGCCTGCGCCAGCCGCAGCGCCTGGACGAAGTACCGCTGGGCCAGCCCGTGCGCGGCGATGTCGTACGAGGTCCAGCCCGCGAGCCGGGTCAGGTCCGCGGCGGCCGAGAACAGCCGGCGCCCGGTGGTCTCCCCGTACGTGCCGCGCAGCATCGGCTCGGCCTCGTGCTCCAGGTAGCGCACCAGGGCCTGCCGCGCGTGCCCGCCGCCGTAGGCGTGGTCCAGCGTGCGGAACAGCTCGCTCACCGACCGCAGCGCCGCGATGTCACCGCCCGTGACCCGCTGCCCGGGGCCCCGGTCGATCTGCCGCTGCCGGGGCACCGTGGTGCGGCCCTGGGACGGGACCCGGCCCGCGGCGGGGTCCGCGCCGCGGCCCACCCGTTCGTCGGGCCGCCCGATCAGCCAGTCGCGGCTGGGCACCACCAGCCCGGCCGGGGTGAAGGCGATCTTGCGCAGCTCGGCGTGCGAACCGGAGTCCTTGCGCCACAGCCCGCTCGCGATGTCCACGGCCTCCTCCGGGGTGGCCGCGAACTCCAGCCCCGCGTACACGGGCGCGCACGCGTCCAGGCCGAGGTCCTGGGCCGACAGCCGCCGCCCGAGGCGCCTGGTGAAGACCTCCGCGATCAGCGCGGGCGTGGTGCCGCGGGGCTGCTGGCCGCGCAGCCACCGGGTCACGGAGGTCTTGTCGTACCGCAGATCCAGCCCGTGCTCCAGCCCCAGCTGGTCGACGCGGCGGGCGAGCCCGGCGTTGGAGAACCCGGCTTCCGCGATCAGCGCCGCGAGCTGCCGGTTGGGGACGCGCTGGGCAGGTCGTTCCGTCATCGGCTCCACGGTTCCCGTACGTGACGGACCGGAGTCCCGGCCCTGTGAACGGCGTGAATGTAGCGGCCAACTCCGCCTGTGCCGCCCTCTCTGCCCCACATTCATCCGATCGTGTGCAGAATGCGTGGGGCTCTTTACGGACTCGTCCACGACCTCCGCGTAAGCTGCGCCCCCATGAGCCGCCGACCGCACGGGGCGCATCCGCCCGACGCGCACGCGAACCCGCAGCCCGGCGCCCCCCTCCCGGCCCCCGAGCTGACCGAGGGGCAGTGCCGCCGCTGCGGCACCCACATCGCCGGACTGGACGGCCGCTACGCCTGCGGGGTGTGCGGCTGGGTCAACGACCACTCCGAGGGCCACCGCCGGCTGCCGCGGGCCGACGAGGACCCGGACCGCCCGCCGTCCGGCCGCCGCCACCCTCCCCGCCTCCCGGCCCCCCAGTCGCAGCAGCAGCCGCAGCCCGGGGGCGAGCCGGGGGCCTGAGGGGCCGCGCGCGGGCCGCCGTACTCTTGACCGGTGCGGATACGTGCACACAGCAGGTTCAACGAGGAGGCGCTGCGGTGACTGAGCTTCGGTTTGTCCATCTGGGCTTCGGGCCGGAATCCGTCGAGTACACCGAGGCCTGGGAGGAGCAGCGGCGCGTCCACGCGGCCCGCTTCGCCGACGAGATCGACGACACCTGCCTGATGGTGGAGCACGAGCCCGTCTACACCGCCGGCCGGCGCACCGACCCCAGCGAGCGCCCGCTCGACGGCACCCCCGTCATCGACGTGGACCGCGGCGGCAAGATCACCTGGCACGGCCCGGGCCAGCTGGTCGGCTACCCGATCATGAAGCTGCCGCGCCCGGTCGACGTGGTCGCCCACGTCCGCCGCCTGGAGGAGGCCCTGATCCGCACCGCGGCCGAGTTCGGCGTGGAGACCACCCGCGTCGAGGGCCGCTCCGGCGTCTGGGTGCTCGGCGACCCGGTGGAGGAGCGCCCGAAGATCGGCGGCCTGTCCCTGGACTTCGACCCCCGGATAGGCGACGACGAGTTCGACGCCCGCCTCAACGGCCCCGAGTACGCCCCCTCCAACGCCGGCCAGCGCCGCGAGGACCGCAAGCTCGCCGCGATCGGCATCCGCGTCGCCAAGGGCGTCACGATGCACGGCTTCTCCTTCAACGTGAACCCGGACAGCACCTGGTTCGACCGGATCATCCCCTGTGGGATCCGGGACGCCGGTGTGACCTCGCTCTCGTACGAGCTGGGCCGCGAGATCACCATCGCCGAGGTCCTGCCGGTCGTCGAGCGGCACCTGAAGGACGTGCTGGAGCACGCCGAGCTGAAGCCGCGCGAGATCGAGCGGGAGCCGGAGCCCGCCGCCGGCTGACGGCCGCGGGAATGTGTCCCGCCGTCCCCGGGTTGGCCGGACGTAAGAACGTACGAATTACGGGCGTACCCTGGTGGGCGCCGAAGAATCGAAGTCACAGGGAGCCGGTCGTGTCCGCAGTCGCACCCGACGGACGCAAGATGCTGCGCCTCGAGGTCCGTAACGCCCAGACCCCCATCGAGCGCAAGCCCGAGTGGATCAAGACCCGGGCGAAGATGGGTCCCGAGTACACGAAGATGCAGAACCTCGTGAAGGGCGAGGGCCTGCACACGGTGTGCCAGGAAGCCGGCTGTCCGAACATCTACGAGTGCTGGGAAGACCGCGAGGCCACGTTCCTCATCGGTGGCGACCAGTGCACCCGGCGCTGTGACTTCTGCCAGATCGACACGGGCAAGCCCGAGGCCCTCGACCGCGACGAGCCCCGCCGCGTCGGCGAGTCCGTGGTCACGATGGACCTGAACTACGCCACCATCACCGGCGTCGCCCGCGACGACCTGGCCGACGGCGGCGCCTGGCTCTACGCCGAGACCGTGCGCCAGATCCACCAGCAGACCGCCGGCCGCGAGGGCGGCCACACCAAGGTCGAACTGCTGGCCCCCGACTTCAACGCGGTCCCGGAGCTGCTGGAGGAGGTCTTCGCCTCCCGCCCCGAGGTCTTCGCGCACAACGTCGAGACCGTGCCCCGGATCTTCAAGCGGATCCGCCCCGGCTTCCGCTACGAGCGCTCCCTCGACGTCATCCGCCAGGCCCGCGCCTACGGCCTCGTCACCAAGTCCAACCTGATCCTGGGCATGGGCGAGGAGCGCGAGGAGGTCTCGGAGGCCCTCAAGGAGCTGCACGAGGCGGGCTGCGAGCTCATCACCATCACCCAGTACCTGCGTCCCTCGCCGCGCCACCACCCCGTGGAGCGCTGGGTGAAGCCGGCCGAGTTCGTGGAGCTCGCGAAGGAGGCCGAGGAGATCGGCTTCTCCGGCGTGATGTCCGGTCCGCTGGTCCGCTCGTCCTACCGGGCCGGCCGCCTCTACGGGCAGGCGATGGAGAAGCGCGCCCAGGCGTGATCCACTCCGTCACACTCCGTGTGAGGTCGGGCACAACAACTTACTAACCGGTAATGCGCGATGACGCGGCCCCTAGGCTCTTTCATATGGGAGAGCCCGGCGGGCCGCGTCAATCTTTCATCACGTTTGACCCACCGGTCATGCCCTGGTAACACCAGTGAGTGACGCTGGATCCACGCACCGCACACGCCACCGATGCGAGTACCGAGAGTAGGGACCGACATCATGCAGGCCGCGCCTGTCCGCGCCATCGCCATCCCGTCCTTCAGTGAGGCCTTCCGCGGCATCGAATCGCTGCTCATGAGCGGCGCCCGCCGCAACGCCTGGACGGCCGTCCTGGAGGACCGCCGCAGGGCCAAGGACCGGGTGGAAACCGAGCACGTACTCGAGGCCGCGGCGACCCGTACCCCGCAGGCCACGTAAACTTCGCCTCATGGCGAGGAAGTCAAACGCAGAGACTGCTGCGAACCCCGGGCGACTGAAGCAGATCGCCCTGACGTACAAGATGACGCGCAAGGCCGACCCGAAGGTCGGTCTGATCGTCGCGGGCGTGGGAATCGTCACCTTCGGTGTCTTTCTTGCGATCGGCTTCCTGATCGGCCACCCGGTCTACCTGGGCATCCTGGGCTTCCTGGTGGCGTTCCTCGCGATGGCGATCGTCTTCGGACGGCGGGCCGAGCGGGCTGCCTTCGGGCAGATGGAGGGGCAGCCGGGCGCTGCCGCGGCCGTACTGGACAACGTGGGACGGGGCTGGACGACCACCCCGGCCGTCGCGATGAACCGGAACCAGGACATCGTCCACCGGGCCGTCGGCAAGGCGGGCGTGGTCCTGATCGCCGAGGGCAACCCGAACCGGGTGAAGTCCCTGCTCGCGGCCGAGAAGAAGAAGCTGGCCCGGATCATGCCCGAGGTGCCGGTCCACGACTTCATCGTGGGCAACGGCGAGGGCGAGGTGCCGCTCAAGAAGGTCCGTACGACGCTGCTGAAGCTGCCGCGCGTCCTGGCGGGCCCCCAGATCACCGCCGTCAACGACAAGCTGCGGGCCATGGGCGACCTGATGAGCAACATGCCCATCCCGAAGGGCCCGGTCCCCGGCCGCGGCATGCGCGGCCAGCGCCCGCGCTGACCGTACGCGTACACGTATACGAAACACAGGAGCGCCCTGCGAGCCGTCCGGCCCGCAGGGCGCTCCCGCGTTCGCGTTCGCTTCCGTTTGCGTCTCAGATGCGGACCTGGACCGCGCCCGAGAGCCGGTCGTGCAGTCCGCGGCCGTCCCGGTCCCAGACGAGCGCCGGGATGACCAGTGCCAGCAGCACCGTGCGGAGCACCACGCGCGGCAGGCCGAGGCGGCCGCCGTTCTGCGAGATCACCCGGAGGCCGAGGATCCGCTTGCCGGGGGTGAAGCCCACCGTGCCGACGGTCAGGATCGCCAGGACCACGAAGAGCCCCAGCGTCCAGTTGCCGGCCTTGGCCACGTCGCCATGGGTGATGAGCCCGTATGCGATCAGCTGGCAGCCGATCCAGTCGACGGCCAGCGCGCCCAGCCGGCGCCCGAAGCGGGCCACGGAGCCGGGACCCGACTGCGGCAGGCCGAGCTGCTGGCCCGGATAGCCGAAGTCGACGCCCATCTCCTCGGCGGCCGCGCGGGGGCCGGAGAGCCAGGAACCGATTGCTTGCCTGTTGTCCACTCCACCACGGTACCGGTGCGCTTCGACGGGACCTGGACGGGACCCTGGTTAACTTGTGCGAAACAAATGGGTCATGCTTGGGAAATCCCGTCTGCTTATGGTCGGTCAGCGTGCGGCACCGCACTGACGCACCGCACCACGAGCTATAAAGCCCGTCCCTGCCCCGGGGACCGGGAGTAGGAGGAGTTGGATGTTCAAGAACGCCGACGAAGTGAAGCAGTACATCGAGGAGAACGACGTCAAGTTCGTCGACGTCCGCTTCTGCGACCTGCCTGGTGTGATGCAGCACTTCACCATCCCGGCGCGAGCGTTCGACCCGGCGGAGGAGCTCGCCTTCGACGGTTCCTCGATCCGCGGTTTCCAGGCGATCCACGAGTCCGACATGGCGCTGCGTGCCGACATCACCACCGCGCGTCTGGACCCGTTCCGCAAGGACAAGACGCTCAACATCAACTTCTTCATCCACGACCCGATCACGGGTGAGGCCTACAGCCGCGACCCGCGCAACATCGCCAAGAAGGCCGAGGCCTACCTCGCCTCCACCGGCATCGCCGACACCGCGTTCTTCGGCCCCGAGGCCGAGTTCTACGTGTTCGACAGCGTGCGCTTCGCGACCTCCGCGAACGAGGGCTTCTACCACATCGACTCCGAGGCCGGCGCCTGGAACACGGGCTCCGAGGAGAACAACCGCGGCTACAAGGTCCGCTACAAGGGCGGTTACTTCCCGGTCGCCCCGGTCGACCACTTCGCCGACCTGCGCGCCGAGATCTCCCTCGAGCTGGACGCCCAGGGCCTCCAGGTCGAGCGCCAGCACCACGAGGTCGGCACCGGTGGCCAGGCCGAGATCAACTACAAGTTCAACACGCTGCTGGCCGCGGCCGACGACCTGATGCTCTTCAAGTACATCGTGAAGAACGTCGCCTGGCGCAACGGCAAGACCGCGACCTTCATGCCGAAGCCGATCTTCGGCGACAACGGCTCGGGCATGCACGTCCACCAGTCCCTGTGGGCCGGCGGCGAGCCCCTCTTCTACGACGAGGCCGGCTACGCGGGCCTGTCGGACACCGCCCGCTACTACATCGGCGGCATCCTCAAGCACGCCCCGTCGCTGCTCGCCTTCACCAACCCGACGGTGAACTCGTACCACCGCCTGGTCCCGGGCTTCGAGGCGCCGGTCAACATGGTGTACTCGCAGCGCAACCGCTCCGCCGCCATGCGCATCCCGATCACGGGCTCGAACCCGAAGGCCAAGCGCGTCGAGTTCCGCGCGCCGGACCCGTCCTCGAACCCGTACCTCGCCTTCTCGGCGCTGCTGCTCGCGGGCCTCGACGGCATCAAGAACAAGATCGAGCCGATGGAGCCGATCGACAAGGACCTCTACGAGCTCTCCCCGGACGAGCACGCGAACGTCCCGCAGGTCCCGACCAGCCTCGAGGACGTCCTCAAGGCCCTGGAGGAGGACCACGAGTACCTCCTGGCCGGCGGTGTCTTCACCCCCGACCTGATCGAGACCTGGATCGACTACAAGCGCACGCACGAGATCGCCCCGATCGCGCAGCGCCCGCACCCGCACGAGTTCGAGCTCTACTTCGACCTGTAAGAAGTTGAGCCCGGCGCACGTCGGGATCGTGCCTGGTGGGAGGCCCCCCGCCGCTCTTTCGGAGAGCGGCGGGGGGCCTTCTGCTTTTGACAGGGGACCCGAGTGGAGTAACGGTTGAGTGGGACGTAAAAGCCCGATAAGCCCGATAAGCGATACATGTTCGGAGGTGCATGAAGATGCGCCGTAGGATCATCGGTGCCGCCGTCGCGGGTGCCGCAGGGGTCACGCTGGCGCTGCTGCCGCTGAGCAGCGCGTCCGCCCATGACCACGACGGGAACTGGAACCGCTCGAGTCACTCCCGCTGGGCCAACAACTGGGACGATGACGACGACTGCGGCAACAACGGCCACTGGCGCCACCACGGCAACTGGAGCGACCACGACTGGGGCCGCTGGGACAACGCCAACTGGTACCACGACTGGGGCGGCTGGCGCTGACCGCGCCGCACCCCCCGACCTCTCACCGGTGCCCCTGCCCCGCCCTCAGCGGAGCAGGGGCATCGCGCCGGTCAGCTCCCGCAGGCAGCGCACCGCGAGGTCGGCGGGGGAGCCCGGGCCCGAGACCGGGGCCTGGCCGGCGGACCACAGTTCCAGGGCGACGCGGATCGCGTCGGTGGCGGCCGCGGACACCAGGCGTACGGACATCTCGCCGGCCTCCGGGCCCGCCAGCCGGGCCACGATCGGGACCAGCCGCTCCTCCGACTCCTGGTTCACCCGGTACCAGACGGCGCGCAGGGCCTCGTCCGTGGCGGCCGCGCGCAGCAGGCCGCGGGTGACCTCCAGGCCCTCCTCGACGGCCTTGGAGTCGCTCAGCGCCCGGGTCACGGCCCGTTCCAGGGCCTGCGCCAGCGGGGTGGCGGGGTCCTCCTCGGCCAGCAGGGCGCGCCAGGCGTCGCCGCCGCCCGCGAGGAGCGGGGCCACGGCCTCCTGTTTGTTGCGGAAGTAGCGGTAGAAGGTGCGCAGCGCGACCCCCGCCCGGTGTGCGATGTCCTCCGCCGTGGTCCCGTCGGGGCCGTGTGCGGCGAAGAGCTCGCAGGCGGCGCGGGCGATGTCCAGCTGGGTGGCGGCCTTGCGGCGCTCCGTCAGCGACTGGGTTCCGGAGCCGTTCTGGGGGGTGTACGGGCGGGGAGATCTCACGGGTGAAGCCTACCGCCAGTCGGATCAGATGGTTGCAATCGATGCCAGTCTGGCAAAACGTGCCATCTTCTCGGTACGCTGCACCCCATGAACCGTTACGAAGGACGTCGCGTCCTCATCACCGGCGGCGGCTCCGGCATCGGCCAGGCCACCGTGCACCGCATTCTCGCCGAGGGCGGCCGCGTCCACACCGTGGACGTCAACGAAGCCGGCCTCAAGGCCACCGCCGACCAGGCGGCCGCCGACGGGCGCGCCGACCGGCTCACCACCGCCGTGCTGGACATATCCGACGAGACCTCGGTCAAGGAAGGCGTCGCCGCCGCCGTCGACGCCCTCGGCGGCATGGACGTGCTGGTCAACGCGGCGGGCATCCTGCGCTCCGCGCACACCCACCAGACCACCCTCGACTTCTGGAACAAGGTCATCGCGGTCAACCTGACCGGCACCTTCCTGATGATCCGCGAGTCCCTCCCCGCCCTCCTGGCGGGCGACCAGCCGGTCGTCGTGAACTTCAGCTCCACCTCGGCCAGCTTCGCGCACCCCTACATGTCCGCCTACGCGGCCAGCAAGGGCGGCATCCAGTCGATGACCCACGCCCTCGCCGCCGAGTACAGCAAGCAGGGCCTGCGCTTCGTCTCCGTCGCCCCCGGCTCCATCGAGAGCGGCATGACCACCGGCACCGGCCCCGGCCTGCCCGAGGACACCGACTGGTCCCTCTTCACCAAGCTCGCCCCCGCCCTCGGCCAGGGCTTCGCCGGCCCCGCGACCGTCGCCGGCGTCGTCGCGATGCTGGGCTCCGAGGACGGCGCCTTCATCACCGGCACCGAGATCCGCATCGACGGCGGCACGCACTACTAGGTCGGCCAGGCCGGCCAGGTCAGCCCCCGAAGCGCTCCCAGAGCCGGGGGTAGCGCTCCGCGAGCACGGCTTCGTTCTCGAAGTCCAGCGGGGCGCCCTCCGGCTCCTCCGCCTGCAACGGGATCCCCAGGTCCGGGGCCACCGCCCCGGTCAGCTGCTCGTACGCCTCGTCGGCCGCGTAGCCGAGCTCCTCGCCGTCCCCGTCGATCTCCTCGTCGAACTCGCCCAGCAGCTCCGCCAGCTGGTCCGGATCGTGCACCGCGCCCTCGAAGACCTCCCGACCCTGCCCGATCAGCCAGCACCGGAAGTAGTCGAACGCGTCGTCGCTGGCCCCGCCGAGCAGCACCCAGGCCGCGCCCCACAGGTCCCAGGTGTACGCACGGTTGTACCGCGACTCGAAGTGCCGCGCGAAATCCAGCACGGAGTCGGGATCCAGCTGCGTCAGCCGTTCCACGAGCAGCTCGGCATGCTCCTCGGGGTCGCCGTCGGCGGCCTCGCGGGTACGGTCGACGATCTCCCAGAACTCCGTCTCGTCCATCACGGAATACAGCATCCGGGCTCGACCCCCACCCCGCCACCGCTCATACGGCCAAAGGCCGGTCCCGGGTCCCCCGCCCGGCCGCATACTCGAACCCGAAGGGTCCGGGGCGCGGGAGGGGTACGGATGCAGGGGGAACTGATCGACGGCCGTTACCGGCTGGAGACGCGACTGGGCGGCGGAGGCATGGGCGAGGTCTGGAGCGCCCTCGACACACGGATGCTGCGGCCGGTCGCCGCCAAACTCGTCCACGCCGTGCCGGGCATGGACACGACCCAGGTCGAACACCGCTTCATGCACGAGGTGCGCTCGGCGGCCGCCCTGCCGCACCGGCACACGGTCACGGTCCACGACTGCGGTGAGACCCTGCTCGCGGGCCGCCGCTACCTCTACCTGGTCATGGAGCGCATCGACGGCGAGACCCTCGCGAACCTGTTCCGCGGGCCCACCCCCGTGCCCTGGTACGACGTCGCCCACTGGGGAGGCCAGATCGCGGCCGCCCTGTCCGCCGCCCACAAACTCGGCATCGTCCACCGCGACGTCAAACCGCAGAACGTGATGCTCACCGCCACCGGCGTGATCAAGGTCCTCGACTTCGGCCTCGCCAAGTTCCTCGGCGAGACCCTGCGCGTGGCCGACCTCACCGTCACCGGAACCGCCATGGGCACCTTCGCGTACATGTCCCCCGAACAGTGCCGGGGCGACTCCGGCATCGACCACCGGGCCGACCTCTACAGCTTGGGCTGCCTCCTCTACGAAGGCCTGGCGGGCCACCCGCCCTTCACCAACGCCGCCCCGCACGCCCTGCTCTACCAGCAGGTCCACGAACAGCCCCGCCCCCTGCCCGCGGGCCGGGCCCCCGCCGGCCTGACCGACCTGGTCATGCACCTCCTGGCCAAGGACCCGGCCCACCGCCCGCCGGACGCGGCCACCGTCGTACGCGAGGTGGACCGCCTCCTGGCCGCCCACCGCCGGCCCCCGCACCAGCCGCCCGCACCCGCGCCGGGCGGCGCCACCGAGCTGGACCGGCTGCGGGCCGAGGCCGAGCGCGAGATCGCGGAACTGCGGGAGCGGGCCACACGCGACGTGATGGCCGTCCGCGCGGCCGCGCAGCAACACGCGGCCGCCAGACGGCAGGAGGCCGACGAACTCTTCGAGGAGACCCGCAACAAGGCCGCCCAGGCCGCCTCGGACTTCGAGACCGCCCTGGCCAGACGCCGCGAGCAGTCCGAGCGGGACATCGCCCTGCGCCAGGCCAGGGCCGAAAAGCGCCTCGCCGAGATCGAGCACCGCGCCGAGCAGCTGCGCCTGGAGGCCGAGGAGCTCCGTACCGAGACCGAGCGCCGGGCCCGCCAGACGCTCGAGACCGCACAGGGCCAGGCCGTCGACATCCTGGCCGACGCCAACGCCAAGGCCGAACGGATCCGCGCGATGCTGGCGCAGCTGACCGGCGCGGAGCCCACCCCGCCGGACCGGGAGCTGCCCAGGCAGCAGAGCAAAGGCTGAGGCGGCCCGCCCCCGAAGGGACGGGCCGCCTCACGGTCGGACGGGCCGGGGCCTACAGGCCGTAGCGCTCCCGGGCCTCCTTGACGGCCGACGCCGGGACCTCGCCGCGGCGGGCGAGCTGGGCCAGGGCGGCGACCACGATGGACTGCGCGTCGACGCCGAAGTGGCGGCGGGCGCCCTCACGGGTGTCGGAGAGGCCGAAGCCGTCCGTGCCCAGCGAGGTGTAGTCCTGCGGGACCCACTGGCTGATCTGGTCCGGGACCTGGCGCATCCAGTCGGAGACGGCCAGGACCGGGCCCGGGGCACCCTCCAGCACGCGGGTGACGTACGGGGTGCGCTCCTCGCCGCGCAGCAGGGCCTCGTCGCACTCCAGCGCGTCGCGGCGCAGCTCGCCCCAGGAGGTGGCGGACCACACGTCGGCGGCCACGTTCCAGTCGGCGGCCAGCAGCCGCTGCGCCTCCAGGACCCAGTGGATCGCCGTACCCGAGGCCATGAGCTGGATCTTCGGGGCGTCGGCGGCCGGGGCGGCCTCCAGGGCGGCGGCCGTGTTGAAGCGGTACAGGCCCTTGAGGATGCCCTCCTCCACGCCCTCGGGCATGGCCGGCTGCACCTTCGGCTCGTTGTAGACCGTCAGGTAGTAGAAGACGTCTTCCGGCTTCTCGCCGTACATCCGGCGCAGACCGTCCTTGACGATCACCGCGATCTCGTACGCGAACGCCGGGTCGTAGTTGAGCGACGCCGGGTTCGTGGACGCGATCAGGTGCGAGTGGCCGTCCGCGTGCTGGAGGCCCTCACCGGTCAGGGTGGTGCGGCCGGCCGTGGCGCCGACGATGAAGCCCTTGCCGAGCTGGTCGGCGAGCTGCCACATCTGGTCGGCGGTGCGCTGCCAGCCGAACATCGAGTAGAAGATGTAGAACGGGATCATCGGCTCGCCGTGCGTCGCGTACGACGTGCAGGCGGCGATGAAGTCGGCCATGGCGCCGGCCTCGGTGATCCCCTCGTTGAGGATCTGGCCGTCCTTGGCCTCCTTGTAGTACATCAGCTGGTCGCGGTCGACCGGCTCGTACGTCTGGCCCAGCGGCGAGTAGATGCCGGCCGACGGGAAGAGGGACTCCATACCGAAGGTACGGGCCTCGTCGGGGACGATCGGCACCCAGCGCTTGCCGGTCTCCTTGTCCCGCATCAGGTCCTTGACGAGGCGGACGAAGGCCATGGTGGTGGCCATCTCCTGCTTGCCGGAGCCCTTGATGAGCGGGGCGAAGGAGCGGTCGGCCGGAGCCGGCAGGGCCACGTGGTGGACCTTGCGGGCCGGGGCGGGGCCGCCGAGGGCCGCGCGGCGCTCGTGCAGGTACCGCACCTCGGGGCTGTCGGCGCCCGGGTGGCCGTAGGGGACCTTGCCGTCGACGAAGGCGCTGTCCGGGATCGGCAGGCCCAGCAGGTCGCGCATGTCCTTGAACTCGTCGACCGTGAGCTTCTTCATCTGGTGGTTCGCGTTCTTCGACTCGAACCCGGCACCCAGCGTGTGGCCCTTGACGGTCTGCGCCAGGATCACCGTCGGCGCGCCCTTGTGCGCCAGGGCGGCCTTGTACGCGGCGTAGACCTTGCGGGGCTCGTGGCCGCCGCGCGAGCTGTGGAAGCACTCGGCGATCTTCGCGTCGGAGAGCACCCCGGCCAGCTGCACGAGCTCGGCGTTGGCGCCGAAGAAGTGCTGGCGGATGTAGGCCACGTCGCGGGTCGCGTACGTCTGGAACTGCGCGTCCGGTACCTCGCGGATGCGGCGGACCAGCGCGCCGGTGGTGTCGAGCTGGAACAGCTCGTCCCAGGCGGAGCCCCACAGGGTCTTGATGACGTTCCAGCCGGCACCGCGGAACTGGGCCTCCAGCTCCTGGACCACGCGGAAGTTCGCGCGGACCGGGCCGTCGAGGCGCTGCAGGTTGCAGTTGATGACGAACGTGAGGTTGTCGAGCTGCTCGCGGGAGGCGAGGGCCAGGGCGGCGGTCGACTCGGGCTCGTCCATCTCGCCGTCGCCGAGGAAGGCCCAGACGTGCGAGTTGGCGGTGTCCTTGATGTTCCGGTTCTGCAGGTAGCGGTTGAAGCGCGCCTGGTAGATCGCGGAGAGCGGGCCGAGGCCCATGGAGACCGTGGGGAACTCCCACAGCCACGGCAGGCGCCGCGGGTGCGGGTAGGACGGCAGGCCGTTGCCGCCGGACTCCTGGCGGAAGTTGTCGAGCTGCTGCTCGGAGATGCGCCCGTCGAGGAAGGCGCGGGCGTAGATGCCGGGGGAGGCGTGGCCCTGGATGTAGAGCTGGTCGCCCGATCCGTCGGCCTCCTTCCCGCGGAAGAAGTGCTGGAAGCCGGTCTCGTAGAGCCAGGCCGCCGAGGCGAAGGTGGCGATGTGGCCGCCGACGCCGTACTTGGAGCCGCGGGTCACCATGGCGGCCGCGTTCCAGCGGTTCCAGGCGGTGATCTTGGCTTCCAGCTCCTCGTCGCCCGGGAACTCGGGCTCGGCGGAGGTGGGGATGGTGTTGACGTAGTCCGTCTCCAGCAGCTTCGGCAGGGCCAGGCCGGCGGCCTCGGCGTGCTGGAGCGTGCGGCGGAGCAGGTATTCGGCGCGGCGCGTACCGGCGGCCTTGGCGACGGCGTCGAGGGAGGCCGCCCATTCGGCGGTCTCTTCGGTGTCGCGGTCCGGGAGCTGGTCGAGCTCGCTCGGAAGCTTTCCTACGGGGTCGGACATCGGTGTGCGCCGCCTTCCGGACAAAGGAGAGGAGGTGGTGAAGAAAACCCTGACGGGCAGGACAGGGCCGAAGGACCCGGGTTGGGGCCCGCAGTGACTGTAAATCCCTGATCGATGATCGATCAAATAAAAGTGACGAATATTCGACGCTCAGGCGAAAGTCGGCACCGGGTGCCATGAACTCAGGCACGCCGTGCCGGTTTCATCAGTACACGCCAAAGCGCTGGCGATTCCCTGGAGGATCCCTCAAAACCGCAGGTCAGAGAGGGGTCCGTGGGGTCAGGCGCTGCGCGGGGCGCAGCCCAGCACGTGCCGCTTCACCAGCACCCCGATGTCCGGGTCCTGACCGCGGAAGGCCGCGACGAGGGCCTCGTGCTCCTCGGCGTACGACTTCTGGACGGTTCCCAGCCACCGGATCGACAGGGCCGTGAAGACCTCGATCCCCAGGCTCTCCCAGGTGTGCAGCAGCACGCTGTTCCCGGCCGCCCGCACCAGCTCCCGGTGGAACCCCACCGTGTGCCGCACCTGCGCCGTGCCGTCCTGGACCCGGTCCGCCTCCCACAGGGCCGCCACGTGCGGCTCCAGCGCCGAGCAGTCGGCCGCCAGCCGGGGCGCCGCCAGCTCGGCCGCGATCTGCTCCAGACCGGCCCGGACGGGGTAGATCTCCTCCAGGTCGGCCGCCGAGAGGTTGCGCACGCGCACGCCCTTGTTCGGGGCCGACTCGATCAGCCGCAGCGTCTCCAGCTCGCGCAGGGCCTCCCGCACGGGCGTCTGGCTGACCTCCAGCTCGACCGCGATCCGCCGCTCGACGATCCGCTCGCCGGGCTTCCAGCGGCCGCTGACGATCCCCTCCACGATGTGCTCGCGGATCTGCTCGCGCAGCGAGTGCACGACGGGTGGGGTGATCATCGGGGTTCAACTCCTGTGTGTGGCGGACACGCGGGGCCTGATGCCTAGACAATAAGGCCGCCGTGGCCTGCTCCGATGCGTTCGTGGTCAGGGACGCAGGGTGAGGCTCGTTACAACGGCGGCCGGGCGGGCCCCACGACGACGGCGCCCCCGCCCGGACGAATCCGGACGGGGGCGCCGTAAGCGGCAGATCCCTGCGCGCCTTGGCCTTACAGGCCGAGCTCGACCTCGAACTCGCCGGCCTCGAGGATCGCCTTCACGGCGGTGAGGTACCGGGCCGCGTCCGCGCCGTCCACCAGGCGGTGGTCGTAGGACAGGGTCAGGTACGTCATGTCGCGGACGCCGATGACGGTGCCCTCCTCGGTCTCGATGACCACGGGGCGCTTGACCGTGGCACCGATGCCCAGGATCGCGACCTGGTTCGGCGGGACGATCACCGTGTCGAACAGCGCACCGCGCGAGCCGGTGTTGCTGATGGTGAAGGTCGCGCCGGACAGCTCGTCCGGGGTGATCTTGTTGCCGCGGACCTTGGCGGCCAGGTCGGCGGTCGCCTTGGAGATGCCCGCCAGGTTGAGGTCACCGGCACCCTTGATGACCGGGGTCATCAGGCCCTTCTCGGAGTCCACGGCGATGCCGATGTTCTCCGAGTCGAAGTAGGTGATGGTGCCCTCGTCCTCGTTGATCCGGGCGTTGACGACCGCGTGGGCCTTCAGCGCCTGGGCAGCGGCCTTGACGAAGAACGGCATCGGGGACAGCTTGACGCCCTCGCGGGCGAGGAAGCCGGCCTTGGCCTTCTCGCGCAGCTTCATGATCTTGGTGATGTCCACCTCGACCACGGAGCTGAGCTGCGCCTGCGAGTGCAGGGCCTTCATCATGTTGTCGCCGATGACCTTGCGCATGCGGGTCATCTTGACCGTCTGACCGCGCAGCTCGGACACCGCGGCCGGAGCCTTGGCGGCGGCCGGAGCGGCAGCGGCGACCGGAGCCGGGGCGGCGGCCTTGGCGGCCTCGGCGGCGGCCAGGACGTCCTGCTTGCGGATACGGCCACCGACACCGGTGCCCGTGACCGTCGCCAGGTTGACGCCGGACTCCGAGGCGAGCTTGCGCACCAGCGGGGTCACGTAGGCGCCCTCGTCACCGGCCGGGGCCGGAGCGGCGGGGGCAGCCGGAGCGACCGGAGCCGGAGCGGCGACCGGAGCCGGGGCGGCCGGGGCCACCGGGGCCGGGGCGGCGACCGGAGCGGCCGGAGCCACCGGGGCCGGAGCGGCGACCGGCGCCGCGGGGGCGGCCGGGGCCGGAGCGGCCGGAGCCGGAGCGGCCGGGGCCGGGGCGGCCGGAGCCGCACCCGCGACGCCGATGACGGCCAGGCGCGCGCCGACCTCGGCGGTCTCGTCCTCGGCGACCAGGATCTCCAGCAGGGTGCCGGAGACCGGCGCGGGGATCTCGGTGTCGACCTTGTCCGTGGAGACCTCGAGCAGCGGCTCGTCGGCCTCGACGGACTCGCCGACCTCCTTCAGCCAGCGGGTGACGGTGCCCTCGGTGACGGACTCGCCCAGGGCGGGGAGCACGACATCGGTGCCGGACGCGGCAGGCGCGGCGGCGGCCGGGGCGGCCGGGGTCTCGGCCGGTGCGGGGGCGGCCGGGGCCTCGGCGGCCGGCGCCTCGGCGACGGGGGCCGGGGCGGCGGCGGGCTCGGCGGCCGGAGCGGCGGCCGGGGCAGCGGCGCCCGAGCCGTCGTCGATGATCGCGAGCTCGGCACCGACCTCGACGGTCTCGTCCTCGGCGACCTTGATGGACGCGAGGATGCCCGAGACGGGGGAGGGGATCTCGGTGTCGACCTTGTCGGTCGAGACCTCGAGCAGCGGCTCGTCGGCCTCGACGCGCTCGCCCTCGGCCTTCAGCCAACGGGTGACAGTGCCCTCGGTGACGCTCTCACCGAGCGCCGGAAGGGTTACGGAAACCGGCATGGTTTCTGTTGCTCCTAACGAAAGTGCGGAAGTGGTCGTCGCGCCCGTGACTGTGGATTAGTCGTGTGCGTGAAGCGGCTTGCCGGCCAGGGCCAGGTGGGCCTCGCCGAGGGCCTCGTTCTGGGTCGGGTGCGCGTGGATGAGCTGCGCGACCTCGGCCGGCAGGGCTTCCCAGTTGTAGATCAGCTGGGCTTCGCCGACCTGCTCGCCCATCCGGTCACCGACCATGTGGACGCCGACCACGGCACCGTCCTTGACCTGGACGAGCTTGATCTCGCCCGCGGTCTTGAGGATCTTGCTCTTGCCGTTGCCCGCCAGGTTGTACTTCAGGGCGACGACCTTGTCCGCGCCGTAGATCTCCTTGGCCTTGGCCTCGGTGATGCCGACGGAGGCGACCTCGGGGTGGCAGTACGTGACGCGCGGGACGCCGTCGTAGTCGATCGGGACGGTCTTGAGACCGGCCAGGCGCTCCGCGACCAGGATGCCCTCGGCGAAGCCGACGTGCGCGAGCTGGAGGGTCGGGACCAGGTCGCCGACGGCGGAGATGGTCGGCACGTTGGTGCGCATGTACTCGTCGACCAGGACGTAGCCGCGGTCCATCGCGACGCCCTGCTCCTCGTAGCCGAGGCCCTGGGAGACCGGGCCGCGGCCGATGGCGACCAGCAGCACCTCGGCCTCGAAGGTCTTGCCGTCGGCCAGGGTCACGCGGACGCCCGACTCGGTGTACTCGGCCTTCTGGAAGAAGGTGCCGAGGTTGAACTTGATGCCGCGCTTGCGGAAGGCGCGCTCCAGGATCTTGGAGCTGTTCTCGTCCTCGACCGGGACGAGGTGCTTGAGGCCCTCGATGACGGTGACGTCGGTGCCGAAGGACTTCCACGCCGAGGCGAACTCGACGCCGATGACGCCGCCGCCCAGGATGATCGCGGACTGGGGCACGCGGTCCAGGACCAGCGCGTGGTCCGAGGAGATGATGCGGTTGCCGTCGATGTCCAGGCCGGGCAGGGACTTCGGCACGGAGCCGGTCGCCAGCAGGACGTGGCGGCCCTGGACGCGCTGGCCGTTGACGTCGACGGACGTCGGCGAGGAGAGGCGGCCCTCACCCTCGATGTAGGTCACCTTGCGGGAGGCGACCAGGCCCTGCAGACCCTTGTACAGGCCGGCGATGACCTCGTCCTTGTACTTGTGCACACCGGCGATGTCGATGCCCTCGAAAGAGGCCTTGACACCGAACTGTCCGGCTTCGCGCGCCTGGTCGGCGACCTCACCGGCGTGCAGCAGAGCCTTCGTGGGGATGCAGCCGTTGTGCAGGCAGGTGCCGCCGAGCTTGTTCTTCTCGATCAGCGCAACGTCGAGACCCAGCTGGGATGCGCGGAGTGCCGCGGCGTAGCCGCCACTGCCACCGCCGAGGATCACTAGGTCGAAAACGGTGCTGGCGTCGTTCGCCACGTCACGTCCTCCATGCATGTGCGCCGGGCACCGGTCCTCTGTGACCGGGCGGCGGCTGGTAATCGGCCGCTTGTTTCTTCGGCCCTGTGGTGGGGGCCCTGTCCTGCCGAGAACCCATCTTCGCATTTGTCGGGGGAACGCGGGACGCCGGGCCCCGGGTGTGGACCGTCGTTCTGCCCGAAGTCCGGGTTACCCGGGCGTAGAAACCTACCGATCCTCAAGATTTCTTCCAGAGCGAACACGCCCCGGGTCCGAGGTCTCGGTCCCGGGGCGTGGTGCCCGTCACGGAGCGCGTCCCACCAGGTGGAACGCGCTCCGCGGGAGGACGGCGGAGGGGGCGGGTCAGCCCAGGTCGCCGGTGGCGGTGCGCTCGGCCAGGCGCACCAGGGTGCGGACGGCGGAGCCGGTGCCGCCCTTCGGGGTGTAGCCGTACGGGGCGCCCTCGTGGAAGGCGGGGCCCGCGATGTCGAGGTGGGCCCAGGTGATGCCCTCGGCGACGAACTCCTGGAGGAAGAGGCCGGCCACCAGGCCGCCGCCCATGCGGACGCCCATGTTGGCGATGTCGGCCGTGGGGGAGTCCATGGTCTTGCGCAGGTCCTCGGGGAGCGGCATCGGCCAGGACGACTCGCCGACCTCCTCGGCGATCTCGTGGATCGAGGTCCGGAAGGCGTCGTCGTTGGCCATGATGCCGAAGGTGCGGTCGCCCAGGGCCAGCACCATGGCGCCGGTCAGGGTGGCCACGTCGACGATCGCGTCCGGGTTCTCCTCGGAGGCCTTCGTCAGGGCGTCGCCCAGGACCAGGCGGCCCTCGGCGTCCGTGTTCAGGACCTCGACGGTCTTGCCGCTGTACATGCGCAGCACGTCGCCGGGGCGGGTGGCGGAGCCGGACGGCATGTTCTCGGCGAGGGCGAGCCAGCCGGTGACGTTGACCTTGAGGCCCAGCTTGGCGGCGGCGACGACCGAGGAGAACACGGCGGCCGCGCCCGACATGTCGCACTTCATGGTCTCGTTGTGGCCGGCCGGCTTGAGGGAGATGCCGCCCGAGTCGTACGTGATGCCCTTGCCGACGAAGGCGAGGTGCTTCTCCGCCTCGGGGTGGGTGTAGGCGATCTTCACCAGGCGCGGCGGGTTCTCGGAGCCCTTGCCGACGCCCATGATGCCGCCGTAGCCGCCCTTGACCAGCGCCTTCTCGTCGAGGACCTGGGCCTTGAGGCCGAGCTCCTTGGCGGTCGCCGCGGCGATCGCGGCGAAGGCGGCGGGGGTGAGGTCGTTCGGCGGGGTGTTGATCAGGTCGCGGGCGACGTTGACCTCGGCGGCGACGACGGTCGCGCGCTCGGCGGCGGCCTTGTGCTCCTTGTCGCGCGGCTTGGCGCCGAGCAGGGCCACCTCGGCCAGCGGCTGCTTCGGACCACCGTTCTTCGCGGCCTTCTTCTCGCCCCCCTGGTACGCGGTGAAGGCGTACGCGCCCAGCAGCGCGCCCTCGGCCACGGCGGTGACGGCGGAGGCGTCTTCCAGGGGGAGGGCGAAGGCGGCCTTCTTCGAGCCGTGCAGGGCGCGGGCGGCGGAGCCGGCGGCGCGGCGCAGGGCCTCCTCGTCGAAGGACTCGTCCAGCTCGGGCGCGGAGCCCAGGCCGACCGCCAGCACGACCGGGGCCTTGAGGCCGGCCGGGGAGGGCAGCTTCGTGATCTCGCCTTCGGCGCCGGAGGCGCCGAGCGCGTCGAGCACGGCGGCGAGCTTTCCGTCGAACGCCGTGTCCACGGCCTCCGCGCCGGCGGCCACGACGAGCCCCTTCGGGCCCTTCGCCACGCCGACCACGAGGGCGTCGGCGCGCAGCGTCGCCGCGCCGGCAGTGCTGAGAGTCAGAGCAGTCACGGTGGTGAAGTCTCGCTTCCGTTTGTGTTATATGGGCGCTTCTGTCGCGTCGGGGTCGCCGGCCGCTCCGCAGCGATCGTATTCGGGCGCGACGGCCGCCGGAAACGAGCCTACGCGCCACCTGTCATCCGTACGTCACTCGAAGGTTTGTCAAGTTGTTCGACAGCCGGGCCGTCAGGTTCACCCATCTGTGGACTCTGCTCCAGGTTTGCCGCCTAGACCTGACGAGGTCCGCGAGGATCGAGCCACTCTCGCAAGAGGACGCGGGGTCCTTTTGCATGATTTCCACAGAGCCTCCCCGGCCCGGCCGACCGCCACGGGCCGCGCCGAGGGACGCCTGCGGGGGGAAAGGCCGAAATGGTCAACAAGAACCGGATGAACAGGGCCGCGGCAGCCATGGGCGTAGCGGCGCTGATGTCGGTTGCCGTACCCGCCACGACCGCCCACGCGGCGACCGTGGCACCGCGGATCGACCTGAAGGTGCTGGTCGTCGACGACGGCGGCAGCTCGGTCGGGGCGATCACCGCGGAACTCCGCGACACCGGGGTCCCGTTCACGCGCATCGACCTGGGCAGCGCGAGCCGTCCGAAGATCGACGCCGCGTTCCTCAGCGACACCGTCAGCGGCCGGCCGCGCGCCAAGTACCAGGGCGTCGTCCTGCCGAACGAGAACCCCTTCGGCACCGGCTCCGCCGAGATGGCCGCGCTCACCGCGTACGAGACCGCGTACGGGATCCGCCAGGTGGACGCCTACACCTGGGCGCACCCCGAGGTCGGCCTGGAGTACACCGACAACGGCGGCTACGCCGGCACCCTCGACGGCACCCAGGCCGCCGTCACCGCCGCCGGCAAGGCGGGCCCGTTCGGCTACCTCGGCGGTCAAGTGGCCTTCGAGGACAACTCCGCCCTCATTCCGGAGAGCTACGGGTTCATCGCCAAGCCGATGGCCGGCTACACCAGCCTCGTCGACGCCCCCGTCGGCTCCGGACGCGGCTCGCTCGTCGGCGAGTACACCCACGACGGACGCAGCGAACTCGTCGTCACCTTCGGCTACAACCAGTACCAGCAGCAGTTCCGGCTGCTGGCCCGCGGCCTCGTCGAGTGGCTCACCCAGGGCGTCCACCTCGGTCAGGAGCGCAACTACTTCGCCGTCCACGTCGACGACGTCTTCGCCCCGGACGCCCGCTGGGACAAGAGCCTCAACTGCACCCCCGGCGACTACGCCTGCGCGGGCGGCGAGGGCAAGGAGTCCACGATCCGCATGACCGCCGCCGACGCCCAGTACCTGGCGCAGTGGCAGACCTCCAAGGACTTCAAGCTGGACCTGCTCTTCAACGCGGGCGCCGGCGAGGAGTGGAAGGCTGAGAACTCGGCGAATGGCGGCACCGACGCCCTCACCGCCCAGCTGCTCGCCGACAAGGCCAAGTACCGCTGGATGAACCACACCTACACCCACCTCTTCCTCGGCTGCACCCAGGACGTCAGCGTCAGCCCCTGGACCTGCACCAAGAACGCCCAGGGCCAGACCAACTGGATGAGCCGGGCCGACATCTCCGCCCAGATCCGCGACAACAACAACTGGGCCGCCTCCAAGGGTCTCACCACCGACCGCACCGAGCTGGTCACCGGCGAGCACTCCGGCCTCAAGACCCTCCCGCAGCAGCCCCAGGACAACCCCAACCTGGCCGGCGCCCTCGCCGACAACGGCGTCAAGTGGGCCGGCAGCGACAACTCCCGCGAGCCCGACCAGCGGGCCGTCGGCGCCGCCCTCACCGTCCCCCGCTACCCGATGAACGTGTACTACAACACGGGCACCAACGCGGAGATGGCCGACGAGTACAACTGGATCTACACCAGCCGCGCCGACGGCGGCAGCGGCCTGTGCGAGGACAACCCCACGACCTCCACCTGCCTGCCGGCCCCGCTCGACACCGGCACCGGCTTCCTGGACTACATCGTCCCCGCCGAGGCCAAGACCGCCCTGCGCCACGTCCTCGCCAACGACCCCAAGCCGCACTACGTCCACCAGTCCAACCTCGCCGAGGACCGCACGCTCTACCCCGTGCTCAACCAGGTCCTCGACACCTACCGCTCCCTCTACGCGGCCAGCGCCCCCATCGTCAACCAGAGCATGAAGGCCACCGGAGTCGAGCTCCAGCGCCGCGCCGCCTGGAACAAGGCCGTCGACGCCGGCCAGGTCACCGCCTACCGCATCGGCAAGGACGTCACCGTCAAGGCGCCCTCCGGCGTCCTCGCCCCGGTCACCGCCCCCAACGGCACCAAGAAGCAGCTCCTGCTCGGCACCGCCGACTTCGGCACCGCCTACGCCGGTACCCGCTCCACCTGGACCGGTCCCGAACTGCTCCAGTCGGCGGTCACCCTCCACCTGCTCTGAGCCGCCCGCTCCCGCCCGCCCCGGCCACGGGGCGGGCCCGGAGCCCCGCGGTCACACCCGCTCCACCCGGCAGTACCCAGCGCCGGCGTCCGCCCACCACGGGCGCCGGCCCCTTTTCAGTCCTGGGGGGACTCAGCACATGAGCCATGGGCGTCATGTCACCATGCTCACCGAAGGCACCTACCCGCACGTCCACGGGGGCGTCAGCACCTGGTGCGACCAACTGGTACGCGGCATGCCGGAAGTCGACTTCAACGTCATAGCCCTGACCGGCTCCGGACGCGAGCCGGTCACCTGGGAGCTGCCGCGCAACGTCTACCGGCACACCGCCGTCCCGCTCTGGGGCCCACCGCCCCCCAAAGCCCGCCGCACCACCCTCCGCGGCAAGGCCCACCGCCGCTTCACCGAGGTCTACGAAACCTTCCTGCTCTCCCTGATCCACCCCGAGCACGGCGGATTCTCCGAGGCCCTGGCCGAACTGGCCCGCCTCGCCCGCGCCGGCCGGCTCGCCCCGGCCCTGCGCTCCGAACCCGCCCTGCGCCTGCTGATGGACGTGTGGACCCGCCCCGGCCTGGCCACCGCCGCCGCCGACCCCACCGTCCACGACGCGCTCACCGCCACCGACCTGCTCGAACACGCCCTGCGCCCGCTCGCCGTGCGGATCCCGCCCGACAGCGTCGCCCACGCCGTCAGCAGCGGCCTCGCCACCCTCCCCGCCCTCGCCGCCAAACACCTCGACGGGGTCCCCTTCCTCCTCACCGAACACGGCATCTACCTGCGCGAGCGCTACCTCGGCTACCGCACCGCCGCCCAGCGCTGGCCCGTCAAGGCCCTGGTGCTCGGCTTCTACCGGGAGCTGAACTCCGAGGGCTACCGCCAGGCCGACCTCATCACCCCCTGCAACCAGTACAACCGCCGCTGGGAGGAACGCGGAGGAGCCGACTCCGAACGGATCCGCACCGTCTACAACGGCGTCGACCCCCACGTCTTCCCCGAGGCCGGCCCCGAACCCGAGGTGCCCACCCTCAGCTGGTGCGGCCGCATCGACCCGATCAAGGACCTCGAAACCCTCATCCGCGCCTACGCGTTCATGCGCGAGGAACTCCCCGCCCTGCGGCTGCGCCTCTTCGGCCCGGTCCCGGCCGGCTGCGAGGAGTACAAGCTCCGCCTGGAGAAGCTCGCCGCCGAACTCGGCGTCGCCGACGGCATCACCTGGGAGGGCCGGATCACCGAGGTCGCCAAGGCCTACGCCGCCGGCAGCGTCGTCATGCTCTCCAGCATCAGCGAAGGCTTCCCCTTCAGCATCATCGAAGCCATGTCCTGCGGCCGCACCACCGTCTCCACCGACGTCGGCGGCGTCCGCGAAGCCGTCGCCGACACCGGCCTCGTCGTCCCGCCCCGCGAACCCGAGACCATGGCCCGCGCCACCCTCGCCCTGCTCCGCGACGACGCACGCCGCGCCGAACTCGGCCGCACGGCCCGCAAACGGGTCGTCGAGAAGTTCACCCTCCACCAGTCCGTGGACGGCTTCCGCCACATCTACCGCGGCCTCTCCGACCAACAGCGGGCCGGCCGGCCCGTCCTGCCCGTCCACCCCGGCGACCCGTGGACCCCGCGCCTCGCCGACCCCTGGTACAAGGAGCTCGCGGCCGACGGGAGCGTGTGGTGAGCGGATCCCTCTGGCTCAAGCCGCCCGGCCCCGAAGGCTCCTGGGTCCCCGTCGGCCACGCGGGCTCCGCCCGCCGCCCCCGTCCCGGCGCCGCCGCGGGCGCCACGGACACCCTGCCCGTCCTCCCCCGCCCGGGGGAGGCGCCGGGCGCCGACCCCATGGACGAACTCGCCGGACGACTCGACGACTTCGTCGCCGCCGCCGTCCACCCCGACGAGATCGCCGCCGTCCTCGAATCCGACGGCATGACCGACGAGTACATCCGCCTCACCTACGGCCGCCCCGACTCCTTCGCCCTCGCCGAGGAGCTCTACGCCCGCGTCCCCCGCTCCTACCCAGAGCCCGACGCCCTCCCCGACCCCTGGAAGGTCTCCCTCACCGCCTGCCTGCTGCGCGGACTGATCTTCGCCCTGCCCGGCCTGGCCTACCTCCTCGGCGAACCCCTCCTCGAAGGCCCGCCCGACCGGCTCGGCCTGCCCGCCGGCACCCTCACCCTGCTCGCCGGCGCCCTCGTCGGCTGGATCTGGGACCAGACCCTCTCCCACCGCGCCTACACCTGGCTCGGCCTCGGCGACCGCGCCGCCGCCGGACGCACCCTCCTCGTCGGCGCCCCCGCCGGCGCCCTCCTCGGCACCGCCGCCGCCTTCGCCGTACCCGGCGGGCCCCCGTTCTCCTACGCCTTCGCCGCCGGACAGGCCCTCTACGTCGGGGCCGCCACCGTCCTGCTCGTCCTGCGCCGCGAACGCCTGCTGCTCACCGCCCTCGCCCCCATGGCCGCCGGATCGGTACTCGCCCTGTTCACCGACCCGCCCGTGCCCCTGCGGGTGGCCCTGCTGCTGGTCTCCCTGACGGCCGCGTGCGCCCTGGCCCTGCGGGAGCTGCCGCTCGCCGAAGGGGCACGGGCCGCGGTGCGCAGGATCAGGCACCGGACGCAGCCCCACCCGGGCGAAGGGGGCGCCGTGCGCTGGCGGATGCTGCGCGGCGCCGAGGAGGACCACACCCGGCGCGGACCCCGCATCGCGGACTCGGTGCCCTACGGGGTGTTCGGCCTCGGGACCGGCCTGCTCGTGCTGTACGCCGCCCTGGGGGAGGTGCTCACCGGCGGCCCCGCCGAAGCCGTCGCGGCCCCCTCGGCGGTGGCCCTCACCCTCAGCATGGGCCCCGCCGAATGGCTCCTGCACCGCTTCCGCAGCGGCAGCCTCGCCGGGCTGCGCGCGGCCCGCTCGCCCCGGGCGTTCCGGCGGCGGATGCTCGTCACCCTGGGCCGCTGCCTCGCCGTGTACCTCGGGGTGCTGCTCCTGCTCGGCACCGCCGGAACCCTGCTGTGGCCCCACGCCCCGGGTCTGACCTGGGACCGCGTCGCCACCCTGCTGCTGCTCGGCGCCGTGATGTGGACCGGGCTGCTCCTGCAGTCCTTCGGCGCCGTCCGCCCCGCCGCCGTGGTCTGCGCCGCCGCGGCCGCCGCCCAGAGCCTGGCCCTGCTGGCCGGGGCCGGCCGGCCCCGGCTCGTCCAGCTGGGCGTGGCCGGCGTGGCGGCGGCCGTGCTGTCCGTCCTGGTCTGCCTGCTCCTCGGCCGTGCGACGGCCCACCGATGAGCCCGCACCACGAAGAGGCCCCCGTGCTCCCCATGCTCATGGTTCCGCTCTACGAGCATCCCGCCGACCGGCCCGAGGCGTGGGAACGGCTCATCGCCTCCGCCGGCCGGCTGCACTCCGTCGTCCTCAACCCCGCCAGCGGACCGGGCGAGGCCCCCGACGAGCGGTTCGCCGACGTCGCCGCCCGGCTGCGGAACGCCGGCGTGCCCGTCCTCGGCTACACCGACACCGACTACGGGCGCCGGCCCCACGCCGACGTCGTCCAGGACCTGCTGCGCCACCGCGACTGGTACGCCGCCGACGGCGCCTTCCTCGACCAGGCCGCCTCCGGCCCCGAACTGCTGCCCCACTACGGCCGCCTCGCCATCGCAGCCCGCGCGGCCGGGGCCCGTACGCTCGTCCTCAACCACGGCGTCCACCCGCACCCCGGCTACGCCGCCCTCGCCGACCTCCTCGTCACCTTCGAGGGCCCCTGGGACGCCTACCGAGACGGCGCCGCCACCCCGCCCCCCTGGACCGCCGACCACCCCGCCGACCGCTTCTGCCACCTGGTCTACGCCGTCCCGCCGAACGCCCCGACCGCCGAACTCGCCGCCGAACGGCACGCGGGCGTCCACTGCGCCGTCCCCGGCACCGGCGCCCACCCGTGGGGGAGCCTCCCGCACACCTTGGAGACCGCCGGATGAAGCGTTTCACCGCGCTGGCGGTCACCGGCCTGCTCCTGCTCACGGCCGCCTGCACGGCGGGCCCGGACGACGGCGACGACGACGAGACCCCGACCCCGGACACCTCCCAGACCCCGGGGGGCCGCTGGCAGCCCCGGCCGGGGACGGCCTGGCAGTGGCAGCTGAGTGGGAAGCTGGACACCTCGGTGAAGGTGCCGGTGTACGACGTGGACGGCTTCAACACGACGAAGGACCAGGTGGCCGACCTGAAGGCGGCAGGCCGCCGAACCATCTGCTACATCTCCACGGGCGCCTGGGAGGACTTCCGCCCCGACGCCGACGCCTTCCCCCGATCCCTCCTGGGCGAGGGCAACGGCTGGAAGGGCGAACGCTGGCTGGACATCCGCCAGACGACGGCCCTGGAACCCCTGATGGCGAAGCGCTTCGACATGTGCCGCGAGAAGGGCTTCGACGCGGTCGAACCGGACAACATGGACGGCTACAAGAACAAAACGGGCTTCCCCCTCACGGCGGACCACCAGCTCACCTACAACCGCCTGATCGCCCGCCTGGCCCACGACAGGGGCATGTCGGTCGGCCTGAAGAACGACCTGGACCAAATCCCTGCGCTGGTAGCCGATTTCGACTTCGCGGTGAACGAACAGTGCGCCCAGTACGAGGAGTGCGACAGCCTGACCCCCTTCATCAAGGCGAACAAAGCGGTCTTCCACGTCGAATACGAGGTCCCGACCAGTGACTTCTGCGACCGCTCACGAGAACTGAAACTGAGCTCGATGGAAAAGAAATACGAACTGGGCCCCTGGCGCAAACCCTGCTGACGGGCCCGGGGCCGGAATCCCGCTGGGCGGGGATGGAAGACGACCGGGACCAGGGGGCCGGGACCACACTGAGCGGTCTCGGAGATCGGTTGGGGGTTTCCCGTCAGTCTCATCGTCCTTCCGCGTCGGGCCGGCCTGTCAAGGGCGCTCCTTCGTCGCGTCGCTGCGCGATGGCCTTCGGCCACCCTTGACAGCCCGTCCCGCCACGAAAAGCCGAAGACTGCCGGGAAACCCCCAAAAGGACGGCACGGTCCATCGATGGACATACGGCGGGATCGGCGATCAGTCGGGGTGGTCGGGGGCCGCCTCGCCGAGCACCAGGGTCCGCGCCAGCGGATCGGGGCCGCCCCCACGCGCCAGATCGCTACGCGCTCCTCCCGTCTCAGCGTCAGCCGCCCGTCCGGGGCTGATACCCGCACCAAATGCCAACGAGGTCGTCATCCGGGGCCGGCTGGCGCGACAAATCGCTACGCGCTCCTCTGATCTCGGCGTCCGACGGCCGTCTGGGGCTGGTCATAGGCAGGTACGACGTTTTCGACGGCGGTGGTGAACTCTCGGCCGGATGAGCCCCGGATGTAGGCGAGTTCCATCCAGCGTTCGTAGGTGAGGCAGTCGGAGACGTTTTCGTTGATGACGGCCATCAGCTCGCCTTCGGTGCCGGAGGCGATGTCGCGGACGCGGCGGCGCAGGAGGCGGTGGGGGACGTACTCGTACTGCTCACTCATCGTCCGTCTCCGTCTGTTCGGGGGCGCTGCGCAGGAACCTTGCCCACCCGGCTGCCGCACGGGCCAGCAGGCCGGGGCTGGGGTGGTGGCAGTCGTGCAACTCGGCCGGTTCGTCTGTCATGCGGAGATGATGGGCGGGCGGACAGACGGGCAGACAGGTCATCGCGTGGCCATCGGTGGCCATCTGGTGGCCATGGCCGGGAACGGATGCGATGACGCCTCAAGCTGGGCCCATGAGTCAACGCAATGACGCGCTGCGGGCGGCGAGGCTCCGTGTCGGCTGGCGCACGATGGATCAGGCAGCCAAGGGGCTGTCCGAGCACGGGCGGAGGCTTCTCCAGGACCGGCACTTCGACGTTTCCCCTCGTACCTGGCGGCGCTGGGAGGGGGAGCGGCCCGGCTGGCCGGCGGAGGAGACGGCGATCGTGCTGCACGATGCTCTCGGCCGGTGGCCGGAAGATCTGGGGTTCACCGTGCCTGTCGGATGGATCCGCCCCGAGGCCCGTCAAGGGGACGACGTGAACAGAAGACAGTTCGTCTCCGTGACCGCTGCCGCCCTCGTGCCCGGTCCGATGTCGTCCCAGCACGTCGACCCGGCGCTCATCGATTACTTCGAGCAGCAGCTCGAAGGGCACTATCGGGCCGACATGTATCTGGGTCCCCACGACCTGATCGGTACCGTCAGCGCGCAGTACCAGCTGATCGACAAGCTGATCCGCTCTGCGAAGGGGGAGGTGCGCCGGGGGCTCCTGCGGGCCGGGGCGGCCTATGCGGCGTTGGTGGGCTGGCTCTATCAGGATGCGGGTGATCTGGGTGCCGCCGCGTTCTGGCGCGGGGTCACGCAGGAGATAGCGGTACGTTCCCGAGATGCCCATCTCATCGGGTACAGCCTGGTCAACCAGGCCCATGTCCGCACGGACCTGAGCGACGGGCACGGTGTCATCGACCTCTGCGAGGCCGCCCTGGACCTGTCGGACGGGCTCCTGCCCAAGATCCGCGTCATGGCCCTGCAACAACAGGCGCACGGCGCCAGCCTCACCGGCGACCGGGCCGCCGTGGACCAGCTCATCGACACCGCCGAAGGGCTGCTGTCCCGCGTCGACGACGACCTTCCCTGGGGCAACGCCTGCCGCAGGACACCGGGGTACCTGGAGGTCCAGCGCGCCACCTGTTACGGCCGGCTGGGCCTCGGCCGGGAAGCGGATTCGCTCTGGGCTCAGGTCCTCGACGTCGTCCCCGCGACCGCCCGGCGGGACCGTGGCGTCTACCTCGCCCGGCACGCCACCTCGGCCGCCACCGCCCGGAACCCCGACCACGCGGTCGAGATCGCCCGCGAAGCCGTGCACCTCGCCATCGAAACCCGATCCGCCCGCATGGTGCGGGAACTGCGCACCCTGGAACGGGCCATGCGCCCATGGCACGATGCACCCGTAGGCCGGGACCTCAACGAGATCCTGGCGCCGGTTGGCAAGGGGAGCTGACATGGGCGTACCGAGGGTGTTGTCCGACGAGGAGATCGCCGAGAACCTGACCGACCTGCCCGGCTGGGAACGCAAGGGCGACGAGATCACCCGGACCTACGAGATCCGCTACCACGCTGCCGTGGCCGCCATCGTCACCATCGCCGACCGGTCCCGCCGCATCCAGCACCACGCGGACCTCGACCTGCGCATCGACCACCTCCGGGCGACCGTCACCACCCACGACGCGGGACACCGCCTCACCGCAGCCGACTTCGACCTCGCCCACCGCATAGACGCCATCGTGGCCGCCCACCAAGCCCTCCCCCTGGACTGACCCCGATGGATGACGGGCCGCAGACGCCGAGAAACGGGGACCGCGTAGCGATCTGACGCGCCAAATCGGCCCCGAATGCCGCTCTGTTCGTCATTTGGTGCAGGTATCAGCCCCAGACGGTCGTCGGACGCCGAAACGGGGGGAGCGCGTAGCGATTTGTCGCGCCCACCGGCCCCGGATGACGAATCCGTCGTCCTTCGGTGACAGCAGCGGCCCCAGACGGCTGGCAGACGCTGAGACGGGCGAAGCGCGTAGCGATCTGACGCGCAGGGCGGCCCCGAATGGCATGTATGTCGGCCCGGATGCCCGGCGAGGCGACCCCCGACGACCCCGAAGGGTCGCTGATACGGCCGCATGTCCATGAACATCCGTCCCGTTCCTTTGGGGGTTTCCCGGCAGTCTTCGTTTTTCCGGGGCGGGACGGTCTGTCAAGGGTCGCCGAAGGCGATCGCGTAGCGACGCGACGAAGGAGCGCTCTTGACAGGCCGGCCCGACGCGGAAGGACGATGAGACTGACGGGAAAGCCCCGACCCATCTCTGAGACCGCTGGCTGAGGCCCCGGCAAACCCCGGTCCCGGTCGCCTTCCATCCCCGCCCAGCGGGATTCCGGCCCCGGTCCCACCGGCCCGCACCCGGGGAGGCGGGTGGGCAGCCGCCGACCGGCCCCCGACCCGTCGAGGGGGAGATGGCGGGCCCGCACCGCGAGCCTCACACCGGCAGGATCGCGTGGACCCGGTACCCGCCCCCGTACCGGGGCCCCGTGAAGCAGGAGCCGCCCAGGGCGCCCGCGCGTTCGCGCATGCCGAGGAGGCCGTGGCCGCCGCCCGGGTCGCCCGGGGAGGAGTCGGCGGAGTCGCCGCCGTCGTCCAGGACGGTGACCTCCACCGAGGCGCCGACCCGGACCACGCTGACCTGCGCCCGCGCACCCGGGCCCGCGTGCTTGCGGACGTTGGTCAGGGCCTCCTGGATCACCCGGTACGCCGCCAGGTCCACCGCCGCCGGCAGCGGCTCCGCGTCCGGCCCGGCCCCCGCCCCCAGCTGGACGGTGGCCTCGACCGGCAGGCCCGCGTGCCGGAAGGTGTCGAGGAGCTCGTCCAGTACGGCCAGCCCCGGGGCGGGCTCCGTCGGGGCCTCCGGGTCGCCGGTCTGCCGCAGCAGGCCGACCGTCGCCCGGAGTTCGTTGAGGGCGGACCGGCTCGCGTCGCGTACGTGGGCCAGGGCCTCCTTGGCCTGGTCGGGCCGCTTGTCCATGACGTGTGCGGCCACCCCCGCCTGGACGTTGACCAGGGCGATGTGGTGGGCCACCACGTCGTGCAGGTCCCGGGCGATGCGCAGCCGCTCCTCCGCGACCCGCCGCCGGGCCTCCTCCTCGCGGGTCCGCTCCGCCCGCTCGGCCCGTTCCCGGATGGCGTCGACGAAGGCCCGCCGGCTGCGGACGGCGTCTCCGGCGGCGGCGGCCATGCCGGTCCAGGCGAAGATCCCGATGTTCTCCTGCGCGTACCAGGGCAGCGGTCCGGCCAGCATGGCCACCCCGGTCAGGCCCGCCATCGTCAGCAGCCCGGTGCGCCAGGTGGTGGGCCGGTCGGTGCGCGCGGCCACGGTGTAGAGGGCGATCACGGCGCTCATCGCGACGGGCGCCCGCGGCTCACCGGTGGCCAGCTCGACCAGGCTCAGCCCGCAGGTGACGGCGAGGACCGTGCGCGGGCTGCGGCGGCGGAAGACGAGGGCGGCCGCACCGAGCAGCATCAGCAGCAGCGAGACGGGTTCGGGGGCGCGGGTGCGGAAGCTGGGCCCGAGCGGGCCGTGCGGGTCGACGAAGGACCCGAGGACCATGGACGCCAGTGCCCCGAGCGCCAGCACGGCGTCGGTGGCGAGCGGGTGGGCCCGCATCCACTGCCGTCCGGTGGCGAAGGGCCCGGGCCCGAGGTCTGTGGTCACCCCGCTACGGTACGGGTTCGCGCGTACGGCGCCCTTACGGGCCTCAGCCCCCGCCGGGCCCCCGCGGCGGGGGCGGGGTCCGGCGGCCCAGCGGGGCCCGGGAGCGGGGCGGTCCCCACTTCGCCCGTACCACGCACACCGCCATCACGGCGGCGATGGCCGCGAGGTGTTCCTTGCCCGCCAGGTTGTCCTTGACGAGGACCTCCCCGATCATCACGAGGATCACCAGCGTGCCGGTGAGGTAGGCCCGGTAGCGCCAGCAGACGTAGAGGGCCAGGCCCACGACCGCCGCCGACGGGCCGGTGTCGTTGACGACGCGGTCGGTGACCGGCAGGCCGAAGGGGTGCTCGGGGCCCAGCGAGAGCCCGATGCGGGCGTAGGTGGTGCCGGCGAGGGTGGCGATGTACCCGATCAGCAGGGTGCGCCACCAGCCGATGCAGATCTCGGCGATCCCGAAGACCAGCAGGATCTGCGCGAGCGCCCCCCACACCGGCAGGTCGAGGGCGGGGACGAAGAGGGAGAGCGGCGTGCGCAGCAGCGCGAGCCACAGCGGGTCGGCGGCTTTGACGGACCCGAGGTTCTGGACGGGCTGGAAGCCCCAGGACGTGTTCTGGACGATCTGGAAGACCGAGGTGAGGCAGACCGCCCCGAGGGTCATCGGGACGGCCCGCCACTTGTCGCGGACGAGTGCGTCCCGGAGGGTCCAGAACAGGGGGCCCCACTCGCGGCGGGCGAACCGCCGCGGTGAGGCCGTCGTCCACGACGTCAACGAATCGTCTCCAGATGTCTGCGGTGCATCCACTTCGGCAGGCCGGGCGCCTCCAGGAAGCCCTCGGCCCGGCCCGCCGCGATGCCGATGCGCAGCAGGTCGGAACTCTTCTCGAAGAGCATGAACCGCGGCTCCCAGATCGGGCGGTATTTGGCGTTGGCCCGGTAGAGGGACTCGATCTGCCACCAGCGGGAGAAGAAGCTCAGCAGCGAGCGCCACATGCGCAGCACCGGACCCGCGCCGAGCTTGGACCCCCGCTCGAAGACGGAACGGAACATGGCGAAGTTCAGTGAGACCTGTGTGACGCCGATCTCCTTGGAGCGTTCGAGGAGTTCGATGACCATGAACTCCATCAGGCCGTTCTCGGAGTCGCGGTCACGGCGCATCAGGTCCAGCGACAGGCCCTTGGGGCCCCAGGGCACGAAGGACAGCACGGCGCGCAGCTCGCCGTTGCCGTCGGTGCACTCCAGCATCACGCACTGGCCGTCGTCCGGGTCGCCCAGGCGGCCCAGGGCCATGGAGAAGCCGCGCTCGGTGGCGCCGTCGCGCCAGTCGTCGGCGCGCTGGAGCAGGACGGCCATCTCCTCGGCGGGGATGTCGCAGTGGCGGCGGATGCGGACGGTGTAGCCGGCCCGCTTGACGCGGTTGTAGGCCTGCCGGACGGTGCGCATGGCGCGGCCCTCCAGCGTGAACTCGTCGGTCTCCACGATGGCCTCGTCGCCGAGCTCCAGGGCGTCGAGCCCGTGCCGGGCGTAGATCTGCCCGGCTTCCTCGGAGGCGCCCATGACGGCGGGCACCCAGCCGTGCTCGCGGGCCTCGGCCAGCCAGGGCTCGATGGCGCCGGGCCAGGCCTCGGGGTCGCCGATGGGGTCGCCGGAGGCCAGTGAGACCCCGCCGACGACGCGGTAGGTGACGGCGGCCTTGCCGGTGGGGGACCAGATGACGGACTTCTCGCGGCGCAGCGCGAAGTAGCCGAGGGAGTCGCGGTCGCCCTGCTTGGCGAGGAGGGCGCGCAGTTTCTCCTCGTCCTCGGGGGTGAGCGGGTCGACGGCGCGGCGGGAGCGGAAGGCGGCGAACAGCACGGCGAGGAGCAGCAGCATCGACATGACGTTGATGAACACGTCCACCCAGGCGGGGGTGGTGATCGCGTTGTACGCCTTGTCGTCGGGCGCCAGGGTGATCAGCCGCATCACGCCGTAGCGCCAGCGGGCGAGGAACGTGGCGTCGGCCCGGTCGGGGTCGGTGTTGGTCGCGCCGACGAGGAGGGCGGCGACGAGCGAGGTGAGCAGCAGGCCGACGGCGGCGACGGCGGTGGCCAGCTTGGGGTTGGAGCGGTCGCCCTTTGCGTAGAACTCGTGGCGGCCCACCAGGAGGGCGCCGACGAAGGCGGCGGTCAGGGCGAGCGAGACCCAGTTCTGGGCGTGGTCGCGGAACTCGGGGTAGCACAGGCTGAACTCGCCGCTGGTGCACGGGGCGAAGGCGGCGACCGCGAACGCCAGCAGCAGCAGGCCGCCGACCACGAGGTTCAGGATCCAGGCGGCCCGCTTGCGGCGGCCCATGGTGACCGCGAGCAGCAGCGAGAACAGGCCGGAGGCGAAGCCGGCCGTCAGCAGGTACGGGGTGTAGAAATCGGCGGTGTTGTGCCGGCGCAGGTCCTGCCCGAGCGAAAGCCACACCGCGCTGAGGAAGTTGACGAAGGTGACGGCGCGGAGGTACCAGACCGCGAAGGCCGCGCCGCGCCGTGAGCTGGGGCTTCCCCGGCGGGTCTCGGGCTTGGCCGCGGCCTCCCCTCCCTGCTCCTTCTCCTTCTTGTTGTTGGAACCCTTGCCGGAAGCCTGATCGAGGCTCTTCCGGTCTTCTACGCTGGTCAAGCGGACCTCTCCCATGAAACGCGATGATATGGGCGTCACCGGTCCGCAGGCCGTACGGGCACTGCGGACTGGTCAGGCCCGTGGTGCCCGGTGCTTTCAGTCCGTCTTCTGGTCCGCCGGCGCCTCTCCGTAGGACGTCTCGGGGAGTTCCGCGGCGAGCGCGGCGGCCGCCTGGACCAGGGGGAGCGCCAGCAGGGCTCCGGTTCCCTCTCCCACTGTGACGCCGTGGTCGAGCACGGGGTTGAGTGCCATCCGGTCCAGTGCCTTGGCCTGGCCCGGCTCGCCGCTGCTCTGTCCGGCCAGCCACCAGTCGGGGGCGCGGAAGGCGGCCCGCTGGGCGACCAGTCCGCAGGCGGCCGAGACCACCCCGTCGAGGATGACGGGTGTCCGGCGCACCGCGCACTGGAGCAGGAAGCCGGTGATGGCGGCGACGTCCGCGCCGCCGACGGCCGCCAGGAGCGCCGTCTGGTCGCCGAGCACCGGGCGGGCGCGGCGCAGCGAGTCGCGGATGGCGGCGCACTTGCGCATCCAGGCCAGGTCGTCGATGGGCAGGCCGCCGCGGCCGGTGACCACGGAGGCGTCGGTGCCGCACAGGGCGGCGACCAGGGTGGCGGCGACGGTGGTGCCGCCGACGCTGAGGTCGCCGAGGACGACCAGGTCGGTGCCGGAGTCGGCTTCCTCGTCGGCGATCCGGATGCCGAGCCTGAGCGCGGCCTCGGCCTCCTCGGCCGTGAGCGCGTCCTCGACGTCGATGCGCCCGCTGCCGCGCCGGACGCGGTGGCGGACGACGTCCTCGGGCAGCAGGGCGGGGTCGCAGTCCAGGCCGGCGTCGACGACGCGGACGCCCGCGCCGAAGCGTCCGGCGAGGATCGAGACCGGGCTGGTGCCGTCGAGCACCGCGCGCACGAGTTCGTGGGCGCTGCCCGCGGGCCGGGCGGAGACCCCGGCCGCGGCGATGCCGTGGTCGGCGGCGAACAGGACCACCCGGGGCCGCTCGACCGGCCGGACCGGTACCCGGCCCTGCGCGGCGGCCAGCCATTCGGCGAGCTCGTCGAGCCGGCCCAGGGCGCCGGGCGGCAGGGCGAGGCGCCCACGGCGCTCCTCGGCGTCACGTCGCACGCCCCCGTCGGGGCGTTCGATCAGATCGGAGAAGTCGTCGAGATTCAGGGTGGTCATCTGCCAGAGATTACAGCCGTCCGGAGCCTCCTTCGGGGGTGGCCGGCGATCCGTCACGAAGGCGGCTCCTTGAGGGCGAGGGCCTGCCCGGCGACCACGAGGAGGACGTGTTCGCACTCGCCGGCCACCGCGTTGTTCAGGCGCCCCAGTTCGTCGCGGAACCGCCGGCCGGAGGCGGTCGCCGGGACCACTCCGGAACCCACTTCGTTGCTCACGAGCACCACCGTGCGCCGGGTCGCGCGGACCGCCGCCACCAGGTCGGCGATCCGGGCGCGGAGCTCCTTGTGCCCGCCGGCCGCCCAGACGGCGTCGTCCCAGGCCCCGGCCCGGTCCATGGCGTCGGTCAGCCACAGCGCGAGGCAGTCGATCAGCAGGGGCGTGCCGGGCAGGTCCAGCAGCGGCACCAGGTCGCAGGTCTCGGCGGTCCGCCAGTGGGCGGGCCGCCGCTCGCGGTGGAGGCCGACGCGCTGGGCCCAGTCCGCGTCGCCGGCGCGGGTGCCGCCGGTGGCGACGTAGGTCACCTCGGGGAAGGCCTCCAGGCGCCGCTCGGCCTCGACGGACTTGCCGGAGCGGGCGCCGCCCAGCACCAGGGTGCGGCGGGGTACGTCCGGTACGGGGTGGTACTCGCCGGAGGTCACGGTGGTGCCGTCGGGGAGGGCCCGGGCCCCGGCGGCGGCGCAGCGGCGTTCCAGCTCCCGGCCGGGCGGCACGTCGTGGTCGAGGTGGACGGCGATCACGTCGGTGGCGGGGCCGACGGCGCCGGTGGAGCGCAGCCGGGCCAGGGCCTCGGGCCGGCCGAGCACGTCGGCGAGGACCACGTCGTACGGGTGCCGGGCGGGCACCCCCTCGGTGCCGGCCGGTGCCCCGCCGGGCGGCAGGTACAGCAGCCGGGCCCCGTCGGGGCCGGTGACCTCGTATCCGGTGCCGGGGGAGTCCATCGGCACGGCCCGCACCCGGTGCCCGCTGATCACGGCGAGCTCCCGCCCGTCGGGGACCCGTCCGGCGGCGGGCAGCCCGGGCGGCAGCTCGACGGCCGGCCCGTCGTGCGGGTGGGTCAGGAGCACCTGCCGTACACCGGCCAGCGAATGCCCGGCGCGGGCCCCGGCGAGCACCGCGCCGGGGGTGAGGTCGAGGAGCAGTGCGCCGTCGACGAGGACGGAGGTCGCGGCGCGCGACCGGGCGCCGACGCAGACCGCGCAGACCGCGCAGGGACAGCCGGGGCGGGGCAGTCCTTCGGGGGTACCGGTGCCGAGGAGAGTGAGTTCCACACGGAGATCTTCTCGCTTCGCCGGTAGGGGTGCGCGCCCGGTTACTCTGCGGGCAGACTCAAGGCGAGTAGCGGACGAGCAACGGAGGCGGACATGGCGTGGACGTGGCGGTTCGAGGCGGCCGACGGCAGCGAGACCAGCCCGGCGGTGGAACCGGAGGAGTTCACCACGCAGGGGGACGCGGAGTCCTGGATCGGCGAGGTCTGGAAGGAGCTCCTGGACGGCGGCGCGGAGAGCGTGACCCTGTTCGAGGACGGCTCGGAGATCTACCGGATGAGCCTCAAGGCGGCAGCGGAGGCCTGACGTACGAAACCCCCGGGGCGGGCCCCGGGGGTTTTCCGTCGCGCGGGCTTCCTCAGCCCCGCACCCCGCACAGGTGCAGCAGTGCGGCGACCGACCGGTAGGGGTCGGTGCGCCCGGCGCGCTCCTCCGCGGCGAGCAGCAGTTCCAGCTCCTCTTCCGGAGGGAGCTCGGCGGCCGCCTCGGTGCCGTCGGTGAACACGCGCACCCCGTACCAGGCGTGCAGCGGGGCGCCGATCCCGGACAGGGTGCCCGTCAGGTCGGCGAGCCGGTCGGCGCGGACCTCCAGGCCCAGCCGGTTCGTGTAGTCGACGGTGTCGAAGGCGTCCAGCGCCCCCGACCAGTCCCCGGACAGTCCCGGCCGCAGGGCGAGCGCGTCGCCGTTGCGCACCAGCAGGGACAGCAGTCCGCCCGGGGCCAGCATCCGGGCCAGCCCGGCGAGCATGGCGTCGGGCTCGGAGACGTACATCAGTACGCCGTGGCACAGCACGACGTCGAAGCTGCCCGGTCCGAAGTGCGCTCCGGTCTCCCGGCCGTCGCCCTCGATCAGCTCGACCCGGTCGCGGATCCCCGCCGGCTCGGCGGCCAGCGCGGCGTGGGCCACCGCCAGCATGGCGGCGTCCTGTTCCAGGCCGGTGACCATGTGCCCCGCGCGGGCCAGGCGCAGTGCCTGGGTGCCCTGGCCCATGCCGACGTCGAGGACGCGCAGCCGCTGCCCGACGGGGAAGCGCTGCGTGATCTGCTCCTCGACCTGTCGGCCGACGAGTTCCTGGCGGACGGCGTTGCGCAGTCCGCCCAGGCCCTCAAGCCAGAGCCTGGCGCCCCCCGAGAAGCCCTCCCCCTTCGACGCCCGAGATGGTCCGGGCGTCGCTCCGGTCAGGGCCGTTCCCCGCGCTTGACCTGCGGCTTGGGCAGACGCAGGCGGCGCATCTGGAGGGTGCGCATCAGGCCGTAGGCGATGGCGCCGCGGCGGGGCTCGTTCTGGAACCGCTCGTTGAGGGCCTTGCGCAGCCGGAAGACCAGGCCGATCGAGTCCAGGACGATCAGGGCGATCACGACCATCCACAGCGTCAGCGCGACGGTCTGGAGCGAGTTCACCCGGATCATGCTCAGCACCAGGATGATCACGGCCAGCGGCAGGAACATCTCGGCGACGGAGTAGCGCGAGTCCACGAAGTCGCGGACGAAGCGGCGGACCGGGCCCTTGTCACGGGCGGGCAGATAGCGCTCGTCGCCGTTGGCCAGCGCCTCGCGCTGGCGGGCCATCTCTTCCCGGCGGCGCTCGCGGGCCCGCCGGGCGTCCTCCTTGCGGTTGCCGGTCGAGGCCACGACGGCCTTGCGCTGCGACTGGGCCACAGCACGCTTCGGCGTCGGGCGGCCCTTGGGGGCCTGCGGGTCACGGGGCTGCGAGGGGCCGGCGCTCACCTTTTCGGTGGCGGAGGCCTTCTCTTCCTTGGAGGAGCGGCTACCAAACACAGGGACAACCCTACGTGGTCGGGGGCGGGCGGCCCACCTCGGCGGGGAACGATCCGGCAACGGCGGGCGTCTTCCCGGTACGAGGCTCCTGAGGCCCTCGGGGATCACCTACTCCTTACGCCTGACACGGCGCAGGGGTACTCGTCCTGGAGGAGGAGCGCATCCGTACTCGAACAGTGCGGTAATGGAGGCAGGGCCCGTACTGTGGGTCCTGTCGGTGACCTGCACCACAGTCCGTCTAGAAGGGGGCGCGCGAAGCCCATGAGCGGTGTCATGAAGCGTATGGGGATGATCTTCCGCGCGAAGGCGAACAAGGCCCTGGACCGGGCCGAGGACCCGCGCGAGACCCTCGACTACTCGTACCAGAAGCAGCTGGAGCTACTGCAGAAGGTGCGCCGGGGCGTCGCCGACGTGGCGACCTCCCGCAAGCGGCTGGAGCTCCAGCTCAACCAGCTGCAGGGTCAGTCCGCCAAGCTGGAGGACCAGGGCCGCAAGGCCCTCGCGCTGGGCCGTGAGGACCTGGCCCGCGAGGCCCTGTCCCGGCGTTCCTCGCTCCAGCAGCAGGTCGCCGACCTGGAGGTGCAGCACCAGACCCTCCAGGGCGAGGAGGAGAAGCTGACGCTGGCCGCGCAGCGCCTCCAGGCCAAGGTGGACGCCTTCCGTACGAAGAAGGAGACCATCAAGGCCACCTACACGGCCGCCCAGGCGCAGACCCGCATCGCGGAGTCCTTCTCCGGCATCTCGGAGGAGATGAGCGACGTCGGCCTGGCCATCCAGCGGGCGGAGGACAAGACGGCGCAGCTCCAGGCCCGTGCCGGCGCGATCGACGAGCTGCTGGCCTCCGGTGCCCTGGACGACCGGAGCGGCCTCGGCTCCAAGGACGACATCCAGGCCGAACTCGACCGCCTCTCCGGCGGGAACGACGTCGAGCTGGAGCTCCAGCGGATGAAGGCGGAACTGGCCGGCGGCCCGTCCGCGCAGCAGCAGGCCATCGAGGGCGGCGCCCCCGGCACCGACCGGCCGCAGCAGACCCAGCACCGGTTCGACAAGCAGTAGGACAGGGGCCCGTCATGATTGTCCGCATCATGGGGGAAGGCCAGGTGAAGGTGGCCGACGCCCACTTCGCCGAGCTCAACAAGCTGGACGACGAACTCCTGGAGGAGATGGAGTCCGGCGACGAGGCGGGCTTCCGGCGCACGCTGGGCGCCCTGCTCGACGCCGTGCGGCGGCTGGGCACCCCGTTGCCCGACGACGCCCTGGAGCCCTCCGAGCTGATCCTGCCCGCCCCGGACGCGACCCTCGACGAGGTCCGGGACATGCTCAGCGACGACGGCCTCATCCCGGGCTGACTACGCCCGCGCAGGACACCGACCCGCGCGAAGGGTCCGCCCCCCCGGTCCGGGGGCGGACCCTTCGCGTCATCCGGAGCCGTGCCCCGGCCCGCCCCTACCGCCGCTCCTCTCGCGCGCCCGCTCGCGCTCCGGGTCGGACAGCCCGCTGATGAAGTTCTCGAACCGGCGGCGCGGCCGGGCCCAGCGCCGGTCGTGGTGGAAGGCCCGCAGCCCGGCCTTGGCGCGGGCGCGCGGCCGGTGCGCGTAGAACCGCCGCGCGTACGGGGAGCCGGGCCGGGCGAGGCGGACCGCGCCGATCAGCGCGACGAAGGGGATCACCGTCCCGAAGATCGCCGTACGCGGTTTGCCCTTCCACAGGGCGATCAGCGCCAGGAAGAAGTTGGTGGCGGTGTTCATGACGACGAGCCCGCGGCTGTGCCGCTCCCCGGGCGTGAGCTCGTTGACCCCGAAGGGCAGGAACCCGCCCAGGACCAGGGCGACCATCGCGGCCGTCAGTACGACGACCTCCACGCTCTTGCGGCCCTGCTCGCTCCAGTAGACGTCGTCCAGGTGCAGGATCAGCGCGAACTCGTCCAGCACCAGCCCGGCGCCCAGCCCGAAGAGCACGGCCGACAGCCCCGCGCCGAAACTGTGGCCGCCGCTGCCCACCGCCCCGAACCCGCCGATGATCACCAGGACCACGCCGGGCACCACGTGGTGGACGTGCAGACCACCCGGGGTGATGTTCTTGAAGGGGCCCCGGCCCGCCCGGATCAGCCGTGTGATCACCCGCGTGACCAGGAACGACAGGACGAACGACAGCAACGCGAGCAGCAGCGGCAGCTTGCCCGGCTCGACGATGTTGCGCACCCACCAGTGACCCACGACACCCGCTCCCGATATGACACGTAATGGGCAATTTACCGCTCACCGTAAGCGGGTAGCGTTCGCGCCGATGACAGATTCCACCGATGATCGACCGCCGCTCCCGCCCGGGGAGCGCGCCACCCTGGCCGACGGGATCCGCTTCGCCTTCGGCACGCTGACGGTCCTGCCCGCCCGCATCACCCGCTGGGACCGGCCCGCCGCCCGCACCGGCATGGCCTGCGCCCCGCTGGCCGGCCTCGCCGTCGGCCTCCTCGCCACCGTACCCGGAGTCCTGCTGCTGTTCCTCGGCGGCGGCCCCCTGCTCGCCGCCGCCGTCACCGTCGCCGTCCCGGCCGCCCTGACCCGCGGCCTCCACCTGGACGGTCTGGCCGACACCGCCGACGGCCTCGGCAGCGCCAAGCCCGCCGAGGACGCCCTGCGGATCATGAAGCAGTCCGACATCGGCCCCTTCGGCGTCATCTCCCTGCTGTTCGTCCTGCTGATCCAGGTCGCCGCCCTCGCCAACGCCTACGCCGGCTCCTGGACCCGGGGCGCGCTCGCCGCCGTGACCGCCGCCGTCACCGCTCGGCTCGCGATGACCCTGGCCTCCCGCCGGGGCGTCCCCGCCGCCCGGCCCGAAGGGCTCGGCGCGGCCGTCGCCGGCGTGGTCCCGCACCGCGCGGCGGCCGGGGTGGCCGCCCTGGTCCTGGCCACCGCCGCGCTGGCCGCCCTCCCCATGGGGCCGGCCGCCACCGCACAGCACGCGGCCGCCGTCCTCGCCGGCCTGCTCGCCGCCGAGACCCTGCTGCGCCGGTGCGTGCGCCGCTTCGACGGGGTCACCGGCGACGTCTTCGGCGCCCTCTGCGAGACCGCCGCCACGGCCGTCCTGCTCGTCCTCACCCTGGGCTGATCACCCCGCCGGGCGTCCGCGTACCCTCGGGGCGTGGATGAGAACGGGGCTCAGGAGCGGGGCGCGGGCCCCATCAAGGTGCTGCTCGCCGACGACCAGGCGCTGCTGCGCAGCGCGTTCAAGGTGCTGGTCGACTCCGAGCCCGACATGCGGGTCGTGGGGGAGGCCTCCGACGGGGCCCAGGCCTACGCCCTGGCCCGCGAGGCCGGGGCGGACGTGGTCCTCATGGACATCCGCATGCCCGGCACCGACGGCCTCGCCGCCACCCGCCTGATCAGCGAGGACCCGGAGTGCTCCGGCGTGCGGGTCGTCATGCTGACCACCTTCGAGGTGGACGAGTACGTGGTCCAGGCCCTGCGCGCCGGGGCCTCCGGCTTCCTCGGCAAGGGCGCCGAGCCCGACGAGCTGCTCAACGCCATCCGCGTCGCGGCCGCCGGCGAGGCCCTGCTCTCCCCGGCCGCCACCAAGGGCCTGATCGCCAGCTTCCTCGCCCAGGGCGGCCGCGCCGACGCCCCCGCCACCGGGTCGGCCCACGCCGAACGGCTCGCCGCGCTGACCGGCCGCGAGCGCGAGGTCCTCGTCCTGGTCGCCGCGGGCCTGTCCAACGACGGCATCGCCGCCCGGCTGGAGGTGAGCCCGCTGACGGTCAAGACGCACGTCAACCGGGCCATGGCCAAGCTCGGGGCCCGGGACCGGGCCCAACTGGTGGTCGTCGCGTACGAGTCGGGCCTGGTCCGCCCCCGCGCCGACTGACCACGGCGACCGGCGCGGCCCCGCAGTACGACCGTGTACTGCGGGCGCGGTATGCGGCGCATAAGGACAGGACCTGGGGCCGACGCAGCCGCGCCGCGCCATGGGTGAGGCTGGAGGACCCTCGCCCACGTCACAGCAGAGAGATCCCACACCCATGTCCTGGCTGTCCCGCTTCAGCCTGGCCCAGAGAGCCCTGATCGGCCTCGTGTCGATCGTCGCCCTGCTCTTCGGCGCCATAGCCATCCCGCAGCTCAAGCAGCAGCTGCTGCCGTCCATCGAACTGCCGATGGTCTCCGTGCTCGCGCCGTACCAGGGCGTCTCGCCCGACGTGGTCGAGAAGCAGGTCGTCGAGCCGATCGAGAGCACCCTCAAGGGTGTCGACGGCATCACCGGCATCACCTCCACCGCCAGCGAGGGCAACGCCCTCATCCGCGCCACCTTCGACTACGGCGACGAGGGCACCAAGCAGCTCGTCGCCGACGTCCAGCAGGCCGTCAACCGGGCCCGCGTCCGGCTGCCCGCCGAGGTCGACCCACAGGTGGTGGCCGGCTCCACCGACGACATCCCGACCGTCGTCCTCGCCGCCACCTCCGACAAGGACCAGCAGGCCCTCGCCGACCAGCTCAACCGCTCCGTCGTCCCGGTCCTGGAGGACCTCGACGGCGTCGGCCGGGTCAGCGTCGAAGGCGTGCGCGACCTCCAGGTCACCATCACCCCCGACAACGCCAAGCTGGCCGCCGCCGGCCTCGACGGCGCCGCCCTCGCCGAGGGCCTCAAGGCGGGCGGCGCGGCGATCCCGGCCGGCTCCTTCGACGAGCAGGGCAAGAACCGCACCGTCCGCGTCGGCTCCGGCTACACCTCCCTCGCCCAGCTGGAGGACCTCCGGCTGACCGCGGGCCCCGGCAAGCCGGTCGTCCGCCTCGGCGACGTGGCCGCCGTCAAGCAGGAGCCGGCCAAGGCCGACTCGATCACCCGCACCAACGGCAAGCCCAGCCTCGCCCTCGTCCTCACCATGGACAAGGACGGCAGCGCCGTCGCCATCTCCGACGCCGTCAAGGACAAGCTGCCCGAGCTGCGCTCCCAGCTCGGCTCCGGCGCCGAGCTGACCGTCGTCAGCGACCAGGGCCCGGCCGTGGCCCGCTCCATCTCCGGCCTCACCACCGAGGGCCTGCTCGGCCTGGCCTTCGCCGTGATCGTGATCCTGGTCTTCCTGGCCTCGATCCGCTCGACCCTGGTCACCGCGGTGTCCATCCCGCTGTCCGTCGTCCTCGCGCTGATCGTGCTGTGGACCCGCGACCTGTCGCTCAACATGCTGACGCTGGGCGCGCTCACCATCGCCATCGGCCGCGTCGTCGACGACTCGATCGTGGTCCTGGAGAACATCAAGCGCCACCTCGGCTACGGCGAGGAGCGCGAGGCCGCGATCACCGCCGCCGTCAAGGAGGTGGCCGGCGCGGTCACCTCCTCCACCCTCACCACCGTGGCCGTCTTCCTGCCGATCGGCCTGGTCGGCGGCATGATCGGCGAGCTCTTCGGCTCCTTCTCGCTCACCGTCACCGCCGCCCTGCTGGCCTCGCTGCTGGTCTCCCTGACGGTGGTCCCGGTGCTCTCGTACTGGTTCCTGCGCGCCCCCAAGGGGACGTCCGAGGATCCGGAGAGGGCCCGCCGCGAGGCCGAGGAGAAGGAGGCGAAGAGCCGCCTCCAGCGCCTGTACGTCCGGGTCCTGGGCTTCGCCACCCGGCGCCGCCTGACCAGCGTCGCCATCGCCGTCGTGGTCCTGGTCGCCACCTTCGGGATGACCCCGCTGCTGAAGACCAACTTCTTCGACCAGGGCGAGCAGGACGTCCTGACCGTCAAGCAGGAGCTGCCCGCCGGCACCTCCCTGGCCGCCTCCGACGGGGCGAGCCGCAAGGTCGAGCAGGCGCTGGCCTCCGTCGAGGGCGTCAAGGACTACCAGGTCACCGTCGGCTCCTCCGGCTTCCTCGCGGCCTTCGGCGGCGGAACGGGCACCAACCAGGCCTCCTACCAGGTCACCCTGGACGACGCCAAGCACTCCGACGCCGTCAAGCAGCGCATCCAGGACGCCCTCGGCAAGCTCCAGGGCATCGGCGACACCTCCCTCTCGGCGGGCGGCGGCTTCGGCAGCCAGAACCTGAGCGTGGTCGTCAAGGCCGGCGACGGCGCCGTCCTCGCCAAGGCCGCCGAGCAGGTCCGCGCCGAGGTGGCCACCCTCAAGGACGTCACCGACGTCCAGAGCGACCTCGCCCAGTCCGTGCCCCGGATCTCGGTCACCGCCACCCCGAAGACCGCCGAGGCGGGCCTGAACCAGGCCGCCCTGGGCGCCATCGTCGCCCAGGCCGTCCGCGGGAACCCGGCGGGCAAGGCCGTCCTGGACGACACCGAGCGCGACATCGTCATCCGCTCCGCCCACCCGGCCACCACCCTGGCCGAGCTGCGGGACCTGCCCGTCGGCCCCGCCAAGCTGGGCGACATCGCCGAGGTCAAGGAGGTCCCCGGCCCGGTCGCGATGACCCGGATCGACGGCGCCCGCGCCGCCACCATCACCGCCAAGCCGGTCGGCGACAACACCGGCGCCGTCAGCGCCGCCCTCCAGACCAGGCTCAAGGCCCTGGACCTCCCCGAAGGGGCCACGGCCTCCATCGGAGGCGTCTCCCAGGACCAGGACGAGGCCTTCGGCTCGCTGGGCCTGGCCATGCTCGCGGCCGTCGCGATCGTCTTCATGCTGCTGGTGGCGACGTTCCGCTCGCTGGTCCAGCCGCTGATCCTGCTGGTCTCCATCCCCTTCGCCGCCACCGGCGCGCTGGGCCTGCTCGTCGTCACCGGAACCCCGATGGGCGTCCCGGCGATGATCGGCATGCTGATGCTCATCGGCATCGTGGTCACCAACGCCATCGTCCTGATCGACCTGGTCAACCAGTACCGGGCCCAGGGCTACGGCGTGGTCGAGGCGGTCGTCGAGGGCGGCCGGCACCGCCTGCGCCCCATCCTGATGACGGCCCTGGCGACGATCTTCGCCCTGCTCCCGATGGCGCTGGGCGTCACAGGCGAGGGCGGCTTCATCTCGCAGCCGCTCGCGGTGGTGGTCATCGGCGGCCTGGTCAGCTCCACCCTGCTGACGCTGCTGCTCGTCCCGACCCTGTACACGGTGGTCGAGCTGCGCAAGGAGCGCCGCCGGGCCAAGCGCGAGGCCAGGCGGCAGGCCAGGCTGACGGTGGTCCCGACCCCGTCGGACGAGGACCGGGTCACGGTCTGACCCCCTGAACGCCGAAGGGGCGCCCCCCCGGGGGCGCCCCTTCACGCGTGTGCGGGCCCGCTACGGGAGGGCGAGCATGCGCTCCAGCGCGAGCTTGGCGAAGCTCTCGGTCTCCTTGTCGACCTGGATCTGGTTGACGAGGTTGCCCTCGGCCAGGGACTCCAGGGTCCACACCAGGTGGGGGAGGTCGATGCGGTTCATCGTCGAGCAGAAGCAGACCGTCTTGTCGAGGAAGACGACTTCCTTGTCCTCGGCGGCGAAACGGTTCGCCAGCCGCTTGACGAGGTTCAGCTCGGTGCCGATGGCCCACTTGGAGCCGGCCGGGGCCGCCTCCAGCGCCTTGATGATGTACTCCGTCGAGCCGACGTAGTCCGCGGCCGCGACGACCTCGTGCTTGCACTCGGGGTGCACCAGCACGTTGACGCCGGGGATCCGCTCGCGCACGTCGTTGACCGAGTCCAGGCTGAAGCGGCCGTGGACCGAGCAGTGGCCGCGCCACAGGATCATCTTCGCGCCGCGCAGCTGCTCGGCGGTCAGCCCGCCGTTCGGCTTGTGCGGGTTGTAGAGCACGCAGTCGTCCAGGGACATGCCCATGTCGCGGACGGCGGTGTTGCGGCCCAGGTGCTGGTCGGGGAGGAAGAGCACCTTCTCGCCCTGCTCGAAGGCCCACTCCAGGGCCTTCTTGGCGTTGGACGAGGTACAGATCGTGCCGCCGTGCTTGCCGGTGAAGGCCTTGATGTCGGCGGAGGAGTTCATGTACGAGACGGGCACGGTGGCGCCGGCGATCCCGGCCTCGGTGAGCACGTCCCAGCACTCGGCGACCTGCTCGGCGGTGGCCATGTCGGCCATCGAGCAGCCGGCCGCGAGGTCGGGCAGGACGACCTTCTGGTCGTCGGAGGTCAGGATGTCCGCGGACTCGGCCATGAAGTGCACGCCGCAGAAGACGATGTACTCGGCCTCCGGCTTGGCGGCCGCGTCGCGGGCGAGCTTGAAGGAGTCGCCGGTGACGTCGGCGAACTCGATGACCTCGTCGCGCTGGTAGTGGTGCCCGAGGATGAAGACCTTGTCCCCGAGCTTCTCCTTGGCCGCGCGGGCGCGGGCCACCAGGTCCGGGTCCGACGGCGAGGGCAGGTCGCCGGGGCACTCCACGCCGCGCTCGCTCTTGGGGTCGGACTCGCGGCCGAGCAGCAGCAGGGCGAGGGGCGTCGGCTGGACGTCCAAGGGCTGGGCGGTGGTCACGACACGCACCCTTTCTGTTCTGCGAGTAGGTGCCTTCCGAAGAGGGCTTCCGAAGGCGTCACTTCGACTTCTCGTCTATATGACGTTATCTATCATAACCGCTTCACGTCACTTTGACGATGGCGATAATGTCGATGTGACGCATTCGCCCGCTCCGGAGCGGCACACTCCACCGGCCCTCAGCGAGGGGTCCACCGCTCCCCACGGGTGTGCGAGCATGAATATCTGAAACAAGGCGCCGGACCCGGAATGAAACCGCGGTCCCCCTGGTTGCCACCGACGGCAAGAGTCCGACGTTTCCCCAGCCGCCCGGCGGGGAGCCGCCCACTTCGGGAGTGAATGCAGATGTCCGTACAGGACGACAAGACCACTGTGAGCGACGGCATCCTCCTGTCCGACGCCGCCGCCGAGAAGGTCCGCACCCTGCTGGAGCAGGAAGGCCGCGATGACCTGGCGCTGCGCGTCGCCGTCCAGCCCGGCGGCTGCTCCGGCCTGCGCTACCAGCTCTTCTTCGACGAGCGCTCCCTCGACGGCGACGTCGTCAAGGACTTCGACGGCGTCAAGGTCGTCACCGACCGGATGAGCGCCCCCTACCTGGGCGGCGCCTCCATCGACTTCGTCGACACCATCGAGAAGCAGGGCTTCACGATCGACAACCCGAACGCCACGGGCTCCTGCGCCTGCGGCGACTCCTTCAGCTAAGCCGGCTGGACGACGCGTACGGCGAGGGCCCGGGCCCCGGTCGATCCGACCGGTGCCCGGGCCCTCGCCCTTTTGCCTGTCCCTTTTCCGCGCACCCGCGCCCCTACTGGCGCGGCAGGGCCTTGCCGGTCGTCGCGTCGACCACCTTGCGCTCGCCCAGCGGCTCCTTGAGCTGCGCCGTGACGGACATCTCCTTCGCCAGCATGATGCAGGCCTGACCCTGACCGGGCTTGGTCGGGGTGTCCGTGATCTTCACCAGGACCGAGCCGGCCTCCTCCCGCGCCTCCAGCGCGTAGGTGCTGCACACCCCGCCCCAGAAGTTGACCGTCAGCGTCCGGTCGGCCTGGGCGTACGAGAACCCGGGCACGGTGCGGTTCTGCGGGGGCACCGGCGCCGTGGTGCCGCCGTCCTCCTTCGCCGCGGGCTGGACCACCGTACGGCCCGGCTTGCCGTCCGTACCGGCCACCTCGAACAGCCAGGCCGGCACCAGGCCCCGCCCGCCGTCGACCGTCCCCGCGACCAGTCCGAACGCCGCCCCCTTCACGCTCTCCGTCCGCGGCGGCTTCATCGGCCGCGGCTCCGGGTTGCAGGGCAGGGTGTCCGTGGCCCCGTTCGCCGTGTCCGGGGTCAGCGGCACCGAGGTCGCGCAGCCGCTCGGGCCCGTGCCGGCGCCCTTCCCGGGCCCGCTCGCCGCGTTGAGCCGGTCCAGGGCCTCGGCCGCCCCGACCACCGGCTGCTCGGCCGCGCGGACCGGCGCCTTGAGCTCCCCGCTGCCCGCCACCGCCCGGCCGTCCGCCCCGACGCTGATGCGGCTGGACCAGCCCTGCGTGGGCAGGCCGCCGACCACCGGGTCGGCCACCACCACCCGGACCGAGCCCGTCACCAGCCGGGCGTCCACCTTCGCGTCGCCCTGGCCGGCCGCCGCGAGCACCGGCGCCGCCACGTCCTTGGCGGCCTGCTCGGAGACCGGCGTGCCCGCACCCGCGTCCTGCGGCGCCGCCGGCTTCGCCGCTCCGGCCCCCTCGGGGAGCGTGGCGGGGCCGCAGGTGTCCTTGCCGCGCACACAGGCGTCGCCCGCGCCGCTGCCCGTGCCGTCGCCGCCCTGGAAGCGGGAGAAGCTCCAGGTGCCGGGGGCCTTGCGGGTGACGCTCAGCCGGGGCCCGGAGCCGTCGCCGGTCTCCCCGGCCAGCCACTGCTCACCGCTGAGCCGGGGCGCGCCGGAGATCCCGAGGGCCTGCGCGAGCCGGGCCACCTCCTCGGAGCCGACCTCCCCGGAGGAGGTGAAGGAGGGCGCGGAGGCCGGGCCCTGGGGGAGCGGGCCGTCCGCCCGGTAGGTCACCCCGGCGCCGTTCGGGTCCGGCTCCCCGGGGGCGATGCCCGGCCGGGAGGGGGACCCGGCATCGCGCGGGGCTACCGCGGCGGCGTCCCCGGTACGGCCGTGGCCGCCCGAGGCGTCGCCGTAGGCCGTCGACGCCCAGTACGCCGTACCGCCGCCGGCCAGGAGGACGGCTGCCGCGATGGAGCCGATGGCCCAGGCCGGCCGCCGTCGTGTGGCGCGTGATGTGTCGGGTTGTTCGCTGGTCACCGCTCGCTCCTTCGCGTGTCCCGCCGTACGTGATGCGGGTGTGACGCGCCGGCCGCGAAACCGGTTCCCCTCCCTTTCCGCTCCCTCTCCTCCTACTCCCCGTACTCCGCCGTGGCGGCGATCAGCCGGGCGGAGGCGGGCGGGACGCTGACCCCGTGGATCTGGGACGGAGCCACCCGGAGCGGCCGCGGCTCCGGCGGGACCGCCCAGTGGGGGGCCATACGGGCGCAGTCACCCAGCAGCCGGGCGAAGCCGGGGCGCGCGGCGGAGGCGCTGTACTCGGTAGAGGTCATGGGGGCACGGTAGGCACGCCGGGTCGGGCGAAGGAAGTCCTACTACGGGGTAGTTTCGGCCCTTGGAGCGGGAGCCTGTGGGAGACAACCGGCCAGGCCCGGGCGCGGGCATCCGGCCGATGGTGACCGCCGACGCGGGGAACGGTAGCTTTGACTGTCACCCGCCGTCATCCGCAGGAGCATCCACGCCGTGCGCATCGCAGTCACCGGCTCCATCGCCACCGACCACCTCATGACCTTCCCGGGCCGCTTCGCCGACCAGTTCGTCGCCGACCAGCTCCACACGGTCTCCCTCTCCTTCCTCGTCGACAACCTCGACGTGCGGCGGGGCGGCGTCGGCCCGAACATCTGCTTCGGCATGGGCCAGCTCGGCAGCCGCCCGATCCTCGTCGGCGCGGCCGGCTCGGACTTCGACGAGTACCGCGCCTGGCTCGACCGGCACGGCGTGGACACCGCCTCCGTGCGGATCTCCGAGGTGCTGCACACCGCGCGCTTCGTCTGCACCACGGACGCCGACCACAACCAGATCGGCTCCTTCTACACGGGCGCGATGAGCGAGGCCCGCCAGATCGAGCTCAAGGCCGTCGCCGACCGGGTGGGCGGACTGGACCTCGTCCTCATCGGCGCCGATGACCCCGAGGCGATGCTCCGCCACACGGAGGAGTGCCGCACGCGCGGGATCCCCTTCGCCGCGGACTTCTCGCAGCAGATCGCCCGGATGGACGGCGACAACATCCGCACCCTGATGGAGGGCGCGACGTACCTCTTCTCGAACGAGTACGAGAAGGGCCTCATCGAGTCGAAGTCCGGCTGGACGGACGAGGAGATCCTCGCCAAGGTCGGCACCCGCGTGACCACGCTCGGCGCGAAGGGCGTGCGGATCGAGCGGGCCGGGCAGGAGCCGATCGTGGTCGGCTGCCCGGAGGAGACGGCGAAGGTCGACCCGACCGGTGTCGGCGACGCGTTCCGGGCCGGGTTCCTGACGGGGCTGGGCTGGGGCGTCGGCCTGGAGCGGGCCGCGCAGCTGGGCTGCATGCTGGCCACGCTGGTCATCGAGACCCTGGGTACCCAGGAGTACACGCTGGCCCGCGCCCACTTCATGGAGCGCTTCACGAAGGCCTACGGCGACGAAGCCGCCGCCGAGGTCCGCGCCCACCTCTCTTAACGCGCCGCTCGCACGGCTCGGCCGCAGGCGGCCTCCCCGGCTTCGCGCCGCTGCGCCGGACTCCGTCCGGCGGCGGCCGGGCGGGGCCGCCGGCCCATGGCTGGGGTCCCGCCGCCGCCCGCGGCCCGTTGCCGCTGCGCGGTGCCGGCCCCGCGCAGCGGGGGGTGGGTCAGGTTGAGCGGCGGATCAGGTAGGCGGAGCCGACGTCGCGCGGGGTTTCGCCCAGGTAGGCGTGCCCCCGCATCCCGCACCACGCCGGGATGTCCAGCCGCGCCACCTCGTCGTCGGACAGCACCGTCACCGTCCCCCCCACCGGCACCGTCCCGATCGCCCGGGCCAGCTCGATCACCGGCTGCGGGCAGCGCAGCCCGACGGCGTCGACCTCCACCGACTCCGCCACCGGCGGGGAGGCCGACAGGGCCTCCGGGACGCCGAGCTCCGCCCGGACCTCCGCCACCGCCCGCGGTAGGACCTCCAGGAAGCCGTTGACCTCCTCCGCCGAGGTGCCCCGCGGCAGCGACACCCGTACGTTCCCCTCCGACAGCACCCCCATGGCCCGCAGCACGTGACTCGGGGTCAGCGTGGAGCTCGTGCACGAGGAGCCCGAGGAGACCGACCAGCCCGCGCGGTCCAGTTCGTGCAGCAGGCTCTCGCCGTCGACGTACAGGCAGGAGAACGTCACCAGGTGCGGCAGCCGCCGGTCCGCGTGCCCGACCACCTCCACGTCCGGCACCAGCCGGGCCACCCGCCGCCGGATCCGGTCCACCAGCACCCGCAGCCGCGCCGCCTCCGCGTCCGCCTCGGCCCGCACCGCCCGCAGGGAGGCCGCCGCCGCCACGACGGCCGGGAGGTTGCCGAAGCCGGGGGAGCGGCCCGACTCCCGTTCGTCGGCCGGGCCTTGGGGGGCGAAGCGGACCCCCTTGCGGACGGCCAGCAGTCCGACCCCGGGCGGCCCGCCCCACTTGTGGGCGCTGGCCGTCAGCACCGACCAGCGGCCCTCCACCGGCCCCCAGCCCAGCGACTGCGCCGCGTCGACCAGCAGCGGCACCCCGGCCGCCGCGCAGACCTCGGCCACCTCCGCCACCGGCTGGACCGTACCCACCTCGTGGTTGGCCGACTGGAGACACGCCAGAGCCGTGGTCGAGGTCAGGACGGAAGCGTAGGCATCGGGCGCGACCGCGCCGAAGCGGTCCACCGGAACCTCCGTCACCGTCCCCCCGGCGGCGGCGTGGACCTCCGCCGCGTGGAGTACGGAGCTGTGCTCGACCGCCGAGACCACCAGATGGCCGCCGACCCGCCGGCGCCCGGCGAGCGCCCCCGCGACCCCCGCGTGAACCGCGTGCGTCCCCGAAGGAGTGAACACGAGCTCGTCGGGGCGACATCCGACCGCCTCGGCCGCGGCCTCCCGCGCCGCGTCCAGCAGCAGCCGGGCCCGGCGCCCCTCCCGGTACAGCCGGGCCGGGTCCGCCCAGCCCTCGTCCAGTGCGGCCTGCAGCGCCTGCCGGGCCACGGGGTGCAGGGGAGCGGCGGAGGCGGTGTCGAAGTACGGCATCGGGCCACCGTAAGGCAGGGGCGGCAGGCGGGGCGGCGGGGGAGCGGGGTGTTGCGGGGGTCCGCGCCGCCCGCGCAGGTCGGGCCGGGTTTCAGGGGTCGTCAGATGCCGTCCGGAGTGCGCCGTTCAGGGCCGTACGGCCCGTCCCCCGTACGGCGGATCCATCCCTTCGGGGGCAGTAGCGGCGCGTTGGGCACCCTCCCCGCGCGGCCTCAAATAGCGTCCAGTAGGGTTTGGTCCGCATAAACATCCAAACCCCTGCCTGCGTCAGGGCCGGCGACCGACCCGAACACGGCCGCGGCCGGCCGCGCGGGCCGAGACTCTCGGGAAGGCGCTACGTGAGTCCCTACGGCTCCGACCGCTCGCCGCGGCGCCCGATGCGGCGGAAGCTGCTGCAGGCGCTGACTGCGGGCGTGGTCCTGGCGACCGCCACTGGTTGCTCGTACACCTGGAAAGACTTCCCCCGCCTCGGAATGCCCACCCCGGTCACGGAGGAGGCGCCTCGCATCCTCTCCCTGTGGCAGGGATCCTGGGCGGCCGCTCTCATCACGGGCATCCTGGTGTGGGGCCTGATCATGTGGAGCGTCATCTTCCACCGGCGCAGCCGGACGAAGATCGAGGTCCCCGCGCAGACCCGGTACAACATGCCCATCGAGGCGCTGTACACCGTGGTCCCGCTCATCATCGTCTCGGTGCTCTTCTACTTCACCGCGCGTGATGAGTCGAAGCTCCTCACCCTCTCCGCCAAGCCGGCTCACACCATCAACGTGATCGGCTTCCAGTGGAGCTGGGGCTTCAACTACGTCGAGAACGTCGACGGCGACGCCGCGACCCCGAAGGCGGGTGTGGTTCCCAAGGAGCTCGCCTCCCTGCCGGACCGCTTCACCAAGGCCTTCCCCGCGGGCGCCGAGGGCGTCTACGAGAAGGGCGTCCCCGGCGACCGGAACGCGGACACGAACAACCCGGGGCCGACCCTCTACCTGCCCAAGGGCGAGAAGGTCCGCTTCATCCTGTCGTCGAACGACGTCATCCACTCCTTCTGGGTGGTGCCCTTCCTGTTCAAGCAGGACGTCATCCCCGGTCACACCAATGTCTTCGAGGTCACCCCGACCCAGGAAGGCACCTTCGTGGGCAAGTGTGCCGAGCTCTGCGGCGTGGACCACTCCCGCATGCTCTTCAACGTGAAGGTCGTCTCCCCCGCGGAGTACAAGGCCCACCTGAAGCAGCTGGCGGAGAAGGGTCAGACCGGCTTCCTGCCGGCCGGCATCAAGCAGACTGACCCCGCCCGGAATGCGGAAGTGAACAAACTGTGAGCATCCTCAACGAATCCCAGGGTGCCGCCGCCGACTCGTATGAAAACGAGCTGCCGGTGCGGCGCAAGCAGCCGGGCAACGTGGTCGTCAAGTGGCTCACCACCACCGACCACAAGACCATCGGCACGATGTACCTGGTCACCTCGTTCGTGTTCTTCCTGATCGGCGGCATCCTGGCGCTCTTCATGCGCGCCGAGCTGGCCCGGCCGGGTACGCAGATCATGTCGAACGAGCAGTTCAACCAGGCGTTCACCATGCATGGCACGATCATGCTGCTGATGTTCGCGACCCCGCTGTTCGCCGGCTTCGCCAACTGGATCATGCCGCTGCAGATCGGCGCGCCCGACGTGGCGTTCCCGCGGCTGAACATGTTCGCGTACTGGCTGTACCTCTTCGGCTCGACCATCGCGGTCGCCGGCTTCGTCACCCCCTCGGGTGCGGCCGACTTCGGCTGGTTCGCCTACTCCCCGCTGTCGGACGCCGTCCGCTCGCCGGGCATCGGCGCCGACATGTGGATCATGGGTCTGGCCTTCTCCGGCTTCGGTACGATCCTCGGCTCGGTCAACTTCATCACCACGATCATCTGCATGCGCGCTCCGGGCATGACGATGTTCCGCATGCCGATCTTCACCTGGAACGTGCTGCTGACCGGTGTCCTGGTCCTGCTCGCCTTCCCGGTCCTGGCCGCCGCGCTCTTCGCGCTGGAGGCCGACCGCAAGTTCGGTGCGCACGTGTTCGACGCGGCCAACGGCGGCGCCTTGCTGTGGCAACACCTCTTCTGGTTCTTCGGACACCCAGAGGTGTACATCATCGCGCTACCGTTCTTCGGCATCGTCTCCGAGATCATCCCGGTCTTCTCCCGCAAGCCGATGTTCGGCTACATCGGTCTGATCGCCGCGACGATCGCGATCGCCGGCCTCTCGGTGACCGTGTGGGCCCACCACATGTACGTCACCGGCGGTGTGCTGCTGCCGTTCTTCTCCTTCATGACCTTCCTGATCGCGGTCCCGACCGGTGTGAAGTTCTTCAACTGGATCGGCACCATGTGGAAGGGCTCGCTGTCCTTCGAGACCCCGATGCTCTGGACGATCGGCTTCCTGGTCACCTTCACCTTCGGTGGTCTGACCGGCGTCATCCTGGCCTCGCCCCCGATGGACTTCCACGTATCCGACTCGTACTTCGTCGTCGCGCACTTCCACTACGTCGTCTTCGGCACCGTGGTGTTCGCGATGTTCGCCGGCTTCCACTTCTGGTGGCCGAAGTTCACGGGCAAGATGCTGGACGAGCGCCTCGGCAAGATCACCTTCTGGACGCTGTTCATCGGCTTCCACGGCACCTTCCTCGTGCAGCACTGGCTGGGCGCCGAGGGCATGCCGCGCCGCTACGCGGACTACCTGGCCGCCGACGGCTTCACCACGCTGAACACGATCTCGACGATCAGCTCCTTCGTCCTCGGCCTCTCCTTCCTGCCGTTCATGTACAACGTCTGGAAGACCGCCAAGTACGGCAAGAAGATCGAGGTCGACGACCCGTGGGGCTACGGCCGTTCGCTCGAGTGGGCGACCTCCTGCCCGCCGCCGCGGCACAACTTCCTCACCCTGCCGCGCATCCGCAGTGAATCGCCGGCGTTCGACCTGCACCACCCGGAGATCGCGGCCCTCGACCACCTTGAGGACCACGCCCCGGTCAAGGCCGTCACCGGTGGCAAGGAGGCCGGCAAGTGAAGATCCAGGGCAAGATGTTCCTCTGGCTCTCCGCCTTCATCCTGATCATGACCGTCGTCTACGGCGTCTGGTCGAAGGAGCCGGTCGGAACCACCGCTCTCGCGCTGGCCTTCGGCCTGAGCGCCATGATCGGCTACTACCTGGCCTTCACGGCCCGGCGCGTGGACGAGATGGCCCAGGACAACCTGGAGGCCGACGTCGCCGACGAGGCGGGCGAGCTGGGGTTCTTCTCCCCGCACAGCTGGCAGCCGCTCTCGCTGGGCATCGGCGGCGCGCTCGCGTTCATGGGCGTCATCTTCGGCTGGTGGCTCATGTACTTCTCGGCCCCGATCATCATGATCGGCCTGTGGGGCTGGGTGTACGAGTACTACCGCGGTGAGAACCAGAACCAGTAGGCGGTAGCCGTACCAGCGGTACGGAAGCGGTACAGAAGCAGTGCAGAGGGGCCCGGACACCTTTTCGGAGGAGTCCGGGCCCCTCGTTTGCAGTCTCCCCGCGCGACGTAATAGTCATATGTTCATAGCGTTGTGCGCATGAAGCACTCACCGCGTCTTTGGACGGTCGTCAGCTGCTCCCTGCTGGTCGCCTCCCTCGGTGCCGGCGCCACCGCATGCGGGGGGTCCGCAGACAACCCGCTGTCCGCCCGCCCGTACGACGCGGGCGACCAGGTGGCCTTCAACCAGCCGCCCGGCAGCGGCCGCGCCGCCGACCCCGACAAGCCCCTCGAGGTCACCGCCAAGGGCACGAAGTCCCGTATCACCGACGTGACGGCCGTGGACACCCACGGACGCCGCCTGGCGGGCGAACTCTCCGCCAAGGGGGACCGCTGGCACAGCACCACGCCCATGGCGGCGGGCGTCCACTACACGGTCACGGTGAGCACGGAGGACCAGAGCGGCGCCCCGGGGCAGCGCACGCTCGCCTTCGACACCACCCCGGCCAAGAAGCTCCTCAAGGTCGAATTCGGCCCCGACGAGGGCAAATACGGCGTCGGGCAGCCCATCACGGCCGAACTCAGCGAACCCGTCAAGGACAAGGCCGCCCGCGCCCTCGTCGAACGGGGTCTGGTCATCGACACCCCGGAACCCGTCGAGGGCGCCTGGCACTGGGTCGACGACAAGAACCTGCACTTCCGCCCCAAGGATTACTGGCCCGCCCACTCCTGGGTCTCCGTACGGAGCAACCTGGAGGGCGTCAAGATCGAGGACGACCTCCACGGATCCGCCTCCAAGCCCCTCAAGCTGGAGATCGGCGACCGGGTCGAGGTCACCACCGACGCCGCCGCGCACACCCTCACGTTCGAGCGCAACGGAGAAGTGATCAACACCATTCCGGTGACCACCGGAAAGCCCGGCTTCTCCACCCGCAACGGGGTCAAGGTGGTGCTGGGCAAGCAGTACTTCGTCCAGATGCGCGGGGACACCGTCGGCATCGGCGGCAGCGAGTACTACAACCTGCCCGTCTACTACGCCACCCGCGTGACCTGGAGCGGCGAGTACGTGCACGCCGCGCCCTGGTCGGTCGGCTCCCAGGGCTACGAGAACGTCAGCCACGGGTGCACCGGCATGAGCACGGGCAACGCCGCCTGGTTCTACGAGAACATCAGCGAGGGCGACATCGTCCGGGTGATCAACAGCATCGGCGAGGACATGGAGCCCTTCGGCAACGGCTACGGCGACTGGAACCTTGACTGGAAGGACTGGCGCGACGGCAGCTACCTCCTCAAGGGCACCCAGGAGGGCCGCAGCCCCGTCGACCAGGCCCGCCTGCGCCCCACGGTCTGACCCGCGGCCCCCGAGGGGCCCAAGACGCCCGAGAAGCCCACGAGGGCCCGCAGACGGCCACAGCGCCGCCCACGGGCCCTCGCCCGCGCCCCGGGCCCGCTCAGGCCGCGTTGGGGGCCAGCCGGGAGCGCAGCAGCCCCGCCAGGACCGCGGGGAACTCCACCGGGTCCACCGGGAGGGTGACGGCCGCGTCGGCACGGCTCCACGTGGCCAGCCAGGCGTCCTGGGGGCGCCCCATCAGCAGCAGCACCGGGGGACACCGGAAGATCTCGTCCTTGATCTGCCGGCACACCCCCATGCCCCCGGCCGGAACCGCCTCGCCGTCCAGCACGCACACGTCGATGCCGCCGGCGTCCAGTTCCTTGAGGACGGCTGGAAGAGTGGCACATTCCAGGAACTCCACCGGCGGCAGGTCCGCGGCCGGCCTGCGCCCGGCCGCCAGCCGCACCTGCTCCCGGGTGCCCGCGTCGTCGCTGTAGACCAGAACCCGCGCAGTCGCCCGCATTTCGTTCCTCCACGTGTCCATGAATCACGCTGATGATGCGCGGGATGCTACTCCGTCCGACCCCCTGTCAACATCGGTTCCGCCAGCCTGGTGGGAGAGGCCGCGCAGGGGTGATCTGATGGGCCGTTCGGGCCTTGCACACCCCCCTGACACTCCGAACGGCACCCCCCGGGGTGAGGGCGGGATAAGCGACCGACATAATGTCGGTCGTGGCGACAGCAACGACAGTAGATACCGGGCACGCGCACCCGACGGTCAACCGGCCGAACCTCGTCAGCGTCGGAACCATCATCTGGTTGAGTTCCGAGCTGATGTTCTTCGCGGCCCTCTTCGCGATGTACTTCACCCTGCGATCCGTGATGGGCGCCGAGCATTGGACGGAACAGGCCTCGGCCTTGAACCTGCCCTTCTCGGCGACGAACACCACGATCCTGGTGCTCTCCTCCCTCACCTGCCAGCTCGGCGTCTTCGCCGCCGAGCGCGGTGATGTGAAGAAGCTCCGGACGTGGTTCATCATCACGTTCGTCATGGGTGCGATCTTCATTGGCGGCCAGGTGTTCGAGTACACCGACCTGGTCAAGGAGGAAGGCCTGAGCCTCTCGTCCGACCCGTACGGCACGGTGTTCTACCTGACCACCGGCTTCCACGGGCTGCACGTGACGGGCGGACTCATCGCCTTCCTGCTGGTCCTCGGCCGGACGTACGCGGCCAAGAGGTTCACCCACGAACAGGCCACGTCGGCCATCGTCGTGTCCTACTACTGGCACTTCGTCGATGTCGTCTGGATCGGCCTCTTCGCGACGATCTACCTGATCAAGTAGCGAACCCGTCGCCGGGCCCGTTCCCGGCGCACCATCCAGAAACACCGACGCAGAAGATCCTGACACCGGGGTAATCCGTGAAAAAGCTTTCCGCACGACGACGCCATCCGCTGGCGGCGGTCGTCGTTCTACTCTTCGCGCTGGCGGTCACGGGGGGGCTGTACGCCGCCTTCGCGCCCGCGGGCAAGGCGCAGGCCGATGAAACCGCCCAGTCCCTCGCCATCGAGGAGGGCAAGAAGCTCTACGCCGTGGGCTGCGCAAGCTGCCACGGAACCGGCGGTCAGGGTTCCTCTGACGGCCCGAGCCTGGTCGGCGTCGGCTCCGCGGCCGTCGACTTCCAGGTGAGCACGGGCCGCATGCCCGCCCAGCAGCCCGGCGCCCAGGTGCCGAAGAAGCGGAACATCTACTCCCAGGCCCAGATCGACCAGCTCGCGGCGTACATCGCCTCGCTCGGAGCCGGCCCGATCACGCCCACCGGGAAGCAGTACGACCCGGCCGGCGCCGACATCGCCGCCGGTGGCGAGCTGTTCCGCAACAACTGCGCGCAGTGCCACAACTTCACCGGTGAGGGCGGCGCGCTGACGAACGGCAAGTACGCCCCGAACCTCGAGGGCGTCGAGCCGAAGCACATCTACGAGGCCATGCTCACCGGCCCGCAGAACATGCCCTCCTTCCCGGACAGCACCATGCCGGAGAAGCAGAAGAAGGACATCATCGCGTACCTCCAGACCGTGAACGGCGAGAAGTCGGTCAGCCCTGGCGGCCTGAAGCTCGGCGGCCTCGGCCCCGTCTCCGAGGGTCTGTTCGGCTGGATCTTCGGTCTGGGTGCGCTGATCGCTGTCGCCGTCTGGGTCGCGGCCCACACCGCTAAGGCCAAGAAGTCATGAGTAGCCAAGACATTCCCGAAGACAAGCACCTGCCGAGCGAGCAGGGCGACGCGCACCACGGTGCCGTAGCGGTCGCGGACGACCCGTTCGCCGACCCGGGCCTGCCGGTCCACAAGCCGCGCATCCAGGACATCGACGAGCGGGCCGCCAAGCGGTCCGAGCGCACGGTCGCGATGCTGTTCACGCTGTCGATGCTGGCCACCGTCGGCTTCATCGCCGCCTACGTGTCCATCCCGGTCGAGAAGATCATCTACGTCTTCCCGATCGGCAAGGTCAGCGCGCTGAACTTCGCCCTGGGTCTGACCCTGGGCGTGGCCCTCTTCTGCATCGGCGCGGGCGCGGTCCACTGGGCCCGCACCCTGATGTCCGATGTCGAGGTCGCCGACGAGCGCCACGAGATCGCGGCGCCGGCGGACGTCAAGGCCAAGGTCATGCAGGACTTCGCCGACGGTGCGAACGAGTCCGGCATCGCCCGCCGCCCGCTCATCCGCAACACCCTGATCGGTGCGCTGTCCCTGGTGCCGCTCGCCGGCGTGGTCCTGCTCCGCGACCTGGGCACGCTGCCCGAGGACAAGCTGCGCAAGACCCTGTGGGCCAAGGGCAAGCTGATCATCAACCAGAACACCATGGAGCCGCTGCGCCCCGAGGACGTCCTGGTGGGTTCGCTGACCTTCGCCATGCCCGAGGGCCTGGAAGAGGACCAGCACGACTTCCAGAACCAGATCGCCAAGGCCGCCCTGATGCTCGTCCGGATCAAGCCGGAGGACATCAAGGACAAGCAGGAACTCGAGTGGTCCCACGAGGGCATCGTGGCCTACTCGAAGATCTGCACCCACGTCGGCTGCCCGATCAGCCTGTACGAGCAGCAGACGCACCACGTGCTCTGCCCGTGCCACCAGTCCACCTTCGACCTCTCCGACGGCGCCCGTGTCATCTTCGGCCCGGCCGGTCACGCGCTTCCGCAGCTGCGGATCGGCGTGAATGACGAAGGCTTCCTCGAAGCGCTCGGCGACTTCGAAGAGCCCGTCGGTCCTGCATTCTGGGAGCGCGGATGAGCACTGCCACCACCACCGAGCGCAAAGCGCCGCGCGGTGAGCGCGTAGCCGACTGGGCGGACGGCCGCCTGGGGATCTACAGCCTCGCCAAGGCGAACATGCGCAAGATCTTCCCGGACCACTGGTCCTTCATGCTGGGTGAGATCTGCCTCTACAGCTTCATCATCATCATCCTCACGGGTGTGTACCTGACGCTGTTCTTCCACCCGAGCATGAACGAGGTCGTGTACCACGGCTCGTACGTGCCGATGCAGGGCGTCCAGATGTCCGAGGCCTTCGCCTCGACCCTGGACATCAGCTTCGACGTCCGCGGCGGTCTGCTCATCCGGCAGATCCACCACTGGTCGGCGCTGATCTTCGTCGCCGCGATGGTCGTGCACATGATGCGCGTCTTCTTCACCGGCGCGTTCCGCAAGCCGCGTGAGATCAACTGGATCTTCGGCTTCCTGCTGCTGGTCCTCGGCATGTTCACCGGCTTCACCGGTTACTCCCTGCCGGACGACCTGCTCTCGGGCACCGGTGTCCGCTTCATGGAGGGCGCGATCCTGTCCGTGCCGATCGTCGGCACGTACCTGTCGTTCTTCCTCTTCGGCGGCGAGTTCCCCGGCGGCGACTTCGTCGCCCGGTTCTACTCGATCCACATCCTGCTGCTGCCCGGCATCATGCTGGGCCTGCTGGTGGCGCACCTGATCCTGGTCTTCTACCACAAGCACACCCAGTTCGCGGGCCCCGGCCGGACGAACAACAACGTCGTCGGCATGCCGCTGCTGCCGGTCTACATGGCCAAGGCCGGAGGCTTCTTCTTCCTGGTCTTCGGTGTCATCGCGGCCATCGCGGCCCTCGCCTCGATCAACCCGATCTGGGCGCTCGGCCCGTACCGCCCGGACCACGTGTCCACCGGTGCGCAGCCCGACTGGTACATGGGTATGCCGGAAGGCCTGATCCGTGCCATGCCCGGCTGGGAGATCAACCTGTGGGGCCACACGCTCGTCCTGGGCGTGTTCATCCCGCTGCTGCTCTTCCCGCTGGTCCTCGGCGCGATCGCCGTCTGGCCGTTCATCGAGTCCTGGGTCACCGGCGACAAGCGCGAGCACCACATCCTGGACCGCCCGCGCAACGTCCCGACCCGTACGGCCTTCGGTGTCGCCTGGATCTCGGAGTACATCGTGCTCCTCATCGGCGGCGGCAACGACATGTTCGCCCAGTACTTCCACCTGTCGATCAACTCGATCACCTGGTTCGTCCGGATCGGCTTCTTCGTCGTCCCGGTCCTGGCCTTCATCGCCACCAAGCGGATCTGCCTCGGCCTCCAGCGCCGGGACCACGACAAGGTGCTGCACGGTCGCGAGACCGGCATCATCAAGCGTCTGCCGCACGGTGAGTTCGTCGAGGTCCACGAGCCGCTGCCGCAGGGCAAGCTGCACACCCTCACGGCGCACGAGCAGTACAAGCCGCTCGAACTCGGCCCGACGGTCGACGAGAACGGTGTCGAGCGCAAGGTGACGCGCGGCGAGAAGCTGCGCGCGAAGCTGAGCAAGGGCTTCTACGCGGAGGGCAACCAGATCTCCAAGCCCACCACGGAGGAGTACAAGGAGATCCAGTCGGGCCACGGCCACCACTGATCTCCGGTAGGACCGCTTGAGGGATCGATCCAGGTCGATCCTGGTGTCGCCACGGCAAGAGCCCCCGTCCAGGGTCTGGACGGGGGCTCATTGCCGTCTCCGGGGCTGGATAGGCTGAGATCCTTCCCTTTGGACGGGAGAACCCGACGAGCAGCAGGAGCTGACCATGAACGTTGCGACCCCGGCAGGCGGCGACAGCGTGGCGGCCCCCACCTGGCCGGGCATCCTGGAGGCCCTGCTCAGCGGCCGCGACCTCACCTCCGACGACACCGCCTGGGCCATGGAGCGGATCATGCGCGGGGAGGCCACCGACGCGCAGATCGCCGGCTTCGCTGTGGCCCTGCGGGCCAAGGGCGAGACCGTCCAGGAGTACACGGGCCTGGTCCGCACGATGTACGCCCACGCCAACCTGATCGAGGTGCCCGGGCGGACCGTGGACATCGTCGGCACCGGCGGCGACGGCGCCAAGACCGTCAACATCTCCACCATGTCGGCCATCGTCGCCGCCGGAGCGGGCGCGAAGGTGGTCAAGCACGGCAACCGGGCCGCCTCCTCCGCCAGTGGCTCCTCCGACGTCCTGGAGAAGCTCGGCGTCAACCTGGGCCTGACCCCGAAGCGGGTGGCGGAGGTCGCCGAGGAGGCCGGCATCACCTTCTGCGCCGCGGTCGTCTTCCACCCCGCCCTGCGGTACGCGGCCTCGGCCCGCCGCGACCTCGGGATCCGCACCGCCTTCAACGGCCTCGGCCCGCTCACCAACCCCGCCCGGGTCACCGCCCAGGCGGTCGGCGTCGCGGACGGCCGGCTGGCCCCGATCATGGCCGGGGTGCTCGCCGAGCGGAACACCTCCGCCCTCGTCTTCCGCGGCGACGACGGCCTGGACGAGCTGACCACCACCGGCACCTCCCGCGTGTGGTGGGTCCGCGACGGCGGGATCACCGAGCACGCCTTCGACCCGCGCGACGTGGGCATCACGACCGTCGACATCTCCGCCCTGCGCGGCGGCGACCCCTCCTACAACGCCGACGTGGCCCGCCGGCTGCTGGCCGGGGAGACCGGCCCGGTGCGCGACGCCGTCCTGTTGAACGCGGCCTCCGCCCTGGTCGCCCTGGACCCCGGCACGGGCTCGCTGGAGGAGGAGCTGTCCGCGGGCATGACCCGTGCGGCGCATTCCATCGACTCGGGCGCCGCCCGGGCCGCGCTGGAACGCTGGGTGACGGCCAGCAACGCCTGAGCCTTCCCACTCGGCCCCGGTCCACCATGTGGACCGGGGTCTTGCGTGTGGCGGACCGTGTGGCAGGATGCTCTCCAAGGTCACGAGTGACAGCGTTTAGGCCCCGGCTTGCTGTCCGGCAACCCTCCTTCCGTGGCGGGGTGCCCCGGGTGATGACCAGGTCGTAGGCAGCGAGGTCTACGGCAAGCGCGGATCCCTCGACACCAGGGGTCCTGGTCTCTCGAGGAGCGTTTTCCGTGAGCAAGCGAATGCGATAGGGCGACTCCGCCCCTCCTTCATCCCTCGGAACAGGGTCCCTTCCGCGGACCCGCATCCCTTCCGAGGCACTTCCCGTACCCCTGACGGCCGACGCCGACGACGCGCGCCGCCGTACCCGCGTACGGGGTCACCGAAGCCATTCAGCCCTGCCTGCCGGGAGATACCGCCATGTCCGCATCCCTGAACGCCGCCACCACCGACGCCTGCGCCCCCGCCGCTGCCACTGCCGAGGGCCCTTGCTGTGCCGAGCCGCTGGCCGTCCTCGGCCGGGACGTCACCGTCCCGCTCGTCACCGGCGGCGAGGTCACCTACGCGGCCCTGGACTACGCGGCCAGCGCCCCGGCGCTCCAGCGGGTCTGGGACGACGTGGCCGCGTACGCCCCGTACTACGGCAGCGTCCACCGCGGCGCCGGCTACCTCTCGCAGCTGTCCACCGACCTCTTCGAGCAGAGCCGGGCCACCGTCGCCGAGTTCCTCGACTGCCGCGCGGGCGACCAGGTCGTCTTCACCCGGTCCACCACCGACTCCCTCAACCTGCTCGCCGCCGTGCTCCCGGCCGACTGCCAGGTCTTCGTCTTCGAGACCGAGCACCACGCCTCGCTGCTGCCCTGGCGCGACGCGCAGGTCACGTACCTCAACGCCCCGCGCACCCCGGCCCAGGCCGTCGCCACCCTGGAGCGGGCGCTCGCCGACCGCGACCCCTACGGCCCCGCCCTGGTGTGCGTGACCGGCGCGTCCAACGTCACCGGTGAGCTGTGGCCGGTCAAGGAGCTGGCCGCCGCCGCGCACGCCCACGGCGCCCGGATCGTGCTGGACGCCGCCCAGCTGGCGCCCCACCACCCCGTCTCGGTGCGGGAGCTGGACGTGGACTGGGTCGCCTTCTCGGGGCACAAGCTGTACGCGCCCTTCGGCTCGGGCGTGCTGGCCGGGCGCGCGGACTGGCTCCAGGAGGCCGAGCCGTACCTCGCCGGGGGCGGCGCCTCCCGCAAGGTGGCCCGCCGCGAGGACGGCGGCGTGGACGTCGAGTGGCACACCACCGCCGCCCGCCACGAGGCCGGCTCCCCGAACGTCATCGGCGTCTACTCCATCGCCTCCGCCTGCCGGGCGCTTCAGGAGGCGGGCTTCGAGGGCCTCGTCGCCCGCGAGCGGCACCTCGTCGCGAAGGTCCGCGAGGGCCTGGCGGAGGTCCCGGCCGTCCGGATCCTCTCCCTCTTCGGGGACGACGCCCCGCGCGTCGGCGTCATCTCGTTCGTGGTCGACGGCTGGAACAGCTCGCACTTCGCGGCGGCGCTGTCCGCGGAGTACGGGATCGGGGTGCGCGACGGCCTGTTCTGCGCCCACCCGCTGGTCCGCACCCTGCTCGGCAGCGAGCCGCAGGCCCAGGGCGAGTGCGGGGCGCCCGAGGCGGCGCCGGGCGAGAGGTCCCTGAACGCGATCCGCGTCAGCTTCGGTGCCGGCACCCCGGACGAGCACGTGGAGCGCTTCGTCCGCGCGGTGCGGGAACTCGTCACGTCCGGCGCGAAGTGGCAGTACCGCACGGAGGACGGCCGCTGCGTCCCGGCCGTGTAGCGGGTTGTGGTCGCCGGCGGGGCCGGGTCTTCCAGCCCGCCGGCGACTGAGGCGCGGCCCGGGGAGAGGGCTACGCGTCCAGCCCGATGGCGAAGGCCGCTTCCAGGTCGTGCTGGGAGTACGTGCGGAACGCGACGTGCGTGTCCGTGGCCTCGACGCCCGGGATCTTGCTGATCCGGCCCGGGATGACGTCCGCCAGGTTCTCGTGCCGGGCCACGCGGACCAGCGCGATCAGGTCGTACGTACCCGTGACGGAGTAGACCTCGCTGACACTGTCCAGCTGCGCGATGGACTCCGCGATCTCGGGGATCCGGTCCACGCTGGTCTTGATGAGCACGATCGCGGTGATCACGGTGGGCTGTCTCCCTCGCCGGCAGTGACTGTTCGCCTCACTCTAGTCGTACGGCGATATCGCGCCCACGCGTAGCAGAACCCCACCGAGAAGCCCACGACATGGGCCAGGTACGCCACCCCCGGCCCGCTCCCGGCCCGGTGCGCGGCCAGCCACTGCAGCCCGAACCAGAACATCAGCACGATCCACGCCGGGAAGCGCAGCGGCAGGAACAGCAGGAACGGGAACAGGCTCGTCACCCGCGCCCGCGGGAACAGGCACAGGAACGCGCCCAGCGCCGCAGAGATCGCGCCGGACGCCCCGACCAGGGTCTGGTCGGAGGAGGCGTTGGCGGCCGCGTAGACGGCCAGGGCCACGTAGCCGGTGCAGAGGTAGAAGACGAGGAACGCCGGCCGGCCCATCCGCTGCTCCGTCATGGCGCCGAAGACGTAGAGGAACAGCATGTTCCCGAGCAGGTGCAGCCAGCTGCCGTGGACGAACAGCGCCGTCAGCGGGGTCAGCAGGGGGCGGACGCCCCCGGAGAAGAGCTCGTCCGGGACCACGCCCCAGTGCCGGAAGTAGGCCGTCCCCGTCTCCATCAGCCTCTCGCCCGTCCCGAACGACGGGTTCAGGCCGGAAGCCGGGCTCGTCAGGAAGGCCGCGCAGCAGCCGGCGATCAGCGCGTAGGTGACCACGGGGCCCCGCGCCGCCTCGCGGACGGCCCGCCACTTTACGATCATGCGACAGAGCATGACGCAGGCGGACCCCCCTGAGGGTGGTGCCAGGCCGTAGGGTTACGTGCTGCGGTCCGCCGACGGCCGCGGAAGGCTTTAATTGAATGAGCTACGAAGGAGAGAGCGGCCTGATGACGACGGTTCCCCTGCCGACCGACACCACCCGGTGGCGCTGCACCCTGTGCGGCAACCTCACGCGGTTCGATGTCACCCGATCGTCGAAGGTCGTGGAGTACGTCCACCTCGATCTGGCCGGGGAGCCCAAGGTCGAGGAGCGCGAGGTGGTCAGTGAGACCATCGAGTCGGTCCGCTGCCGCTGGTGCAACGCGGTGGACCAGATCGAGCTCGTCGACAGGCCGGGCGCCGACTCCTGAGGGAGCCGGGCCCACAGTAGATCACGGTAGGGGTGACGGATTGTGGAGCCAGGAAGCGGCGCCGGGCCGGCCGACGCGGCCCGCGACGCCGCGGAGGTCCTCGACCGCCCGCTGCCGGAAGGCGTGCGGCGCCGGGTCGTCGCGCTCGTCTCGGACGCCTTCGGCGGCCTGACGGTCGCCGACCTGCCCGCGCAGCTGCGCCAGTACGCCCGGTTCACCCCGACCCGGCGCGCCAAGTTCGCGGGCACCGCGATGGCCGCCGCCGTGGAGAGCGACGGGGTCTTCCGCAGCCGGGTCGCGGAGAAGGTGCGCGAGGCGCAGCCGGAACTGTCCGGGGCACTGGAGTCGGGTGCCCCGCCGGCCGCCGCGGACCCCCTGGACGTGGCGGCCGCCGCGTACGTGCTGCGGCCGGCCGGCTGGGTGAAGCTGGTCGCCGCCGCGGGCGAGGAGGCGCAGCGCGCCGACGCCGAGCGGGCGGACGACGAGAACCGGCGCGAGCTGGAGCGGCTGCGCGAGGAACTGGCGCAGCTGCGCGAGGCGCAGCGCAGCGGCGGCGAGCAGGTGCGGGCCGATCTGGAGCTCGCGCGCAAGGAAGCGGAATCGCTTCATCGCAAGCTGCGCAGTGCTTTGAGCGACGTCAAGCGGGGAGAGGCGGCGCTGCGCAAGCTCGGCGGCGAGATCGACGGGATCCGTGCCGAGGCGGCCGCGCAGGTGGCCGCCGCCGAGAGCGAGTCCCGGCGGCTGAAGTCCCGTCTGGCGGAGGCGGAGTCGGCGCTGGAGACCGCGCGCCGGGCCACCCGTGAGGGGCGCAGCGTCGAGGACATGCGGCTGAGGCTGCTGCTGGACACGGTGCTGGACGCGGCGGCGGGGCTGCGCCGCGAGCTGGCGCTGCCGCCGGTCTCGACGCGGCCCGCTGACACCGTGGACGCCGTGGAGCCGGGCCGGATGACCCCGAAGGACATCGCGGCGCGGGCTCTGTCGGAGACCGATCCGGCGCTGCTGGACCAGCTGTTGGCGCTGCCGCAGGCGCACCTGGTGGTCGACGGCTACAACGTGACGAAGACCGGCTATCCGACGATGCCGCTGGAGAAGCAGCGGCTGCGGCTGCTGGGCGGGCTGTCGATGCTGGCGGCGCAGACCGGCGCCGAGATGACGTGCGTCTTCGACGGGGCGGAGCTGGCGGCGCCGGTGCTGCTCGCGCCGCCGCGCGGGGTGCGGGTGCTGTTCTCCAAGGCCGGCGTGACGGCGGACGAGTTGATCCGCCAGCTGGTGCGGGCCGAGCCGCCCGGCCGTCCGGTGGTCGTGGTCTCCACCGACCGCGAGGTGGCCGACGGGGTGGCGAAGGTGGGGGCCCGGCCCGTGGCGTCGGCGCTGCTGCTCAAGCGGCTCGCGCGCGTTTCGTAGCGCTTGGCGGCTTGTGCGCCCGATGTAACCGGTGTGTGTGATGCCCGAATTGACGGTACGTCCGGGAGACGTACCGTCAAGGGCGCTGCACGCAGCGTGGGCGGTGGGCAAAGAAGCCGGAAGGCGAGCGGATTTTTACGTTCCGGGATTTGAAGTGATCACAGGCGGGTCACTAGGGTCTGCTCAAACCTCCGTTCGGTAGGTCACTCATTCGGGGTGTCGACGGGGGTCCGCTGCCTAAGGAGCTCGCGTCCGTGGCGTCCCACCGTCGACCCAAGCCGCCGACCCGCACCCGCGTGAGCGTCCTCACCGCCCTCGCCACCGCGGCCGTCGCCCTCTCCTCCCAGTCGGCCATGGCCGCACCCGCCCCGGACCAGCCGAACAAGGACGAGGTCAAGACCAAGGTCGACGCCCTCTACGAGGAGTCCGAGCAGGCCACCGAGAAGTACAACGGGGCCAAGGAGCAGCAGGACAAGCTGGAGAAGGAGATCGCGCAGCTCCAGGACCAGGTCGCACGCGGCCAGGACGAGGTCAACTCCCTGCGCAACGCCCTCGGTTCGATGGCCACCGCCCAGTACCGCGGGGAGGGCATCGACCCGACCGTCGCGCTCCTGCTCTCCGGCGACCCGGACGCCTACCTCGACAAGGCCTCCACCCTCCAGCAGCTGAGCGGCAAGCAGGTCGAGCAGATATCGGCGATCCAGGCCAAGCAGCGCAGCCTCGCCCAGAAGCGCCAGGAGGCTTCGGGGAAGCTCGCCGACCTCGCCGCCGTCCGCAAGGAGCTGGCCGAGCAGAAGGCCGCCTCCCAGAGCAAGCTCGCCGACGCCCAGGCCCTCCTCAACACCCTGACCGCGCAGCAGCGCGGCGAACTCAAGAACGACGCGGCCAAGGACGGCGCGGCCTCCGCGAAGGCCGCCGGCGGAGGCACGGGCGCCAAGCCCGGCGCCGCCAAGGGCTCCGGCCGGGCCGGAGCCGCCCTCGCCGCCGCCATCACCCAGGAGGGCGACGCCTACCACATGGGCGACACCGGCCCGAACTCCTGGGACTGCTCGGGCCTGACCCAGTGGGCCTACGCCCAGGCCGGCGTCAGCATCAGCCGCACCACCTACACCCAGGTCAACGACGGCACCCGCATCGGCCGCAGCGAGCTCCAGCCCGGCGACCTGGTCTTCTTCTACAGCGACCTGCACCACGTCGGCCTCTACGCGGGCAACGGCCAGGTCTTCCACGCCTCCAACCCCACCGGCGGCGTGCGCTACGAGGCCATGAGCAACATGCCCTTCCAGTTCGGCGTCCGCGTCGGCTGACCCGCACCCCCGCCCCTCCGCCCCACGGGTGCGCCGTACACCGCCCATCCGGGGGAATTACGCGGACCCGCGCTGACCGCACGCCCCGCCCCTGACCTGTGCCAGAGGCGGGGCGCCCCCGTACGGCCCTCCCGCGGCCGTTGGCCGGTGCGTGGCCGCCGCCGCTACTGTCTGCCAGCGCGGAACCCGGCACACGGCCGTCCACGGGGGCGGACCCGGGCCCGCACAGCGGACAGGGAGCGGTGCCACGTGGGATCCCATCGCCGGCCCGGGAACGGCGGCCTCGACCGGAACGCCAAGGTCACCGTCCTCACCGCCGCCGCGGCCACCGCCGCCGTGGCCATGACGGGCGCACCCGCCCTCGCCGCGCCCGGCCTCCCGCACGAACCCGCCACGAGCTCCCGCGCCCAGGTCGACCGGCTCTTCGAAGAGGCCGAACAGGCCACCGAGAAGTTCAACCGGGCCGGGGAGAAGGCCGACGCGCTGCGCGCCGAGATCGGCCGCGCCCAGGACGCCGTCGCCCGCGCCCAGGACCGCGTCAACACCATGCGCGGGCTCCTCGGCACCTTCGCCGGAGCCCAGTACCGCTCCGGCGGCCTCGACCCCACCGTCGAGCTGATCCTTTCCGAGGACCCCGGCGCCTACCTCGACAAGGCCGCCGTCCTCGACCGGCTCGGCGGCCGCCAGGCCAGACAGCTCGCCGAACTCCGCGAGGAACAGCGCCGGATCGGCCAGCAGCGCCAGGAGGCCTCCCGCAAGCTCGCCGAACTGGAGACCCTGCGCGCCGAGGTGGCCACCCAGAAACGAGCCGTCACCGCCAAGCTCGCCGAGGCCCGCAGGCTCCTCGACGGGATGCCCACCGGAGAACGCGCCGACTTCGAGCGGGCCTCGCGCTCCGGCGGCCGCCCCGACGCCCTGCCGGACCTGCCCGACCTCCCCGTCGGCGGCGGCCACGCCTCCGGCCGGGGCATGGCCGCCGTGATGGCCGCCCGGGCGGCGCTCGGCAAGCCGTACGTGTGGGGCTCCACCGGCCCCTCCGGCTTCGACTGCTCCGGGCTGATGGTGTGGTCCTACCGGCAGGCGGGCGTCTCCCTGCCGCGCACCTCCCAGGCCCAGCGGTACGCGGGCCGCCGGGTGCCGCTCTCCCAGGCCCAGCCCGGGGACCTCGTGACGTACCGCTCGGACGCCAGCCACGTCGGCATGTACGTGGGCAACGGCCAGGTCATCCACGCCCCCTACCCCGGCGCCCGGGTCCGCTACGACCCCGTCGGGATGATGCCGGTCTCCTCCGTCACCCGGCCCTAGGGGGTGTCCGCCAAGTACCGCCTGCCCCGCGACGCCCGGCACGCACTCTCGCCGCACCGGGCGCAAGACCGAGTACCCCCAGTACGAGGTCTCGCGCCCGGCGCAGCGAGAGCACGCGCCGGAGGCCGCGGGGCCCGCCCTTCGGGCGGACGGCGCTACTTTGCGGACACCCCCTCCCGCCCCCTGCGTACGATCGGCGGATGGATCCCGTCCGCCGCGCCCTCGTACGCCTGCTGCTGCCGGCCCTGTGCGTGCTCGTGGCCGCGGCGGGATGCGCGGCGCCCGCCCCGCCCGTCGACGCGCAGGTGCGGCGGGCCGTGGCCGGCTGGGCGGCGGCCCCGCCCGCCCGGCTCGCCGCGATCCCGCTGGAGGGCTGGTCCTACGAGGTCACCTCGGTCCGGCGGGAGGGCGACCGGGCCCACGCGCACGCCGAGCTGCGCTACCGGCTCGCCGGCTACGACACCGCCCCCGCCGGGTCGGCCCGCGAGCTGACGCTGACCCGCGGCGGCGGCGCCGGCAGCGGCGGTACCGCCTGGCGGGTCACCGCCGACGGGCCCGCCCCGGGTGCCCCGCCGCAGCTCTGGGACCAGGGGGAGGTGGCCGTCGTCCGGGGCGCCCGCTCCCTCGTCCTCGGCGTCGGCCAGAGCCCGCAGACCCTGTCGGACATCGCGGCCGAGGCCGACCGGGCCGTCCCGGCGGCGAGCGCCGCCTGGCCGGGTCCGTGGGCGGGGCGGGTGGTCGTGCTGGTCCCGGCCGGCCTCGACGCGATGGCCGCGCTGCTGGGCCGGCCCGCCGACGCCTACCGGGGCATGGGGGCCGTCACCACGGGCGCCACCGGCGGCGGCCCCGCCCCCGCGGACCGGGTGGTGGTCAACCCGGAGGGCTACGCGCAGCTCTCCTCGGCCGGGCGGCAGATCGTCCTCACCCACGAGACCACCCACGTCGCCACCCGCACCGCCACCACCGCCCGGACCCCGCAGTGGCTCTCCGAGGGCTTCGCGGACTGGGCCGCCTACCGGGGCGGCCCCCTGGGCCCCGCCGAAGCGGCCCCCACCCTCGCCCGGGCCGTCCGCCTCGGCGACCTCCCCGCCGCCCTCCCCGAGGACGCGGCCTTCGCCTTCGGCGGCGACCCGGACGCCATGGCCCGCGCCTACGAGGGCGCCTGGCTGGCCTGCCGCCTCATCGCCGCCCGCTGGGGCGACGCGGCCCTCGTCCGCCTCTACGGGCTCGCCGGCCGCGAACCCCTGCCGGCCGCCCTCGACCAGGCCCTGACCACCGACCTGCCCGCCCTCACCCAGGCCTGGCGGCAGGCGCTGCGCGAGGAGCTCGGCTGACCGTCCGGTACGTTGGCGGGGATGCACAAGACGCTGATCGTGACCAACGACTTCCCGCCGCGCCCGGGCGGCATCCAGGCCTTCCTGCACAACATGGCGCTGCGGCTGGACCCCGAGCGGGTCGTCGTCTACGCCTCCACCTGGAAGCACGGCGCCGAGGGCCGCGAGGCCACCGCCGCCTTCGACGCCGAGCAGCCCTTCACCGTGGTCCGCGACCGCACCACGATGCTGCTGCCCACGCCCCGCGTGACCCGGCGGGCGGTGTCCCTGCTGCGCGAACACGGCTGCGCGTCGGTGTGGTTCGGCGCGGCCGCCCCGCTCGGGCTGATGGGCCCCGCCCTGCGCCGGGCCGGCGCCCGGCGGCTGGTCGCCACCACCCACGGGCACGAGGCGGGCTGGGCACAGCTGCCGGCCGCGCGGCAGCTGCTGCGGCGGATCGGCGAGGGCACGGACACCCTCACCTACCTGGGGGAGTACACCCGCTCACGGATCGCCTCGGCGGTGACGGCGTCCGCCGCGGCGAGGATGGTGCAACTGCCGCCCGGCGTCGACGAGAAGACCTTCCACCCCGGCTCGGGCGGCGCCGAGGTCCGCGCCCGGCTCGGGCTCAGCGACCGCCCGGTGGTCGTCTGCGTCTCGCGGCTGGTGCCGCGCAAGGGGCAGGACACCCTCATCGAGGCGATGCCGAGGATCCGGGCGCAGGTGCCGGACGCCGTGCTGCTGATCGTCGGCGGCGGCCCGTACGAGGCGGACCTGCGGGCGCTGGCGGAGGCGAAGGGGGTCGCGGAGGCGGTCGTCTTCACGGGCGCCGTCCCGTGGTCGGAGCTGCCGGCCCACTACGGGGCCGGGGACGTCTTCGCGATGCCCTGCCGGACCCGGCGGGGCGGACTGGACGTGGAGGGCCTCGGCATCGTCTACCTGGAGGCCTCGGCGACCGGCCTCCCGGTGGTCGCGGGGGACTCGGGCGGGGCCCCGGACGCGGTGCTGCCGGGGGAGACCGGCTGGGTGGTCCGCGGCGGCGACCCCGCCGCCGCGGCGGACCGTATCGTCCCCCTCCTCCTGGACCCGGCCCTGCGGGCCCGCATGGGCGCGGCGGGCCGCGCCTGGGTCGAGCAGAAGTGGCGCTGGGACCTCCTGGCGGACCGCCTCCGCGAGCTCCTGTAGCCCGCCGGGGGCGTGATCCCGGCGGGGAGACACGGCTGACTGTCACTCAGATGCGTGGCAGGCCGTGTTATGGCCGCTTCAGCCGAATCCCCCCATCATGCGGCCATGACCCCCAACCTGACGCGCCGTCAACTCGGTCTCGCCGCCCTCCGCACCGCCGCCGCCCTCGGCCTCACCCGGATCGGCCTCACCACCGCCACCGCGGCCGAGGCCCCGCCCGCCGCCCGGTACGCGCCCGCCGTCGTCGTCGGCTCCGGCTACGGATCAGCCGTCGCCGCGCTCCGGCTCGGGCAGGCCGGCGTCCGGACCGTCGTCCTGGAGATGGGGCGGCTGTGGGACACCCCCGCCCCCGACGGCAAGGTATTCCCGTCCACCAGCGCCCCCGACCAGCGCTCCATGTGGTTCCGCACCCGCACCGAGGCGCCCCTCGCCACCTTCCTCTGGCTGGACGTCGTCAACCGCGACATCAGCCCCTACCCCGGCGTCCTCGACCGCGTGAACTACGGCGACATGTCCGTCTACGTCGGGCGCGGCGTCGGCGGCGGATCCCTCGTCAACGGCGGCATGGCCCCCACGCCCCGCCGCTCCTACTTCTCCGAGGTGCTGCCCCAGGTCGACGCCGACGAGATGTACGGCACCTACTACCCGCGCGCCCGCGCCATGCTCGGCGTCAACAGCATCGACCCCGGCTGGTTCGAGTCCACCGAGTGGTACCGCTTCGCCCGGATCTCCCGCAAGCACGCCCAGAACACCGGCCTCAAGACCACGTTCGTGCCCAACGTCTACGACTTCGGGTACATGCAGCGCGAAGCCGCCGGCACGGCCACCAGGTCCGCCCTCGCCGGCGAGGTCATCTACGGCAACAACCACGGCAAGAAGAGCGTCGACAAGACCTACCTCGCCGCCGCCCTCGGCACCGGCAACGTCACCATCGAGACCATGCAGCGCGTGGTCGCCGTACGCCCGGACCCCGCGGGGGGATACGTCCTCACCGTGCAGACCGGCGACGTCACGGGCAAGGTCACCCGGGTCCGCGAACTCGGCTGCGACCGGCTCTTCCTCGGCGCCGGCAGCCTCGGCACCACCGAGATCCTGGTGCGCGCCCGCGAGACCGGCGCCCTGCCCGCGCTCAGCGACCGCGTCGGGCAGAACTGGGGCACCAACGGCAACATCATGACCGCCCGCGCCAACCACCTCTGGGACACCGTCGGCGCCAACCAGGCCACCATGCCCGCCCTCGGCATCGACGACTGGGACAACGCGGCCAACCCGGTCTTCGCCGAGATCGCCCCGCTCCCCATGGGCATCGAGCACTGGATCTCGATGTACCTGGCCATCACCAAGAACCCCGAACGCGGCCACTTCACCTACGACGCCGCCACCGACTCGGCGCGCCTGCAGTGGACCCGGGACCAGAACGCCCCCTCCGTCGCGGCGGCCAAGAACCTCTTCGACCGCGTCAACCTCAGGAACTTCACCATGTACCGCTACGACCTCTTCGGCGACAACAAGGCCTTCGCCGACACCTTCACCTACCACCCGCTCGGCGGCTGCGTCCTCGGCGAGGCCACCGACGCCTACGGGCGGGTCAAGGGCTACCGGGGCCTCTACGTCACCGACGGCTCGCTCGTCCCCGGCTCGCTCGGCGTGAACCCGTTCGTGACGATCACGGCCCTCGCCGAGCGGAACATGGAGCGGATCCTCGCCGAGGACCCGCACTAGGGGGGTGCCTCAGGACCGGTACAGGGCCTCGATCTCGTCCGCGAAGTCCTTCGCCACCACGTTGCGCTTCAGCTTCAGCGACGGCGTGATGTGGCCCGACTCCTCCGTGAACTGCGAGGGCAGGATGCGGAACTTGCGCACCGACTCCGCCTTGGAGACCGCCGCGTTGCCGTCGTCCACGGCCTTCTGGACGGCGGCCATCAGGTCCGCGTCCTCGCGCAGGTCCGCCGCCGTCGACCCGGCCGGCTTGCCGTTCTCCGCGGCCCACCGGCCGAGGAACTCCTCGTCGATGGTGACCAGCGCCGCCACGAACGGCTTGCCGTCGCCGACCACCATGCACTCGGCGACCAGCGCGTGGGCCCGGATCCGGTCCTCGATCACGGCGGGGGCGACGTTCTTGCCGCCCGCCGTGACGATGAGCTCCTTCTTCCGGCCGGTGATCTTGAGGTAGCCGTCCTCGTCGAGGGTGCCGACGTCACCGGTGTGGAACCAGCCGTCGGACATCGCCTCGGCGGTGGCCGCCTCGTTCTTCCAGTACTCCTTGAAGACGTGCTCGCCGTGCACCAGCACCTCGCCGTCGTCGGCGATGCGCAGCACCGAGCCCGGCAGCGGCTGGCCGACCGTGCCGATCTTCTGCCTGTCCCACGGGAGGAACGCCGTGGCCGCGCAGGTCTCCGTCAGGCCGTAGCCCTCCAGCACCGTGAAGCCGATGCCGCGGAAGAAGTGGCCGAGGCGCTCGCCCAGCGGGGCGCCGCCGGAGATCGCGTACTCGCCGCGGCCGCCGAGGACGGTGTGCAGCTTGCTGTAGACCAGCTTGGAGAAGAGCTTGTGCTTGAGCTTCAGGCCGAAGGACGGCCCCGAGGGCAGGTCCAGCGCCCGGCTGTACGCGATCGCCGTCTCGGCGGCCGCGTCGAAGATCTTGCCCTTGCCGTCGGCCTGCGCCTTGGCGCGCGCCGAGTTGTAGACCTTCTCGAAGACCCGCGGCACGCCCAGGATCAGGGTCGGCTTGAAGGACTGGAGCTCGTCGGTGAGGTTCTTGATGTCCGGCACGCAGCCCAGCCGGATCGGCGCGAGTACCGCCGCGACCTCCACCAGGCGGCCGAAGACGTGCGCGGCCGGGAGGAAGAGCAGCACCGAGCACTCACCGGTGCGGAACAGCGGCTTGAGCCGCTCCACGACGTTGCCGCACTCGGCGAAGAAGTTGCGGTGGGTCAGCACGCAGCCCTTGGGGCGGCCGGTGGTGCCCGAGGTGTAGACGATGGTGGCCGGGTCGTCGGCGTTGGCGAGGGAGCTGCGGGCGTCCACGTCCGCGTCCGGGACCTCGGCCCCGGCGGCCTTCAGCGCGCCGACGGCGTCCTGCTCGATCTCCCAGACCTCGCGCAGCTCCGGCAGCCGGTCGCGCAGGGCCTCCACGTTCGCGCTGTGCCCCGGGCTCTCCACGATCGCCGCGACGGCGCCGGAGTCCCCGAGGATCCACTGGATCTGCTCCGGGGAGCTGGTCTCGTACACCGGCACGGTGACCGCGCCCGCGCTCCAGATCGCGAAGTCGAACAGGACCCACTCGTAGCGGGTGCGCGAGATCAGGGCCACCCGGTCGCCGGGCTGGATGCCGGACGCGATCAGGCCCTTGGCGGCGGCCCGGACCTCGGCGAGGAACTCCGTCGCGGTCACGTCCTGCCAGTGGCCGCCGGCCTTGCGGCTGATGACGGCGGTGTCTGGGTGCTGGGCGGCGTTGCGGCGGATGAGATCCGTCAGGTTCCCGTCCGACGGGACCTCGTACAGGGCCGGAAGGCTGAACTCGCGCAAGACTGCTGCTCCTCTGGGCGCCATCGCCACCGTGTGGACCGACCGGACGTTACCCACCGGTAGTGGGTTCCCGATAGAGGGAACCGGCCAGATGTTCCGTGCGTCACATTCTGGACTTCGCCGTGCATCGCAAACGTCGCCACAGCGCTGCCGACAGTAGTCGACCGCTTCCAGGACTCGGAAGTAACCGCAGGTCCGGCCACCTGCGAGCCCCGCTCTACCCGCCGGGCACCGGCACCCCTAGGGTGGCGGACATGGGTGCCAGCAAGAGGCGTACACGAGTCCACGTCGTCAGCGACGTCCACGGCAACACCGAAGCCCTCGCCCGGGCCGGCGAAGGCGCCGACGCCCTCGTCTGCCTCGGTGACCTGGTCCTCTTCCTGGACTACGCCGACCACTCGCGCGGGATCTTCCCCGACCTCTTCGGCGTCGAGAACGCCCACCGCATCGTCGAACTGCGCACGGCGCGCCGCTTCGCCGAAGCGCGCGAATTCGGCCGCCGGCTGTGGGACGGGCTGGACCGCGAGCGGATGATCGAGGAAGCGGTGCGCCGCCAGTACGCGCAGATGTTCGCCGCCTTCCCCACCCCGACGTACGCCACCTACGGAAACGTCGACATGCCCGCCCTCTGGCACGAGTACGCCGGCCCCGGCACCACCGTCCTCGACGGACAGCGCGTGGAGATCGGCGGCCGCGTCTTCGGCTTCGTCGGCGGCGGCCTCCCGTCTCCGATGCGCACCCCGTACGAGGTGGACGAGGACGAGTACGCGGCTAAGGTCGAGGCGCTCGGCGAGGTCGACGTGCTCTGCTCGCACATCCCGCCGGAGGTCCCCGAACTCTGCTACGACACGGTCGCCCGCCGCTTCGAACGCGGCAGCGCCGCCCTCCTGGCCGCCATCCGCCGCACCCGGCCGCGCTACGCCCTCTTCGGCCACGTCCACCAGCCGATGGCGCGGCGCATGCGGATCGGGGGCACGGAGTGCGTGAACGTCGGCCACTTCGCGGCGACGGGCAAGCCGTGGGCCCTGGAGTGGTGATCCCATCCCTGCGGGCCGGGGTCCCGCAGTGTCGGCCCGGTTACGCGCGATAACCTTCACGCGGCGGGCGGAGGCCCCCGCACACTTGCCGAACACTCTCCCCCGGAGGAGCGACCGCGATGGCGGAACACACCAGCTCGAGCATCACGATCGACGCCTCGCCGGCCGAGGTCATGGCCGTGATCGCCGACTTCGCCCGCTACCCGGAGTGGACCGGTGAGGTGAAGGAGGCCGAGGTGCTGTCCACCGACGCCGAGGGCCGCGCCGAGAAGGTGCGGCTGCTGCTGGACGCGGGCGCGATCAAGGACGACCACACCCTGTCCTACAGCTGGAAGGGCCAGGACGAGGTCGCCTGGACCCTCCACAAGTCCCAGATGCTCCGCCAGCTGGACGGCTCCTACCGGCTCGCCCCGCTGGACGGGGGGCGGCGCACGGAGGTCACCTACCAGCTGACCGTCGACGTCAAGATCCCGATGCTCGGCATGATCAAGCGCAAGGCGGAAAAGGTCATCATCGACCGCGCCCTGGCAGGCCTGAAGAAGCGCGTCGAACACCCCTCCTGACGCCCCCCTCGCGCGGCTCGGCGCCGGGGTGCCCTGCCTTTTCGACGCGCCGCTCGCGCGGCTCGGCGCCGGGGCGCCTCCCCGGCTTCGCGCCGCTGCGGCGGACTCCGTCCGCCGGTGGCGGGGCGGGGCGCGGCCGGGGGCGCAGCGCCGGGGTGGTCATTCCAGCCCCGCCGGCGTTTGAGGCGACGGGCGCGCAGCGCACGTACTGGGGTCCGGGGCTTGCCCCGGGGAACGGTGGAAGTGGGGGTCCCCCCGGACGGAGTCTGGGGGAGGGTAGGGGACCCCGCCCCGCGCAGCGGCCACCGCCTGCCGGCACCGGCCCGGCCCCGAACGCCCCGGCCCCCCGGCCCGGCCCCCGCCCACTGGGCCCCGGCTCCGCCCGCGCAGCGGCACGGCAGCCGCCCACCAACCCGGCCGGTCCGCCCCGCGCGGCGGGCGCCGCATGCCCCCGGGCCCAGCGCCGCGGGCCGGGCGGCGTAGCGTGCGGGGGAGGATGATCTACGACCCGGAGCGCCGCCCCATGCCGCACACCCTGCTGATCACCGGCCCCGGAGGGTCAGGCCGCACCACCGTCGCCGCCGCCACCGCGCTCGCCGCGGCCCGCGCCGGGCAGCGCGTGCTCCTGCTGTGCGCCGACGACCCCTGGGCCGGCGCCCCCACCCCGGACGGCCTCCGCCTCGCCCGCATCGACTCCGGCCAGGAGTTCCGCACCGAGCTCGCCGCCCTCCAGGAACGCGGCGCCACCCTCCTCTCCCTCCTCGGCGGCAGCCCCCTCGGCGCCGAGGAACTCACCGAACTCCCCGGCGCCGAACAGTTCGCCCTCCTGCGCGGCCTGCGCCGCGCCGCCGCCACCCCCGCCACCGACCTCGTCGTCGTGGACATGCCCCCGCTGCACCAGGCCCTGACCACCCTCGCCCTCCCCGCCCAGCTGCGCCGCTACCTGGCCCGCCTGCTGCCGGCCGAACGCCAGGCGGCCCGCGCCCTGCGCCCCGTACTCGCCCAGCTCGCCGGCGTCCCCATGCCCGCCCAGTGGCTCTACGAGACCGCCGCCCGCTGGGACGAGGAGCTCGCCGCCGTCCAGGCCGTCGTCGAGGCCCCCACCACCCGGGTCCGCCTCGTCGCCGAACCAGGACCCGCCGCCGACGCCGCCCTGCGCACCGGGAGGCTCGGCCTCGCCCTGCACCAGCTGCCCGTCCACGACCTGGTGGCCAACCGGCTCGTCCCGCAGGACCCCGCCGACCCGTGGCTGGCCGGACTCGCCGCCCAGCAGGCGGAGTACCTCGCGCGGTGGCGGCAGCACACCCCCGTGGTCCCGCTCGCGCACCTCGGCCGGGACCCCGGCCACCCCGGCGAGCTCACCGGCACCGAACCCCTCGCCCCGGCCCCCGCCCCCACCCCCGCGTCCCGCCCCGGCTGGCCCGTCGAGGACCGGCTCGCCGACGACGGGGTGCTCGTCTGGGCGGTCCCCCTGCCCCGCGCCCACAAGAGCGAGCTCGACCTGGTCCGGCGCGGCGACGAACTCCACCTCGCGGTCGGCCCCTACCGCAGGACCGTTTCCCTCCCCTCCGCCCTGCGCCGCTGCACCGTCTCCGGCGCCGCCCTCACCGACGGGGTGCTCCGCATCCGCTTCACCCCCGACCCGCGACTGTGGCCCCGGGCGCGCTGAGCTGCGTACCTCCGTTCGGGTACCGTCGGAAGTAGCCCCTACCGCAGCCGCAGGAGAGTCCGCCATGAGCGAGGCCACCGACCGCCCCACCGACGACGACGCCTGGGCGAAGGCCTGCGCCGAGGACCTCGCCGCCGAACGGGAGCGCCGCCGGGCGGAGCGCGAGCAGGGCGCGGGCGCGGGGGCGGGAGCCACCGGCACCGCAGCCGAAGAACTGTTCAAACTCTTCGGCGCCGTCGCCGACAAGGTCTCCGCCCTCAACAACCCCGAGCTCGCCGCAGCCGCCCAGGACGCCGTACGCCAGTTCGTCAACCAGGCCAAGACCGCCGCCAAACCCGTCATCGAACGCAACCCGGAGGTGTTCGGCCACCTGGCCGCCGCCGGATCCGAGCTGCTCGCCGCCTACCGCTCCGCCGTCGAAGGCCATGAACGCCGCTGGGTCCGGGACGACCCCCCGGCCCCCCGCAAGCACACCGACGACGACGCCGGCCCGGGCGACGGCCCCGACGAGGGCCCGGCCCAGCGGATCGATCTCGACTGAGACTCCGCCGGGCTCGGGTACGGTGGGCCGTGGCGGGGCTTGACCGGAAAACCGAGGGACTAATGGGACTCACCATCGGCGTCGACATCGGCGGCACGAAGATCGCGGCCGGCGTGGTCGACGAAGAGGGCACCATCCTTGAGACGTACAAGGTGCCCACCCCGCCGACCGCGGACGGCGTGACGGAGGCGATCTGCGCCGCCGTCTCCGAGGTCAGCAGCAACCACACCATCGAGGCCGTCGGCATCGGCGCCGCCGGATACGTGGACGACAAGCGCGCCACCGTCCTCTTCGCGCCCAACATCAACTGGCGCCACGAACCGCTCAAGGACAAGGTCGAGCAGCGCATCGGCCTCCCGGTCGTCGTCGAGAACGACGCGAACTGCGCCGCCTGGGGCGAGTACCGCTTCGGCGCCGGCCAGGGCCACGAGGACGTCATCTGCATCACCCTCGGCACGGGCCTGGGCGGCGGCATCATCATGGGCAACAAGCTGCGCCGCGGCCGCTTCGGCGTCGCCGCCGAGTTCGGGCACATCCGGGTCGTCCCCGACGGCCTGCTGTGCGGCTGCGGCAGCCAGGGCTGCTGGGAGCAGTACGCCTCCGGCCGCGCCCTCGTCCGCTACGCCAAGCAGCGCGCCAACGCCACCCCCGAGAACGCGGCGGTCCTGCTGGGCCTGGGCGACGGCACCCCCGACGGCATCGAGGGCAAGCACATCAGCCAGGCCGCCCGCCAGGGCGACCCGGTGGCCGTCGACTCCTTCCGCGAGCTCGCCCGCTGGGCCGGCGCGGGCCTGGCCGACCTGGCCTCCCTCTTCGACCCGTCGGCGTTCATCGTCGGCGGCGGGGTCTCCGACGAGGGCGACCTCGTCCTCGACCCCATCCGCAAGTCCTTCAAGCGCTGGCTGATCGGCGGCGCCTGGCGGCCGCACGCGCAGGTCCTCGCCGCCCAGCTCGGCGGCAAGGCCGGCCTGGTCGGCGCCGCGGACCTGGCCCGCCAGGGCTGAGCCCCGCTCGGACACCTCTCGAACCGCCCGCCGTGCCCCCTGTGGGAGCGGCGGGCGGCTGCGTATCTTGCGGGCATGGTGCCCGACACGTTGCCCCTGCCCCAGCCCCTGCCCGACGCCGACGCCGTCCCCGACGCACTGCCCGGGTCCGCGACCGAACCCGACGGCTCCGCCGTGATCCGCGTCCTCAGCTACAACGTGCGCTCGATGCGCGACGACGAGGAGGCACTGGCCCGGGTGATCCGGGCCTGCGCCCCCGACCTGGTGTTCATCCAGGAGGCCCCGCGCTTCTTCCGCTGGCGCAAGCACGCCGCCCGGCTGGCGTCCAAGGCCGACCTGGTGGTCCTGGGCGGCGGAGCGACGGCCGCCGGCCCGCTGCTGCTGTGCTCGCTCCGGGCCTTCGTGGAACGCACGGAGGACGTCCTGCTCCCCCTGACCCCCGGACTCCACCGGCGCGGCTTCGCCACCGCCGTGGTCCGCTTCGGGTCGGCCCGGGTGGGCGTGGTCAGCGCCCACCTCTCCCTGGACGCGACGGAACGCGCCGCCCAGGCCGACCTCCTCCTGGACCGGGTCGCCGCCCTGGACGCCCCGCACGTGATCGCCGCCGCCGACGTCAACGAAACCCCGGGCGGCCCCGCCTTCACCCGTCTCGCGTCCACCCTCCAGGACTGCTGGACGACGGCCCCCTGGGGCGGCGAGAACACCTTCCCCTCGTCCTCCCCGACCCGCCGCATCGACGCGGTGTTCGCCACCCCGACCGTCGAGGTCCTCGCCTGCGGCGTCCCCACGGGCCTCCCGACCCCGGACCTCCGCACCGCGACGGACCACCTGCCCGTACTGGCGGCGGTCCGGCTGGGGGCTTGACCCCGCCGACCCGCGCCCGCCATCTCCCCCTCGATGGGTGGGGGTCGGGCGGTGGCTGCCCACCCGCCTCCCCTGGTGCGGGTGGTGGGTGGGGATCGGGAGACCGCCGGGCGGTGGCTGTCAGCTGCCCGGGACCGGGCAGGGGCGGGACATCAGCCAGTGGTCTCGGGGATGCCTTGGGGCTTTCCCGTCAGTCCCACTGTCCTTCCGGTTCGGGCCGGCCTGTCAAGGGCGCTCCTTCGTCGCGTCGCTTCGCGATGGCCTTCGGCCACCCTTGACAGCCTGGGGTTGCTTCGGTTTGGCGGACATCCGAGATCCGGGCTTGTGTCCGGGGAGGGATGTCCATGATGGAGAACATGCCGAAGAGGAAGCCGCGGAAGCGGCGGCAGTTCACTGCCGATTTCAAGGCCGAGATCGTGGAGCTGTGCCTGCGCGGGGACCGATCGGTACCCGATGTCTGCAAGGACTTCGACCTGACCGAGTCCGCGGTGCGGCTGTGGCTGGCCCAGTCCGACGAGAGCCACCAGCCCCAGGACCTGGAACGTGACGAGCGGGCGGAGCTCGCCGAGCTGCGGCGGGAGAACCGCCGTCTGCGCGAGGACATCGAGATCCTCAAGCGGGCCACGGCTTTCTTCGCCAGGGGGACCCGGTGACGGTCGATCCGTTCATCGAGGCGGAAAAGCTGGCAGGTCACAGCGTCAAACGGGCGTGTGAGCTGATGAAGGTCTCCCGGTCCGCCTACTACCAGCGGCGCCAGAGCACCCCGGGCCCCCGCGCCCGCCGGGACGCGGAATGGACCTCGCTGATCAGAGAGGTCCACACCCGCTCACGCGGCACCTACGGCGCACCCAGGATCCACGCGGCCCTCAAGGCCGAGGGCCGCACCTGCGGCAGGCGCAGGATCGCCCGCCTGATGCGCGACGCCGGCCTGGAGGGCCGCCACCGCCGTCGCGGGCACCGCACCACCATCGCCGATCCCACCGGCGCTTGCCGCCCTGACCTGGCCATGCGGGACTTCACCGCCGATCCGCAGGCAATCGACACCCGGTGGTGCGGGGACATCACCTACATCCCCACCGGCCAAGGCTGGCTCTACCTGGCCACCGTCATCGACATCGCCTCCCGCCGCGTGATCGGCTGGGCCACCTGCGACCACCTGGGAACCAGCCTGGCCGCCGACGCCCTCGAAGCCGCCTGCCGGCAACGCCGACCCACCGGATCGGTGATCTTCCACTCCGACCGCGGCACCCAGTACACCAGCCACGCCTTCGCCCGCCTGGCCGCCCACCTCGGCATCCGGCTCTCCGTGGGACGCACCGGCGTCTGCTGGGACAACGCCCTCGCCGAGTCCTTCTTCAGCACGCTGAAATCCGAACTGGTCACCCGCCACACCTGGCACACCCACGCTGCCGCCAGGACCGCGATCTTCGAGTACATCGAAGGCTGGTACAACACCCGCCGACTCCACAGCAGCCTCGGCTACCGCAGCCCAGCCCAGTACGAAACGACCGCAGCCTGACCAACACAACACACCTGTCCGCCAAACAGGAACAACCTCAGTACCAGCCCAAGACGGCTGTCGGACGCCGGCAAAAGAGGAGCGCGTAGCGATCTGTCGCGCCCACCGGCCCCAGATGACGATCCGGTTGGCCTTTGGCGCGGGCAGCGGCCCCAGACGGGCGGCTGACGCTGAGACGAGAGGAGCGCGTAGCGATTTGCCGCGGAGGGCGGCCCCGAAAGGCATCCATGTCGGCCCGGATGGGATGTCTGCCGACCCCCGACCATCCCGCCTGGTCGCTGAGGGAGCCGCATGTCCATGAACATCCGTCCCGTTCCTTTGGGGGGTTCCCGGCAGTCTTCGGCTTTTCGTGGCGGGACGGTCTGTCAAGGGTCGCCGGAGGCGATCGCGAAGCGACGCGACGAAGGAGCGCCCTTGACAGGCCGGTCCGACGCGGAAGGACGATGAGACTGGCGGGAACCCCCCAACCCTCCCTGAGACCGCCGCGCCTAGGCTCCGCCCTCCCTCGTCCCGGCCGCCTCTCCGCTTCCGCCCGGCCAAGGCCCCGCCGGGCTGCCGGCCCCGGCCGCTTGGGGAGGCGGGTGGGCAGCTACCGGCCCGCCCCTGCCCCTCGAGGGGGAGATGGCGGGCCCGCGCCGCGAGGCGTCGCCGTGAGGGGTCGCCCCCTACACCACCGCCCCGCGCCCCGGGTCGTCGTCGTCATCGGTGTCGCCCGACATGCGGGCGACCAGGGTGGCGAAGCCGCCCAGGAAGCCGCCGATGCCCAGGGTGGTCAGCCACCAGGTCATGTCCCACTGGAGCAGTACCGCCAGCAGCAGCAGGACCGGGCCGCCGACCACCGCCAGCCAGGCGAACTTCGCCGTCGTGTCCGCCTGCGGGAGCTCCGGGGGTTCCGGGGGGACGAAGTGGCCCTCGTCGGCCGCTTCCCCCGCCAGGTCCCCGTCCTTCGGCTCCGCCGGGGTGTGGTCGCGGGGGCCGAGGCCGACGCCCGGGGCGAAGACCACCGAGCTGCCCAGGACCGTCGGCGTCGTCGGCGTGGCGGCCGGGGGCTCCGGCTGGACGTCCTCCTCCGGCAGCATCAGGTTCTCGATGGGCCGGAACGGACGGGCCCCCGGCGGGTCCGGCGGTTCCTGCCCGTACCCGGCGACGATCGCGGCCCACGCCGCTTCCTCGTCCAGTGGGGGCACACCCCCGGAGGACTCCTCGTGCTCAGCCACCGCTGGCCGCCCCCTCCCTGCCGACGCTCTCCGCGAGCCGCCCGACGAACGCATAGCTGTCCGCGAAGATCCGCTCCGCGTCATGGTCCAACGTCGCGACGTGGTAACTCTGTTCCAGCAGGGTCTCGGTGACGTCGGCCGACGACACCCGCGCCAGGATCCGCTCCGAGTCCACCGGCGGGACCACGTGGTCCTGGGGGCTGTGCAGCAGCAGCACCGGCTGCGTGACCTGCGGCAGCTCGGTGTCGACCAGCTGGAAGAACTTCCTCAGCGAATGCGCGGCCTTCGTCGGCACCCGGTCGTAGCCGACCTCCGCCGCGCCCGGCTTGGCGATGTCGCTCGCGATCCCCGGCGTGGACCGGATGAAGTGCTTGGTCACCGGGAGGGTCACGGCCAGCGGGTCGTGCACCTTGTTGGCCGGGTTGACGAGGACGATGCCGCTGATCGCCTCCCCGTGCTTGGCGGCCAGCCGCAGGGTCAGCGCGCCGCCCATCGAGAGCCCGAACACGAACACCTGCGTGCACCGCTCCAGCAGCTCCCGCAGCGCCCGGTCCACCTCGGCGTACCAGTCCTGCCAGCCGGTGAGCTGCATGTCCTGCCAGCGCGTGCCGTGGCCCGGCAGCAGCGGCAGCGAGACCGTCAGTCCGCGCTCGGCCAGGTACTCGGCCCAGGGGCGCAGCGACTGCGGGGAACCGGTGAAGCCGTGGCAGAGGAGCACGCCCACCTCTCCGCCCTCGTGGCGGAACGGCTCTGCTCCAGGGAGGACGGGCACCACAGTCTCCTTGATGGGGTGAGGGCGATGACGCGTGCGGGGTACGGGTACGTACGGGTGCGTCGCGCTGTGTGACTTCACCGTACGCGACCGGGATGACACCGACCAGGGTCGTCGGGCGCTCTAGGGGGAGCCAGGGGTTATGGTCTGATCGACAGACACAGGAAGGCTTTCGAGTTGATCTACGGCGCAATGAAGTTCTCCATCGGCGGGTCCCTGAAGCTCGCCTTCAGGCCGTGGGTGGAGGGCCTCGAGAACATTCCCGCCGAGGGGCCGGCGATCCTCGCGAGCAACCACCTGTCCTTCTCCGACTCCTTCTTCCTGCCGGCCGTGCTGGACCGGAAGGTGACCTTCATCGCGAAGGCGGAGTACTTCACCTCCCCCGGGGTCAAGGGCAAGCTGACCGCGGCCTTCTTCAAGGGCGTCGGCCAGCTCCCCGTGGACCGCTCCGGCGCGCGCGGTGCGGGCGAGGCCGCCATCAAGAGCGGCATCGAGGTCATCGAGCGCGGGGAGCTGTTCGGTATCTACCCCGAGGGGACCCGTTCACCCGACGGCCGCCTCTACCGGGGCAAGCCCGGCGGTCTCGCCCGGGTGGCGCTGGCCACCGGTGCGCCCGTGATCCCGGTGGCGATGATCGACACGGAGAAGATCCAGCCGCCCGGCAAGGTGGTCCCCAAGCTGATGCGCCCGGGCATCCGGATCGGCAAGCCGCTGGACTTCAGCCGCTACCAGGGCATGGACGGGGACCGCTTCATCCTGCGCTCGGTGACCGACGAGGTCATGTACGAGATCATGAAGCTCTCCGGCCAGGAGTACGTCGACATCTACGCGACGGCCGCCAAGCGGCAGATCGCGGAGGCCGAAAAGGCCGAGAAGGCCGCCAAGGCCGCCAAGGCGGACAAGAACGCGAAGGCCGACAAGGCCGACGGCGGCGCGGAGTAGTTCCCGCGGGCGGCAGGCTGCCGTCCGCGGGGCGGGGGTGGGGGAGATGGCGGCGAAGCGCGAGCGCGTCGTGCGGATGTCGGTGGAGCAGCCGCTGTGGCGGGCGCTGACCGCGTACCGGCTGCTCACCATGGTCTACGCGGTGCTGCTGTTCGCCTTCGCCCACAAGGACTTCGTCCGTCCCGGGGTCGCGGCCGGCTACCTCGCCGTCCTCGCCGTCTGGACCCTGGCCACCTACCGCCGGGTGGGCGGCGCGGCCCACTGCACCAGGGGCTTCCTGGCCGCGGACCTCACGGTCGCCCTCGCCGGGATCGCCCTCACCCCGCTCGCCGACACCCACGCCCGCATCCAGGCGGGCGGCCCCACCCTCCCCAGCATCTGGACGGCCGGCTCGGTCCTCGCCTTCGCCCTCAAGGGCGGCTGGCGCTGGGCCGGTATCGCCTCCACCTTCGTGGCCGTCGCCAACATCGCCATCCACGGCGGCGACCCCACCCGGGACACCCTGCACAACGTGCTGCTGGTCTGGGTGGCCTCCATAGCCCTCGGCTACGTCGTCGAGGTCGCCCGGGCCAGTGAGGCGACCCTCGCCCGCGCCCTGGAGATCGAGGCGGCGACCCGTGAGCGCGAACGCCTCGCCCGCGACATCCACGACGGGGTCCTCCAGGTCCTCGCCATGGTCCAGCGGCGGGGCACCGAGCTGGGCGGCGAGGCCGCGGAGCTGGGCCGGATGGCCGGTGAGCAGGAGGTGGCGCTGCGCACGCTGGTCTCCAGCGGGCTGGTCCGCCCCTCCCGGGTCTCGCGCGACGAGTCGCTGGGCGCGCTGGTGGACACGTACGAGGTGGAGGAGCCGGCCGGCGACGAGGGCGAGCTGGACCTGCGGGCCCTGCTGGCCCCGCACGCCGGCTCCCGGGTGAGTTTCGCCGAACCGGGCGCCCCGGTGCCGCTGCCCGCGCCCGCCGCGCGGGAGCTGGCCGCGGCCGTGGGCGCGGCCCTGGACAACGTGCGCAAGCACGCCGGGGAGGGGGCCAGCGCCTGGATCCTGGTCGAGGACTGGGGCGACGAGGTGATCGTGACCGTACGGGACGACGGCCCGGGCATCCCGGCGGGCCGGCTCGACCAGGCGGCGGGCGAGGGGCGGATGGGCGTGGCCCTGTCCATCCGGGGCCGGCTGCGCGACCTCGGCGGGAGCGCCGAGCTGGTGTCCGTCCCCGGGCAGGGCACCGAAGTGGAACTGAAAGTACCGAGGGGGAGGACCCAGTGAACGACAGCGGCAGTGGCAGTGGCGGCGGCACCGGCGCCGAAGGCTTGGGCGTCGGGGGCGACGGGCTCCACGACATCAAGGTGATGGTCGTCGACGACCACCCGATGTGGCGGGACGCGGTCGCCCGCGACCTGGCCGCCGCCGGCTTCGACGTGGTCGCCACCGCCGGGGACGGCCCCGAGGCGGTGCGCCGCGCCCGCGCCGCCGCCCCCCGGGTGCTGGTCCTCGACCTCAACCTGCCCGGCATGCCCGGGGTCCAGGTCTGCAAGGAGCTGGTCGGCACCGACCCCGCGCTGCGGGTGCTGGTCCTGTCGGCGAGTGGGGAGCACGCGGACGTGCTGGAGGCGGTGAAGTCGGGGGCCACCGGCTACCTGATGAAGTCCGCCGGGGCGCAGGAGCTGATCGACGCGGTGCGCCGGACCGCCGCCGGGGACCCCGTCTTCACCCCGGGGCTGGCCGGGCTGGTCCTCGGCGAGTACCGGCGCCTGGCCACCGACCCGGCGCCGGCCGCCGCCGACGAGCCGAAGGCTCCGCAGCTGACCGACCGGGAGACGGAGGTGCTGCGGCTGGTGGCCAAGGGGCTGTCGTACAAGCAGATCGCGGAGCGGCTGGTCATCTCGCACCGCACGGTGCAGAACCACGTCCAGAACACCCTGGGCAAACTCCAGCTGCACAACCGGGTGGAGCTCGTCCGGTACGCGATAGAGCGCGGGCTCGACGACGCGTAACGGCGCTCCGGGCGTACCCGCCGGTCGTACTTACTTCCCCGTACGAGTGAACACGCGTACGCAACGCCCCGTAATTCCACCGGAATTGCCCACTCCAGAGCCCTCGCTGTGACCTGGGTCACCACTAGCGTGACCGTCATGGCGAAGGGAGATTCCATGAAGGTCGGAGTGCTCACGGGCGGCGGCGACTGCCCCGGGCTCAACGCGGTGATCAGGGGCGTCGTCCGCAAGGGCGTCCAGGAGTACGGATACGGGTTCGTCGGTTTCAAGGACGGCTGGCGGGGGCCGGTCGAGGGGGACACCGTCCCGCTGGACATCCCCGCCGTCCGCGGGATCCTGCCGCGCGGCGGCACCATCCTCGGGTCCTCGCGCACCAACCCGTTCAAGACGGAGAACGGGGTCCGCTCCATCAAGGAGAACCTCGCCAAGGCCGAGGTCGACGCGCTCATCGCGATCGGCGGCGAGGACACCCTGGGCGTGGCCGCCCGGCTGTACGAGGAGTACGGCATCCCCTGCGTCGGCGTGCCCAAGACCATCGACAACGACCTGTCGGCCACCGACTACACCTTCGGTTTCGACACGGCCGTCGGCATCGCGACGGAGGCCATTGACCGGCTGCACACCACGGCCGAGTCGCACATGCGGGTGCTGGTCGTCGAGGTGATGGGCCGACACGCCGGCTGGATCGCCCTGCACTCGGGGCTCGCGGGCGGGGCGAACGTCATCCTCATCCCCGAGCAGCGCTTCGACGTGGACCAGGTGTGCGCCTGGGTGACCTCCCGCTTCAAGGCGAGCTACGCGCCGATCGTGGTGGTGGCCGAGGGCGCCATGCCCAAGGACGGCGACCTGGTGCTCAAGGACGCCGTGTCCCGGGACTCCTTCGGGCACGTCCGGCTGTCGGGCGTCGGGGAATGGCTGGCGAAGGAGATCGAGGCGCGCACCGGCAAGGAGGCCCGGACGACGGTCCTCGGGCACATCCAGCGCGGGGGCACCCCGAGCGCCTTCGACCGCTGGCTGGCCACCCGGTTCGGGCTGCACGCGATCGACGCGGTGCGGGACGGGGACTTCGGGAAGATGGTCGCGCTGAAGGGGACGGACATCGTGCGGGTGCCGATCGCCGAGGCCACGGCGCGGCTGAAGACGGTGGACCCGGCGCTGTACGAGGAGGCCGGCGTCTTCTTCGGCTGAGCCGCCGCCCCGCCTCTGCGGGAGGTCGGACCGCGGGGCGGGTCCCGGGCCCGGCCTGAGGTTCGCCCGCGGCGGGCTTCCCCCCCAAACGCCGCGCGGTCTGGAATTGCCGCGCAGCGGCAAAATCCAGCCCCGCCGGCGTTTGAGGCGCTGGGGGCACCCCCAGCGGTAGCCGGGGGAGGTCTGGGGCGGAGCCCCAGGGACCGGCCCCGCAGGGCTAGCCCCGCCGCCCCGCCGGGGTCAGGGACCGGACCAGGGCGGACAGCAGCTCCGCCCCCCGCAGGGTGAGCACCGACTCCGGGTGGAACTGGACGCCCGCGAAGCCGCGCGCCGCGCAGCGGAGGGCGTGGACCTCGGCCGTGACGGGGTCGCGGGAGACCTCGACCCCGTGCGCCGCCAGCTCCGCCTCGGTCTCCGCGTCGCAGGCGGCCGTGTACGTGTTGTAGAAGCCGACCACCTCCGGCCGCCCGAAGAGGTCGATCCGCAGCTGCGCCCCCTGCGCCGGCTCCGCCTTGCGGACGAGGGGCAGGCCGATCTCCGCGGCCAGCAGTTCGTGCCCCAGGCAGACCCCGAACAGCCCGCCCCGGTGCGAGGCGAGCAGTTCGCCCGCCAGCCCGCGCAGCATCCGCATCTTCGGGTCCGCCCCGTCGGCCGGGTCGCCCGGACCGGGGCCCAGCACGACCGGCCCGTCCCAGGCCAGCGCCGTCTCCCGCAGCCCCGGCTCGTCGTAGCGGCGTACCGTCACCGCCAGGCCGGCCGCCCGCAGCACGTGCGCGAGCATCGCCGTGAACGTGTCCTCGCCGTCCACCACCAGCGCGTGCCCGCCGGCCGCCGGCAGCCGCTCCTGCATCCGCAGCCAGAACGGCGCGAGGTCCGCCCGCCGCGCGGCCAGCGCCGCCTGCACCCGGGGATCGTCCGCCAGCCGGGCGCTGCCCGAGGCGACCGGCCGGGGCGCGGCCTCGCGCACGCCCAGCGCGGCCAGCACCCCCGCCGCCTTGGCGTGCGTCTCGGCCACCTCGCCCCGCGGGTCCGAATGGCGGACCAGCGTGGCCCCGACCGGCACCCGCAGCGTCCCGTCCGGGGCGATGTCGGCGGTGCGGATCAGGATGGGGGAGTCCAGGGTCTGGGCGCCGGACGCGTCCAGGCCGAGCAGGGCCAGGGCGCCCGCGTAGTAGCCGCGGCCCCCGTGCTCGTACCGTTCGATCACCCGGCAGGCGTTCTGCACCGGCGAGCCCGTCACCGTCGCCGCGAACATGGTCTCCCGCAGCACCTCCCGGACGTCCAGCGAGGAGCGGCCGCGCAGCTCGTACTCGGTGTGCGCGAGGTGGGCCATCTCCCGCAGCCGGGGGCCGACGACCGTGCCGCCCATGTCGCCGACGGTGCACATCATCTTCAGTTCCTCGTCCACCACCATCGACAGCTCCTCGGTCTCCTTGCGGTCGCCGAGGAAGGCGAGGAGGGACTCGGCCGTCGGGCCGCCGGCCGGGTAGCGGTAGGTGCCGCTGATGGGGTTCATGACCACCGTGCCGCCCGTCATGCGGACGTGGACCTCGGGGCTGGCCCCCACCAGGGTGCGGTCCGGGGTGTGGACCACGTACGTCCAGTACGCGCCCCGCTCGCCCTCCAGCAGCCGCCGGAACAGGGCCAGGGCGTCGGCCCGGCCGAAGCCGTCGATCCGGCCCCCGTACGTCCGCCGGATCACGAAGTTCGCGCCCTCGCCGCGGCCGATCTCGTCGCGGATCACCCGCTCGACGGTGGCCGCGTACTCCTCGTCGCCGACGTCGAAGCCGCCGCCCCCGACCCGTACGGGGTGGTTCGGGAGGGCGGCCAGGGCCTCGGCGAGCGGGATCTCGTGGGCCTCCTCGGCGACCAGCACGCTCAGCGGGGTGCCGTCGTCGCGCACGTCGAACCCGCGCTCGCGGATCTGGCGGAACGGGACCAGCGCCAGGGTCGGCAGCCCGCGGACCGGCAGGTCGGCCAGGCGTTCGGCCTCGTGGACCGGGCCCAGGAGCACCTCGACGGTGTCGTGGTCGCGGCCCGGGGTGCGCCGGCGCAGCAGCGCGAAGGGCGGGGCGTCCTCGTCGAGGAGCCGGGCGAGGGAGAACTCGGGCTGGGGCATGGGGCGGGCGTCCTTCCGGTGGGGTGTCGGGAGGAGGGGCGGCCCGGTCCTGCCTGCGTACGCAGAAGGCCGCCCCTCGGGGCGGCCTTCGTGTCGCTCGTGTCAGTGGGTACGCACGAGGGGTGGGCCGCCGGGAGCGGACCACCACCAGTTCTGGACGGAGAGCGCGTACATGGGAGGCACCATAGCCCACGCGGCCGTCTCCCTGCCGCACCCCGCCTCTTCCGCCATATGAACCTTGAATTCCGTTCATCTGGGGTCCGCGGGCCTTCGAACGACACCGTCTCACCAGGTGGGCGTCCGGCCGGACACGGCGAATGACGCCGTAATGTGTACGAGGTGACCGTGAACGCTGAAAACCACGCCCTCGCCGCCAAGGCGACCTGGCGAGACCTTCCCGCGGCGCAGCAGCCTTCGTACCCCGATGCCGAGGCCCTGCGCGCTGTCGTCGCGGACCTCGAGTCGTATCCTCCGCTCGTCTTCGCGGGCGAGTGCGACCAGCTGCGCGCCCGTCTGGGAGCCGTCGCCAAGGGCGAGGCGTTCCTGCTGCAGGGCGGCGACTGCGCCGAGGCCTTCGACGCCGTGTCCGCCGACCACATCCGCGCCAAGCTGAAGACCCTGCTCCAGATGAGCGCCGTCCTGACGTACGCGGCCTCCGTGCCCGTCGTCAAGGTCGGCCGTATCGCGGGCCAGTACTCCAAGCCGCGCTCCAAGGACACCGAGACCCGCGACGGCGTGACCCTGCCGACCTACCGCGGTGACTCCGTCAACGGCTTCGCCTTCACCGAAGAGGCCCGCGTCCCGGACCCCGAGCGGCTCAAGCGGATGTACCACGCGTCGGCCTCCACGCTGAACCTGGTGCGCGCCTTCACCACCGGTGGTTACGCCGACCTGCGCCAGGTGCACGCCTGGAACCAGGACTTCGTGAAGTCCTCCCCGTCCGGGCAGCGCTACGAGCAGCTCGCGCGGGAGATCGACAACGCGCTGAACTTCATGAAGGCCTGTGGCACCGACCCGGCCGAGTTCAAGGCGGTGGAGTTCTACTCCTCGCACGAGGCCCTGCTGCTGGACTACGAGGGCGCCCTCACCCGTACGGACTCCCGTACCGGCAAGCTGTACGACACCTCCGGCCACATGGTCTGGATCGGTGAGCGCACCCGCCAGCTGGACCACGCGCACATCGAGTTCTGCTCGCAGATCGCCAACCCGATCGGCATCAAGCTCGGCCCGACCACCACGGTGGACGAGGCGCTGACCTACATCGACCGCCTGGACCCCGAGCGCGAGCCGGGCCGGCTGACCTTCGTCGTCCGCATGGGCGCCGACAAGGTCCGCGACAAGCTCCCCGAGCTGGTCGAGAAGGTCACCGCCTCCGGTGCGACCGTCGCCTGGGTCACCGACCCGATGCACGGCAACACCTTCGAGGCGGCCTCCGGCCACAAGACGCGCCGCTTCGACGACGTCCTGGACGAGGTCAAGGGCTTCTTCGAGGTCCACAAGGCGCTGGGCACCCACCCGGGCGGCATCCACGTCGAGCTCACCGGTGACGACGTCACCGAGTGCGTGGGCGGCGGCGACGAGATCTTCGTCGACGACCTGCACCAGCGCTACGAGACGGCCTGCGACCCGCGTCTCAACCGCAGCCAGTCCCTGGACCTGGCGTTCCTGGTGGCGGAGATGTACCGCGACCAGTGACGGGCCGGTAGGTCTGGGTGAGGACGGGGCGCGGATCCATGTGATCCGCGCCCCATCCTCGTCTCCGGGCCTTTTAGGCTTACCTAACTTTGGGTACGGTTAGGTAAGCCTCACCGCACCGGGGATGGCCGCAAGAACCATTCCGCTCAGGGAGGTGAACCGCGTGTACGTCTGCTCGTGTTTCGGGGTCACCGACAAGCAGGTCAAGGAACACGCGGCCGCGGGGGCCTGCACCCCCCGCCAGATCGCCTCGGCCACCAAGGCCGGCACCGACTGCGGCTCCTGCGTGCGGACCATCCAGGGCATCCTGGGCCGTGGCGCGTGCCCGCGCCGGGAACTGCTGGAGAAGGGCAACGCGGCCGCCGTCCTCGCCGCCGACCCGGCCCCGGCACTGCTGGCGGAAGCGGCCTGAGGCGTCAGCTCGGCTGTTCGATGAGCTGGGCGATGTACAGCGCCTCGCCCAGGGACTCGATGAGCTCCAGCTGGGTGTCGAGGTAGTCGATGTGGTGCTCCTCGTCCTCCAGGATCTCCTCGAAGAGGCGCGCGGATGTGATGTCGCCCTTCCCGCGCATGACCTCGATACCGCGCTTGAGGCGGTCGATGGCCTCCACCTCGACCTGCCGGTCGGCCTGGAACATCTCGGTGATCGTCTGACCGACGCGTACGTGGAAGAGGCGCTGGTAATTCGGCAGACCGTCGAGCATGAGGATGCGCTCGGTGAGCTTGTCCGCGTGCTTCATCTCGTCGATGGACTCTTCACGCGTGTACTTGGCGAGCTTGGTCCACCCCTTGTTGTCCTGGATGCGGTAGTGCAGCCAGTACTGGTTGATGGCCGTGAGCTCGCCGGTCAGCTGCTCGTTCAGAAACTCGAGGACCTCGGGGTCGCCCTGCATCGCAGAGGCTCCTTCCAGGCAATGTCAGCTAGGTGACTGGGCAGTGCGCGCATCTTTGCACCGCCGTACGGGGCCGTCCAGTAAGTGCCTCCTTAGTGGGAGTTGCCGCTAGTTGCCCGTTTCGTTTCGTACCTGGTCGTGACCACCCCGCCACGTCTGTCACCATGGAGGCATGGGTCAGCCGGACAGCCGGGATTTTCCGGGAGCAGAGCAGCTCGAGCTCCCTCCGGGGCAGCGGTTGCAGAGGGGCTGGCCGGTCACCCACTACGGTCCCGTGCCCAAGTTCAAGCCGGACCGCTGGGAGTTCCGCGTCTTCGGGGCGACGGCCGACGGTGAGAAGCACTGCTGGAACCACGAGCAGTTCGCGGCGCTGCCGTTCGACACCGTGGTGGCCGACCTGCACTGCGTCACCAAGTTCAGCATGCAGGGCGCCGAATGGGGCGGGGTGCCGGCCCGCGAGATCCTGGCCCTGGCACCGCCCGCGCCGCAGGTCACGCATGTGATGGTGTGGGCCGAGTACGGGTTCAGCTCCAACCTGAGACTGGCGGATTTCGCCTCCGACCGGACCGTCTTCGCCACCCACATGGGTGGCGAACCGCTGACGGCCGAACACGGCTTCCCGCTGCGCCTGGTGGTCCCGCACCTGTACGCCTGGAAGGGCCCGAAGTGGGTCCGGGGCGTGGAGTACATGACGGCCGACCGCCGCGGCTTCTGGGAGGAGCGCGGCTACCACAACATCGGCGACCCCTGGCGCGAGCAGCGCTACTCGTACCAGGAGGGGCCGGGGGACGGTCCGGAGCTCTGACCGCTCCTCAGTGGTGGTACTGGTGGACGACGGCGTGGCCCTTGCCGCGGCCGATCATCCACTTGTTGACCGGGGTGGTGACGACGAAGGCGAGCGCCAGCGAGATCACCAGGACGATCCAGAACAGGGCCTCGGAAAGGTGGGCGTCCATGGCGCCCGGCCAGACGGCGATGACGCCGTTGTCGATCAGCTCCATGACGGCGATCGACAGGGTGTCCGCGGCCAGCGCCACCCGGACGGCCGAACGGAAGTCCACGCCGGCGGCCAGGATGCCGCGCAGGGTGAGGGCGTAGCCGAAGACGAACGCGAGGACGATCGCCAGGACCATCGTCGGGAGGTTCCCCCAGCCCAGGGCGGTGCCGACGATCATGCCGAGCACCTCGCCGATGGCGCAGCCGGTGAGGCAGTGGAGGGTCGCCTTGGCGGCCATGCCCCAGCCGACGGGTCCGGCGTGGGCGGCGTGGGCGGCGTGGTTGCCGTGGCTGCCGTGGTTGCCCTCGTGTTCCTGATGACCCTCATGGGCGTGGTGCTCGTGGTGCTGGTGGTGTTCGTGGTGTTCGTGCGCCTGTTCCATGACTACCCCCTGACGGTCTGGCGGAATGCCGGGTGGCGGTCCCGCCGACTGGTGGAACCGTATACCCCCCAGGGGTATTCCCTCAAGGATTTTCGCCGTGTCAGTGCAGGTCGCGGAGCTCCTTCAGCAGGGCCACGTCCGCCGCGTGCCCCTCCTTGCCGCCCGGCGTCTCGATGATCAGCGGTACGCCGGCCGTCTCCGGGTGCGAGAACAGTTCGGCGAAGGCGTCCCGGCCGATGTGACCCTGGCCGATGTTGGCGTGCCGGTCCTTGTGGGCGCCGACGCCCTCCTTGGAGTCGTTGGCGTGGATCAGCTTGAGCCGGCCCGCGCCCACCGTGTCCACCAGCAGGTCCAGCGTCTGCTTCGTGCCGCCCGGCTCCGCCAGGTCGTGGCCCGCCGCGAAGATGTGGCACGTGTCCAGGCAGATGCCCAGCATCTCGTGGTGGTCCAGGGCCTCGAAGTACGGGCCGAAGTCCCAGGTCCGCGAACAGAGCGAGGAGCCCTGCCCCGCCGTCGACTCCAGCAGCAGGAACGGGTCGTCCTCGTGCGTGAGCTCGTCCAGCAGCGGCAGCATGTGCTCCCTGACCTGCGCGTACGCCGCCTCACGCGGACGCCCGCCGGTGGCCGAGCCGGTGTGCACGACCACCCCGAGCGCGCCGATCTGCCGGGCCCGGCGCAGCGAATGCCGCAGCGACTCCACCGACTTCTCGACCGTCGCCTCGGTGTGCGAGCCGAAGTTGATCAGGTAGGGGGCGTGCACGTACGCCGGGACCGACTCCTCGGCGCACCGGGCGCGGAACAGCTCGTCCTGCGCCGGGTTCCCGGTCGGGGTGGCCCAGCCGCGCGGGTTGGCCACGAACACCTGGACGGCCTCCGCGCGCATCTCACGGGCGTACGTCAGGCCCACCGAGGCGAGCCCGCCGGCGACGGGCACGTGCCCGCCCACGGGATTGCGAAGCACCGCTGCTCAGAGCCCCTTGGTCTTGACGGTGATCGTGCTGCCCTCGGGGACGCTCTGCCCGGCGGGCACCGACTGGGTGTCCACCGTGCTGCTGAAGGAGAGGAACGGGCGCTCCACCTTCACCTTGAAGCCCAGGGCCTCCAGGGTCTTGCGGGCCGTGTCCACGTCCTGGCCCGCGACGTTCGGCACCTGGACGGGGCGCGGACCCTTGGAGAGGGTCAGCGTGACGGTGTCCCCGCCGGCCGCCTGGGTGCCCGCGGCCACCGACTGGTTCGCGACCGCTCCGGCGGGCGCGGGGGAGTTGACCTGGTCGGGGGCGGTGGCCACCTTCAGGCCGAGGGCCTCCAGCGCGGCGCGCGCCTGCTCGGCGGGCTGGCCGGTGACGTTCGGCACCTGCACCGGGCGGCCCTTGCTGACCTGGAGGGCGACGGCGGAGTCGGGGGCCCGCTTCTGGCCGCCGGCCGGGTCGGTGGAGATCACCGAGCCCTGCGCCACGTCCTGGCTGAACGCCAGGGTGACGATGCCGGGGGCCAGCCCGGCCTTCGTCAGCTCGGCCTTGGCCTCCTCCAGCGGGCGGCCCTTGAGGTCGGGCACGCTGACCAGCTCGGGGCCGCGCGAGACCGTGAGCGTCACCGCGCCGTTGCCGCGGATCTGCTTGCCGCCCGCGGGGTCGGAGTCCATGACCGTGCCGCGCTCGAACGCCTCGCTGAACTTCCGGTCCACCTTCTTGACCCCGAGGCCGGCGGCGGAGAGCTCCGCCCTGGCCTGGTCCTCGGTCTTGCCGAGGAGGTTGGGGACCTTGGTGAACTGGCCGGAGGTGATGTACCAGGCGCCGGTGCCGAGGCCCAGGGCGAGCAGGACCCCCGCGATGACGAGGACCAAGCCGCGCCGCTGCCGGCGGGGGGCCGGGGGTGCCTGCGGCGCCGGGGCGACCGGCCGCTCCAGGCGGGAGGTGTGGTGCAGGACGGGCTCGGCGGCCTGCCCCGCCGGCGGGCGCGGGATCACGCTGGTGCGGTCCTCGGCGGCGGACCGTTCGGCGGACCGCGCCTGCGGCGGTACGGCGTCCAGCTCGGCCTCGCCGATCCGGGCCCGGGCCTCGCGGGTTATGCCCAGCAGGGCGGCGGCGTCCGTGGGGCGCAGCTCGGGGGCGCGGGCGGTGGCCTGGGCGACGAGCTCGTCGAGGGCGGCGGGGAGCCCGGGGACGGCGGCCGACGGGGGCGGGACGTCCTCGTTGAGGTGTTGGAAGAGCACCTGGGCGGGGCTACCGCCGGTGTGCGGCTTGGAGCCGGTGAGCATCTCGTACAGGACGACGCCGCAGGCGTAGACGTCCACGCGGGTGTCGTAGACCCCGTCCTCGATCTGCTCGGGGGCGAGGTAGGAGACGGTGCCGAGGACGGAGCCGGTGGTCTGGGTGGCGGCGTCCACGGAGCGGACGAGGCCGAAGTCGGCGACCTTGACCCGGCCGTCGTCGCCGATCAGGACGTTCTCGGGCTTGATGTCCCGGTGGACGAAGCCGGCCCGGTGGGCGGTGCCGAGGGCGGCGAGGACCGGCTCCAGGATGTCGAGCGCGGCCCGCGGCTGGAGCGCGCCGCGCTCGCGCAGGACGTCGCGCAGGGTGCAGCCGGAGACGTACTCCATGGCGAGGTAGGTGAAGGGGCCGTCGGTGCCCTGGTCGAACACGGCGACGACGTTGGGGTGCGCGAGGCGGGCCACGGACTTCGCCTCGCGGATGAAACGGTCCACGAAGCCGGCGTCGGCGGCCAGGTCCGGGTGCATGATCTTGAGCGCGAGAACGCGGTCGAGGCGGGTGTCGAGCGCCCGGTAGACCGTCGCCATGCCGCCTGCGGCGATGCGCGCGTCGACGCGGTAGCGGCCGTCGAGCACGCGCCCGACGAGGGGGTCATCCAGGGTCGTATCCACCCGGCGATTCTACGAGGGGCCCCGCCACCCCCGGCCGGTGCGTCCACGCTTGCAGCGCAGCCGTGACATGCGGGGGGCGGGGGCGGACGGTACGGGGCTCGTGGCGCGGGCCCGCCATCGCCCCCTCGAGGGGTAGGGGCGGGCCGGCGGCTGCCCACCCGCCTCCCCGGGTGCGGGTGGGTGGGGCCGGGGGCGGGCTCGCCGGGCATCCGGCCCCTCACAGCCCTGATTCCGGGCCGGGGCGCGTCTACCCGCACGATAAGGCGACGAGATCGTCCTGCGGCGCACCCAAGCGCCCCAGATCGCTACGCGCTCCTCTGATCTCGGCGTCCGGCGGCCGTCCGGGGCTGATATCCGCACCGATGGACACCGGGCCCGACAGGCGGAGGGCGGCGGCACCACCTCAGGTGAGGGACTTCTCGATGGCCTCGAAGATGTCCGCGTCGGTCTCCTGCTGCCAGGACGGAAGGTCCGGCCAGTCAGCCACGTAGCCCGGCTTCGGAGCGTCGAAGTGCTTGAACATCTGGGCGGTCCAGCACATGGCGACGAACCGGCCCTTCTGCTCGCGGGAGAGCCGGTCCGTCTTGCCGCCGCTGATCTCGATGAACTGGCGCACCTGCGCGTATACGGCACCTGCTGCCTCGCGCTCCCACTCCGGCGTGTCCGCCCATGGGGTCACGTACCCGGCCTTCGGCTCGCCGGGGAAGTGCTGATGCACCCCCGCGATCCAGGCTTCCCGGAACAGCCGTGCGCCTTCGGTCTGCGACATGCCAATCCCTCTCGTCACGATGCTCTCAACGCGGCGATCTCCGCCCCCAGCTCCGCAATGCGGTGATTTCGACTCAGCGGGCCGAACTCGTCGCCCAGGCTTCGGAGTCTACGGATGATGTACCCCGATGATGACGCCCGGGCGAGGCCCAGTGCTTCACGGGCGTACGTCACCACCTGGTCGGGATCCTGATGTCTGGCCCCGATTACTGCCAGGTCGGCCAGTACAGCTCCCCTTCGGCGATACGAGTGCCCGATGGCCAGTGAGCTCTGGTCCAACGCCTTCTTGAGTGCTTCCTCTGCCAGGTCGAAGCGTCCGAGCTGTACGTATCGCGCACCGCGCTCCTCGGCCAGTCGTGTGCCGTCGAAACGGAGCCATCCGCCGTTCGAGCTGCCTTCGGGAAGGTCCTGAACTTCCTCCGCCCGGGCAAGGGCCTCCTCGCATCCGGCCAGGTCCCCCACGCCAGCCAGGGCCTCCGCCAGTACCGACGCCACCCAGTGTCGCGTGGACAGGGCGCTGTCGCCCCTGACCGCGACGCGCTCCGCAGCGCGCAAGACCTCGACCGCTTCGCGATACCGCTGCTCGGAGATGTCCACGTAGGCGTGACGTACGAGTGCACACGCCCACAGGTCGTATGCTCCGGCCTCCTTGCTCACGGACGCAGCCAGTGCGTAGGAGGCCGCCGCGTTCGAATACCGGTTGGCGTCGAAGGCCACTTCACCGGCTAGTTGGAAGAGATCGGCCGCTGCGTTGAGGAGCGGAAACGAGTTCCCGCGCCGTGCGCCGGACAGGGCCTCCCGCAGCGTTGCCAGCTGGTCTCGAACCACGGGATAGACCGTTCCCTTGGTCCGCGCGAGTTGGTAGACCTGCCACAGGTGGCTGTTCATCCGGGCGAAGTCCGCCGGGTTGCCCCTGTATACGCCGTCGGCCAGCGCCTCTGCCTCGTCAAGTGGGAGGACGGTCAACGCGCCGCTGACAGTGAGTATGCGGAGAAATTCACGGCGGATCATCTCGTCGGGGTCTCCCGAGCTCGGGTGGTCACTGGCTTTCGGCCGTCCGGCCCCCCGCTCTACAGCTTGTGACGGCGCAAGGAGGGCTTCCAGGTCTTGGAGGCTGATTTTCAGAGTGCTTGCCAAGGCCAGCCGCTGACACGGCTGGGGTGAGGTCTTGCCACTCTCCCAGCGTCCAACCGTTGTGCGGTCCACGCCGAGCAACTCGGCCATTTTTTCCTGACTGTAGCCCAGGGTCTTGCGCTGTTCTGCCAGTCCCATACGACCCCTTCTTGCGCCTCTGGGCCTGTTGGGTCCCGTGCACGGATCTGCGTCAAGCCTGCCGCATGAATGCCGTGGAGGTCCTCTACTCGGGCAGCTTTCGTGGGTGTTGTGGCAAACGACGTGGCTGTGGAACTACGGAAGGGTGCAGACATGCCAATGCCCAATATCGATCGGAGTTGCGGACACGACGCGTTCTGCACCTCCTCGGACAAGCCCTTGCCCAGGGTGATGGCCATGAGTGAACCCAGCGCCGATCTCCTGGACCGCGCGCTCGCCGGCTGGGAGCGCTTCCTCCACACCTTTGAGGCGGCGTCCGATGAGTGAGCAGTACGAGTACGTCCCGCACCGCCTCCTGCGCCGCCGTGTCCGCGACATCGCCTCCGGCGCCGAGGGTGAGCTGATGGCTGTGATCAACGAGAACGTCTCGGACTCCGCCACCTACGAGCGCTGGATGGAACTGGCCTACATCCGGGGCGCGTCCGGCCGCGAATTCACCACCGCCGTCGAGAACGTCCTGCCCGCCTATGACCAGCCCATGACGGGCGGCGGACGCCGAGATCAGAGGAGCGCGTAGCGATCGGATGCGCCCGCCGGTTCCTCAGGGCGCTCTGGTCGTCCTGGGGTGCGGGTATCAGCCCCGGACGGCCGCCGGACGCCGGGAAGTGGGGAGCGCGTAGCGATCTGGGGCGCTTGGGTGCTTCGCAGGACGATCTCGTCGCCTTTTCGTGCGGGTAGACGCGCCCCGGCCCGGAATCAGGGCTGTGAGGGGCCGGATGCCCGGCGAGCCGGGCCCCGGCCCCGCCCCCCAGCCCACCCACCCGCACCTGGGAGGCGGGTGGGCAGCCGCCGGCCCGCCCCTGCCCCTCGAGGGGGCGATGGCGGGCCCGCGCCGGGAGCCCCGTACCACCCGGGCCCGCGCCGTGCGGCCCCGGGTCAGAACGCCGGCCGCTCCGGGTCCAGGGTGGCGCGGCCGTCCATCGGGGACGAGGCTTCCGCGAAGCGGCGTGGGGGGATGCGGCCCGCTCGGTGGGCCAGGCGGCCCGCCGAGACGGCGTCGCGCATGGCCGCCGCCATCAGGGCCGGCTCCTGGGCCCGGGTCACCGCCGAGGCCAGCATGACCGCCGCGCAGCCCAGCTCCATCGCCAGGGCGGCGTCCGAGGCCGTGCCGGCTCCCGCGTCCAGGATGACCGGGACCCCGGCCCGCTCCACGATCAGCTCGAAGTTGTGCGGGTTGCGGATGCCCATGCCGGAGCCGATGGGGGAGCCCAGCGGCATGATCGCCGCGCAGCCCACGTCCTCCAGTTTCCGGGCCAGCACCGGGTCGTCGTTGGTGTACGGGAGGACCGTGAAGCCCTCGTCGACCAGGACCTCCGCCGCGTCGAGCAGTTCCACGCCGTCCGGCAGGAGGGTCCGTTCGTCCGCGACCACCTCCAGCTTGATCCAGTCCGTGCCCAGGGCCTCCCGCGCCAGCCGGGCCGTCAGGACGGCCTCCCCGGCGGTGAAGCAGCCCGCCGTGTTGGGGAGGACCGCGATGCCGAGCCGGGACAGCACCGACAGGACCGACCCCTGCACCGTCGGGTCCAGGCGGCGCATCGCCACCGTGGTCAGCTCGGTGCCGGAGGCGACCAGGGCGCGCTCCAGCATCTCCAGGCTCGGGGCGCCGCCCGTGCCCATGATCAGGCGGGAGGAGAAGGTCCGGCCGCCCAGGGTGAACAGGTCGTCGGCCATGGTGCTCAGCCTCCCTGGACCGCGGTGAGGACCTCGATCCGGTCGCCGTCGCCGACCGGGGTCAGGGGCCACCGGCCGCGCGGGACGACCGTCTCGTTGAGGGCGGCGGCCACGCCGGAGGGGGCCGCGGTGAGGGTGGCGACCACCGCGTCGAGGGTGGTGCCGGCCGCGACCTCGCGCGGCTCGCCGTTGACGGAGATGGTCATGCGAACGACTCCTGACGTGCGGGGGAGAAGCGGCGGGGGGAGAAGGGGCGGGCGATCTCCGGCACGGCGCCGGTGGTCAGCAGCTCCGCCATCACGTCGCCGGTGAGCGGGGTCAGCAGTACCCCGTTGCGGTAGTGGCCGGTGGACAGGTGCAGTCCGGGCAGGTCGGTCGGGCCGAGCAGCGGCGCGTTGTCGGGGGAGCACGGGCGCAGCCCGGCCCGGGTCTCGACGAGCGGCAGCTCGGTGATGCCGGGGACCAGCTCGTGGGCGTCGCGCAGCAGCTCGTAGACCCCGCCGGCGGTGACGGTGGTGTCCCAGCCGAGTTCCTCGCTGGTGGCGCCGACGACGAGTTCGCCGTTCTCGCGCGGGACCAGGTAGACGTGGCTGCCGCGCACCACGGCCCGTACCGTCCGGGACAGGAACGGCGCGTAGGCGGGCGGTACGGCCAGCCGCAGCACCTGTCCCTTGACCGGCCGTACGGGCGGCAGCACCTGCTCCGGTACGCCGTCCAGCCGGCCGCTGAGTGAGCCCGCGGCCAGGACGACCTGGTCGGCGAGGAGCTCGGTGCCGTCGTCGAGGAGCGCCCCGCGGGCCCGGTCGGCGGTGACGAGCAGCCGGCGCGCGCTGGTGCGGTGGATGCGCACCCCGGCCCGTTCGCAGGCGGTGAGCAGGGCGGCGGCGAGGCGGCGCGGGTCGACCTGGTGGTCCCCGTCGACGCGCAGCCCGCCGCGTACCCCCGGGGCGAGCATGGGCTCCAGGCGGCGGCACTCGCGGCCGGTGAGCCACTCGGACTCCAGGCCGCAGCGCCGCTGGAGGGCGTGCAGTTCGCGCAGGTGGAGGCGGTCGTCGGCGTCGAGGGCGACGGCGAGGGTGCCGCAGGCGCGGTAGCCGAGGTCCATGCCGCCGCTGGCTTCGGTGAGCTGGGCGGCGAACTCGGGGTAGCGGGCGGCGGAGGCGAGGTTGAGCCCCAGCAGGGTCTCCTCGCCGTAGTGCAGCTCGGTGACGGCGGCGAGCATGCCGGCCGCGACCCGGGCGGCGCCGCCCCCGGGGTCGGGGTCGGCGAGCGCGGTGCGCAGCCCGTGCCGGGCCGCCTGCCAGGCGGTGACCAGGCCGATGATCCCGCCGCCGATGACGAGGACGTCGTGGCCCCGGTGCCCGGACCGCGGCTCGGACCGCGGCTCGGACCGCTGCCCGGACGGGTGGTCGGGTCCCTTGTCGGATGCGTGCATGGGCGTCCAGCCCCTCCCTTCGCCGGCATGACCCGGATCAGGTTCGTACGGTCGGAGGCCGGCCAGCCTCCCTCTCAGCCCGGTGCGCCCGGACTCCCGCGATAGGTACGGTGGCCAGACTAACCCCGGGGCCGGTGGCGGGTAAGGCTGCCTCCCCGCGGTGGACGCCCCCCGCTTTCCTGACGGGTCGTCAGGTGGCTAGGCTGAGCGTGTGATCGAGCAGACGCAGCAGCAGACGCGGCAGCAGCCGGAACAGACGGGACAGACGGGACGGGCGGAGCCCGGTGTCGTGATCGTCGGCGCCGGAATGGCCGGCGTGCAGACGGCGGTGGCCCTGCGGGAACAGGGCTGGACCGGCCCCGTGACCCTGCTGGGCGCCGAACCCCACCAGCCCTACGACCGCCCCCCGCTCTCCAAGGCGGTGCTGCTCGGCAAGGCCGAGGACTCCGCCTTCGACGTCGACTTCGAAGGCCTGCGCATCACCCTGCGCCTGGGCGTCGAGGTCACGGGCCTGCGCGCCGCCGACCACGAGCTGGACACCGAGGCCGGCCCCGTGCCCTACGAGGTCCTCGTCCTGGCCACCGGGGCCACCCCGCTGACCCTGCCCGGCACCGGCGGCGTCCCCGGCGTCCACCTGCTGCGCACCCTCGACGACGCCGCCCGGCTGCGCCCCGTGCTGGCCGCCGCCCCCGAGGTCGTCGTGGTCGGGGCGGGCTGGATCGGCGCCGAGTTCGCCACCGCCGCCCGCGAGGCCGGCTGCGCCGTCACCGTCGTCGAGGCGGCCGACCGGGTCCTGGCCGGGGCCCTGCCCGCCGAGGTCGCCGCCCCCATGGCCCGCTGGTACGCCGGGGCCGGGGCCACCCTGCTCACCGGCGCCAAGGTGGCCGGGATCGAGGAGGGCCGGGTGCTCCTCGCGGACGGCGGCGAGCTGCCCGCCGGTGCCGTCGTCGTCGGCATCGGCGCCCGCCCCGCCACCGACTGGCTCGCCGGCAGCGGCGTCGAGCGGGGCCCCGACGGCTCCGTCACCGCCGACGCCCACCTGCGCACCTCCCTGCCCGGGGTGTACGCCGTCGGCGACTGCGCCTCCTTCCCGTCGGCCCGCTACGGGACCCGGCTGCTGGTCCACCACTGGGACAACGCCCTCCAGGGCCCCCGCGCCGTCGCGGCGAACATCGTCGCCGGGGAGCCCGTCCAGGCCTACGACCCGGTGCCGTACTTCTGGTCCGAGCAGTTCGGCCGCTTCGTGCAGTACGCGGGCCACCACGGCGGCGCCGACACCCTGCTGTGGCGCGGCGACCCGGACGGCGAGAGCTGGTCGGTGTGCTGGCTGCGCGGGGGCGCCCTCGTGGCCGTCCTGGCCGTGGGCCGGCCCCGGGACCTGGCCCAGGGGCGCAAGCTGATCGAGGCGGGTACCCGCGTCGACCCGGCCAAGGCGGCCGACCCGGGCGTCCCGCTGAAATCGGCCGTCGCCTGACCGGCGGCACCGGCGGCGGGCGGCCGGGCATCGAGCGGCCCCGGCACCGGGCGGCCCCGGCACCGGCGGCACCGGCGGCGGGCGGCCCGGCAGGGGCCCGTACCCGGACGCGGGCCCCGATCCGGACACATCGCCGCCCACCGGGCCGGACCCGGACGGACGGGGCCGGGTACCGACCGCCCCGCAGAGGTGGCAGGCTTGTGTCCGTGACCGAGATTGACGCAAAGATCGATGCCCTCGTCCCCTCCTGGCTGTACCTCCCCGACATCGCGGAGATGCTCGACATCGAGGTGACCCGGGTCCGCCAGATGGTCAAGGAAGGGCAGCTGATCGCCGTACGCCGGGGCGAGAACCGCGCCCTGCAGGTTCCGGCCCAGTTCATCGACGGCGACAAGGTCGTCAAGGGACTGGTCGGCCTGCTGACCGTACTGCGCGACGACCGCTTCTCCGACGAGGAGATGCTGGAGTGGCTCTTCACCGAGGACCCCTCCCTGCCCGGCACCCCCGTGCAGGCGCTGCGCGAGAACCGCGGCACGGAGGTGAAGCGCCGCGCCCAGGCGCTCGCCCTCTGAGCGGCTGAGCCACGGAGGCGGGCGGGCCGGGTACCCTCGGCCCGCCCGCATTCCACCACCACCAGGGGGGTACTCCCATGCAGTCGACGCAGCAGCTGTCCGACGCCCGGCTCTACCTGTGCACGGACGCCCGCAAGCGCCAGGGGGACCTCCCCGAGTTCCTCGACGCAGTCCTGGCCGGCGGCGTCGACATCGTCCAGCTCCGCGACAAGGGCATGGAGGCCGGCGAGGAACTCGAACACCTCCAGGTCTTCGCCGAGGCCGCCCGCCGCCACGGCAAGCTCCTCGCGGTGAACGACCGCGCCGACGTCGCGCACGCCATCGGCTCCGACGTCCTGCACCTCGGCCAGGGCGACATCCCGGTCCCCGCCGCCCGCGCCATCCTCGGCCGGGAGGTCCTGATCGGCCGCTCCTGCCACGCCGAGTCCGAGGTCGACGCCGCCGTCGCCGAACCGGGCGTGGACTACTTCTGCACGGGCCCCTGCTGGCCCACCCCCACCAAGCCCGGCCGCCACGCCCCGGGCCTCGGCCTCGTGCGCTACGCGGCCTCCCGGGAGACGGACCGCCCCTGGTTCGCCATCGGCGGCATCGACGCCGGGAACCTGGACGAGCTCCTCGACGCCGGGGCCACCCGGGTCGTGGTCGTCCGCGCCATCACCGAGGCCGCCGACCCCGGCGCCGCCGCCGCCGACCTGGCCAAGCGCGTCCGCGCCCGTCTGGACTGACGGATCCCGCGCGGCCGGTCCCGTCGCGCACTCGCGGGCGGCTCGGGCCGCGCTCGGGCGGGCGCCCCGGTGTCCAAAAATCTGTCCAATGGATGGACAGCGCTTCGGCGTCCGGCAGGGCGCGTCTAACCTGCCCGTATGGCCCTTGGTACCGCTTCCACCTGGTCGGACCGTGCACACACGGTCCGCGACCTCCTCGCGTCCGGAGCCTCGTATTCCTTCGAGTTCTGGGCCCCCCGAACCGAGAAGGGTGAGCGCAACCTCTGGAACGCGCTCCGCCGGATCGAGGCGGTCGCCCCGAGCTTCGTCTCCGTCACGTACGGGGCCGGCGGCTCCACCCGGGGCGGCACCGTCCGCGCCACCCAGCAGATCGCCGCCGACACCACCCTGACCCCCGTCGCGCACCTCACCGCCGTGGACCACTCCATCGCCGAGCTGCGCCACGTGATCGGCCAGTTCGCCGACGCCGGCATCCGCAACATGCTCGCGCTGCGCGGGGACCCGCCGGGCGACCCCATGGGCCCGTGGGTCAGGCACCCCGAGGGCGTGGACTACGCGGCCGACCTCGTGCGCCTGGTCAAGGAGTCCGGCGACTTCTGCGTCGGCGTCGCGGCCTTCCCCGAGATGCACCCCCGCTCCGAGAGCTGGGATACGGACATCCGGCACTTCGTGGACAAGTGCCGCGCAGGGGCGGACTACGCCATCACCCAGATGTTCTTCGATCCCGAGCATTATCTGCAGCTGCGCGACCGGGTCCAGAAGGCGGGCTGCGAGACCCCGATCATCCCCGAAGTCATGCCTGTTGTGGGCATCAAGCAGCTCGACCGGCTGCCCCAGCTGAGCAACGCGGTCTTCCCCGACGCCGTGAAAGACCGCATGCACGCCGTCAAGGACGATCCGGCCGCTGTACGCTCCATTGGCATCGAGTTCGCCACGGAGTTCTGCGCGCGGCTGCTGTCCGAAGGTGTTCCGGGACTGCACTTCATCACGCTGAACAATTCCACGGCGACCCTCGAAATCTACGAGAACCTGGGCCTGCACCAGCGGGCCTGATCGGCCGTCTCCCGTCTCCCGCGCGGTACGGCCGTACCGAGAGGGGCCTTGCATGGGAATGACGGTCCTCTACATCGCGTTCGCTTTCGTCGCGTTGTGGCTGCTTGCCGAGGTCCTGATGCAGTACAAGGCCCGGCTGCGCTGGCGCCTGCTCGCCTTCGCCGGGTTCCTCGGCGTCGTCGCCGGGGTCATACTGCCGTCGGTGCTCGTCATCGCCGTCGGCGCGGCGGCCTTCGCCGTCGGCCAGACCCTGGTGACGCTCTCCTTCCGCAAGGGCTTCGTCGCCGGCTGGGCCCTGCGCAAGGGCAAGGACGGCGGCCCCGCACGCCAGGAGGCGCACAGCAGACGCCGCCGCTCCGGGCGCGGCGCGCAGCGCCCGGAGCCCGCGCTGGAGGTGACCGGGCTGGAGTACGGCTCCCCGGACCCGGCCGCCCCGCGCGCCGACGCCCACGAGGACGCCGACGACCGGGACGAGCGCAACGTCTTCGTGCCGCAGCCGGTGCCCGAGGAGACCGGCTCGTACGGGATACAGGGCTTCGCCCCCCAGCAGCAGGACGCCACCACCGCCTTCGCCTCCCCGTTCGCCGCGGACGGGCAGCACGGCGGCCAGCACGCCGCCTACTACGACCCCGGGCAGGGCCAGGGGGGCTACGACTACTCCGGCGGGTACCCGGCGGGCGACCAGCAGGTCTACGCCGCCTACTCCGACCCGTACATCGGCACCGGCGGGGCCGTCTCCCCGGGCCAGCCGTACGACTACCCGCACTACGACCCCGCCCAGCAGCAGTACTCCATGGACACCCCGCCCGGCGGGGTGTGGGTCCCGCAGCAGCGCGCCACCGACGCGGCCCCGCAGCCCTACCCGGAGCAGGACCCGCAGCAGCAGCCGCAGCAGGGGTACCCGTACCAGGGCAACGGCGAGTACGGGCAGTACCGCCACTGAGGTGGACCGAACGGGGGAGGGCCCGGCTCGCACGAGCCGGGCCCTCCCCCGTTCGGCGCCCCCGGCGCCGGAGGCTCACTGCGAGCCGCGGAACTCCGCCCCCTCGACGATCAGGCCGGCCACCAGGGCCCCCGTCATCCCCGCGTGCGCGAGCCCGCCGCCGGGGTGCGCCCAGCCGCCCGCGAGGTACAGCCCGGGCAGCCCCGTGGCGTTGGCCGGGTACAGCAGGCGTCCGCCGTCGCCGGGCAGGGCCGGGGCGGGCACCGAGCCGCCGACGGCGCCCGTGGCCGTCTCCACGTGCTCCGGGGTGCGCACCTCCTGCCACAGCAGCCGCTTGCGCAGGTCGGGGACGGCCCGTGCGGCGAGGTCCAGCAGCTTCTCCGGATCCGGCACCGCGGCCCCGCCGGCGGGGCCGCAGACGGCGCTGACGGTGACCGCCTCGTGGTCCGCGTCGGGCCGGGTGGACGGGTCGTCCGGGCGCAGCACCGTGACGAGCTGGACGGCGGCGGAGCCGGGGGAGTGCACCAGCGTGCGGTGGACGGCGTCCTCGGGGCGGCCGCCGCGCAGGGCGAGCAGCAGGGTCAGCCGGCCGGGCACCGAGCCGCCCCGGGCCGGGACGCTGCCGCGCGGCCAGGACACGGAGCCGGCCGGGAGCTGCCGGGGGTCGATCCCGCAGACCACGGAGTCGGCGGCCGCCTCGGTACCGTCGGCCAGCCGGACCCCGGCCGCCCGGCCGTCGCGGGTCAGGACGCCCTTGACGGCGGCGCCGAAGACGAACTCCACCTTCCGCTCCAGGCAGCGCTCGTACACGGCGGTGGCCAGCTCGCGCATGCCGCCGCGCACGTACCAGGTGCCGAAGGTCTGTTCCATGTACGGCAGGGCCGCCGCGGCGGCGGGCGCCGAGTCGGGGTCGAGCCCGTACGCCAGGACCCGCCCGCGCAGCAGCTCCCCGAGCCCGCCGCCGAGCTCGCGCCGGGCCACCTCGGCCAGGGTCGGCTGGCGGCGGCGCAGCAGGCCGCTGCCGCGCAGCGCCGGGTAGGGGTCGCGGCCCAGGACCTGCCAGTCGGGGCGCAGCGGCTCCTCCAACAGGGGGCGGCGGGTGGCGTCCCAGGTGTCGCGGGCGCGGCCCAGCAGGTCGTTCCAGCGTTCGCCGGCGCCCGTGCCGAAGGTCTCGTCGAGGGCGGCGGCGACGCCGCCCCGGGAGGTGCCGGGGAGGGTGACGGCGGCGTGGTCCAGGACGTGCCGGACGGCCGGGTCCACCTGGACCATCTCGACCAGGTCCTCCAGCGGCCGCTTGCCGGTCTTCACGAACAGGTCGCGGTAGACGGCGGGCAGGTGCAGCAGGCCCGGGCCGGTGTCGAAGGCGAAGCCGTCGCGCTCGAACCGGCCGAGCGCGCCGCCGTAGGTGGAGCCGCGCTCGTAGACCGTCACCTGGTGGCCCGCCACGGCCAGTCGGGCCGCCGTCGCCATCGCGCCCATGCCGGCGCCGATCACCGCAATTCTTGCCATGGCGCTGAGCCTATCGAGCGATCGTCCCCCCTATCGAGCGAGGTCAGCGGGTCAGTACGGGGGAGTCCCGCGGACCGCCGCCAGACGTTTCTCCTCGCGGCGCTGGGCCCGCCGCCTGCGGTAGCGGCGGATCCGGCTCCAGAGGAAGACGATCAGGGCGAGGCCGGCGGCGAGCAGGACGGCCGCGATGACGGCGGCGGCCGTGGGGTGGAACATGGCGAACGTGACGAGTCCGCCGACGCCCAGGTCCTCGGCCGTGCTCAGCACGAGGTTGCTGAAGGGCTCGGGGGAGGTGTTGACGGCCATCCGGGTGCCGGCTTTGACGAGGTGGCTGGCCAGCGCGGTGGAGCCGCCGAGGGCGCCGGCCGCGAGGTCGGGCAGCGAGCCGCTCTGTCCGGCCAGCAGGACGCCGATCACGGCTCCGGAGACCGGGCGGATCACGGTGTGGACGGTGTCCCACACGGAGTCCACGTACGGGATCTTGTCCGCGACGGCCTCGCACAGGAACAGCACGCCCGCCACGACGAGCACGTCGGTGCGCTGGAGGGAGGCCGGGACCTCGTCGGTCAGGCCGGTCGCGCCGAAGACGCCGAGCAGGAGGACCACGGCGTAGGCGTTGATCCCGCTGGCCCAGCCGCTGGTGAAGACCAGGGGGAGCACACTCACACCGGCATCATGCCGCAGGGACGCGGAAAAAGGTGAGGGACGGCCGCGATCGCGCGGCCGTCCCTCACCGGACGGAATGGGGTGCGGGGGCTAATGCCCCTGCTCGTCGCGGCGGCGCTGCCACCGGTCCTCGATACGGGTCATCATCGACCGACGCTGCCGGTTCTGCCCGCGGGCAGAACCGCCTGCACTTCCGGAGACGGGCTGTTCGCCGGGCTTGGGTGCCTTGCGCCAACCGGTGACCACGAGGACCGTACAGGCCAGCATGACGAGGAATCCCACCACGCTGATCCAGAGCACTTCCTGCCAGATCACACCGGTCATGAGGAGCGCGATACCCACCACAATGCCTGCGACTGCCTGGTAGACCCGTCGCCGGGTGTACGTGCGCAGTCCACTGCCCTCAAGCGCTGTCGCGAACTTGGGGTCTTCGGCGTACAGCGCTCGCTCCATCTGCTCGAGCATGCGCTGCTCGTGCTCCGAGAGCGGCACGGGAGTCCTCCTCATCCGTCGGTCGCGGGGGGTAGCGACCAGGGGTCCCCTTCAGGATAGGCGGGGAATCGCCCCCGTGATACCCGCCCTCTACGCCACATTCTGCACATCTCTGAGCGAGAAACCACTGCGTGGACAACCAGGGCCGACCACTGCGTGAAACGTACCGTCACCAGCGCGGTCACTGAGGCGCTTATTCCCCAATGAGAGGTCCGCCATGCCGAGCGGTGGTCCGATCATACGGGTCACGGCGCGGGAACGGAGGGGTCTCGCGCAGGTCACCCCGCGCGAGCGCGTGGATCGGGCGGTGGATCAGGCCGGCTTCTCCCCCAGGACGTGCAGCTGCGTGGCCACCGCGTGGAAGGCGGGCAGCTCGGCGGCGGCCTCCTCCAGGCGCAGCAGCGCCTCCACCGCGCCCGGCTCGGTGTCCACCAGCACGCCGGGCACCAGGTCGGCGAAGACCCGCACCCCGTGCACGGAGCCGACCTCCAGGCCGGCCCCGCCGACGAGTTCCGCGAGCTGCTCGGCGGTGAAGCGGCGCGGCACCGGGTCGCCGGAGCCCCAGCGCCCGGCCGGGTCGGTGAGCGCGGTGCGGGCCTCGGTGAAGTGCCCGGCCAGCGCCCGCGCGAGGACGGCCCCGCCGAGGCCGGCGCCGAGCAGGCTGAGCACGCCGCCGGAGCGCAGCGCGGCCACGGCGTTGGCCACGCCCTCGGCCGGGTCGTCCACGTACTCGAGCACGCCGTGGCAGAGCACCACGTCGTACGCGTCCCGCTCGACGACGTCCAGCAGGCCCTGGGCGTCGCCCTGGACCCCGCGCACCAGGTCGGCGACGCCTTCCTCGGCGACCCGGCGCTCCAGCCCGAACAGGGCGTTCGGGCTGGGGTCGACCACGGTCACCCGGTGGCCCAGCCGGGCGACGGGCACGGCGAACTTGCCGGTGCCGCCGCCGGTGTCGAGGACGTCCAGCACATCCCGCCCGGTCGCCTTCACCCGGCGGTCGAGGGCCTCCTTGAGGACCTCCCACACCACGGCGGTGCGGAGGGAGGCACGGGGGCGGGAAGTGTCCGACACGGCTGATGGCTCCTCGGCGGCGTTGGGTCGGGGTGCGGTGCTTGCCCCACCCTATTGCCTCGGCCGACCGCGCAGCTCATCCCGCGTCCGGACGCTCCGGGCGGGGCTGGGGGAGGGGCTGGACCACGGGCTGCAGCGCGAGCATCCGCTCCACCAGGCGCAGGAACATCCCGGCCTCCCGTACGAGGTCGTCCGCGTCCCGGCCGGAGGCCGCGTCCGGTATACCCGCCTCGGCCCGGGCCCGGCGGGCGGCGCCCGAGGCGAACAGGGCGCTCCACTCGGTCAGCTCCGGCGCGATCTCCGGGAGCACCTCCCACGCGCTGCGGATCCGGGGCCGCCGCCTGGGGTGCACCGGCTCGGGCCGGGCGCGCGCGGCGAGCACCGCCGCGGCGGCGCGCAGGGCGGCGAGGTGCGCGGTGGCGTACCGCTCGTTGGGCCGGGGCAGCAGGGCGGCCTCGGCCAGGCCGCTGCGGGCCTTGGCGAGCAGGTCCAGGGCGGCCGGGGGCGCGGCCGACCTGCGCGGGACGGGGTGGACAGGGGACGGGGACGGTGTGGCCATGACGAACCTCCTGTCGTTGCGTGGTGCTGGCGGGTGGTGCCGGGCCGTGCGTGGTTTCCGTTGCTGGACCCATCGTGGCGCCCCCCACTGACAATCGCCCTGACCAGCACCTTTCCCCCCAAAGTCCCCCTGCTGTACCGACCTTGGCCCCGAACCTGCTAGTTTTTGAACTGACTGGTCAGTTCAAAAGGAGGGGGAGGACGTGGACAGCCCGCACGGTGCCGCCGTCACAGCCGAGGGCTTCGGACTCAAGGGCCCGCGCGGCTGGGTCTTCCAGGACATCGCGATCGACGCCGCACCCGGAGCGCTCCTCGCGGTGGAAGGCCCGTCCGGCAGCGGCCGTACCTGCCTGCTCCTGGCCCTCACGGGCCGGATGAAACCCACCGCCGGCCACGCCGAGATCGGCCGCCACCGCCTCCCGAAGAAAATGGCCGCCGTCCGCCGGATCGCCGCCCTCGGCCCCGTCCCCGGGGTCAACGACCTCGACCAGGCCCTCACCGTCGCCGAGCAGCTGCGCGAGGGCGCCATGCTCCAGCGCCGCTACGACGCCCCGCTGCGCTCCCTGCTGCGCCGCCGCGGCGCCCACGCCGCCCCGGCCGCCGCCCGGATCGAGCAGGCCCTGGCGGCCGCCGGGCTGGACCTGGCCACCCTGCCGAAGGGCCCGCGCACCTCCGTACGGGACCTGGAGCGACTGGAGGCCGTCCGGCTGTCGGTGGCCATCGCCCTGCTGGGCGACCCCCGGCTGCTGGCCCTCGACGACCTCGACCTCAAGCTCTCGGACGCCGAACGCGCAGAGGCCTGGGCCCTGCTCCGCTCGGTCGCCGCCCGCGGCATCACCGTCCTCGCGGTGTGCAGCGAGGCCCCGGACGACGTGACGGTGGTCCGTACGGGCGGGCGGACCCAGCCGGCCCCCGCCCCGAAGCCGGCCGCACCCTCCCTCACCAAGACGGACGCCGCGGACAACGACGACGCAGACAACCACGACGCGGACAACCACGACGCGGACAACCACGACGCGGACAACCACGACGAAGACACGAAGGGGGCGGACGATGCGCTCGCCGAAACTGGCCGCGCTTGAGCTGAAGCGGTTCGGGCGGGGGAAGCTCCCCCGGGCCGCCCTCGTCGCGCTGCTCCTGCTGCCCCTGCTCTACGGAGCCCTGTACCTGTGGTCGTTCTGGGACCCGTACAGCCGCCTCGACCAGGTCCCCGTGGCCCTCGTCAACGCCGACAAGGGCGCGACCGTCGGTGGCGAGCACCTCGACGTCGGCGGTGAGATCACCCGGAACCTGCGCGAGCGCAAGACCTTCGACTGGCGCGTGGTCAGCGCCGACGAGGCGGCCAAGGGCCTGGAGGACGGGAAGTACTTCCTCTCCCTGACCATGCCCGCCGACTTCAGCGAGAAGGTCGCCTCCAGCGGCGGCTCCGACCCCACCACCGGCGCCCTCCAGGTCCGTACGAACGACGCCAACAACTACATCGTCGGCTCGATCTCCCGCACCGTCTTCTCCGAGGTCCGCTCGGCCGCCTCCACCAAGGCCTCCCGCAAGTTCCTCGACAAGATCTTCGTCTCCTTCTCCGACCTGCACGACAAGACCGCCGAGGCCGCCGACGGCGCCGACAAGCTCAAGGACGGGGCGGGCAAGGCCGAGCAGGGCGCCAAGGACCTCGCCGACGGCCTCGGCACCGCCAAGGAGAAGTCCGGCGAGCTCACCGGAGGCCTGAACAAGCTCAACGAGGGCGCCGCCAAGCTGGAGACCGGCAGCCGAGAGGTCGCCGAAGGCACCCAGAAGGTCGCCGACCTGGCGAACGGCGCCGCCGACAAGGCCCGCCCCTTCGTCAAGGACCCCAAGAACCTCGCGGACACCGCCAAGCTGGTCGCCGACACCGCGCACGTCGTCAACAACCACCTCCAGAAGGCCGCCGAGCGCGCCCCGGCCGCCGCCGCGGCCACCAAGAGCCTCGCGGCCCTCGCGGACTCCCAGTACACGAAGTACTGCGCCAAGCCCGACCCCAAGCTGCCCGCGGGCCTCTGCGAGACCCAGAAGAAGATCAGGGACGACGCCGCCGAGGCCGCCCTGCTCACCGCCGACGCGAACACCGTCCTCGGCAACAGCAAGGGCGACATCACCAAGCTCCAGGGCCAGCTCACCGACCTGGAGACCAAGGCCCGCGAGCTCGCCACCAAGGCCCCGGGCCTGGCCGGCGACCTCAACGCCGCCGTGGCCAAGGCCAACGCCCTCAACGACGGCGCCCACCAGGTCGCCGACGGCATGGTCAAGCTCCACGCCGGCATCGGCACCGCCGCGGGCGGCTCCGGCAAGCTCGGCGAGGGCATGGGCAAGCTCGGCGACGGCGCCCAGCAGCTGGGCGGCGGCATGGTCAAGCTGGTCGACGGCACCGGCGAACTCGCCGGCGGCCTCCACGACGGCGCCGGCAAGATCCCGGACTACGACCAGCGCCAGCGCGACGCCCGTACGCAGGTCATGGCCGACCCGGTCCAGCTCGCCAGCGACCCCCTGCACAAGGCGCCCAACTACGGCACCGGCTTCGCCCCGTACTTCATCCCGCTCTCCCTCTGGGTCGGCGCGATGGTCGCCTACATGCTGATCGCCCCCATGAACAAGCGGGCCCTGGCCGCCGGCGCCTCCGCCTGGCGGATCGCCTTCGCGGGCTGGCTGCCCGTGGTCGGCCTCGGCGCCGCGCAGGTCGGCGCGCTGATGTCCGTACTGCACTGGGGCCTCGGCCTGGAGATGGCCCACCCGGCCCTGACCATCGCCTTCCTGTTCCTGGTCACCGCCTGCTTCGCGGCGATCGTCCAGTGGCTCAACGCCAAGTTCGGCGCCGCCGGACGCATCCTGGTCCTCGCGGTCCTGATGCTCCAGCTGACCTCGGCGGGCGGCACCTACCCCGTCCAGACCAGCCCCGGCTTCTTCAACGCCATCCACCCGTACCTGCCGATGTCGTACATCGTCGCGAGCCTGCGCCGCCTCATCACCGGCGGGGACCTCACCCCGGTGTGGCAGGGCGGCGCGGTCCTGCTCGCCTTCACCGCCGGGGCCCTGGCCCTCACCGCCCTCGCCGCCCGCGGCAAGCAGGTGTGGACGATGGACCGGCTGCACCCGGAACTGAGCCTGTAAGGGGCTGTTGACCTGTGAGAATCAGCGCCATGGAAAGCAGCAGCACCACCGCCGGCGGGGCCCGGCGGCAGGCCACGCGACAGAAGCTGTACGAGGCGGCCGTCACCCTCATCGCGGAACAGGGCTTCTCCGCGACCACCGTCGACGAGATCGCCGAACGGGCGGGCGTGGCCAAGGGCACCGTCTACTACAACTTCGCGAGCAAGACCGACCTCTTCGAGGAGCTCCTGCGGCACGGGGTCGGCCTGCTGACCGCCTCGCTGCGGGCGGCCGCGGACGAGACGGAGCAGCGCGGCGGCAGCCGGATCGAGGCCCTCGACGCGATGATCCGGGCCGGCCTGGTCTTCATCCACCGCTACCCGGCCTTCACCCAGCTCTACGTCGCCGAACTCTGGCGCACCAACCGCGCCTGGCAGGGCACGCTGATGGTGGTCCGGGGCCAGGCGGTGGCCGTGGTGGAGTCGGTGCTGCGGGAGGGGGTCGAGCGGGGTGAACTCAGCTCCGAGATCGACGTGCCGCTGACGGCGGCGGCCCTGGTCGGGATGGTGCTGGTGGCCGCGCTGGACTGGCAGGCCTTCCAGAGCGAGCGGTCGCTGGACGACGTGCACTCGGCGCTGTCGCTGCTGCTGCGGGGGCGGGTGAGCGGCAGCCGCTGACCCTCCGGGTGACCCCCGGTCGGCGGTGCCGTGGCCGGGCCCCGGCGGCGTAGAACTGAGTATCCGTACCTAGGTGCACAGATGAGTACCCGTACGGATGGGCTCCCACCTGCGGAAACCGCAGACTGGGGGTCGGGGACACGGGCAGGCCGGCCGGCCCGCACCGCGGACACGGGGCCGCGGAGCGGGCGGCTGCCGCCCGGGGAACAGGACGCCGGTGCGGCGGGGCTCGGGGGGAACGAGCCCGGCCGCACCGGCGTTCTCCGTCTCCCCGCCCCGCCAGCCTCAAACGCCGGCGGGGCTGAAACCAGCCCCGCCGGCCTCAGCCCCGGGTGCGGAGCGGGACGCGGAGGCGGCCGATCAGCCGGGTCAGGGTCGCCGACGCGGCAGACAGGCGGGCCGACGCGGCGGCGGTCAGCCGGGCCGCCGAGCGGGGCAGCAGCAGCGCGCGGAGGCGGGAGCGGCGGCCGACGCCGGCCAGCAGGGACGCCCGGGCCGCGAGGACGTCCGCGGCCAGACCCCCGTACGCCCCCGCCGCACCCGGCGGCGCGTACAGCGCCCGCTCCACCGCGCCCGCGACCCGGTGCACCGCCTCGGCGGCCTCACCCTCCAGCCGCCCCAGCAGCACGACCCGCCCCGCCGCACCGCGCGGCGACAGTGCCCCGTCGGGCGGGATGCCCACGTCCCAGGCGCAGTCGCCCAGCTCCCGCCAGGCGGCCAGGACCTCACCCGAGCCCAGCCGCCGCTCCCGCACCCGCCGCCGCCACAGCAACGGCAGCAGCGGAACGGCCGCCACCAGCAGCACCACCGCCGCCCAGCCGAGGACCGCGCCCGCCGGCACCCCGCCGGACCCGGACCCGGTGCCCTGCTGGGCCACCGGCCCCCCGCACTCGCCGAGCTTCTTCTGCTCCGGCGGGCACGCCTCGCTCTGCGAGGGCGCCGCCGACGGCGCGGCCGCCGACTGCGAGGGCGCCGCGGACGACGCGGACGGCTGCGGGGCCGGGGCCTCCGGGCGGCCGTAGTCCGGCAGGGTGATGCCCGAGCGGGGCGTCGGCTCGAACCGGGTCCAGCCCACGCCCTCGAAGTACAGCTCCGGCCAGGCGTGCGCGTCCCGCATCGAGACGTTCACCGTGCCGTCGGACTGCTTCTCGCCCGGGGTGAACCCGACCGCGACCCGGGCCGGTATCCCCAGCGTCCGCGACATCGCCGCCATCGAGAAGGCGAAGTGGACGCAGAAGCCCTCCTTGTCCTCCAGGAAGCGGGCGATGGCCTGCGAACCCGTGCCCGAGGACACCTTCGTGTCGTAGCGGAACCCGCCGCTCACGGCGAAGAAGTCCTGGAGCTTCACCGCCCGCGCGTAGTCGTTCGTCGCGCCCTGCGTGACCCGCCGCGCCGTCTCCGCCACCACCGGCGGCAGGTTGTCCGGCAGCTTCGTGTACTCCGCGTGCACCGCCGCGTTCGCGGGCGGCGCCGACTGCAGCTGCTCCGCCGTGGGCCGCAGCAGCAGGCTCCGTACGGTGTACTGCGCGCCCTGCACGTTCTGGAAGCGGTCCTTGCCCAGCTGGTCGCCGACCAGGGTCCGGCCGACCGGTTCGAAGCGCCACTTGCCGCCGATGTCGACCTGCGTCGCCGGGTACGGCATCGGCAGGTAGCGCTGGGCGTAGGTGTCCGCCGCCGAGACGGTGGTACGGACCTCGACCGCGGACCGGCGGACCTCCTCGGTGAGCCCCGACGGGCTGGGCAGCCGCTGCGGGACGTCCGTCAGCGGGCGGGCGGACGCCTCCCACTTGACCCCGTTGAACTCGTCGAGCGCCAGGATCCGCAGGTACTGCTCGCCGAGCTGCGGGCTGTCCGTGCGGTACTTCATCACGACCCGGTTGTCCTGGGCGTTGAGGCTGCTCTGCAGCGAGACCAGCGGGTTCACCGCGGAGATCGTGCCGCCGCCCCCGCCCGCCGAAGCGGCGTCCTCGCCCGGGTTGCCCAGCATCCCGCCGCCGAGCGACGGCAGTACGGCCGGCACCGCCAGCGCCAGGCCCAGCGCGACCGCGCCGATCCGCCGCCCGGTGCGCACGGGGGCCACGGCGCGGGTGCCCCCGGCCCCGTTCGCGCCGTAACCGGAGCCGGCGGAGGCGGGGGTGCGGGCGTTCGGGGCCGCGCCGAAGACCCGCCCCCACTGGGCCAGCCGGTCGCGCCCCTCCGACAGCAGCATCATCAGGTAGCCCGCGCCGGCCAGCAGGAACGCGATCCAGGGCTGCCCGCGCCCGTCCGAGAGCCCGGCGGCGACCGAGTACAGCGCCAGCAGCGGCAGTCCGGCCGCCGCGGCCGTCCGCAGCGTCACCGCCAGCGCGTCCACGAGCAGCCCGATCAGCAGTACCCCGGCGAGCAGCAGCAGCCGGATGCCGTCCGTCAGCGGCGCCGGTATGGCGAACTCGCCGACGTCCCGCACGCCCTGCTGGAACAGCCCGGCGAAGTCGGTGACGAGGAAGGCGAGCGGCCCGCTCCCGGTGGACTCGGCCTTCCCCGCGAAGAGGAAGGCGAGCAGCAGCAGCGACACCAGCAGCTGCGCGCCCACGGTCAGCGACTTGGCGAGCGGTACCCGCCGCGCCCCCGCGCCCACCGCGGCCTGCACGGCCAGCAGCAGCGCCGCCTGGACCAGCCAGCCGGAGGTCTCCACCAGCGGGGCCAGCGACCAGGCGGTCAGCAGGGTCGCCAGCGTTCCGAACAGCGTCACGCGCGTCCGCCCGCTCATACCGTGCCTCCCGGGTTCCGCGGGCCGACGGGGACGTTCCCGGCCTGCCGCCACAGTTCGGCGAAGGCCGCGCCGGGCGGTACGGCCAGCGCCGTCCAGCCCGCGTCGCGCAGCCCGCGCAGCCGTTCCTCCACCCGCGAGGGCGCTCCGGCCCACAGCGCGGGGTCCAGCACGAAGGCGATCGCGGCCGCGCTGCGCTGCCGCATCCGGGCCGCCAGCTCGCCCTGTGCGTCGTCGAGGTCGCCGAAGAAGGCGACCAGCAGTCCGTCGCCGCCCGGGGAGCCGGTGCCGGTGCCGCCGCGCAGTGCGCCGTAGGCGCGGTCCAGCCCGCTCCCCTCGGAGTGGCCGACGACCGCGAGGGTGTCCATCATCAGGCCGGCCGCCTCGGCGGACTCCGGGCCGCCCGCGGTGCTCCCGCCGGCGAAGGCGCCCGCGCCGGGCACCGCGTCGCCGGTGTCGGTGAGCAGCCGGGCGGCGAAGCCCTGCTCCAGGACGTGCAGCAGGGTGGAGGCGGCGGCCGACACCGCCCACTCGAAGGCGGAGTCGGGGCCGGCGCCCTCGTAGGCGAGGTGGCGGGTGTCCAGCAGGACGGTGGCCTTGCTGCGCTGGGGCTGTTCCTCGCGGCGGACCATCAGCTCGCCGTAGCGGGCGGTGGAGCGCCAGTGGACGCGGCGCAGGTCGTCGCCGCGCCGGTAGGTGCGGGGGATCACGTCGTCGTCGCCGGCCAGGGCCAGGGAGCGGCGGGCGCCGTCGCCGTGGCCGCCCGCCTCGCCGGTCATGCGGACCGGGGGCAGGGGCTGGGTGCGCGGGACGACGGTGAGGGTGTCGTAGGCGCTGAAGGAGCGGGTCAGCTCGACCATGCCGAAGGGGTCGGTCAGCCGCAGCTGGAGCGGGCCCAGCGGGTAGCGGCCGCGCAGGTCGGAGCGGACCCGGTAGGACACCTCGCGGCGCCCGCCGGGCTCGACCCGGTCCAGTACGAAGCGGGGGCGCGGCCCCAGCACGTACGGCACCCGGTCCTGGAGCATCAGCAGCCCCGTGGGCATCCGGGAGACGTTCTCCAGCCGCAGCTGGACGCGGGCCTCGCCGCCGGCGGGCACCCGCGGCGGGGTCAGCCGGCGTCCGGCGGTGACCTGCTGGCGGGTGCGGTGCAGGGCGACGACGCAGATCAGCGGCAGGACGACGAGCAGCAGCCCGACGCGCAGCAGCTGGCCCTGCCCGAGGACGTACGCGCAGACGGCGGCGGCGGCTCCGGCCGCCAGGAACGAGCGGCCCCGGGTGGTGAGCCCGGACAGCGAGGCGCGCAGCCCGCCCGGGATCCCGGCCTGCCCGCCGGCGCCGTTCGGGGCACCGGCCGCCATCAGAAGCTCCGGGCGCCCGCGCCGGGCGGGACCTCGCCGCGCGTGTGCGTGGCCGGGACGGGGGTGCGCTGGAGGATGTCGTGGACGACCTGCTCGGAGGTGCGCCGGCCCAGCTGTGCCTGCGCGGTGGGCAGGAGGCGGTGCGCGAGGACGGGCGCGGCCAGCCGCTGGACGTCGTCGGGCAGGACGTAGTCGCGGCCGGACAGGGCGGCGGAGGCCTTGACGGCGCGCAGCAGGTGCAGGGTGGCGCGGGGGGAGGCGCCCAGGCGCAGGTCGGGGTGGCTGCGGGTGGCGGAGACCAGGTCGACGACGTAGCGCTTCACGGGGGCGGCGACGTAGACCTCGCGGACGGCCTCTATCAGCTTGACGACGTCGTGGGCGTGCGCGACGGCGGTGAGGTCGTCGAGCGGGGAGAGCCCGCCGTGCACGTCGAGCATCTCCAGCTCGGCCTCGGGGCTGGGGTAGCCGACCGAGACGCGGGCCATGAAGCGGTCGCGCTGGGCCTCGGGGAGGGGGTAGGTGCCCTCCATCTCGACCGGGTTCTGGGTGGCGACGACCATGAACGGGCTGGGCAGCGCGTAGGTGGTGCCGTCGACGGTGACCTGGCGTTCCTCCATCGACTCCAGCAGCGCCGACTGGGTCTTCGGCGACGCCCGGTTGATCTCGTCGCCGATGACGATCTGCGCGAAGATCGCGCCGGGCTTGAACTCGAACTCGCGGCGCTGCTGGTCGTAGATGCTGACGCCGGTGATGTCCGAGGGCAGCAGGTCCGGGGTGAACTGGATGCGCTGGACCGAGCAGTCGATGGACTTGGCCAGGGTCTTGGCCAGCATCGTCTTGCCCACGCCGGGCACGTCCTCGATGAGCAGGTGGCCCTCGGCGAGCAGGACCACCAGCGCGAGCCGGACCACCTCGGGCTTGCCCTCGATCACGCGCTCGACCGACTGGCGGACCCGCTCGGCCGTGCTGGTCAGATCAGCGAGGCTCGCTCGGTCGTCGTACGTGGTCACCTGGTTCTCCTCGGCCCTTTGCCCAGGGCCGACGCGCATGGCGCACGGTCCGGCCCGCCCCGAAACACGGACACCACCCCGGAGGGTTTCCGGGTGACGTCTCACCGCATTCTTGACGGCGCCGGGCGCTGTGTCACTCAGGTGGCCGGATCGATCTCCCGCAGGAGCCCGGTGTGCACGTCGAAGACGAAGCCTCGCACATCGTCCTTGTGGAGCAGGAACGGGTTCGTCCGGACCCGCTGCATGGACTGCCGCACGTCCTGGTCCACGTCGCGGAAGGCCTCGACGGCCCAGGCGGGGCGCTGGCCGACCTCGTCCTCCAGCTCGTGCCGGAAGTCCTCGGTCAGGCTTTCGAGACCACAGCCGGTGTGGTGGATCAGTATCACCGAGCGGGTGCCGAGGGCACGCTGGCTGATGGTGAGGGAGCGGATGGTGTCGTCGGTGACCACGCCGCCGGCGTTGCGGATGGTGTGGCAGTCGCCCAGCTCCAGGCCGAGGGCCTTGTGCAGGTCGAGACGGGCGTCCATGCAGGCCACGACGGCCACGCGCAGGACGGGGCGGGCGTCCATGCCCGGGTCGCTGAAGGCGGAGGCGTAGCGGCGGTTGGCCGCGACGAGCTTGTCGGTGACGGACTCGCCGCCGGATGCCGTGGGCGCGGAGTGTGCGGGCAGGGATGCGGATGTCGTCATGCCTACGACGTTAGTGGTCACCGGCCGCCCGGGCAGGGGGTGAGGACGGACAAAGAAGGTCAACCATGATTGTTGTGAGCTAACCCACAAGGGTGCGAAGGAGTCCGCCGACCGGGTGATTCACGGCTTTTGCGGGTGCGTCGGGGCGGGGGCGCACCGCGTGCGGGGCGGTTCGTTGACCGGGGCGGGCGTTGCACTAAAGTGACGCGAACCGGCCGGAGCCCGGCCCCACCGGCCGCCCCGGCCCCCTGGTAACACTCCGCGTGCGCGGCGCGGCGTATGCCTGCCGCGCCGTTATCTGAGAGGGCGCTTTGACTAGCGAGTCCCGACATGTCCCGGTGATGCTCCAGCGGTGCCTGGACCTGTTGGCCCCGGCGCTGGAGAGGCCGGGGGCCGTCGTCGTCGACTGCACCCTCGGCCTCGGCGGCCACAGCGAGGCCCTGCTGACCCGGTTCCCCGAGGCGCGCCTGATCGGCCTCGACCGCGACAAGGAGGCCCTGCGCCTCTCCGGCGAGCGACTGGCCCCCTTCGGCGACCGGGCCACCCTCGTCCACGCGATCTACGCCGACCTCGCCGAGGTCCTCGACGGCCTGGGGCTCCCCACCGTCCAGGGCATCCTCTTCGACCTCGGCGTCTCCTCCATGCAGCTCGACGAGGCCGACCGCGGGTTCGCCTACGCGCAGGACGCGCCGCTGGACATGCGCATGGACCAGACGACCGGCATCAGCGCCGCCGAGGTCCTCAACACCTACGCCCCCGGCGAGCTGGTCCGCATCCTGCGCCAGTACGGCGAGGAGAAGCAGGCCAAGCGGATCGTCTCGGCGATCGTGCGCGAGCGCGCCAAGGAGCCGTTCAGCAACAGCGCCCGGCTGGTGGAGCTGATCCGCGACGCGCTGCCGCAGGCGGCCAAGCGCACCGGCGGCAACCCGGCCAAGCGGACCTTCCAGGCCCTGCGCATCGAGGTCAACGGGGAGCTCGCCGGGCTGGAGCGGGCCATTCCGGCCGCCGTCGACCGGATCTCGGTGGGCGGGCGGATCGCGGTCCTGTCGTACCACTCCCTGGAGGACCGCCTGGTGAAGCAGGTCTTCACGGCCGGGGCCACCTCGACGGCGCCGCCCGGGCTGCCCGTGGTCCCGGAGAAGTACCAGCCGAAGCTGAAGCTCCTCACCCGGGGCGCGGAGCTGCCCACCGAGGAGGAGATCGCCGAGAACCGGCGGGCCGCCCCGGCCCGGTTCCGCGGCGTCGAACGGATCCGCGAGGCGCGGCCGTGACCAAGGCCGGGAAGGTGGCCACGCTGACCCGCGGCGGGGCGGCCCGCCTCGTGCGGGGCCGCTCCTCCGGGGGCCGCCCCGCCGCGGGCGGCCCCGGCGGAGCCCGGCAGGCGGCGCGGATGCCGTTCGTGCTGCTGGTCGTGGCGTTGCTGGCGGGCGGCCTGATCAGCCTGCTGCTGCTGAACTCGGCGCTCAACCAGGGGTCCTTCCAGCTGAGCCGGCTGAAGAAGGAGACCACCGCCCTGACCGACGAGCAGCAGGCGCTCCAGCGGGACGTCGACGGGTACTCCGCGCCCGACGCGCTGCAGCGGCGGGCCCGTGAGCTGGGTCTGGTGCCGGGCGGCAGCCCCGTCTTCCTCGGCCCCGACGGCAAGACGGCCGGCACCCCGGTGGTGGCCGAGGCCCCGCCCCCGCCGTCCCCGGCCCCGGCGCCGACCCCGACGCCCACGCCGCCGTCGGCCCCGGCCGCCACGCAGAACCCGGACGGTCCGGCGGGTCCGGCCCCGAGCGGGACCCCGCTGCCCACCCCGACCCCAGGCAGGTGACGTCGTGACGCGGTTCCCTGCGGGACTTCTCCCCGCCCCGCCCTTCCTCCGTTCCCACCCCGGCCGAAATCCAAGGAGCCTCGGCGGAGTTTCCCCGGGCCGTCGCGGAGCGCACCGGTGAGCCCCAAGGAGCCCCCGCGGCGGGTGCCGGGGCCGGGGCGGCCCCGTCCGGCCGGGCGGACGCCCGCGCCGCGGGCCCCGCACACCATCCGGCTCGGGAGCCCCAAGCCCCGCCTGCGGCTGGTCGGTGTCGCGCTGACCCTCGTGATGCTCGTCTTCGTCGTCCGGCTGCTCCAGGTGCAGGCCGTCGACGCCTCCGCGTACTCCGCCAAGGCCACCGAGAACCGCTTCGCCAAGTACGTCCTGGCCGCCGAGCGCGGAGAGATCACCGACCGCAAGGGCGTCGCCCTGGCCACCAGCGTCGACGCGTACGACATCACCGCCGACCCGAGGATGTTCACCCCCCAGGAGAGCAAGGCCCCCGACGCCCCCGAGCAGGCCGCCGCCCTCCTCGCGCCGATCCTCGGCAAGGACGCCAAGGAGATCGCCGCCCGGCTCAGGACCAAGGACACCCGCTACGTCGTCCTGGCCCGCCGGCAGACCCCCCAGGTCTGGAACCAGATCAAGGACCTCAAGAAGCTCTTCGCCGACAAGGCGGCCGCCGACAAGCGGAACAACGGCCCCGGCGCCAACGTCATCGCCGGGGTCTTCAACGAGAACAGCAGCAAGCGCGTGTACCCGAACGGCGACCTCGCCGCCGGGATACTGGGCTACGTCAACGCCGAGGGCAAGGGCGCCGGCGGCCTGGAGTCCGCCCTCGACAAGAAGCTGGCCGGCAAGGCGGGCGAGATCACCTACGCCCAGTCCGGCGGCCGCCGCGTGCCCACCGCCGGGTCCCACGAGAAGCCCGCCGTGCCCGGCGAGGACGTCGAGCTGACCATCGACCGCGACATCCAGTGGGCCGCGCAGAGCGCCATCGCCGAGCAGGTCGAGAAGTCCGGCGCCGACCGCGGCTACGTCGTCGTCCAGGACACCCGCACCGGCGAGGTGCTGGCCATGGCCAACGCCCCCGGCTTCGACCCCAACGACCTGACCCGGGCCAAGTCCGCCGCCATGGGCAACGCCGCGCTCCAGGACGTCTACGAGCCCGGCTCCACCGCCAAGGTGATCTCCATGGCCGCCGTCCTGGAGGAGAAGAAGGCCGCCCCCGACACCCACGTCGAGGTCCCCAACCGGCTGCACCGCGGCGACCGGCTCTTCAAGGACGACATCGACCACCCCACCTGGTACCTGACCCTCAACGGGGTCCTCGCCAAGTCCTCCAACATCGGCACCATCCTGGCCACCGGCCAGCTCGGCGCCACCCAGCCCGAGGCCAACAAGGTCCTGTACTCCTACCTGGACCGGTTCGGCATCGGACGGCCCACCGGCCTGAACTACCCCGGCGAGTCCCGCGGCATCCTCGCCAGGCCGGAGGCCTGGTCCACCTCGCAGCAGTACACGATCCCCTTCGGCCAGGGCCTGTCCCTCAACGCGATGCAGGCGGCCTCCGTCTACTCCACCGTCGCCAACGGCGGCGTCCGCGTCACCCCCACCCTGGTCCGCGGCACCAAGGGCCCCGACGGCCGGTTCACCCCGGCCCCCGCGCCCGAGAAGACCCGGGTGATCAGCCCGCAGACCGCCAAGACCCTCTCCGAGATGCTCGAATCCGTGGTCGACGACCAGGAGGGCACCGGAACCAAGGCGAAGATCCCCGGCTACCGGGTCGGCGGCAAGACCGGCACCTCCAACCGGGTGGATCCGGCCACCGGCCGCTACAAGGGCTACACCGCCTCCTTCGCCGGTTTCGCCCCCGCCGACGACCCGCGGATCACCGTCTACTGCGCCATCCAGAACCCCACCAAGGGCAGTTACTTCGGCGGCCAGATCTGCGGCCCGATCTACAAGACCGTCATGGAGTTCGCACTCAAGACCCTCCAGGTCGCACCCACCGGAGCCGCCCCCGCGGGGCTCCCGGTGACCTACGCGTCCGCTCCGCCGGCCGCCGCCGCGCCGACCGCGCAGCCCAGCCCGCAGCCCTGACAGAGAACCGACCGTCCCACCACCCACGCGTGAGGCTCCATCAGTGACAACGATCACCCCGAAACCCGGGAACCAGACGGCCGAAGCCGCCCCGGACGGGCCCTCGCTTCGCGAGCGGCCCGCCGCGCCCGGTACGCTCACCGCCGTGCCCCACGCTGATCAGCCCAGAACCGCCCAGAAAGACGCCCCGGCAGCGCCGCCGGGAGCGCCCCGGCCCCTGAACGCCCGCCCGACCCCCCTGGGCGAGCTGGCCGGCCTGCTGGGTCTGCCCGAGTCCGGCGACACCCGGATCACCGGGATCACGCACGACTCCCGTGCCGTGCGCCCCGGCGACCTGTACGCGGCCCTGTCCGGCGCCCGGCTGCACGGCGCCGACTTCGCGGCCCAGGCGGCCGCCCTCGGCGCCGCCGCCGTGCTGACCGACCCGCAGGGCGCCGAACGCGCCGCCGCGACCGGCCTGCCCGTCCTGGCCGTCGAGGACCCGCGCGGCCGCATGGGCGAGCTCGCCGCCGAGATCTACGGCCGGCCCGGCGAAGCCCTGCTCCAGCTCGGCATCACCGGCACCTCCGGCAAGACCACCACCGCCTACCTCGTCGAGGGCGGGCTGCGCGCGGCGGGCAAGGCCACCGGGCTGGTGGGCACCGTCGAGATGCGCATCGGCGACGAGCGCATCAAGTCCGAGCGCACCACCCCCGAGGCCACCGACCTCCAGGCCCTGTTCGCCGTCATGCGCGAACGCGGCGTCGAGGCCGTCGCCATGGAGGTCTCCAGCCACGCCCTGGTGCTGGGCCGGGTCGACGGCTGCGTCTTCGACGTCGCCGTCTTCAACAACCTCAGCCCGGAGCACATGGAGTTCCACTCCGACATGGAGGACTACTTCCAGGCCAAGGCGCAGCTGTTCACCGAGCGCCGCGCCCGCCTGGGCGTGGTCAACGTCGACGACGAGTACGGCCGCCGCCTCGCCAAGGAGGCGCCGATCCCGGTCGTCACCTTCTCCGCCGCCGGCGACCCGGCCGCCGACTGGCGCGCCGAGGACGTGGTCAGCGGGCACATGGACTCCACCCTGACCCTGGTCGGGCCGGAAGGACAGCGCGTACGGGCCAAGGCCCCGCTGCCCGGCCCGTTCAACGTCGCCAACACCGTCGCCGCCGTCGTCACCCTGGCCGCCGCCGGGATCGACCCGCAGACCGCCGCCGACGGCGTGGCCGCGGTCCCCGGCGTCCCCGGCCGGCTGGAGCGGGTCGACGCGGGACAGCCGTACCTGGCCGTCGTCGACTACGCCCACAAGACCGACGCCGTCGAGTCGGTGCTGCGCGCCCTGCGCGAGGTCACCACCGGCAGGCTGCACATCGTGCTCGGCTGCGGCGGCGACCGCGACACCACCAAGCGCGGCCCCATGGGCGCCGCGGCGGCCCGGTACGCCGACACCGCCGTCCTGACCTCCGACAACCCGCGCTCCGAGGACCCGTTGAGGATCCTCGCCGCGATGTTCGAGGGCGCGGTCTCCGTCCCCGCCGAGGAGCGGGGCACCGTCCTGGTCGACGCCGACCGGGCGGCGGCCATCGCCGCCGCCGTCGCGCGCGCCGAGGCGGGGGACACCGTCCTCGTCGCGGGCAAGGGCCACGAGCAGGGCCAGGACACGGCGGGCGTCGTACGCCCCTTCGACGACCGTGCCGTGCTCCGCGCGGCCATCGAGAACCAGCAGCTCAGCGCCCGACAGGCCGAGGTGAACCAGTGATCGCCCTCTCCCTCGCCGAGATCGCCGACATCACCGGCGGGCGGCCCCACGACATACCGGATCCCTCCGCGACGGTCGACGGGCCGGTCGTCATCGACTCCCGCCAGGTGGAGCCCGGCAGCCTCTTCGCCGCCTTCGCCGGCGAGCAGGTCGACGGCCACGACTACGCCGAGCGCGCGGTCGCGGCCGGCGCCGCCGCCGTCCTGGCCGCCCGGCCGGTCGGCGTCCCGGCGATCGTGGTCGACGACGTGGAGAAGGCGCTCGGCGCCCTCGCCCGCGCGGTCGTCGGACGGCTCGGCACCGACGTGGTCGCCCTGACCGGCTCGGCCGGCAAGACGTCCACCAAGGACCTGATCGCCCAGGTGCTCCAGCACCACGCGCCCACCGTGTGGACGCCCGGCTCCCTCAACAACGAGATCGGCCTGCCGCTCACGGCCCTGAAGGCCACCGCCGAAACCCGGCACCTGGTCCTGGAGATGGGCGCCCGCGGCATCGGGCACATCGCCTACCTCACCGGCCTCACCCCGCCGCGCATCGGCCTCGTGCTGAACGTCGGCACCGCCCACATCGGCGAGTTCGGCGGCCGCGAGGCCATCGCCCAGGCCAAGGGCGAGCTGGTCGAGGCCCTCCCGTCCGAGGCGGAGGGCGGGGTCGCCGTCCTGAACGCCGACGACCTGCTGGTGCGCGCGATGTCCGCCCGGACGAAGGCCCGTACGGTCCTGTTCGGCGAGGCCGAGGACGCGGACGTACGCGCGACCGAGGTGCGGATGACCCCCTCGGGACAGCCCTCCTTCACACTCCACACACCGACCGGGTGCAGCGATGTGACCTTGCGCCTGTACGGTGAGCACCACGTGTCGAACGCGCTCGCCGCGGCCGCCGTCGCCCATGTCCTGGGCATGTCAGTCGAGGAGATCGCCACCGCGCTCTCCGGGGCGGGCACCCTGTCCCGGTGGCGCATGGAGGTCACCGAGCGGGCGGACGGCGTCACGATCGTCAACGACGCCTACAACGCGAACCCCGAATCCATGCGGGCCGCCCTGCGCGCACTGGCCGCGATGGGCGGCGCCGGCAAGGAGGGCGGGGGACGCACGTGGGCGGTGCTCGGTCCCATGGCCGAGCTCGGTGACGCTTCGCTGGCCGAGCACGACGCGGTGGGGCGGCTCGCCGTCCGGCTCAACGTGAGCAGGCTCGTGGCGGTCGGGGGCAGGGAAGCGTCCTGGCTGCAGCTGGGCGCATATAACGAGGGTTCGTGGGGTGAGGAGTCGGTGCTCGTGTCCGACGCGCAGGCGGCGGTCGACCTGTTGCGCAGTGAACTGCGCCCGGGGGACGTCGTGCTGGTGAAGGCTTCCAGGTCGGTCGGTCTGGAGCGGGTGGCGCTGGCGCTGCTCGAGGGTGAGGTCGCCGGCCGATGAGGCAGATCCTGTTCGCCGGTGTCATCGGCATGTTCCTCACCGTCATCGGTACCCCGCTGCTGATCAAGCTGCTGGCCCGCAAGGGCTACGGCCAGTTCATCCGCGACGACGGCCCCCGCGGCCACGCGGGCAAGAAGGGCACGCCCACCATGGGCGGCATCTCCTTCATCCTGGCCACCCTCATCGCGTACGCGCTGACGAAGGTCATCACCGGCGAGGAGCCCTCCTTCTCGGGCCTGCTGGTGCTGTTCCTGATGGCCGGCATGGGCCTGGTCGGCTACCTCGACGACTACATCAAGATCGTCAAGCGGCGCTCGCTCGGTCTGCGGGCCAAGGCCAAGATGGCCGGCCAGCTGATCGTCGGCATCGCCTTCGCCGTGCTCGCGCTCCAGTTCAAGGACTCGCGCGGGCTGACCCCGGCCTCGACGAAGCTCTCGTTCGTCACGGACTTCGGCTGGTCCATCGGCCCCGTGCTGTTCGTGGTCTGGGCCCTGTTCATGATCCTGGCCATGTCCAACGGCGTGAACCTGACCGACGGTCTGGACGGCCTCGCCACCGGCGCCGCCGTGATGGTCTTCGGCGCCTACACCTTCATCGGCGTCTGGCAGCACCAGGAGTCCTGCGCCAACGCGGTGACCCTGACCAACCCCAACGCCTGCTTCGAGGTCCGCGACCCGCTGGACCTCGCGGTGGTGGCCTCCGCCCTCATGGGAGCCTGCTTCGGCTTCCTGTGGTGGAACACCTCGCCCGCCAAGATCTTCATGGGCGACACCGGCTCGCTCGCGCTCGGCGGCGCCCTCGCGGGTCTGGCCATCTGCTCCCGCACGGAGTTCCTGATGGCCCTCCTCGGCGGCCTCTTCGTGCTCATCACGATGTCGGTCGTCATCCAGGTCGGCTCCTTCAAGATGACCGGCAAGCGAGTCTTCCGAATGGCCCCGCTCCAGCACCACTTCGAACTCAAGGGCTGGTCCGAAGTCCTTGTCGTGGTCCGCTTCTGGATCATCCAGGGCATGTGCGTGATCGTGGGTCTCGGCCTCTTCTACGCGGGATGGGCAGCGGACAAGTGACCCCCTGGCAGGACCGGAACATCACCGTCGCCGGCCTCGGCGTGAGCGGCATCAGCGCCGCCCGCGCCCTGGCCGGCCTCGGCGCCGTCGTGACCGTGGTCGACGGCGGCGACAGCGAGGGCCACCGGGCCCGCGCGGCCGAGCTGGAAGCGGAGGCCAAGGGCGTCACCGTGCGCCTGGGCGACGCCGAGACCCTCCCCGAGGGCACCGAGCTCGTCGTCACCTCGCCCGGCTGGAAGCCCGACAGCCCGCTGTTCGCGGCCGCCGCCGAGGCGGGCGTGGACGTCGTGGGCGACGTCGAGATCGCCTGGCGGCTGCGCGGCGAGGACGCCGCCCCCTGGCTCGCCATCACCGGCACCAACGGCAAGACCACCACCACCCAGATGCTGGCCTCGATCCTGCGGGCGGCCGGTCTGAAGACCGCCGCCGTCGGCAACATCGGCACCCCCATCATCGACGTGGTGACCGGCGGGGAACACTACGACGTCCTGGCCGTCGAGCTCTCCAGCTACCAGCTGCACTGGGCGCCCTCCGTGCGCGCCCACTCCGCGGCCGTCCTCAACCTGGCCCCGGACCACCTCGACTGGCACGGCTCCATGGAGGCCTACGCCGCCGACAAGGGCCGCATCTACGAGGGCAACACCATCGCCTGCGTCTACAACGTCGCCGACCCCGCCACCGAGCGGCTGGTCGAGGAGGCCGACGTCGAGGAGGGCTGCCGCGCCATCGGCTTCACCCTCGGCGCCCCCGGCCCCTCCATGCTCGGCGTGGTCGACGGGATCCTCGTCGACCGGGCGTTCGTGCAGAACCGGCAGAAGAACGCCCAGGAGCTGGCGCACGTCGACGACGTCAACCCGCCCGCCCCGCACAACATCGCCAACGCCCTCGCCGCGGCGGCCCTGGCCCGCGCCTTCGGCGTCGAGCCGCGCGCCGTGCGCGACGGGCTGCGCGACTTCCGCCCCGACGCACACCGCGTGGCGTACGTGGACGAGGTCGACGGGGTCCGCTACGTCGACGACTCCAAGGCCACCAACACCCACGCCGCCGAGGCCTCCCTGGCCGCCTTCGAACCGGTCGTCTGGATCGCCGGCGGGCTCGCCAAGGGCGCGACCTTCGACGAGCTCGTGCGGAAGTCCGCGAAGCGGCTGCGCGGCGTGGTCCTGATGGGCGCCGACCGGGCGCTGATCGCCGAGGCACTGGCGCGACACGCGCCCGAGGTCCCGGTGACCGACCTCGAACGGACCGACACTGGGGCGATGCTCGCAGCGGTCCGGGAAGCGGCCCGGCTCGCGGAACCCGGAGACACCGTCCTCCTGGCGCCCGCGTGCGCCTCGATGGACATGTTCGCGAACTACAACAAGCGGGGCGACGCGTTCGCCGACGCGGTGCGCGAACTCGCCTCCGGGAGCGCCGCGGACACGGCCTAGCCGAGGGCGCCCGACAGGTTCCCTCCGGCCGGCTGCTCGCCCCGTACGAGTGGAGGGGAAGATCACAGATGCCGGCCAAACAGATGCTGCCGGGACGGCGGCCCTCCGCCGTCAAGGCGCAGGGCCGCAAACGTCCCGCCCCCGGTGCCAAGCGGCCCGCCCGGGGCGGCCCGCTGGAGCGGCTGCGGCGTACGCGGCGGCAGTTGACGAAGGCCTGGGACCGCCCGCTCACGGCGTATTACCTGATCTTCGGCAGCTCGCTGCTCATCACCGTGCTCGGCCTGGTGATGGTCTACTCGGCGTCCATGATCAAGGCCCTCCAGCTGGGCCTGGGAGACGCCTACTTCTTCAAGAAGCAGTTCCTGGCCGCCGCGATCGGCGGCGTCCTGCTGTTCGCCGCCTCCCGCATGCCGGTCAAACTGCACCGCGCGCTGTCCTACCCCGTGCTCGCCGGCACCCTGTTCCTGATGGTCCTGGTCCAGGTCCCCGGGATAGGGGTCTCGATCAACGGCAACCAGAACTGGATCTCCCTGGGCGGCCCGTTCATGCTCCAGCCCAGCGAGTTCGGCAAGCTGGCGCTGATCCTGTGGGGCGCCGACCTGCTGGCCCGCAAGGGCGACAAGGGGCTGCTGACCCAGTGGAAGCACCTGCTGGTGCCGCTGGTCCCGGTCGCCTTCCTGCTGCTCGGGCTGATCATGCTCGGCGGGGACATGGGCACCGCGATGATCCTCGGGGCCGTCCTGTTCGGCCTGTTGTGGCTCGCCGGGGCGCCGACGCGGATGTTCGCCGCCGTGCTCGTCTTCGCGGGTGTGATCGTCGCACTCCTCATCAAGACCAGCCCGCACCGCATGGACCGGCTCACCTGTCTCGGGGCGACGGACCCGGGCAGGAACGACCTCTGCTGGCAGGGCGTCCACGGCATCTACGCCCTCGCATCCGGCGGATGGTTCGGTTCCGGTCTCGGGGCGAGTGTGGAAAAATGGGGGCAACTGCCCGAAGCCCATACCGACTTCATCTTTGCCATCACCGGTGAGGAACTGGGCCTGGCGGGGACGCTGTCGGTGCTCGCCCTGTTCGCGGCTCTAGGCTATGCGGGTATCCGCGTGGCCGGACGCACGGAGGACTCCTTCGTACGGTATGCCGCGGGAGGCGTGACCACCTGGATCACGGCCCAGGCCGTGATCAACATCGGTGCGGTGCTCGGTCTGCTGCCGATCGCCGGGGTACCCCTCCCGCTGTTCTCCTACGGGGGGTCCGCCCTGCTGCCGACCATGTTCGCGGTCGGGCTGCTCATCGCGTTCGCGCGGGAGGAGCCGGCGGCGCGCGCGGCGCTCGCGATGCGACGGCCGGGAGCCGGCTGGAGGCGGAGCGGGCCCATATGGAAGTCGATGAGACGGCGCGTCAAGAGGCGTCCGTCCGGAGAGCGGTGAATTTCGGTGCATGTCGTACTCGCCGGTGGGGGGACCGCCGGCCACATCGAGCCGGCGCTGGCCCTCGCGGACGCCCTGCGCAGGCAGGACCCGACCGTGGGCATCACCGCCCTCGGCACGGAGCGCGGCCTCGAGACCCGCCTCGTGCCCGAACGCGGCTACGAGCTGGGGCTCATCCCGGCCGTACCGCTGCCCCGCAAGCCCACCCCGGAGCTGATCACCGTCCCCGGACGGCTGCGCGGCACCATCAAGGCCGCCGAGGAGATCCTCGTCCGCACCAAGGCCGACGTGGTCGTCGGCTTCGGCGGCTACGTGGCCCTGCCCGGCTACCTCGCCGCCAAGCGGCTCGGGGTGCCGATCATCGTCCACGAGGCCAACGCCCGGCCCGGACTGGCCAACAAGATCGGCTCCCGCTACGCGCACGCCGTCGCCGTCTCCACCCCCGACAGCAAGCTCCGGGGCGCCCGCTACGTGGGCATCCCGCTGCGCCGCGCCATCTCCACCCTCGACCGCGCCGCCGTCCGCCCCGAGGCCCGTGCCGCCTTCGGCCTCGACCCCAACCTGCCCACGCTGCTGGTCTCCGGGGGCTCCCAGGGCGCGCGCCGGCTCAACGAGACCATCCAGCAGGTCGCGCCGACCCTCCAGCGCTCCGGGATCCAGATCCTGCACGCGGTCGGCCCGAAGAACGAACTGCCGCGTGTCGACAACATGCCCGGGATGCCGCCCTATGTCCCGGTACCGTACGTGGACCGGATGGACCTCGCGTACGCCGCCGCCGACATGATGCTGTGCCGGGCGGGCGCGATGACCGTCGCCGAACTCGCCGCCGTCGGACTGCCGGCCGCCTACGTACCGCTGCCCATCGGCAACGGCGAACAGCGGCTCAACGCCCAGCCGGTGGTCAAGGCCGGCGGCGGCCTCCTCGTCGACGACGCGGAACTGACGCCCGACTGGGTGCTCGGCCAGGTCCTGCCGGTGCTGTCCGATCCGCACCGCCTGTACGAGATGTCCCGCGCCGCCGCCGAGTTCGGCCGCCGGGACGCCGACGAGCTCCTCGTCGGCCTCGTCCACGAGGCGATCGCGGCCGCACGCGGGTAACCGCCGATCCAGGAGGCACAGGAGTGGCCGGAGCGACGACGGCACGAGGCGGAGCGTCCGGCCGGGCGGGCGGGAGCGGCAAGGGCGCGCCCGAACCGTCCCGGCCGCCCAAGTCGCCCAAGGGCACCGGCCCGCGCGGATCCGGCGGCGGGAGACCGCGCCGGGTCCGCCTGCTGGTGACCCTCGCCGCCGCCGCGCTCCTCGCCGGGGGCGGCACCTGGGCCCTCTACGGCTCGTCCTGGCTGCGCGTCGAGAAGGTCACGGCCTCGGGCACCGAGGTGCTCACCCCCGAGCAGGTCGTCTCCGCCGCGGCCGTGCCCGTCGGCGCGCCCCTGGTCGGCGTCGACACCGACGAGATCGCCAGCCGGGTGCGCGGCCGGCTGTCCCGCATCGATTCGGTCGATGTGGTGCGGGCCTGGCCGCACGGGATCGGGCTGAAGGTGACGGAGCGCAAACCGGTCCTGCTCGTCAAAAAGGGCGCGGACTTCATCGAAGTGGACGCGAAGGGTGTGCGGTTCGACACCGTTGCGAAAGCACCCGCCGGCGTTCCGCTCCTCGAAATGGCCGCGGACCGCTCGCCGAGCGCGCGCCGCTTCGACGAGGAGCGGCTGTTGCGGGAGGCGGTGGGCATCGCGGGAGGCCTTCCCGACGCAGTCGCGAAGGAGACGTTGCAGGTCAAGGTACGGTCGTTCGACTCGGTCGTGCTGGAGCTGACGAGGGGCCGCACGGTGGTGTGGGGGAGCGGCGAACTGGGTGAGGCCAAAGGCCGGGCGCTGACCGCCCTGCTGAAGGCCGCGCCCAAAGCCGACCACTTCGACGTGAGCGTCCCCACCGCCCCGGCGGTGTCCGGGAGTTGACGTCGGGTCGAGGGCCGACGCACCCTGGTTGGCCACCGATACGGGTGATCACATAGGGTGAAAAGAAAAACGGGAGGTTCGGCGTGTTCGTTGAACACGCGCTACTTGTCGACTTAGTGTCCTGTTCGGAAGAGTCCAAGGAACAGGCACATCCATAACCCTAAACTTCAGGGTTAGGGTTCGGGTCGGCGCGTACGGACCGTCCCACATTTCGGCATCAGTCGTCGCACCGCAGGCCCGCGAGGCGGCGACACGTAACTCGAGGCGAGAGGCCTTCGACGTGGCAGCACCGCAGAACTACCTCGCAGTCATCAAGGTCATCGGTGTCGGCGGCGGTGGTGTCAATGCCATCAACCGAATGATCGAGGTCGGTCTCAAGGGCGTCGAGTTCATCGCCATCAACACCGACGCCCAGGCGCTGTTGATGAGCGACGCCGACGTCAAGCTCGACGTCGGCCGCGAACTCACCCGGGGCCTCGGCGCCGGAGCCAACCCGGCCGTCGGCCGCAAGGCGGCAGAGGACCACCGCGAGGAGATCGAGGAGGTCCTCAAGGGGGCCGACATGGTCTTCGTGACCGCCGGCGAAGGCGGCGGCACCGGCACGGGCGGCGCGCCCGTCGTCGCCAACATCGCGCGCTCGCTGGGCGCCCTGACGATCGGTGTGGTCACCCGGCCGTTCACCTTCGAGGGCCGGCGCCGCGCGAACCAGGCGGAGGACGGCATCGCCGAGCTCCGCGAAGAGGTCGACACCCTCATCGTCATCCCCAACGACCGCCTGCTGTCCATCTCGGACCGCCAGGTCTCGGTGCTCGACGCCTTCAAGTCGGCGGACCAGGTCCTGCTCAGCGGCGTCCAGGGCATCACCGACCTGATCACCACCCCGGGTCTGATCAACCTCGACTTCGCCGACGTCAAGTCCGTGATGTCCGAGGCCGGCTCGGCCCTGATGGGCATCGGCTCCGCCCGCGGCGACGACCGCGCCGTGGCCGCGGCCGAGATGGCGATCTCCTCGCCGCTGCTGGAGGCGTCCATCGACGGCGCCCGCGGCGTGCTGCTCTCCATCTCCGGCGGCTCGGACCTCGGTCTCTTCGAGATCAACGAGGCCGCGCAGTTGGTGAGCGAGGCCGCGCACCCCGAGGCGAACATCATCTTCGGCGCCGTCATCGACGACGCCCTCGGTGACGAGGTCCGCGTCACGGTCATCGCGGCCGGTTTCGACGGGGGCCAGCCCCCCGCCCGCCGGGACAACGTGATCGGCGCCGCGTCGACCAAGCGCGAGGAGCCGGCCCCCGCGCCGGTCCGCGCGCCCGAGCCGGTCCGCCCGGCCTTCGGCGGGCTCGGCACCGTGACCCCGCGCGAGGAGCCGCCGGCTCCGGTCGAGATCCCGGTCGAGACCGCGCCGGCCCCGCCGCAGGTCCCGACGGCCCGGCCCTACCAGGACAGCCCGGCCGAAGAGCTGGACGTACCGGACTTCTTGAAGTGACGCTGGAGCAGCATCACGAGAGCGGCGCGCACTTCGCCTTCACCGACCGGTGGGGCGGGGTGAGCGCCGTTCCGTACGAGGAGCTCAATCTCGGCGGCGCGGTCGGAGACGACCCGGCCGCCGTTCGCGCGAACCGGGCGGCCGCCGCGAAGGAGCTGGGCATCGACCCGGACCAGGTGGTCTGGATGAACCAGGTGCACGGGCGGGACGTGGCCGTGGTCGACGGGCCCTGGGGCTCCGCCGCCGACATCCCCTCGGTGGACGCGGTGGTGACCGCCCGTCGGGGGCTCGCCCTCGCCGTGCTCACCGCCGACTGCACCCCCGTGCTGCTGGCCGACCCCGTCGCCGGGGTCGCCGCGGCCGCCCACGCCGGGCGGCCCGGGCTGGTCGCCGGGGTGGTGCCCGCCGCCGTCGAGGCGATGGCGGCCCTGGGCGCCGACCCCGCGCGGATCGTCGCCCGTACCGGACCCGCCGTCTGCGGGCACTGCTACGAGGTGCCGGCCGAGATGCGGGAGGCGGTCGCCGCCGTGGTGCCGGCCGCGTGGGCCGAGACCAGCTGGGGGACACCGGCCGTCGACGTGGTCGCCGGGGTGCACGCGCAGCTCGCGGAGGCGGGGGTGCCGCAGGGCCGGCGTTCCCCGGTCTGCACACTGGAGTCGCGGGACCACTTCTCGTACCGCCGCGACCGGGTGACCGGCCGGCTTGCCGGATATGTCTGGTTGGACTGACTCATGACGGATCGTAAGGCCGAGCTCGCCGAGAACCTCGCGCGGGTGGAGGAGCGGATCGCCTCCGCCTGCGCGGCGGCGGGCCGCGCCCGGGACGAGGTGACCCTCATCGTGGTCACCAAGACCTACCCCGCGACCGACGTACGACTGCTGGCGGACCTGGGTGTCCGTCATGTGGCGGAAAACCGGGACCAGGATGCCGCCCCCAAGGCGGCGGCCTGCGCGGATCTGTCGTTGAACTGGCACTTCGTGGGCCAGTTGCAGACGAACAAGGTCCGTTCCGTGGCCGGATACGCGCACGTGGTGCAGTCGGTCGACCGGCCGAAGCTCGTCACGGCGCTCTCGGCGGCGGCGGTGGCGCAGGGCCGGGAGATCGGCTGCCTCGTACAGATCGCCCTCGACGCCGAGTCGGGGGAGCGCGGGACCCGGGGCGGTGCCGCCCCGGAGCAGCTGGCCGAGTTGGCGGACCTCGTCGCCGCCGCGCCGGGGCTGCGGATCGACGGCATCATGACGGTCGCCCCGCTCGCCGGGCTCTACGCGGGACGCGAACAGGCGGCCTTCGAGCGGATGATGGAATTGTCATCCGGCCTGCGCGCGGACCATCCGGCTGCCACGATGGTGTCGGCGGGAATGAGCGCCGACCTGGAACAGGCCGTCCTGGCCGGTGCGACACATGTACGCGTCGGCACTGCGGTACTCGGCGCGAGACCCCGGCTCGGGTAACGTCGCGAAGAAAGTCGGACCACAGCAGAAAATATGGTCATTTCCGCAGATGAGCGGACAGACCACGTGGATCGCGGGCAGTTGGTGACTTTGGTGACACAGCGACACCTGCGACAGGGCGATCCACCACAGAGCGGAGGACTCGGAGAATGGCCGGCGCGATGCGCAAGATGGCGGTCTACCTCGGCCTCGTGGAGGACGACCGGTACGACAACCCGGGGTACGACCCCGATGACGAATTCGAGCCCGAGCCGGAGCCCGAGCGTCCCCGGGAGCGGGAGCGGCGACAGCAGCCCGTGCACCAATCGCCCGTAACGGACGAACCGGTACGAGCGGTGCAGCCGCCGGCGCCGCGCGAACCCCTCCCAATTCCGTCAGAAAACGGACGTCCCGCGCGAATTGCCCCCGTGGCATCCATCACACCTGACCGCACCAACCTGGAGAAGAACGCCCCCGTGATCATGCCCAAGGTCGTCTCCGAGCGGGAGCCGTACCGCATCACGACGCTGCACCCCCGGACCTACAACGAGGCCCGTACCATCGGGGAACACTTCCGTGAGGGCACTCCGGTGATCATGAATCTCACGGAGATGGACGACACCGATGCGAAGCGTCTGGTCGACTTCGCGGCCGGCCTCGTCTTCGGTCTGCACGGCAGTATTGAACGCGTGACACAGAAGGTGTTCCTGCTGTCGCCTGCTAACGTCGATGTCACGGCGGAGGACAAGGCCCGCATCGCGGAGGGCGGGTTCTTCAACCAAAGCTAGACCGATCCGTCAGATACGGGACCGGGAACAGAGCGGGAGCAGGGGAGAGGGAAGCGCGGGATGGGCATCGCACTGCAGGTGGTCTACATCGCGCTGATGTGCTTCCTCATCGTGCTGATCTTCCGACTGGTCATGGACTACGTGTTCCAGTTCGCACGTTCATGGGCACCCGGCAAGGCGATGGTGGTCGTTCTGGAGGCCACCTACACTGTCACCGATCCACCGCTCAAACTCCTTCGGCGGTTCATTCCGCCGTTGCGTCTCGGGGGCGTGGCGCTCGACCTGTCCTTCTTCGTTCTGATGATCATCGTTTACATCCTCATCAGCTTCGTGAGCACCGCTGCGAGAAGCGTGTGAACGATGAGCTCCCCCGCGCCTGCGGGGACAGTCCCGATACGGTCCTGCCGACTGCCGACGACTACGTAGAGGTGAAGAAGACATGCCGCTGACTCCCGAGGACGTGCGGAACAAGCAGTTCACGACCGTCCGCCTGCGAGAAGGCTATGACGAGGACGAGGTCGATGCCTTCCTCGACGAGGTCGAAGCCGAGCTGACGCGCCTGCTGCGCGAGAACGAGGACCTGCGCGCGAAGCTGGCCGCCGCCACGCGCGCCGCCGCGCAGAGCCAGCAGCAGGCCAACATGCGCAAGCCCGAACCCCAGGACCAGCGCGGCCCGGGCGCCCCCGTGCCGGCGGCCATATCCGGCCCGCCGCAGCAGCAGCAGCCGCAGATGGGCCCGCCGCAGCTGCCGGGCGGCCAGCCCCAGCTGCCCCCCGGCCCCGGCGGACACGGACCGCAGGGTCCGGGCCCGATGGGCGGCCCCATGCAGCAGCAGTCCATGGGTGGCCAGCACCCGATGGCGCCGCAGCAGCAGATGGGCCAGCAGCAGCAGATGCAGCAGCAGATGCAGCAGCAGTCCATGGGCGGCCAGAACCAGCTCGGCCAGCCGATGGGCCAGCAGATGCAGCCCATGGGTCAGCAGATGCAGCCGATGGGCCAGCAGATGCAGCAGATGCAGCAGCCGCAGCTCCCGCAGCAGGGCCCCGGTGGCGACAGCGCCGCCCGCGTCCTGTCGCTCGCGCAGCAGACCGCCGACCAGGCGATCGCGGAGGCCCGCTCCGAGGCCAACAAGATCGTCGGCGAGGCGCGCAGCCGCGCCGAGGGCCTGGAGCGGGACGCCCGTGCCAAGGCCGACGCGCTGGAGCGGGACGCGCAGGAGAAGCACCGCGTCGCGATGGGCTCCCTGGAGTCCGCCCGTGCCACGCTGGAGCGCAAGGTCGAGGACCTGCGGGGCTTCGAGCGCGAGTACCGTACTCGTCTGAAGTCCTACCTGGAGTCGCAGCTGCGCCAGCTGGAGACCCAGGCCGACGACTCCCTGGCCCCGCCGCGCACCCCGGCCGGCCCGGCCCTTCCGCCGTCGCCGTCCCCGTCGATGGCTCCGGCCGGCGCGATGGGCATGGGCGGCCCCTCCCCGATGGGCGGTCCCTCGCCCATGGGCGGCCCGTCCCCGATGGGCGGTGCCCCGTCCTACGGCGGGCAGCAGCAGATGTCCCCGGCCATGACGCAGCCGATGGCTCCGGTGCGGCCGGCTGCTCCGCAGCCGATGCAGCAGGCGCCGTCGCCCATGCGGGGCTTCCTGATCGACGAGGACGACAACTGACGTAGCCGTCGGCAGTCACTACGGGCCGGGCCCGGTTCCCCTGAGGGGGACCCGGGCCCGGCCCGTTTCCGTACCCGGACCCCCGCGCGCCTCAAACGCACGAAGCGGCGCCCCCCCCGCACGGGGAGGGCGCCGCCTTGGTGAGGGTTACGCCTTGCGGAGGCGGAACGTCAGGGACAGGGACTCGTCCGTGAAGGGGTCGCCGTAAGTGGCGTCCGCGTCGCCGGAGGCGAAGTCCGTCGCCAGGACCTCGTCCGCGATGAGGGCCGCGTGGTCCGTGAGGGCCGTGACGACCTCCGGGGAGGTGGACGACCACCGCAGCGCGATGCGGTCCGCGACGTCCAGGCCCGAGTTCTTCCGGGCCTCCTGGATCAGCCGGATCGCGTCACGCGCGAGGCCCGCGAGCCGCAGCTCCGGGGTGATCTCCAGGTCGAGGGCGACCGTCGCACCGGAGTCCGAGGCCACCGACCAGCCCTCGCGCGGGGTCTCGGTGATGATGACCTCCTCCGGGGTGAGGGTCACCTCCTCACCGTTCACCGTCACGACCGCCGAGCCGGAACGGAGGGAGAGGGACAGAGCCGCGGCGTCCGCCGCGGCCACCGCCTTCGCCACGTCCTGGACGCCCTTGCCGAACCGCTTGCCCAGCGCCCGGAAGTTCGCCTTCGCCGTCGTGTCCACCAGCGAGCCGCCCACCTCGGAGAGGGAGGCCAGGGAGGAGACGTTCAGCTCCTCCGTGATCTGCGCCTGGAGCTCCGGCGACAGCGCGTCGAAGCCGACCGCGCCGACCAGCGCGCGCGACAGCGGCTGGCGGGTCTTGACGCCCGACTCGGCGCGCGTCGCACGGCCCAGCTCCACCAGGCGGCGGACCAGCAGCATCTGCTGCGACAGCACCGGGTCGATCAGCGCGGCGTCCGCCGTCGGCCAGGTGGACAGGTGCACCGACTCCGGCGCGTCCGGGGTGACCGGGACGACCATGTCCTGCCAGACCCGCTCCGTGATGAAGGGGGTCAGCGGGGCCATCAGCCGGGTGACCGTCTCGACGACCTCGTGCAGCGTGCGCAGGGCCGCCTTGTCGCCCTGCCAGAACCGGCGGCGCGAGCGGCGCACGTACCAGTTGGACAGGTCGTCCACGAACGCGGACAGCAGCTTGCCGGCGCGCTGGGTGTCGTACGCCTCCATCGCCTCCGTGACCTCGGAGACGAGGGTGTTCAGCTCGGACAGCAGCCACTTGTCCAGCACCGTGCGGTCCGCCGGCGCCGGGTCGGCGGCCGACGGGGCCCAGCCGGACGTCCGCGCGTACAGGGCCTGGAAGGCGACGGTGTTCCAGTACGTGAGGAGCGTCTTGCGGACGACCTCCTGGATCGTGCCGTGGCCCACGCGGCGTGCTGCCCACGGGGAGCCGCCGGCCGCCATGAACCAGCGCACCGCGTCCGCGCCGTGCTGGTCCATGAGCGGGATCGGCTGGAGGATGTTGCCCAGGTGCTTGGACATCTTGCGGCCGTCCTCGGCGAGGATGTGGCCCAGGCAGACCACGTTCTCGTAGGAGGACTTGTCGAAGACCAGCGTGCCGACCGCCATCAGGGTGTAGAACCACCCGCGGGTCTGGTCGATCGCCTCCGAGATGAACTGCGCCGGGTAGCGCTTCTCGAAGATCTCCTTGTTCTTGTACGGGTAGCCCCACTGCGCGAACGGCATCGAGCCCGAGTCGTACCAGGCGTCGATGACCTCGGGGACGCGCACGGCCTCCAGGGAGCAGCCCTCGGCGGTGCAGGTGAAGGTCACGTCGTCGATGTACGGACGGTGCGGGTCCAGGTCGGAGTGGTCCTGCCCGGACAGCTCGCTCAGCTCGGCGCGCGAGCCGACGCAGGTGAGGTGGTCCTCCTCGCAGCGCCAGATCGGCAGCGGGGTGCCCCAGTAGCGGTTGCGGGAGAGAGCCCAGTCGATGTTGTTGTTCAGCCAGTCGCCGAAGCGGCCCTGCTTGACCGACTCGGGGAACCAGTTGGTCTTCTCGTTCTCCCGCAGCATCGCGTCCTTGACGGCGGTGGTGCGGATGTACCAGGACGGCTGCGCGTAGTAGAGCAGGGCCGTGTGGCAGCGCCAGCAGTGCGGGTAGCTGTGCTCGTAGGCGATGTGCTTGAAGAGCAGGCCGCGCGCGTCGAGGTCGGCGGTCAGCTTCTCGTCGGCCTTCTTGAAGAAGACGCCGCCGACGAGCGGGACCTCCTCCTCGAAGGTGCCGTCGGGGCGGACCGGGTTCACGACGGGCAGGCCGTAGGCGCGGCAGACCGCGAGGTCGTCGGCGCCGAAGGCGGGGGACTGGTGGACCAGACCGGTGCCGTCCTCGGTCGTGACGTACTCGGCGTTCACGACGTAGTGGGCCTCGGTCGGGAACTCGACGAGGTCGAAGGGGCGCTGGTACGTCCAGCGCTCCATCTCCTTGCCGGTGAAGCTCTGGCCCGTGGCCTCCCAGCCCTCGCCGAGCGCCTTCTCCAGCAGCGGCTGGGCGACGACGAGCTTCTCCTCGCCGTTCGTGACGACGACGTACGTGACGTCGGGGTGTGCGGCCACCGCCGTGTTGGACACCAGGGTCCAGGGGGTGGTCGTCCAGACCAGCAGCGCGGCCTCGCCGGCGAGCGGGCCGGAGGTCAGCGGGAAGCGGACGTAGACGGAGGGGTCGACGACCGTCTCGTAGCCCTGCGCCAGCTCGTGGTCCGAGAGGCCGGTGCCGCAGCGGGGGCACCAGGGGGCGACGCGGTGGTCCTGGGTGAGCAGGCCCTTGTTGAAGATCTCCTTCAGCGACCACCACACGGACTCGACGTACTCGGGGTCCATGGTCCGGTACGCGTCGTCCAGGTCGACCCAGTAGCCCATGCGGGTCGTGAGCTCGGCGAACGCGTCGGTGTGGCGGGTCACGGACGCACGGCACTTGGCGTTGAACTCGGCGATGCCGTACGCCTCGATGTCCTGCTTGCCGTTGAAGCCGAGCTCCTTCTCGACGGCGAGCTCGACCGGCAGGCCGTGGCAGTCCCAGCCGGCCTTGCGGGCCACGTGGTAGCCGCGCATGGTGCGGAAGCGGGGGAAGACGTCCTTGAAGACGCGGGCCTCGATGTGGTGCGCGCCGGGCATGCCGTTCGCGGTGGGCGGGCCCTCGTAGAAGACCCACTCGGGGCGTCCCTCGGACTGCTCCAGCGTCTTGGCGAAGGTCTTGCTCTCGCGCCAGAAGTCGAGGACGGCGTGCTCGAGGGCGGGCAGGTCGACCTGGGCGGGTACCGGGCGGTACTGGGGCGGTGTGGTCATGAGGCTGAACTCTTCCTCCGGCGGGGTGTCAATTCCGTCCGGAGGGACGAGAGCCGTCTGCTGCTCCCGCGGTACCACCCTCCTTGGCCTCCGGACGGGTCCGGCGGCCCCCTCATTGGGGTGCGAAGCCGGTTCTACTGGCCGTGGTGGCGGCGTTCTTCCGGCGGCTCCGGGGTGATCCTTCACGTCGCGCTCGCCCCCGGGCTCTCACCGTCCCCGGGTCGCTCCTGGCTGCGTCCGACGCTACTCGTCCCCATCCATGCCTTTCGCTGCGCCCAGTGTACGGGCCGGGGCGCGGCTCGGCCGACCGGTTTACGGCGGGGCGCGGCGGGTCGCGGCGGGGGTGCGGGGCGTGACCCGGACGGCCGGGCGGGGCGGCCGGGATCCGCGGGGGCGGGCGGGGCGGATTACGGGGGCTCCCGCTGGGCACAACGGATGCAGGTTGACCTCGATGGACGCGTGCCCCGTTGCCGTGGGACCGGAGCCGATTTATCGTTCCGGCACGATTTGGCTAAAAAGGCCACATCCGGTGAAAAGGGGCCGCGGCCATGATGGCGAAGAAGACGGCGACACGGGAGGTGGCTGCGGTGCCAGGCTCCACGGCTGCCGCCGAACGGGCCGCGCCGGTGAAAACGGCGGCGGCCGGGAAGGCCGCGGCGAAGAAGACCGCCTCCGGCGCGGCCCCGGCGAAGAAGGCGTCGGCCAAGAACGCCACGGCCAAGAAGGCCACGGCCGAGAAGGCGGTGGCTGAGGAGGCTCCGGTCGAGAAGCCGTCGGCCCCGGGGGCCGCTGCCCACGAGGCGGCGGCCGCGAAGACGGCGGCCAAGGCGCCGAGGAAGGCCGCGGCCGGAAAGGCCCCCGCGAAGAAGGCGGCGGCGAAGCCGGCGCCGGGAAAGAAGGCCACGGCCAAGAAGACCACGGCCGCGGAGGCGGCGGCGGGCGAGGCGTCCGCCGCCAAGGCCCCGGCCAAGAAGGCCCCGGCCAAGAAGGCCCCGGCCAAGAAGGCCCCGGCCAAGAAGGCAACGGCTGCGGAGGCGGCGGCGGGCGAGGCCTCGGCCGCCAAGGCCACGGGTGCGGAGGCGGCGGCGGGCAAGGCTTCGGCCGCCAAGGCGACGGCTGCGGAGGCGGCGGTGGGCGAGGGCTCGGCCGCCAAGGCCGCGGGCAAGAGGGCGGCGGCCGGGAAGGCCGCGGTCGGGTCGGTCGCGGAGGCTCCCGCCGGGACGGCGGACGCCGTGACCGGGCGGGGTACGGGAAAGGGCGCGGCCGGGGCGGCCGCGACCCAGGGGGCGGCCCCGGCCGCGCGGAAGACGGGAGCTCGGAAAGTGGTTGCCAAGAAGACCGCGGGCACGGCCCGCAAGACGGCCGACGACACAGCGGGCGGCCTCACGGCCACGGCCCCCGGCGAGCTCGCCGTACGCCCCGGGGAGGAGCCCTGGACCGCCGAGGAGGTCGCGGAGGCCCGTACGGAGCTGCTCTCCGAGGTGATGCGGCTGCGCGTGGAGCTGGAGGCCTCCGAGATGGCGATCTCCGGCCTGATGCGGGACTCGGGCGACGGCGCGGGCGACGACCAGGCAGACACCGGCACCAAGAACATCACCCGGGAGTCCGAGCTGGCCCTGGCCGCGAACGCCACCTCCATGCTGGAGCAGACCGAGCGGGCGCTGGAGCGCCTGGAGGCGGGCACGTACGGGCTCTGCGAGAACTGCGGCAAGCCCATCGGCAAGGCCCGCATGCAGGCCTTCCCGCGCGCCACGCTGTGCGTGGACTGCAAGCAGAAGCAGGAGCGAAGGCACTAGCCAGGACGTACGCACACTGACGTACTCTCGTGTCTCGTCGGGATCGAGCTAGTTCGAGGGACTCACGTGGCAGAGGCGGAGCGCATCATCGGTACGCCGGAGGTCGGGGACGACGCCGAGCCGCAGTCGGAGCCCGGCGCGCCCCGGGGGCGCAGGCGGATCGCGGCGCTGCTGATCGTGGCGGTGCTGGCGTACCTGCTCGACCTCGGCAGCAAGATGCTGGTCGTGGCCCGGCTGGAGCACCGGCCGCCGATCGAGATCGTCGGCAACCTGCTGAAGTTCGACGCGATCCGCAACCCCGGCGCGGCCTTCGGCTTCGGCGAGGCCTTCACGATCATCTTCACCGTGATCGCGGCGACCGTGATCGTGGTGATCGTCCGGCTGGCGCGCAAGCTGTACAGCCTGCCCTGGGCGATCGCCCTGGGCCTGCTGCTGGGCGGCGCGCTGGGGAACCTGACCGACCGGATCTTCCGCTCGCCGGGCGTGTTCCGGGGGGCCGTCGTCGACTTCATCGCGCCGGCCCACTTCGCCGTGTTCAACCTCGCCGACTCGGCGATCGTGTGCGGCGGGATCCTGATCGTGCTGCTGTCGTTCAAGGGCCTCGACCCGGACGGCACGGTCCACAAGGACTGACGCCGGGGCGCGGGCGGGAATGGTCTTCCGCCGAGTCCTGCATACTCGACGGGTGAGTACGATTCCCGAGATCCGCACCCTGCCCGTTCCCGATGGCCTCGAAGGCGAGCGCGTCGACGCCGCCATCGCCCGTATGTTCGGTTTTTCCCGGACGAAGGCGGCCGAACTGGCGGCGGAGGGGAAGGTCTCGGTCGACGGCAGTGTCGTCGGCAAGTCCGAGCGCGTGCACGGCGGGGCCTGGCTGGAGGTCGAGATGCCCGCTCCGCCGCGGCCGGTCGAGCTGGTGGCCGAGCCGGTTCCGGGCATGGAGATCGTCCACGACGACGACGACATCGTGGTCATCATGAAGCCGGTGGGCGTCGCCGCCCACCCGAGCCCCGGCTGGACCGGCACCACCGTCATCGGCGGCCTCGCCGCGGCCGGCTACCGGATCTCCACCTCGGGCGCCTCCGAGCGGCAGGGCATCGTGCACCGCCTCGACGTCGGCACCTCCGGCCTGATGGCCGTGGCCAAGTCGGAGCGCGCGTACACCTCGCTGAAGAACCAGTTCCGCGAGCGGGTCGTGGACAAGCGGTACCACGCGCTGGTGCAGGGGCACCCGGACCCGATGAGCGGCACCATCGACGCGCCGATCGGGCGCCACCCGAGCGCGGACTACAAGTGGGCGGTGACCCAGGACGGCAAGCCGTCGGTCACGCACTACGACCTGATCGAGGCGTTCCGGGCGGCGTCGCTGCTGGACATCAAGCTGGAGACGGGGCGTACGCACCAGATCCGCGTGCACATGTCGGCGCACCGGCACCCGTGCGTGGGCGACCTGACGTACGGCGCGGACCCGACGGTCGCCAAGCGGCTCGGTCTGACCCGGCAGTGGCTGCACGCGGTGCGGCTGGGCTTCGAGCACCCCGCCGACGGGCAGTGGGTCGAGTTCGAGAGCGGCTACCCCGCCGACCTCCAGCACGCCCTGGACGTCATCCGCGCCGAGAGCCAGTAGCAGCCCCCTGGCGGGGCGCACCTCCCGGGGGCTCAATCCCCGGAAGCGGCGCAGCCCCCTGGCAGGGTGGGGGAGTGGATCAGCTCGCTCTGCTCTTCGTACTGTTGCTCGGGGCCGTCGTCACCGTTCCGCTCGGGGACCGGCTGGGGCTGCCCGCGCCCGTGTTGATGACCCTGGGCGGGGTCGTGCTGGCGCTGGTGCCCGCCGTGCCCAATGTCGACGTCCCGCCCGAGTACATCCTGCCGCTGGTGCTGCCGCCCCTGCTGTACGCCTCCGCGCAGCGGACCTCCTGGCGGCAGTTCGCGGCCAACGTCCGCCCGATCCTGCTGCTGGCGGTGGCCCTGGTCTTCGTGACCACCGCCGCCGTGGCCGCCGTCGCGAACGCCGTCGTCCCCGGGCTGCCCGTCGCGGCGGCCGTCGCCCTCGGCGCGCTCGTCGCCCCGCCCGACCCGGTCGCCGCCACCGCCGTGGCCGGCTCGCTCGGGCTGCCGCGGCGCATGGTGTCGATCCTGGAGGGCGAGGGGCTCTTCAACGACGTCACCGCCATCGTCCTCTACCACGTGGCCGTCGCGGCCGCGGTGAGCGGAAGCTTCTCCTGGCCCGACGCGCTCGGGGAGTTCGTGCTGTCCGCCGTGGTGGCCGTGGCCATCGGGTTCGCGCTGGGCTGGGCCACCAACCGGCTGATGGGCCGGCTCGGGGACGCCACCCTCCAGATCGGGCTGACCCTCCTCGTGCCGTTCGTCTCGTACGTGCTGGCCGAGGAGCTCCGGGGCTCGGGGGTGCTGGCCGTGCTGACCACCGCCCTGTTCCTCGCCGAGTACGCGACCGACGCCGACGACGTGCTGGGCCGCCTCGCCGGCCACACCTTCTGGGAGGTCGTCGACGTCCTCGTCACCGGTGTGGCCTTCGGGCTGATCGGACTGGAGCTGCACAACGTCTTCGGCGTCGCGCGGGGCCGTGAGGGGGAGATGGCCGGCTGGGCGGCGGCCGTGATCGCGGTGGTGGTCGCCGTACGCCTGGCGTGGCTGCTGCCGGCGGGCTGGCTGGCGAAGAAGCTGCACGGGCGGCGCGACTACGACGAGGAGATCCCGCTCAGCTGGCGGGAGAGCGTGGTCATGTGGTGGGCGGGGATGCGCGGGGTGGCCTCCGTCGCGCTGGCCCTGGCCATCCCGCTGCGGACGGACGCCGGGGAGCCCTTCCCCGACCGGGACGAGATCGTGTTCATCGCCTTCGCCGTCATCATGGCCACCCTGGTGTTCCAGGGGCTGACGCTGCCCTGGCTGGTGCGGCGGCTGGGGGTGGAGGCGGACACGGACGCCGAACGGGAGACCGAGCGGGCGCTCGCGCTGCGCGCGGCGAAGGCGGCCAAGCGGCGGCTGCGGGAGATCGAGGAGGTGGAGGACCTCCCGGAGGACCTCGTCGAGGTCCTGTACCGGCGCGCGTACGACGTGGGCGCGAGGATCAGCCCCGACCTGGTCGACGAGGAGCGGCGCGAGGCGTACGCGAAGCGGGTGGAGCGGATCCGCCAGGTCCAGCGCATCCAGCGGGAGATGATGTCCGCCGCCCGCCACGAGGTCCTGTCGGCCCGCAGCGAGCCGGGGGCCGACCCGGAGATCGTCGACCGCGTACTGCGCCACCTGGACGTCCGCAGCCTGCGCAGCGCGTAGCGGCCTCAGTCGCGCGGGGGCGCCTCCGCGGTGGTGACGCGGGGGAGGGCGTGGGGGTGTTCGGCGGCCAGCCAGGTGATCAGGCGCTCGCGGACCGCGCAGCGCACGGTCCACAGGTCGTCGGCGTCCTTCGCGGTGACCACCGCGCGGACCACGATGGTGTTCGGGGTGGTGTCCGTGACGGCCAGGCTGCCGGTGCGGCCGTCCCATTCGGGGACGCCCTTGAGGATTTCGGCGAGCTGGTCCCGTATCAGGGCGACCGGGGCCGAGTGGTCCAGGTGCAAGAAGACGGTGCCGGTCATCTGGGCGCCGCCGCGCGACCAGTTCTCGTAGGGCTTGCTCGTGAAGTACGAGACCGGCATCGTGATGCGGCGCTCGTCCCAGGTGCGGACCACCAGGAAGGTCAGGGTGATCTCCTCGACCGTGCCCCACTCCTTGTCCACGACCACCGTGTCCCCGATGCGCACGGTGTCGCCGAAGGCGATCTGGAGTCCGGCGAAGAGGTTGCCCAGGGTGGACTGGGCGGCGATGCCGGCCACGATGCCGAGGACCCCGGCCGAGGCCAGCACCGAGGCGCCGACGGTGCGCATCGCGGGGAAGGTCAGCAGCATCGCGGCCGCGGCGACCACGACGGCCACGGCGGTGAGGGCCCGCTGGATCAGGGTGACCTGGGTGCGCACCCGCCGCACCCGGGCGTCGTCCGGCGCGGAGGCGGCGTAGCGGGCGTAGGCGGAGTCGACGACGGCGGTCGCGACGGCGACGAGCAGCCAGGCGGTCGAGGCGATCTGGACCAGGGTCAGGACGTGGCCGACGGCGGCCGCGCGGCCGGGCAGGACGTGGGCCGGCCGGTACGCGGCCTGGAGCGCGGCGGTGGCCAGGACCAGCCGGAACGGCAGGACGCAGCGGCGCAGCAGTCCCCACAGCGGGGTCTCGGCGTGCCGGGCGTCGGCCTGGCGGAGCAGCAGGTCGAGGACCCAGCCGGCGAGCAGGGTGAGGATCAGGACGGCGCAGACGACGGTGGCGGGACGCAGGGCGTTCTCCATCTCCATGCAGGAGAACCTATCCACAGGGCGCCGCCGGACTCCTGCCATCGCGGGCAATGGCACGATGGGAGGCATGAACATCATGCTCTTCCACTCGACGTACGGGCTGCGGCCCGCGGTACACGCGGCGGCCGACCGGCTGCGGGCCGCCGGACACCAGGTGCAGGTGCCCGACCTCTTCGAGGGCCGTACGTTCGAGACGTTCGAGGAGGGCGTGGCCCACCTGGAGGAGGTGGGCCGCGACGAGCTGCTCAAGCGGGCGGTGCTGGCCGCGGCGCCCTTCTCCGACCAGGGCCTGGTCTACGCCGGTTTCGACTTCGGCGGCTCCGTCGCCCAGCACCTGGCGCTGGCTGACGACAAGGCGCGCGGGCTGCTGCTCCTGCACGGTACGGCGGACCTGGAGGACGACACCTCGGCCGACGAACTGCCGGTGCAGCTGCACATGGCGGACCCGGACCCCTTCGAGACGCACGACTGGCTGACGGCCTGGTACCTGAGGATGCGGCGGGCCGGGGCCGATGTGGAGGTCCACAGCTACCCGGGTGCCGGGCACCTGTTCACGGACCCGGACCTGGACGACTACGACGCGGACGCGGCCGGGGAGGTCTGGCGGATCGCGCTGGCGTTCCTCGACGGCCTGTAGGGGGACGGCGGGGACGACGGGAACGGGCAGGGCCCGGCGCTCGGTGCGCCGGGCCCTGCCGTGTGTGTGGAGCGGTGAGAGCGGTCAGGCGCGGTATGCGGTCCACATGCTCTGCATGCGGGACACCTGGCCGGCGGTGAACTGGTACATGCAGGAGTCGTACGTGTAGTCCATGAAGTTGTGGATCGGGTCGACGCCCGCCTTGGTGGTGCAGGAGTCACGGCCGGTCGGGCACTCGAAGGCCGCGCTCTTCTCGGCCGGGGTGTCGGAGACGGAGTCGCCGCTGCCCGAGCAGCCGCCCTGGAAGGTGTGGTACAGGCCCATCCAGTGGCCGACCTCGTGGGTGGCGGTGTCGCCCTCGTTGTAGTTGGTGGCGGAGCCGCCGGGCAGCGAGGAGTTGAGGATGACCACGCCGTCCATGTTGGGGGCGGAGTTGTAGGAGCTCGGGAAGGTCGCCCAGCCGAGGAGGCCGCCGCCGAGGTTGGCGGTGTAGAGGTTGAGCGCGTTCTTGCCGCCCTTGCGGAGGGCGGTCTTCATGTCCTTCTCGGCCTGGGTGCCGTCGGAGACGGTGTACCAGGCGGCGTTGTCGGTGTAGTCCGTGCCGGCCAGGGAGAACTGGAAGCCGGAGTTGACGTTGCCGGTGCCCTGGCCGCTGTAGGCGGCGTTGAGGACGTTGATCTGGTTGTTGATGTCCGTCGCGGTGAGCTTGCCCTGCGTGCCGTTGGTGATCACGTGGACGTAGACCGGGATGGTGGTCACGGCGGCGGCCAGCGAGGGGGCGGCCTCGCGCGCGCCGAAGAGCTGCTGCGGGGACAGCTGCATCTGGCTGAGCTTCTTCTTGAGGTCCGCGTCCATGGCCTTGGTCTGGGCCTCGGAGAGCTCGTTGGGCTCGGCGGCGTGGTCGTTCTTGGGCTTCGCGACACGGGCGTTGGCCGGGGCGGAGGCCTCGTCGGCACAGGCCTGGGCGCCGGTCTTGGGGGCGGCGGCGGCGACGGTGGTGGGGGCCGTCAGCGGGGCGAACGCCAGGGTGGAGGCCAGGACGGCCGTACCCATGAGGCGGCGGCGGAGAAGGGGGGATATGCGGCCGGCAGCGCGCACGGTGACTCCTCGGCGAGCGTGGTGGGGGGTGAGGGATTTCCTCACGCTGGCCGGAAGTTTATGTGTTCATGTCATTCATTCCGCAAGTACCCGGAGGTTAAAGATTTGTTGCCCGCGGTTCACCTGGGGCTCCTGGTCTGCACCAGGAGCCCCGCTGAACAGGAGATTTGACGGTCCGTCAGTGCATTCAGCGGACGGGCTGGTCGACCCGCTCCACCTTCTGCGTGCCGTTCAGGGTGCGGTACGAGCGGGCCCAGGACGAGGTCGCGTCCTGACGGCGCTTGTCCGAAACCACGTAGTAGTCCATCTGCGAGCGCTCGGCCGTCACGTCCAGCACGCCGTAGCCGTGCGAGTCCATGTCCAGCCACTTCACGTGCCAGTTCGCGGCCTTGATCGCCGATTCCGCCACCACCGACACGGTGTGCGGCAGTACGTGCAGTGTGTCGTCGATGTTGTCGGACGTCACCGACGTGACCACGAACTCGGTTCCCACCGTGCCCGATCCCGGGTAGGTGGCCATGTTCACCGGGACGTCGTTCGCCCAGGCCATGTGGATGTCGCCGGTCAGGAACACCGTGTTCTTGATGTTCCGGTCCTTCAAGTGCCCCAGGAGCTCCTTGCGATCGTCCGTGTAGCCGTCCCACTGGTCCGTGTTGACCGCGAGGCCGCCCTCGGGCAGCCCCAGCAGGTGCGTGAGCGGCTGGAGCAGCTGCGCGGGCAGCGAGCCGAAGGCCACCGGCGAGATCATCACCGAGGTGCCCACCAGCTTCCAGGTGGCCGTCGAGCCCGCCAGTCCGGCCTTGAGCCAGTCCAGCTGCGCCCGCCCGGTGATGGTGCGCTCCGGGTCGTCCACCGCGCCGCTGCCGGCCTTGACCTGCTCCGAGCGGAACGAGCGCAGGTCGAGCAGGTGCAGGTCGGCCAGGCTGCCGAAGCGCAGGCGACGGTAGACGGTACCCGCTATGGAGGCGCGCACGGGCATCCACTCGAAGTACGCCTGCTTGGCCGCGGCCGCGCGGGACGCCCAGTCGCCCTCGGTCCCCGGGGTGTGGTTGTTCGCGCCGCCGGACCAGGCGTTGTCGGCGAACTCGTGGTCGTCCCAGATGGCCACGATCGGGTGGGCCGCGTGCATCGCCTGGGCGTCGCGGTCCGTCTTGTACTGGCCGTGCCGGGTCCGGTAGTCGGCCAGCGTGATGATCTCGTTCTTCGGCTCGTGCGGCCGCACGACGTACTTGGCCGCCGGGTACTCGCCGGTCTGGTACTCGTAGAGGTAGTCGCCCAGGTGCAGGACCGCGTCCAGGTCGGTGCGGGCGGCCAGGTGGCGGTACGCCGAGAAGTAGCCGGACTCCCAGTTGGAGCAGGAGACCACGCCGAAGCGCACACCCGCGGTGGAGGCGTCGGCCGCCGGGGCGGTCAGGGTGCGGGCGACCGGGGAGACGGTGGCGCCGGCGGTGAAGCGGTACCAGTACGGGGTGTGCGGGCGCAGGCCGCGCACGTCCACCTTGACCGTGTGGTCGGAGGCGGCGCTCGCGGTGACGGAGCCCCGCGCGACGACGCCGGCGAAGGCCTTGTCCTCGGCCACCTCCCAGCCCACCGCGATGTCGGGGCCCACGCCCGAGCCGGGGACGGCCTCGGGGGTGGGGGTGACACGGGTCCACAGCAGGACGCCGTCGGGCAGCGGGTCGCCGGAGGCGACGCCGTGCAGGAAGGCGGGGGCGGATTCGGCCGCCCGGGCGGTGGTGGCGCCCAGGGCGAGCGGCGCGAGGGCGGCCGTGGCCGCGGCGGCCAGGACGACCGTGCGGCGGCGCGGATTCGCCGCGGTCGCGGCGGAGTCCGGGGCAGGGGTGAGGGGGGCGAGATGACTGGTCACGGGCGCTCATATTACTGATCGGTATGTGGCCGGGAATAGTCACCGAATGACAACGGGCGGGCGAACTTTGAGAGTTCGCCCGCCCGTTATGGCGGTAATGCGGAGGAAGGGGTGGCCTGACGGCCGATCAGCCCGCGATCGCCTTGTCGATGGCCGCGGTGAACGCCTCCGGGGTGGCCGGGGTGTCGATCTTCTTGCCGTCCATCTTCAGCGTCGGGGTGCCCGTGACGCCCGACTTGTCGAAGGACTTCGACATGTCCATCGCCCACCGGTCGTACGTGCCGTCCTCGACGGCCTTCTTGAACTCGGCGTTGCCCTTGAGCGCCGGGACGGTGTCCGCGACCTTCAGCAGGTAGTCGTCCTTGGCGAAGCTGTCGACGGTCTCGTCGGGGTGCAGCGCCTTGGAGTAGAGGGCCGCCTTGTAGTCGAGGAAGGCCTCGGGGCTGACGTTCAGCGCCGCGCCCAGCGCGCTCAGCGCGTTCTTCGAGCCCACGCCCTTGGCGCCGTTGTCGATGAAGGTCGCGCCGATGTACCGGAGCTTGAACTTGCCCGCGTCCACGTCCTTGCGGACCTGCTCGCCGACCGTCTGCTCGAAGGCGGCGCACGCGGGGCAGCGCGAGTCCTCGTAGAGCTCCAGGGTCTTCTTCGCCTCGGGCTTGCCGATGACCACGGTCAGGCCGTCCGCGCCCTCCGTGTTCTTCGGCTTGACCAGCGGGGCCTCGGCGGCCTTCTCCCAGTAGCCGGGCTGGTTGGACCGCACGACCGCGTAGCCGATGCCGCCGGCCAGGGCGAGGGCGGCGACGACGCCGGCGGCGACGAACACCTGGCGGCGGGCCTTGTCCTTCTTCGCCTGCCTCTCGCGCTCGACGCGCAGCTTCTCGCGGGCGGCGGCCTTGCTCTGCTGGCTGTTGCGGGAACTCATGGTGATCTCCGTGGGAGGTGCGGGGGACTGTCCGTACGTACGCGTCAGACGCTCGCGAGCGTCGCCGTCCGTACGGGAGGTCCCCGCCGGCCCACGGAATGCGCCGGGAAACGGGTACGGGCCGCCGCGCCGGGCCGCGCCGGGCGCAGCGCCCGCCCGGTCCGGCCGGGGACCGCCGCCACCGAGGCCGCCGCCAGCCGCAGCGGCCGGAAGGCGAAGGCGGCGACCGCCCGCAGCAGCCGCACCAGGGCCCGCTCGCCGTGGCGCAGCCAGGCGGCGGCGAGCAGCCCGACGCCGACGTGCGCGCCGAGCAGCAGCCAGGGCGTCCACGGTCCGGGGGCGGCCAGCAGGGCGGCCGGGTCGCCGGCCGGCCCGGTCACCTCGGTCAGCGGCCCGCCCACCGGGGTGCCGCCGCACAGCCCGTCCAGGCCGAGCGCGTGCAGCGGGCCGGCCACCGGGCCGCCCGCGGGGCCGTAGCAGACGCGCTGCCCGGCGGTGAAGACCGTGTCGGCCGCCAGCTCCAGCGGGACCAGCAGGCCGGCGATCGGCCCGAAGCCCCGCTCGCGGCCGGCCAGGGCGTAGGCGAGGGCGAACACCCCGGCGAAGGCGCCGGCGAGCAGGGCGGGCGGCATCGGCACCCGGGACAGGAGCACGTGGGAGCCGGCCGAGAGCAGCACGACGAGCGCGCTGAACAGCGCGGCCCGCAGCCCCCGGATCCTCACCCCTGATATGTCCATCGTCGCGAGTCTGCCACGGGTCCCTGTGGATCCGAGCCCTGGGTACCTGTGAATCCGTGCCCCCAGGTCCCGGACGCCACAGGAATCACGACGTGATCCGGCCGTTCCTGAAGAGGTCCACGAAGATCTGGTGGTCGGCGCGGGCCCGGGCCCCGTAGGCGTGGGCGAAGTCGACCAGGAGCTTGGCGAAGCCCTCCTCGTCGGCGGCGATGGCCGCGTCGATGGCCCGCTCGGTGGAGAAGGGGACCAGGGACTGGCCGCTCTCCGCCTCGTCGGCCGAGGCGTGCATGGTGGCCGTCGCCCGGCCGAGGTCGGCGACGACCGCCGCGATCTCCTCCGGGTCGTCCAGGTCGGACCAGTCCAGGTCCACCGCGTACGGGGAGACCTCCGCGACCAGCTGCCCGGCGCCGTCCAGCTCGGTCCAGCCCAGCCACGGGTCGGCGTGCGCCTGGAGGGCCCGCTGGGAGATCACCGTACGGTGGCCCTCGTGCTGGAAGTACTCGCGGACCGCCCGGTCCGTGATGTGCCGGGAGACGGCGGGGGTCTGCGCCTGCTTGAGGTAGATCACGACGTCGTTCTCCAGGGCGTCGCTGTGCCCCTCCAGCAGGATGTTGTACGAGGGGAGCCCGGCCGAGCCGATGCCCACGCCCCGGCGGCCCACCACGTCCTTGACCCGGTAGGAGTCCGGGCGGACCAGGGATTCCTCCGGCAGGGTCTCCAGGTAGCCGTCGAAGGCGGCCAGCACCTTGTAGCGGGTGGCCGCGTCCAGCTCGATGGCGCCGCCGCCCTCGGAGAAGCGGCGCTCGTGGTCGCGGATCTCGGTCATCGAGTCCAGCAGGGCGAAGCGGGTGCGGGAGCGGGCGTCGCGCAGGGCGCCCAGCAGGGGGCCCTCCGCGGTGTCCAGGGTGAAGGAGGGCACTTCCTCGTTCTTGGCGCCGGTGGCCAGCATGTGGATGCGCTCGCGGTAGGCGGCCGCGTAGGTGCGCACCAGGGCGCTGATCTGCTCGTCGCTGAGCGCCTTGGTGTAGCCGATCAGGGCCACCGAGGCGGCGAAGCGCTTGAGGTCCCAGGTGAAGGGGCCGACGTAGGCCTCGTCGAAGTCGTTGACGTTGAAGACGAGCCGGCCGTTGGAGTCCATGTAGGTGCCGAAGTTCTCCGCGTGGAGATCGCCGTGGATCCAGACCCGGCCGGTGCGCTCGTCCAGGTAGGGGCCGCCGTGCCGGTCGCGCTCCAGGTCGGCGTAGAAGAGGCAGGCCGTGCCCCGGTAGAAGGCGAAGGCCGAGGCGGCCATCTTCCGGAACTTGACCTGGAAGGCGGCGGGGTCGGCGGCGAGCAGCTCACCGAAAGCGGTGTCGAACACGTCGAGTATCTGCTCGGCGCGCTGCTCGTCGGTCGTCTCGGGAACCGCCATCGCGGATGCCTCCTGGTGCACGGGGTGGTACGGGGTCTGACCGACTGGACGTCGGACACGTGTTCCTGGTTCTGCAACGCCCGACCGTATCTCTCCGTGCCCCGGATCTGTCACCGGTGGGACGTAGGATTCATAGCTGCCGCCCCTCTCGCCCCCGGAGGCCTCCACCGTGTCGAAGACGCCCTTCACGCACCTGCACGTCCACACCCAGTACTCGCTGCTGGACGGTGCGGCTCGGCTGAAGGACATGTTCGCGGCCTGCAATGAAATGGGCATGACGCACATCGCCATGTCCGACCACGGCAACCTCCACGGCGCGTACGATTTCTTCCACTCCGCCCAGAAGGCCGGGATCACCCCGATCATCGGCATCGAGGCGTATGTCGCCCCCGAGTCCCGGCGCAACAAGCGGCGCATCCAGTGGGGCCAGCCGCACCAGAAGCGCGACGACGTCTCCGGTTCCGGCGGTTACACCCACAAGACGATCTGGGCGGCGAACGCCACCGGCCTGCACAACCTCTTCCGGCTGTCCTCCGACGCCTACGCCGAGGGCTGGCTGACCAAGTGGCCCCGCATGGACAAGGAGACCATCGCCCAGTGGTCGGAGGGCCTGATCGCCTCCACCGGCTGCCCCTCCGGCGAGGTGCAGACGCGACTGCGCCTCGGCCAGTTCGACGAGGCGATCAAGGCGGCCTCGGACTACAAGGACATCTTCGGCGAGGGCCGCTACTTCCTGGAGCTGATGGACCACGGCATCGAGATCGAGCGCCGGGTCCGCGACGGCCTGCTGGAGATCGGCAAGAAGCTCGGCATCCCGCCGCTGGTGACGAACGACTCCCACTACACCTACGCGCACGAGGCCGGCGCCCACGACGCCCTGCTCTGCATCCAGACCGGCAAGAACCTCTCCGACCCGGACCGCTTCAAGTTCGACGGCACCGGCTACTACCTGAAGTCCACGGACGAGATGTACGCCATCGACTCCTCGGACGCCTGGCAGGAGGGCTGCGCCAACACCTGGAAGGTGGCGGAGCAGGTCGACACCGAGGGCATGTTCAAGTTCCGCAACCTCATGCCCAAGTTCGACATCCCGGAGGGCCACACCGAGGTCAGCTGGTTCCGCGAGGAGACCATGCGCGGCATGCACCGCCGCTACCCCGGAGGCATCCCGGACGACCGGCTGAAGCAGGCCGAGTACGAGATGGACACGATCATCTCGATGGGCTTCCCGGGCTACTTCCTCGTGGTCGCCGACTTCATCATGTGGGCCAAGAACCAGGGCATCGCGGTCGGCCCCGGCCGAGGCTCCGCGGCCGGCTCGATCGTCGCCTACGCCATGGGCATCACCGACCTCGACCCCCTCACCCACGGTCTGATCTTCGAGCGCTTCCTCAACCCCGAGCGCGTCTCCATGCCCGACGTCGACATCGACTTCGACGAGCGTCGGCGCGTCGAGGTGATCAGGTACGTGACCGAGAAGTACGGCGCCGACAAGGTCGCCATGATCGGCACCTACGGCACCATCAAGGCCAAGAACGCGATCAAGGACTCCGCCCGCGTCCTCGGCTACCCGTACGCCATGGGCGACCGCCTCACCAAGGCCATGCCCGCCGACGTCCTCGGCAAGGGCATCCCGCTCTCCGGCATCCTCGACCCCTCGCACCCCCGCTACAGCGAGGCCGGCGAGATCCGCGGGATGTACGAGAACGAGCCCGACGTGAAGAAGGTCATCGACACCGCCCGCGGCGTCGAGGGCCTGGTCCGCCAGATGGGCGTGCACGCCGCCGGCGTGATCATGTCCAGCGAGACGATCACCGACCACGTGCCCGTCTGGGTGCGGCACACCGACGGCGTCACCATCACCCAGTGGGACTACCCGAGCTGCGAGTCGCTCGGCCTGCTGAAGATGGACTTCCTGGGCCTGCGCAACCTCACGATCATGGACGACGCCGTCAAGATGGTGAAGGCCAACAAGGGGATCGACATCGACCTCCTGGGCCTCCCGCTCGACGACCCCAAGACCTTCGAACTGCTCAGCCGCGGTGACACCCTCGGCGTCTTCCAGTTCGACGGCGGCCCCATGCGCTCCCTGCTGCGCCTGATGAAGCCCGACAACTTCGAAGACATCTCCGCCGTGTCCGCGCTCTACCGCCCGGGCCCGATGGGCATGAACTCGCACACGAACTACGCCCTGCGCAAGAACAAGCAGCAGGAGATCACCCCGATCCACCCCGAGCTGGAGAAGCCGCTCGAAGAGGTGCTCGCGGTCACCTACGGCCTGATCGTCTACCAGGAGCAGGTGCAGAAGGCCGCCCAGATCATCGCCGGCTACTCGCTCGGCGAGGCCGACATCCTGCGCCGCGTGATGGGCAAGAAGAAGCCCGAGGAGCTCGCCAAGAACTTCACGATCTTCCAGGAGGGCGCCCGCAAGAACGGCTACTCCGACCAGGCCATCCAGGCCCTCTGGGACGTCCTGGTCCCCTTCGCCGGCTACGCCTTCAACAAGGCCCACTCCGCCGCGTACGGCCTCGTCTCCTACTGGACCGCCTACCTCAAGGCGAACTTCCCCGCCGAGTACATGGCGGGCCTGCTCACCTCGGTCAAGGACGACAAGGACAAGTCCGCGATCTACCTGAACGAGTGCCGCCGCATGGGCATCAAGGTGCTCCCGCCCAACGTCAACGAGTCCGAGTCCAACTTCGCCGCCCAGGGCGACGACGTGATCCTCTTCGGCCTCACCGCCGTCCGCAACGTCGGGCAGAACGTCGTCGACTCGATCATCAAGACCAGGAAGTCCAAGGGGAAGTACTCCTCCTTCCCCGACTTCCTCGACAAGGTCGAGGCCGTCGTCTGCAACAAGCGCACCGTCGAGTCGCTGATCAAGGCCGGCGCCTTCGACGAGATGGGCCACACCCGCAAGGGCCTGGTCGCCCACCACGAATCGATGATCGACAACGTGGTCGCGGTCAAGCGCAAGGAGGCCGAGGGCCAGTTCGACCTCTTCGGCGGAATGGGTGACGAGGAGAGCAGCGAACCGGGCTTCGGCCTGGACGTGGAGTTCTCCGACGTCGAGTGGGAGAAGTCCTACCTGCTCGCCCAGGAGCGCGAGATGCTCGGCCTCTACGTCTCCGACCACCCCCTCTTCGGCCTGGAACACGTCCTCTCCGACAAGACGGACGCCGGCATCTCCCAGCTCACCGGCGGAGAGCACTCCGACGGCGCCGTCGTCACCATCGGCGGCATCATCTCCGGCCTCCAGCGCAAGATGACCAAGCAGGGCAACGCCTGGGCCATCGCCACCGTCGAGGACCTCGCCGGCTCCATCGAGTGCATGTTCTTCCCGGCCACCTACCAGCTCGTCTCCACCCAGCTGGTCGAGGACACCGTCGTCTTCGTCAAGGGCCGCCTCGACAAGCGCGAGGACGTCCCCCGCCTGGTCGCGATGGAGATGATGGTCCCCGACCTCTCCTCCGCCGGGACCAACGCCCCCGTCGTCCTCACCATCCCCACCGTCAAGGTCACCCCGCCGATGGTCACCCGTCTGGGCGAGATCCTGCGCCACCACAAGGGCAACACCGAGGTCCGGATCAAGCTCCAGGGACCGCGCACCACCACCGTGCTGCGCCTCGACCGGCACCGGGTCCAGCCCGACCCGGCCCTCTTCGGCGACCTCAAGGTGCTCCTCGGCCCCTCCTGCCTGGCCGGCTAGCCCGGACGGGCGAAGCGCCCGCCGCACGCACGGGAAGGGGGCCCGCCCCGGCACTGCCGGGGCGGGCCCCCTTCCGCTCTCACCGCTCGCGCGAAGGCGCCGGCCGCGCGTCCGTCGCGCGTCAGTTGTGGCCGAAGCGCTTCGACTTGCTCTTGTGGGCCATGTCCAGCGGACTGGGCGACTGCGCGGGGCGATCGGTGGACGTCTCCGTCGAGCCCTTGGGCATGTCCTGCCCGCCCGAGCGCACCTGCTGCTTCGCCGGCTGCTTCTGGTTCTTGTTCTTGGCCATGGAATGCCTCCGTGGGGGGTGTAGGGGCCAGGGCCGCCTTCACCCTCACACACCGCAACAAAGCGCGCATTTTGGATCATTGCCATCCGTAGCGGTGCCGACCGCCGCGCCTTCCGCGAGATACGCCACGCCGGTGATCCAGTTCCGGCCGTCAACGCCCTTGCGGTCGGGCAGACTCGGGGAAAACCTGTCGAGGACCCCCACGGAAGAGGGTGGAACGCGTGGACCGCTGCGTCGTCCTGGTGGATGCCGGATACCTGCTGGGCGCGGCCGCGAGCCTCCTCGCGGGAGAACCCTCGCGCTCCCGCATCACCGTCGACCACTCCGCCCTCATCCAGGGCCTGCGCGAGCGCGCCGAGGCCGACACCCAGCAGCCCCTCCTGCGGATCTACTGGTTCGACGGCGCCCCCGACCGGGTGCCCCAGCCCGAACACCGCCGGCTGCGCGTCATGCCCCGCGTCACCGTCCGCCTGGGCGCCCTGACCCGCAGCGACGGCCGCTGGGCCCAGAAGGGCGTCGACGCCGCCATGCACGCCGAACTCACCGAACTCGCCCGCAACCGGGCCTGCTCCGACGTGGTCCTCGTCACCGGGGACGGAGACCTGCTGCCCGGACTGATGTCCGCCAAGGAACACGGGGTCGCCGTCCACCTCTGGGCCGTCCAGGCCGCCGACGGCGACTACAACCAGTCCGAGGACCTCGTCGCCGAGGCCGACGAACGCCGCGTCCTCGACCGCGCATGGATCACCCGCGCCGTCCGCGCCCGCGACCTCGCCGGGCTGTGCCCCCCGCCGCCCGCACCGCGCCCCGAGATCGCCGCCATCCTCTCCGCCCCGCTGCCCGAGGCCGCCCTCGCCGAAGCCGCCCGCAACGGCACCCCCGCCACCCCCGAAGCCCCCTCCGCCGGAGCCGCCGTACCGGCCCCCGCCACCGAAGGCGCCAAGCCGTCGGTCCCCACCCCCAAGGACCTCGCCGCCCTGCGCGCCCCCGGCCAGGGCTCCGGCGCCACGCACCCCCACCCCGCCCCCAGTCCGGCCGGCAGCGCCCTGCGCTGGTCCTCCGACAAGGGGTGGATCGACCGGCCCGGCCCCCTCGGTGAACCCGCCGAGACCGCCTCCCTTCCCACCCTCGCGCAGCTCACCAGCGCCGAACAGCGCTGGGCCGACCGGGAGGAGGACATCACCACCGTCGGCGGCGACCCCTTCGAGGTCGGCCAGGTCTTCGCCCGCCGCTGGATGGAACGCCTCCCCGAAACCGGCCACCTGCAGAGGCTCGCCACCATGTACCCGCGCGTGCCGCACCGCATCGACGGGGAGCTGCTGCGCTACGCCGCGCGGTTCGGCCTCCTCGCGCACAAGGACGACCAGATCGACGAGCACGACCGCTACGCCATCCGCGCCGGGTTCTGGAGGGAGATCGACGTCCGCGCCGCGGCCGAGCACGTGGGCGGAGCGACGGCCTCCGCATCCGCGGCGCCGATGACCCCGGCGGCCGAGTGAGAGCGGAAGCCGCGTAGGCTGCTCCCTCGTGAGTACGGGCACAGCGCAGGCAGGACACGCCACGGCAGAGGCCGCGGGGGCGGCTTCCGGGGTGGTCTGCGCGGTGCGGGACCTGGTCAAGACCTACCCTGCGGTGCGCGGGCGGCGCGGCGTGCCCGCCCTCCCCGAGACCCGGGCCACCGACGCGATCTCCCTGGAGGTCCGGCGCGGCGAGATCTTCGGACTGCTCGGCCCCAACGGCGCCGGCAAGTCCACCCTGGTCCGCCAGCTCACCGGCCTGCTGCGTCCCGACTCCGGCTCCGTCACCCTCCTCGGCCACGACCTCGTACGCCACCCCGAGCGGGCCGCGCGCCTCCTGGCCTACCTGGGGCAGGAGTCCACCGCCCTCGACGAGCTCACCGTCGCCCTCGCCGCCGAGACCACCGGCCGGCTGCGCGGACTCGACGCACGCGCGGCCCGGACCGCCCGCGACGAGGTGCTGGAGGAGCTCGGGCTGACGCCCCTCGCCGGGCGCCCGCTGAAGAAGCTCTCCGGCGGCCAGCGCCGGCTCGCCTGCTTCGCCGCCGCACTGGTGGGGGAGCGGCCGGTCCTCGTCCTCGACGAACCCACCACCGGCATGGACCCCGTGGCCCGGCGCGCCGTCTGGTCGGCCGTGGACCGGCGCCGTGACCGGCACGGTGCCACCGTGCTGCTGGTCACCCACAACGTCATCGAGGCGGAGACCGTCCTCGACCGGGTCGCCGTCATCGACCAGGGCAGGGTCATCGCCTGCGACACCCCGGCCGGCCTCAAGGCCCGGGTCTCCGACGAGGTCCGCCTGGAACTGGTGTGGCGCACCGCCGCGCCGCTGGAGGTGCCCGAGGTCGCCGCGCTCGCGCCGCTGGCCGCCGAGTCCGGGCGCCGCTGGGTGCTCCGGCTGGGCCAGGACGAGGCCCGCGCCGCCGTCGCCGCCGTGACCGGCGGACCGGCCTTCGCCGCCCTCGACGATTTCACGTTGGCCACGCCGAGCCTGGAGGACGTCTACCTCGCGCTGGGCGGCCGGATGAAGGGTCTGGTCAAGTCGTGACCACCGCTGCCGCCCCCGCCGCCGTCCTGGCCCCCCGGGCCCGGCTGCTGCCCGCCCTCGCGGCCGTCTACCGGGCCCAGCTGTCCCGGGCCCGGGTCGCCCGGATACCCCTCCTCTTCGTCGCGACCTTCCAGTCCGTCGGGATCATGGTCCTGATGCGGGGCGTGGTGGACGGCGGCTCCGAGGCGCGGGCGGTCGTCGCCGGCTCGTCGGTCCTCGTCGTCGCCTTCGTCGCACTGAACCTCCTGGCCCAGTACTTCGGCCAGCTCCGGGCGAGCGGCGGGCTCGACCACTACGCCACCCTGCCGGTGCCGCCCGCCTCGGTGGTGCTGGGCGCGGCCGCCGCGTACGCCTCCTTCACCCTGCCGGGGACGCTGGTGACGGCCGTCTTCGGGTGCGTGCTGTTCGGGCTGCCGATGGGCGGGCTGTGGATCCTGGCCGCCGTGGTGCCGCTGGCCGGCGCCGCGCTGGCCGGGCTCGGCGCGGCCCTGGGCCTGCTGGCACCCCGGCAGGAGCTGGCCACCCTGGCCGGACAGCTGGGCATGTCGGCGGCGCTGCTGCTGGGGGTGCTGCCGGCGGAGCGGATGCCGCAGGTCGTCGTGTGGGCCCGGGACCTGCTGCCCTCCACCTACGGGGTGGAGGCCTTCGCACGGACCTTCGCCCCGCACCCGGACTGGGCGGCGGTCGCCGCCGACCTCGGCGTGTGCGCGGCGGTGGGGGTCCTCTCCCTGGCCGTGGCCACCTGGGCGTACCGGCGGGCGGCGGTCCGCTGACGCGGTCGCCGGGACCACCTGGCACGATGTGGGGGTGACCGAAGCCGTGACCCCGCCGCTGCCGCAGCCTCCGCCGTCCGACGGCCTTCTCGACCAGGAGCCCGCCGTCACCCCGGCGGACGTCCGCGACGGGGCCACCGTCGCCCTGGTGGTGGGCGTCTGCGGGGCGCTCCTCGGGGTGCTGTGGGCCTGGCTGGCGCCGCGCGTGCAGTACGTGGCCCACGGGCCGGCCGTCTTCCTGAAGAACACCGAGGGCGAGGCGCGGATCGGCGCCGACGGCACGTTCTTCCTGCTGTCGCTGGGGCTGGGCGTGCTGAGCGGGCTCGCGGTGTTCCTGTGGCGGCGGCGCGGGGGAGTCGCGCTGGTCGTCGGGCTCACGGTCGGGGCGTGCTTCGCCGCGCTGCTGGGGTGGCGGCTGGGGCTGTGGCTGGGGCCCGGCACCGATGTCGCCGCCGCGGCCGCCAAGGCGGGGGAGGACGTGCCGTTCGACGCGCCGCTGCAGTTGCTGGCGTACGGGGTGCTGCTGGGGTGGCCGATCGCCGCCGCCGTGATCCACCTGGCCCTGACGGCCGCCTTCGGCCCCCGGGATCCGGAACCGACCCCCTGGACGGGGTCGTACCCCCCGCCCCACGTCCACGCGGACACGAAGCCGCCGCAGGACTGAGGGCTGTTCTTCTGGATTTCGCGCAGCGGGAGGCGTTACGGGCGGGCGATCGGGGCGAGGACCGCGCCCGTCAGGGTCGCCAGGGCGGTCGGGGCGAGTTCGACCTCCAGGCCGCGGCGGCCCGCCGAGACGCAGATGGTGGCATGGCCGGAGGCGGAGGCGTCCAGGACCGTCGGCAGACGGCGGCGCTGCCCCAGCGGTGAGATCCCGCCCCGCACGTACCCCGTCGTCCGCTCCGCCAGCGCCGGATCCGCCATCGCGGCCCGCTTGCCGCCCACCGCGGCCGCCAGGGCCTTCAGGTCCAGCGAACCCGAGACCGGGACCACGGCCACCGTCAGCGCCCCGTCCACCTCCGCGACCAGGGTCTTGAACACCTGCTCCGGCGAGACCCCCAGCGCCTCGGCGGCCTCCTCGCCGTACGAGGGGTGGGCCGGGTCGTGCTCGTAGGCGTGGGTGGTGAACTCGACGCCCGACGCCGTCAGGGAGGTGATGGCGGGCGTACCCGCCGTCTGCTGCTTCTTCTTGGCCATGGCCTCAGTTCGGGCTCGTCGGGGCGCGGGTCAGTTCCACCGCCGGGAGGGACGGGAGGTGGCGGATCACCGCGGTCTCGGTGCGGAGCAGCTTCAGCTCCTCCGCCAGCCGCGTCGCGGTGTCCGGGGCCTGGAGCAGGCGCTGCTTCGACGGGATGTCCAGCACGGCCGCCGCCGCGACCAGGTACGACACCACCGACGGCTCGTCCGGCAGGTCCGGCGCCGACGCCAGGGACCGCTCCCGGGCACCCGCCAGCCGCTTCTGGTAGCTGCGGAAGGCCCGCAGGACCCCCTCGGACAGGGCGCCCGCGCCGTCCCCGGCGTCCTCCGAGAGCTCCTCCAGCTCGGCGACGAGGAAGGGGCCCGAGGAGTCCACGGACAGCAGCCGCACCCGTGTCGTCCCGGTGGCGAGGACCTCGAAGCTGCCGTCCTCCCGCTCCCGGATCGTGGCCGCGTCCGCGATGCAGCCGACCCGGTGGAACGCCTGGATCGGGTCCGCGCCGAAGCCCGCCGCCGGGCCCTTCTCGGGCAGGGACGTCGGGTCGGGCAGCCCGGGCGCGGTCGGCGCGACCTCCCGGCCGTCGCGGATCGCGACGACGGCGAACCGGCGCGGCTCGTCCTCACCGATCTTCAGCAGCTCGCGCATCATGGCGCGATACCGCTCCTCGAAGACGTTCAGCGGCAGCACGAGGCCCGGGAACAGCACCGAGTTCAGTGGGAAGAGGGGCAGGCGAACGGTGGTCACGACCCACAGGGTAGTGGCCGCGGCCGCCGGGCCGTCACCCCCGCCGCAGCAGCCGGGACGCGCCCGCGGCCACCGTCGTGGCCAGGATCCACCCCAGCAGGACCAGCGCCGCCGAAGCCCACTGCCAGGCACCTTGTGTCTTCCACTGGCCCTCCTGGCCGAGGTCGATCACCGGCAGCAGGAGGTCGAGGGCGTACAGGGCGGCGTTCCAGGCGGGGTGCTCGTCCGCCTTCAGGGGCTCCGGGCGGTGCCGCAGGAACAGCAGGGTGCCCGCCGCCCACAGGACCGCCATCCACAGCGCGGCCCGCCCCGGCCGGTACCCGTAGAGCACCGTCCAGTCCTGGAGGTACCCCCAGGCCCGCCCGGCCGGCGAGAGCGTGGCCCGCCGGCGCCGCTCCTTGGCCAGCAGCACCTCGCGGGCGTCGGAGTCCTCCCCGCGGGCCCGCAGCACGGCGGCGAGCCGCTCGTAGGGCTCCGGCGAGTAGTCGGGGCTGGCCGCCCCCACCCACTCCAGGCGCCGCTCCAGCGGGAAGTGCCCCCTCGGCGCGAGGGTCTCGTAGGAGAAGCCCTCCATCAGCAGCCGGCCCGGCCCCGGCCAGCTCGTGGAGCGGTCCACCAGCCGCACCACCGTCGCCCCCGACAGCACCACCCGGCCCTGCTCCGGCGCGTCCCCGACGAAACGCAGCTCCGGCGTCTGGATCCGGCGCAGCGACACCTCCTGCTCCGGCTGGAGCTCGAAGCTGGCCCCGTAGAAGTCGACGGAGTCCCCGATGCGGCCGTCGTCCAGCCGCAGCCCGCCCCGGCACTCGAACGGCCGCGTCGGGACGCCCCGGGTCGGCGTCCGGCTCCAGTCGTACGGGCGCGAGGGGTCCCCGGTGGCCGGGCCCAGGGCGGCGGAGGTCAGGTAGAGGGTGCGCTCCACGCTGAGGGTGGGCGCGTTCAGGGCGCGCCGGCCGTAGGGGTTGCGCAGCAGGGCCCCGCGCAGGCTCATGGACGCCCCGATCCGGGCGCCGCGCAGGCTGACCTCGCCGTTCGTCTCCAGCAGCTCGGCCTGGAAGTCCTGGGCGACGACGAGGCCGTCGGCGGCGATCGCCCGCCCCCGCCCGTCCCGCTGCACCACGGTGCTGCCGATCAGCAGGTCGGTGCCGATCTGCGCGTCGGTCAGCCGGATCCCGGCCGCCACCCGGCAGCGCGCCAGGTGCAGGTCGCCCTCGGTGTGCAGCCGGGCCCCGTCCAGCCGGGGGATCGCGCAGTTGTCGAGCCGCAGGGTGCCGAAGCGGGTCTCGGAGACCTGGACCTCGCCGTCGAAGCGGCAGGAGCGGATCTCCACGTACGGGGCGACCGTGCCGCCGGAGAGGTCCAGCCGGCCGGTGATCCGGGCGCCGCGCAGCTTCAGGCAGCCGACCCGGCCGGGCACCGGCGCGGGTCCGGCGAGCAGCAGGTGGGCCACCACCTCCGCCCGGACCCGCCGCTCGGGCCCCCAGGGGCGGTCCCCGTGCGGATCGTCCCCTTCGGCCGAGTGCGTGCTCAGGTCGCAGACGGTGCCCGCGCGGAAGGTCTCCCACATGAGCCGCTCGGGATCGGTGAGGTCGTCCGGACGCCCGTCCCCGTACGCGTCCTCGTGCGCTTCCGCCATGGCAGCCCCCCGCCGTCATCCCCGTGTACGGGAAAGCTAATCGCAGCCTGTGACATCCGGGGCGTGTATCAGCCAGTGATACGGGCGGACGGTGGTGGGAGCCGGTCTGAGAGAATTGGGACGTGATCTCTCGTATCGACCTGCGCGGTGACGCCCTCCCCGAGGGTGGCGCCCTGCGCGATCTGCTGCCCCGTGCCGAGTTCGACGTGGAAGCCGCCCTGGAGAAGGTGCGGCCCATCTGCGAGGACGTCCATCATCGTGGCACGGCGGCGCTGATCGAGTACGCGCGGAAGTTCGACGGGGTCGAGCTCACGCAGGTCCGGGTACCGGCGCAGGCCCTCACGGCCGCGCTGGAACAGCTGGACCCGGCGGTCCGCGCCGCCCTGGAGGAGTCGATCCGGCGCGCCCGGATCGTGCACCGCAACCAGCGCCGCGCCGAGCACACCACCCAGGTGGTCCCCGGCGGCACCGTGACCGAGAAGTGGGTTCCCGTCGAGCGCGTCGGCCTGTACGCGCCCGGCGGCCGCTCCGTGTACCCGTCCTCCGTCGTCATGAACGTGGTCCCCGCCCAGGAGGCAGGCGTCGAGTCCATCGCGCTCGCCTCCCCGCCGCAGAAGGAGTTTGAGGGGCTGCCGCACCCGACCATCCTGGCCGCGTGCGCGCTGCTCGGCGTCGACGAGGTGTACGCGGCCGGCGGCGCCCAGGCCGTCGCGATGTTCGCGTACGGCACGGACGAGTGCGCCCCCGCGAACATGGTCACCGGCCCCGGCAACATCTGGGTCGCCGCGGCCAAGCGCTACTTCACCGGGAAGATCGGCATCGACACCGAGGCCGGCCCGACCGAGATCGCCGTCCTCGCCGACTCCACGGCCGACCCGGCGCACGTCGCCGCCGACCTGATCAGCCAGGCGGAGCACGACCCGATGGCCGCCGCCGTCCTCGTCACGGACTCCGCCGAGCTCGCGGACGCCGTGGAGAAGGAGCTGGAGCCGCAGGTCGCCGCGACCAAGCACGTCGAGGACCGGATCAAGCCCGCCCTGGCGGGCAAGCAGTCCGCGATCGTCCTGGTCGACGACCTGGAGGCGGGTCTCAAGGTGGTCGACGCGTACGGCGCCGAGCACCTGGAGATCCAGACCGCCGACGCCGCCGGCTGGGCCGCCCGCGTCCGCAACGCCGGCGCGATCTTCGTCGGCCCCTGGGCACCGGTCTCCCTCGGCGACTACTGCGCCGGGTCCAACCACGTCCTGCCCACCGGCGGCTGCGCCTGCCACTCCTCGGGCCTGTCCGTGCAGTCCTTCCTGCGCGGCATCCACATCGTCGACTACACCCGCGACGCCCTCGCCGAGGTCACCCACCACGTGGTCACCCTCGCCGAGGCCGAGGACCTGCCCGCGCACGGCGCCGCCCTCAAGGCCCGCTTCGGCTGGAAGGTGCCGACCCCGTGACCGGCATCGACGACCTGCCCATCCGCGACGAGCTCCGCGGCAAGACGCCGTACGGCGCCCCCCAGCTGGACGTCCCCGTCCAGCTGAACACCAACGAGAACCCGTACGAGCTCCCCGAGCCCCTGGTCCGGCGCATCGCCGAGCGCGTCGCCGAGGCCGCCCGCACCCTCAACCGCTACCCCGACCGGGACGCGGTCGAGCTGCGCACCGAGCTCGCGAAGTACCTCACCCGCACCGGCAAGCACCCGGTCTCCCGGGAGAACGTCTGGGCCGCCAACGGCTCCAACGAGGTCCTCCAGCAGCTGCTGCAGACCTTCGGCGGCCCGGGGCGCACGGCGATCGGCTTCGAGCCCTCCTACTCGATGCACGCGCTCATCGCGCGCGGCACCGGCACCGGCTGGATCTCCGGCCCCCGCCGGGAGGACTTCACCATCGACGTGGAGGCCGCAGAGCGGGCCATCGCGGAGCACGCCCCCGACGTCGTCTTCATCACCTCGCCCAACAACCCCACGGGGACCGCGGTCGAGGCGGAGACGGTCCTGGCCCTCTACGAGGCCGCCCAGGCGGCCAAGCCCTCCCTGGTCGTCGTGGACGAGGCGTACGTGGAGTTCTCCCACCGCGACTCCCTCCTCCCGCTGATCGAGGGCCGCCCGCACCTGGTGGTCTCCCGGACCATGTCCAAGGCCTTCGGCGCGGCCGGCCTGCGCCTCGGCTACCTCGCCGCGCACCCCGCCGTGGTCGACGCCGTGCAGCTCGTACGCCTGCCGTACCACCTGTCGGCCGTCACCCAGGCGACCGCGCTGGCCGCCCTGGAGCACACCGACACCCTGCTCGGCTACGTCGAGCAGCTCAAGGCCGAGCGGGACCGCCTCGTCACCGAGCTGCGGGCCCTCGGCTTCGAGGTCACCGAGTCCGACGCGAACTTCATCCAGTTCGGGAAGTTCGAGGACTCCCACACCGCCTGGCAGAAGATCCTCGACCAGGGCGTCCTGGTCCGGGACAACGGCGTACCGGGCCGGCTGCGGGTCACCGCGGGCACCCCGGCCGAGAACGACGCGTTCCTGGAAGCGGTTCGCGCACTGAAGAAGGAGCAGCAGGCATGAGCCGCATCGGACGGGTCGAGCGCACCACGAAGGAGACCTCGGTCCTGGTCGAGATAAACCTCGACGGCACCGGCCGGGTCGACGTCTCGACGGGCGTGGGATTCTACGACCACATGCTCGACCAGCTCGGCCGCCACGGCCTCTTCGACCTCACGGTCAAGACGGACGGCGACCTGCACATCGACAGCCACCACACCATCGAGGACACCGCCCTCGCGCTGGGCGCCGCCTTCAAGCAGGCCCTCGGCGACAAGGTCGGCATCTACCGCTTCGGCAACTGCACCGTGCCGCTGGACGAGTCCCTCGCCCAGGTCACCGTGGACCTCTCCGGCCGCCCCTACCTCGTGCACACCGAGCCCGAGAACATGGCGCCGATGATCGGCGAGTACGACACGACGATGACCCGGCACATCCTGGAGTCCTTCGTCGCGCAGGCCCAGATCGCCCTGCACGTCCACGTCCCGTACGGCCGCAACGCCCACCACATCGTGGAGTGCCAGTTCAAGGCGCTGGCCCGCGCCCTGCGCTACGCCTCCGAGTTCGACCCGCGCGCGGCCGGCATCCTGCCCTCCACGAAGGGCGCCCTCTAGAAGTGAACGGCCTCAACACCGTCCTCATCGTCCTCGGCCTGTTCCTGGCCGGGGGCGTCTACTCCTTCCAGAAGCAGAAGATGCCCAAGTCGGTGATCGTTCTGCTCGCCCTCGGCTCCGCCATGTGCCTGGCCGCCGGGATCCTGCGAATCCAAGGAATCTGGGAATGAGCGCCAAGAAGAACGTCGTGGTCTTCGACTACGGCTTCGGCAACGTCCGCTCCGCCGAGCGCGCCCTCGCGCGCGTCGGCGCGGACGTCGAGATCACCCGCGACTACGACAAGGCCATGGACGCCGACGGCCTCCTCGTGCCCGGCGTGGGCGCCTACTCCGCCTGCATGCAGGGGCTCAAGGACGCCCGCGGCGACTGGATCATCGGCCGCCGGCTCTCCGGCGGCCGCCCCGTCATGGGCATCTGCGTCGGCATGCAGATCCTCTTCGAGCGCGGCATCGAGCACGGCGTCGAGACCGAGGGCCTGGACGAGTGGCCCGGCACCGTCGGCCCGCTGAAGGCCCCCGTCGTCCCCCACATGGGCTGGAACACCGTCGAGGCACCCGCCGACAGCCAGGCCTTCGCCGGCCTGGACGCCGACGCCCGCTTCTACTTCGTGCACTCCTACGCGGCCCACGACTGGACCCTGGAGGTCACCAACCCCAGGATCAGGGGCCCCAAGGTCACCTGGGCCACGCACGGCGAGCGGTTCGTCGCGGCGGTGGAGAACGGGGCCCTGTGGGCCACCCAGTTCCACCCCGAGAAGTCCGGCGACGCCGGCGCCCAGCTCCTCACCAACTGGATCGAGACCCTGTGATGACCGCACCCACGCTCGAACTCCTCCCCGCGGTCGACGTCCGCGACGGCCAGGCCGTACGTCTCGTGCACGGCGTCTCCGGCAGCGAGACCTCCTACGGCTCCCCGCTGGAGGCGGCCCTCGCCTGGCAGGCCTCCGGCGCCGAGTGGCTGCACCTCGTCGACCTGGACGCCGCCTTCGGCACCGGTGACAACCGCGCCCTGGTCGCCGAGATCACCCGCGCCATGGACATCAAGGTGGAGCTGTCCGGCGGCATCCGGGACGACGCCACGCTCGCCGCGGCCCTCGCCACCGGCTGCACCCGCGTCAACCTCGGCACCGCCGCCCTGGAGACCCCCGAGTGGGCCGCCAAGGCCATCGCCGAGCACGGCGACCGGATCGCCATCGGCCTGGACGTGCGCGGCACCACCCTCAAGGGCCGCGGCTGGACCAGCGAGGGCGGCGACCTCTACGAGACCCTCGCCCGCCTGGACTCCGAGGGCTGCGCCCGCTACGTCGTCACCGACATCGGCAAGGACGGCACCCTCACCGGCCCCAACCTGGAGCTGCTGAGGAACGTCTGCGCCGCCACCGACCGGCCCGTCGTCGCCTCCGGCGGCGTCTCCTCCCTGGACGACCTGCGGGCCCTGTCCGAGCTGGTCCCGCTGGGCGTCGAGGGCGCGATCGTCGGCAAGGCCCTGTACGCCAAGGCCTTCACCCTGGAAGAGGCCCTGGAGGCGGTCCGCGCATGAGCACCTCCGACTCCTCCGCCCCCTCCGGCTCCGGCGTGCGCCGGATCTCCTCCGGCGGCCCCTACGAGGACGTGATCGGCTACTCGCGCGCCGTCGCCCTCCCCAACGGCCTGGTCCTGGTCTCCGGGTGCACGGCCGCCGACGCGGGCGGCCCCTACGACCAGACGGTCAAGGCCTTCGAGGTCGCCTTCAAGGCGCTCGCCGAGGCCGGGATGGGCCCCGAGCACGTGGTCCGCACCCGGATGTACCTCACCCACGCCCGTGACGTCGAAGAGGTGGGCCGCGCCCACAAGACCCTCTTCGACGCCGTCCGCCCCGCCGCCTCCATGATCATCGTCAATGGCTTCGTCGAGCCGGGCATGGTCGTCGAGGTGGAGGTAGAGGCCTTCAAGGAGGTCGCGCGATGAGCCTCGCCGTACGTGTGATCCCCTGCCTGGACGTGGACAACGGCCGCGTCGTCAAGGGGGTCAACTTCCAGAACCTGCGGGACGCCGGCGACCCGGTGGAGATGGCCAAGCTCTACGACGCCGAGGGCGCCGACGAGCTGACCTTCCTCGACATCACCGCCTCCTCCGGCAACCGCGAGACCACCTACGACGTGGTCCGGCGGACCGCCGAGCAGGTCTTCATCCCGCTCACCGTCGGCGGCGGCGTCCGCACCGCCGAGGACGTGGACAAGCTGCTGCGGGCCGGCGCGGACAAGGTGGGCGTCAACACGGCCGCCATCGCCCGCCCCGAGCTGATCCAGGAGATCGCCGAACGCTTCGGCCGCCAGGTGCTCGTGCTGTCGGTCGACGCCCGCCGCAGCGAGTCCGGCTCCTTCGAGGTCACCACCCACGGCGGCCGCCGGGGCACCGGCATCGACGCCGTCGAGTGGGCGCACCGCGCGGCCGAGCTGGGCGCCGGGGAGATCCTGCTCAACTCGATGGACGCCGACGGGACCAAGGACGGCTACGACACCGAGATGATCGCCGCCGTCCGCAAGCACGTCACCGTCCCGGTGATCGCCTCCGGCGGCGCCGGGAAGCTGGAGCACTTCCCGCCCGCCATCGCGGCGGGCGCCGACGCGGTGCTCGCGGCGTCGGTGTTCCACTTCGGCGACCTGCGGATCTCCGAGGTCAAGGCGACCCTGCGCGAGGCGGGCCACCCCGTCCGCTGACCGCGGCCGCGCACGTGCCGACGGGGGCACCCGGGGACCGCCCCGGGTGCCCCCGCCGGGGTTCCCTAGCGGAAGTCGTCGGACGAGTCGGCGTCGTCCTGCTGGTGGTCGTGCTCCATCTGCTGGCCCTGCTCGGGCCTCTGCTGCTTGTCCGCCTGCTGCTCCTGCTTGCGCACCGGCTCGAAGGCCACCGCGGCGGCCTTGAAGTCGCCGGCCTTCTCGCGCGGCTGGAGGACGATGTGGGGCTCGCCCTCGCACATGTCGTTGTCGAAGAGCAGCGCGGCCGTGTCGCTGTCGTTCACGGCTTCGACGACGTCCGACGCGGCGGACGGCAGGGCATGGCATTTGTCCGCGCCCGTGTCCTTGACCTGGGCGCTCTTCTCGGCGTTGCTCTGGTCCACGTACACGTAGTTCAGGGCCTTGCCGTCGTCGGCGAACGCCTGGGCTCCGGCGGGGAGGACCAGCGCGAGGGCTCCGGCGAGGGCGGCGGCGGTGGTGCGAAGACGCATGGGGGGTTCCGTTCCTTCCACGGTGACGACACCGAACCGGTCGGCATCCGTGACGGAGCGTAGGGACGGGGCGGGCTGCGGAAACCTTTTCCCTGGGCCCGCCATGCCCGATTTCACCGGCCCGGCGGTACCGGGCCCGGGGGCCGCGCCCCGGACCCGGCGCGGCGGCTGACCCGCGGGCGGCGGCGCTTCGGCCGCGGTCCGGGCCGCCGGCGGACGGAGTCCGCCGCAGCGCCGCGAAGCCGGTGAGGCCGGCCACGGCCGAGCCGCGCGAGCGGCGCGTGAAGGATCAGATGCCCAGCTGCGCCACCGTCAGGCGGGAGACGGCCTCCTTCTCGCCCTCCAGGTCCACCGAGGCGGCGGCCTGGCGGCCGAAGCAGAACAGGGTCAGCTCACCCGGCTCGCCCGTCACCGTCACCACCGGCAGCCCCTTGTGCGCCACCGCCGTACGCCCGTCCGGACGCCGCAGCACCAGTCCCACCGGCGAGCGCCGCCCCGTCAGCCGGGCCAGCTTCTCCAGCCGGGACCACAGCGCGTCCGAGAACACCGGGTCCAGCGTCCGCGGCGACCAGTCCGGCTGGGCCCGGCGCACGTCCTCCGCGTGGACGAAGAACTCCACCGCGTTCGCCGCCTCGTCCACCTGCTTGAGCGCGTACACGGACAGCCTGGGCGGCCCGGTGCGGATCAGCTGGACGAGCTCCTCGTACGGCTTCGCCGTGTACTCGGCCATGGCCCGGTCGAGCCGCTCCTTGAGGACCTTCAGCAGCAGGCCCCCCGCCGCGTCCGGCCGGCGCTCGCGGACGACCACGTGCGCGGCCAGGTCCCGGCAGGTCCAGCCTTCGCACAGCGTCGGGGCCTGCGGCCCGGCGGCCTCCAACAGATCGGCCAGCAGCAGGCGTTCACGCTTCGCATGGGTAGACATACCGGCCAGCCTACGGCCGGAACCCGTTTCGCGGCTGCCCATCAGTCGGACGGAGATCAATGGGGGGCACCCCGGCGCGGCACAATGGCCCCATGAGTACGTCCCCCCTCGACCCCGCCGTCGCCGCCCGCCTCAAGCGCTCCGCCGACGGCCTGGTCCCGGCCATCGCCCAGCAGTACGACACCGGAGAGGTGCTCATGCTCGGCTGGATGGACGACGAGGCCCTGCACCGCACCCTCACCACCGGCCGCTGCACCTACTGGTCCCGCAGCCGCCAGGAGTACTGGGTCAAGGGTGACACCTCCGGCCACTACCAGCACGTGAAGTCCGTCGCCCTCGACTGCGACGCCGACACCGTGCTCGTCAAGGTCGACCAGGTCGGGGCCGCCTGCCACACCGGCGCGCGCACCTGCTTCGACGCCGATGTCCTGCTCAGCGACGCCGACTAGGCAGTTAGGGTCCCACCCCATGGATCTCGAGACCTTCCGCAAGCTCGCGGCCGACCGCCGTGTCATCCCCGTCAGCCGCCGGCTGCTCGCCGACGGGGACACCCCGGTCGGGCTCTACCGCAAGCTGGCCGCCGAACGCCCCGGCACCTTCCTGCTGGAATCCGCCGAGAACGGCCGCTCCTGGTCCCGCTACTCCTTCGTCGGCGTGCGCAGCGACTCCACCCTCACCGTCAAGGACGGCGAGGCCCACTGGATCGGCACCCCGCCCGTCGGCGTCCCCACGGCCGGCGACCCCCTGGAGGCCCTGCGCGCCACCGTCGAGGCCCTGCACACTCCGCGCGACCTGGCGAACGGCATGCCCCCCTTCACCGGCGGCATGGTCGGATACCTGGGCTACGACATCGTCCGCCGCCTTGAGCGCATCGGCGACCACACCGAGGACGACCTCCGGCTCCCCGAGCTGACCATGCTGCTCACCTCCGACCTGGCGGTCCTCGACCACTGGGACGGCACGGTCCAGCTCATCGCCAACGCCATCAACCACAACGACCTCGACACCGGCGTGGACGAGGCGTACGCGGACGCCGTGGCCCGGCTCGACGCCATGGAGGCCGACCTCGCCCGGCCCGCCCCCTACGCGCCCGCCGCCCTGCCCGCCTCCGAGCTGCCGGCCTTCGAGGCCCTGTGGGGCGGCGAGAAGTACCAGGCGGCCGTCGAGGACGTGAAGGAGCGCATCCGGGCCGGAGAGGCCTTCCAGGTGGTGCCCTCGCAGCGGTTCGAGACCCCCTGCCAGGCCTCCGCGCTGGACGTCTACCGGGTCCTGCGCGCCACCAACCCGTCCCCGTACATGTACCTCTTCCGCTTCGAGAACGGCTTCGACGTGGTCGGCTCCAGCCCCGAGGCGCTGGTCAAGGTCGAGGACGGGCGGGCCATGGTCCACCCCATCGCGGGCACCCGCCACCGCGGCGCCACCCCGCAGGAGGACAACGACCTCGCCGACGAGCTGCTGGCCGACCCCAAGGAGCGCGCCGAGCACCTGATGCTCGTCGACCTCGGCCGCAACGACCTCGGCCGGGTCTGCGAGCCGGGCTCGGTGGAGGTCGTCGACTTCATGTCGATCGAGCGCTACTCGCACGTCATGCACATCGTCTCCACCGTCACCGGGCGGGTCGCCGAGGGCAAGACCGCCTTCGACGTGCTCACCGCCTGCTTCCCGGCCGGCACCCTCTCCGGCGCGCCCAAGCCGCGCGCCATGCAGATCATCGAGGAGCTGGAGCCCACCCGCCGCGGGCTCTACGGCGGCTGCGTCGGCTACCTCGACTTCGCCGGGGACTCCGACACGGCCATCGCCATCCGTACGGCGCTGCTGCGCGACGGCACGGCGTACGTCCAGGCCGGGGCCGGTGTGGTCGCCGATTCGGTGCCCGAGCTGGAGGACCGCGAGTGCCGCAACAAGGCCGCCGCGGTGCTCCGGGCGGTGGGAGCGGCGAACCGCCTCCACCGCGGCTGAGGGCGTAGGGGATAGTGGGGTACGTGAGTGCCGTACCCCTGTCCCCGAACGCCGACGCCCCCGAGAGCGGCGCGGGCCGCCGCACGGTGGCCGTCGCCCTGCTGCTCGGCGCGCTCGGCGCCACCGTCGTCCTGCTCGCCTCCGGCCGCGTCTGGGCCCGGGGCAGCGCCGCCGTCGGGGGCGGTTCGCTCCCGCTGACCGCGGACGGGCGGGCCGTCACCGGCCTCCCCGCGGCCCTGGCCATCGTCGGCCTGGCCGCCCTGGTCGCGGTGTTCGCCGTACGCGGGCGGGGTCGGCTGCTGGTCTCCGCGCTGCTCGCGCTGAGCGGCCTGGGCGCCGCACTGTCGGCCGTGGCCGCCGCCGACGACCGCCGGGCGCTGGACGAGCGGGCCGCCGTGGCGACCGCCGACACCGCCGCACGGGTGGTGGAGCTGAGCCACACGGCGTGGCCCTACATCACGGCCGCCGGCGCGGCCCTGATCCTGCTCGCCGGGCTGCTGGCGCTGCGCTTCGGCCGGAGCTGGCCCGCGATGGGGGGCCGCTACGAGCGCGACGGCAGCCCCCGGCGGCGTACGCCCGCGGCGGTGGACCCGGACCGGCCCGAGGACCTGTGGAAGGCCCTGGACCGGGGCGAGGACCCCACCGGCTGAGGACCGGGCCGAACCCGGTGCGCACCGCGGCCCCGGTGACGGGCCGAACGGGCCACCCGCCGGTGAATCCGCACGCCACGTGCGGGACAATGACCTCGAGCGTGCGAGACGTCACGCCCGACAGATCTACGAGGAGCAACTCATGGCGGGCACGAGCCACGGACACACCCCGGCCGCCTGGACCGGTGTCGTCATTTCCTTCATCGGTTTCTGCGTCTCCGGCGCCTTCATGGTGCTGGCGAACCCGATCGGGTTCTGGGCGGGCCTGGTCGTCGTCGCGCTCGGCGGTGTCGTCGGCCTCGCGATGAAGGCCGCCGGCATGGGCATGCCCAAGCCGGCCCACGCCGACCTCGCCGAGGTCATCGCCGCCAAGCAGCTCGCCGCGAAGGCCTGAGCCGAGCCCCTGGCCTACGGAAGGCGTGGCCCGGGCGGGCTGCGCCTTCCGTCATGAGCGGAGAGAATCAGCGGGTGGACGCCTCCTGCACTCCCCCCGGCCCGGGCCCCGCCCAGGCCCTGGGCCCCGCACGGACCTCACGGGCGCGGCGGCTGGCCGCTCCGGCGCTCACCCTGGCCGGGGCCGTGGCCGCCTTCGCGTACGTGGGCGCCGTGGACCCCAACCAGCCCGGCCACTACCCGGTCTGCCCGTTGTTCCGGCTGACCGGCGTCCTGTGCCCCGGCTGCGGCGGGCTGCGCAGCGCGCACGCCTTCGCCCGGGGGGACCTCGTGACGGCCCTGGGCGACAACGCCCTGGCCGTCGTCGGCTACCTCGTGTTCGCGGGCTTCACCGCGCTGTGGCTGGTGCGGGCCTTCCGCGGCGGTCCGGTGCCTCGGATCGCGCTCGGGCCCGCCTGGTGGTGGGCGATCGGCACGCTGGCGCTCGCCTTCACGGTTGTCCGGAACCTACCGATCGGATCCGCTTTGGCCCCCTGAGCCCTTGCGGGACCTGCCGAGGGACTGGAGGAACCCCATATTCCGAGTGTCCAGACCCTGGGACGCGGCGAACTCCGTGCGGAGGCCGTGGCGACCTGCGGATACCATTTGATTGCTGACCTTGCAGTGGTACGTGTCCGCAAGGCGGCCGAACGTCATCGACCCGGAAGGGGGCCGCTCGCGTGAGTGTGCTCGACGAGATCATCGAAGGGGTCCGCGAAGACCTTGCCGAACGGCAGGCCCGCGTGAGCCTCGACGAGCTCAAGGAGCGTGCCGCCAAGGCGCCCCAGGCCAAGGACGGCGTCGCGGCCCTGCGCGGCGACGGCGTCAAGGTGATCTGCGAGGTCAAGCGCTCCAGCCCCTCCAAGGGCGCGCTGGCCGCGATCGCCGACCCGGCCGGGCTCGCCGCCGACTACGAGGCGGGCGGTGCGGCGGTCATCTCCGTCCTCACCGAGCAGCGTCGTTTCGGCGGCTCGCTGGCCGACCTGGAGGCCGTCCGCGCCCGCGTCGACATCCCGATCCTGCGCAAGGACTTCATCGTCACGGCGTACCAGCTGTGGGAGGCCCGCGCCTACGGCGCCGACCTCGTGCTGCTGATCGTGGCGGCGCTGGACCAGGAGGCCCTCGTCTCCCTCATCGAGCGGGCCGAGTCCATCGGCCTCACCCCGCTCGTGGAGGTCCACGACGAGGAGGAGATCGAGCGGGCCGTCGCCGCCGGCGCCAAGATCATCGGCGTCAACGCGCGCAACCTCAAGGACCTCAAGGTCGACCGCTCCACCTTCGAGCGCGTCGTCGGCGAGATCCCGCCCCACATCGTGAAGGTCGCCGAGTCCGGGGTCCGCGGACCCCACGACCTGATCGCCTACGCCAACGAGGGGGCCGACGCCGTCCTCGTCGGCGAGTCCCTGGTCACCGGCCGCGACCCGAAGGCGGCCGTGGCCGACCTCGTCGCCGCCGGCGCCCACCCCGCCCTGCGCCACGGGCGGAGCTGACCCTCCCATGGCCCCCTCCCGCCCCTCCGTCCGCACCCGCCCGGGCCACGGCCCGGCCGGCGTGCCGACGGCGCACGCGCCCCTGGCGCGCGGCTGCCGCCCCCGCGGCTGCCGCGCCCCGGCCCGGCGCGTCCACGGGCGGCGGGTGCGCTACGTGATCGGCTCCGAGCCCGGTCAGGTCAACGGCATGCGATGGCGCGGCGGAGCCGCGTCGTAACGACGGTCCCGCCCGCCCGGCAGCCTCGTGGGCACCGGGCCCGGCCGGCCGCGTACGGCCCCGTCCCCCGAGCCGCCCGACGGCTCCCGGCGAGGGCCGCTCCGTCCGTACCCCCACCCCCTCCAGCGGGGTGCGCGGGCGCCGGACCGACGGCGCAATACGGTGCATCCCAGCCACCCGTCGGCATCGCATACCGCACCACGTAGGAGTAGTGGCATGTCCACCAGCTCGTTCTTCATCCCGGACCCGGAAGGCTCCGTCCCCAACGCCGAGGGCTACTTCGGCGACTTCGGCGGCAAGTTCATCCCGGAGGCCCTCGTCGCCGCCGTGGACGAGGTCGCCGTCGAGTACGAGAAGGCCAAGGGCGACCCCGCCTTCGCCGCCGAGCTCAACGACCTCATGGTCAACTACACGGGCCGCCCCAGCGCCCTGACCGAGGTCCCCCGCTTCGCCGAGCACGCGGGCGGTGCCCGGATCTTCCTCAAGCGCGAGGACCTCAACCACACCGGCTCGCACAAGATCAACAACGTGCTGGGCCAGGCGCTGCTCACCAAGCGCATGGGCAAGACCCGCGTCATCGCCGAGACCGGCGCCGGCCAGCACGGCGTCGCCACCGCCACCGCCTGCGCCCTCTTCGGCCTCGACTGCACCATCTACATGGGCGAGATCGACACCCAGCGCCAGGCCCTCAACGTGGCCCGCATGCGGATGCTCGGCGCCGAGGTCATCGCCGTGAAGTCCGGCTCCCGGACCCTCAAGGACGCCATCAACGAGGCCTTCCGCGACTGGGTCGCCAACGTGGACCGCACCCACTACCTCTTCGGCACCGTCGCGGGCCCGCACCCCTTCCCCGCCATGGTCCGCGACTTCCACCGGGTCATCGGCGTCGAGGCCCGCCGCCAGATCCTGGAGCGCGCCGGACGCCTCCCCGACGCCGTCGCGGCCTGCGTCGGCGGCGGCTCCAACGCCATCGGCCTCTTCCACGCCTTCATCCCCGACGCGGACGTCCGCCTCGTCGGCTTCGAGCCCGCCGGGCACGGCGTGGAGACCGGCGAGCACGCGGCCACCCTGACCGCGGGCGAGCCCGGCATCCTGCACGGCTCCCGCTCCTACGTCCTCCAGGACGAGGAGGGCCAGATCACCGAGCCCTACTCCATCTCCGCCGGTCTGGACTACCCGGGCATCGGCCCCGAGCACTCCTACCTCAAGGACAGCGGCCGCGGCGAGTACCGCGCCGTCACCGACGACGCCGCCATGCAGGCCCTGCGCCTGCTGTCGCGCACCGAGGGCATCATCCCGGCCATCGAGTCGGCCCACGCCCTCGCGGGCGCCCTCGACCTGGGCAAGGAGCTGGGCAAGGACGGGCTGCTGGTCGTCAACCTGTCCGGCCGCGGCGACAAGGACATGGACACGGCGGCCCGCTACTTCGGGCTGTACGACGGCACGGAGCCCGAGGGGGAGACCAAGTGAGCACGGCCAGCGAGAATTCAGGCAACCTTCAGCTGCTGACCGACACCCTCGCCAAGGCCAGGTCCGAGGACCGCGCCGCCCTCGTCGCCTACCTCCCGGCCGGGTTCCCGACCGTGGACGGCGGCATCGAGGCGGTCAAGGCCGTCATCGCCGGCGGCGCCGACGTCGTCGAGATCGGCCTGCCGCACAGCGACCCGGTCCTCGACGGCGCCGTCATCCAGACCGCCGACGACATCGCCCTGCGCGGCGGCGTCAAGATCGCCGACGTGATGCGCACCGTGCGCGAGGCCTACGAGGCCACCGGGGTCCCGATCCTGGTCATGACGTACTGGAACCCCATCGACCGCTACGGCGTCGAGCGGTTCACCGCCGAGCTGGCCGCGGCCGGCGGTGCGGGCTGCATCCTGCCCGACCTGCCGGTCCAGGAGTCCGCGCTGTGGCGCGAGCACGCGGCGAAGCACGGTCTGGCGACCGTCTTCGTCGTGGCCCCCAGCAGCAAGGACGAGCGCCTGGCCACCATCACCGCGGCCGGTTCCGGTTTCGTCTACGCCGCCTCCCTCATGGGCGTCACCGGCACCCGCGAGTCGGTCGGGCACGAGGCCCAGGAACTGGTCCGCCGCACCCGCGCCACCGCTGCTGCCCGCCGTGGGCTCCCGGTCTGCGTGGGCCTGGGCGTCTCCAACGCCGTGCAGGCCAAGGAGGTCGCGGGCTTCGCGGACGGTGTGATCGTCGGCTCGGCCTTCGTGAAGCTGCTGCTGGAAGCCCCGGACCTGCCCGCGGGCCTGGAGGCCGTGCGGGCACTGGCGGGCGACCTCGCGGAAGGCGTACGCAGGTCCTGACGCCGGGCGGGCCCTTACGGGGGTTCTGTAGCCCGATCGGGTGGAATCGGGAGCAGGGAGGCACGCGAGTGCCTCCCTGCTTCGTTTGGCGGAACGTGAGCGAGAAGAACGACGGTGCGAACCGCGATGTGACGAAACGATCGGCCCGGGAGCGACTCCAGGAGGAGCGCGAGCAGCAGAAGAGGAAGGACAAGCGCAGGCGCGCCCTCGTGGTCGGCGGGGCGGTGGTCGGCGTCCTCGGCCTGGCCGCCGTCGTCGGCGTGATCGCGGCCAACACCGGCAAGGGCGACAAGACCGCCAAGGGCCCGGTGGCGGCCCCCTCGGGCGCCACCGGCAAGGACGCGCTCGCCATCCAGACCGGCAAGGACGGCGCCAAGTCCACCCTCACGGTGTGGGAGGACTTCCGCTGCCCCGCCTGCAAGGCCTTCGAGGACAACTACCGGGACACCCTCCACGACCTGGAGAACAGGGGGCTGCTCAAGATCGAGTTCCACCTGGTGACCCTGATCGACGGCAACATGCGCGGCACGGGCTCCCTGAACGCGGCGAACGCGGCGGCCTGCGCGCAGGACGCCGGCAAGTTCCCCGCGTACCACGACGTCCTCTTCGTGAACCAGCCGCCGGAGACGGACGACGCCTACGCCAAGAACGCGAAGCTGCTGGAGCTGTCGAAGAAGGTCGACGGACTCGACACCCCGGCCTTCCGCTCCTGCGTGGAGGACGGCACCCACAACAGCTGGGTCGCCAAGTCGCACGAGGCGTTCCGGGCCGGAAAGTTCAAGGGCACCCCGACGGTGCTGCTCGACGGCAAGGACATCTTCGGCGACCAGGCCAACCCGCTGACCCCGCAGAAGCTGAAGGAGAAGGTCGAGGCCAACGCGGGGGTGACCCCGAAGCCCTCGGCTTCCGCTTCGGCCTCCCCGTCGGCTTCCGCTTCCGGGAAGTCCGGTTCCGTGCCGAAGGCGGGCGCATCGGGGTCCGCCGGCTCGAAGACGGTGTCCAAGGGGACTACGGAGGACTGAGCCGCGGCGACCGCCGTGTGTGGTTTCGGTATCAGCTTGCCGGGCGGGTTGCGGTGGCCACCGCCCGGCAAGGTAGCGTCAGCCTTGCCATGACCCTTGCTTACATCCCCAGTCCGTCGACCGGCGTGCTCCATCTCGGGCCGATCCCGCTCCGCGGCTACGCGTTCTGCATCATCATCGGCGTCTTCGTCGCCGTCTGGCTCGGCAACAAGCGGTGGATCGCGCGCGGCGGAAAGCCGGGCACGGTCGCGGACATCGCGGTGTGGGCGGTGCCCTTCGGCCTGGTCGGCGGTCGCCTCTACCACGTGATCACCGACTACCAGCTCTACTTCGGCGAAGGCCGGGACTGGGTCGACGCCTTCAAGATCTGGGAGGGCGGCCTCGGCATCTGGGGCGCGATCGCGCTCGGCGCGGTGGGGGCCTGGATCGGCTGCCGGCTGCGCGGCATCCCGCTGCCCGCCTGGGCCGACGCCCTCGCCCCCGGCATCGCCATCGCCCAGGCCTTCGGCCGCTGGGGCAACTGGTTCAACCAGGAGCTGTACGGCCGCCCCACCGACCTGCCGTGGGCGCTGAAGATCAGCGAGGGCCCGAACCGGGTCGCCGGCCTCTACCACCCGACCTTCCTGTACGAGTCCCTGTGGTGCCTGGGCGTCGCCGCGCTGGTCATCTGGGCGGACCGCCGCTTCAAGCTCGGGCACGGGCGGGCCTTCGCCCTGTACGTGGCCGCGTACTGCTCCGGGCGGGTCTGGACCGAGTACCTGCGGGTCGACGAGGCGCACCACATCATGGGCCTCCGCCTGAACGTCTGGACGGCCATCGTGGTCTTCGTCCTCGCGGTCGTCTACTTCGTCCTCTCGGCGAAGCTGCGGCCGGGGCGCGAGGAGGTCGTGGAACCGGAGCCGGCCGCCTCCGGCGGGGCTGAGGTGGCGAAGCCGGAGGCTGCGGCCGACGCCGCTGCGGGGGCGGGAGACGCCAAGGCCGACGCGAAGCCGGTCGGGCTGACCAAGGGCGGGGCGGACGCGGCCCCGGAACCCGACAAGAGCTGACGACGAGCTGCCCGAAGGGGGCGCCGCACCAGGTGCGGCGCCCCCTTCGGCGTACCCGGTGCGGGGGGTCTGGGGGCGGAGCCCACAGGGAACGGGCGAAGGGCGGGTAGGGGATCAGCCCCGCAGGGCTACTGGGGACGCCGCGCGAGCGCGAGGGTGCGGTGGGCCGCCGCCACGACCGCGGGGTCGACGAAGCGGCCGTCCGGGAGGGCGAGCGCGCCGGGGGCGGCCCGGGCCGCCGTGACGATCTCCTCCGCGGCGACGACCTCCTCCGGCCCCGGGAGGAACGCCCGCTCGATCACCGGCAGCTGCCGCGGATGGATCGCCGCCCGCCCCAGGAACCCCAGCGAACGCCCCCGCGCACAGGACGCGGCCAGCGCCTCCAGGTCCCGGATGTCCGGGAACACCGACTGCGCCGGCGGCGCCAGCCCGGCGGCCCGGGCGGCCACGACCACCCTGGAGCGCGGCCAGTCGAGCCCACCCTCCGCGCAGACCCCGAGGTCCGCGCAGAGGTCCGCCTCGCCCAGGGTCAGCCCCTGCAGGGAAGGGTGCGCGCGGGCGATCTCGTACGCCCGTTCCACCCCCAGCGCGGACTCCAGCAGCGCGTACAGCGCGACCCCGCCCATCCGGTCCGCGACCCGGACGATCTGCTCCGGGGCGTCGACCTTCGGCAGCCGCAGCCCCGCCAGCCCGCGCAGGCGGGCCAGGGCGGCGAGGTCGGCGCCCGCCCAGGGGGAGCCGAACGCGTTCACCCGGACGTGCACCGGCACCGGCGGCCGTTCGCCGAGCAGCTCGGCGGTGGCGGCGCGGGCGTACTCCTTGCGGGAGGCCGACACCGAGTCCTCCAGGTCCACGATCACGGCGTCCGCCCCGCAGCGCAGGGCCTTCTCCACCACCGCCGGGCGGTCCCCGGGTGCGTACAGCCAGGTCAGGATCACAACGCACCCTCCGTGCGCAGAGCGGTGATCTCGGCCCGGGTCAGGCCGAGTTCGGTGAGGACGGCTTCGGTGTCCGCGCCGTGCGGGCGGCCCGCCCAGCGGATCCCGCCGGGGGTCTCCGACAGCCGGAAGAGGACGTTCTGCATCCGTAGCGGTCCGAGTTCGGGGTCCTCGACCTCGGTGACCGTGTGGAGGGCCGCGAACTGCGGGTCGGCCAGCACGTCCCGTACGTCGTAGACCAGGGCGACGGCCGCCTCGGCCTCCTCGAAGGCGGTGACCACCTCCTCCGCCTTGTGGCGGGCGATCCAGCCGCCGACCGCCTCGTCGAGGAGGTGCGTGTGCGCGGCCCGGCCGGTGCCGGTCTCGAACCAGGACTCGTCGGCCAGCTCGGGCCGCCCCACCAGCCGGACCACCCGCTCCGCGATGGAGCGGGCCGACGCGGACACCGCCAGCCAGCGGCCGTCCGCGCTGCGGTAGGTGTTGCGGGGGGCGTTGTTCGCGGAGCGGTTGCCGGTGCGGGGCTGGACGTAGCCGAGCTGGTCGTACCAGAGCGGGTGCGGGCCCAGCACGGTCAGGATCGGCTCGACGATCGCCAGGTCCACGACCTGCCCCTGCCCGGTCCGCTCCCGTCCGGCGAGGGCGGTCATCACGGCGTACGCGCAGGTCAGCGCGGCGATCGAGTCGGCGAGGCCGAACGGCGGCAGGGTCGGCGGGCCGTCCGGCTCGCCGGTGATCGCGGCGAAGCCGCTCATGGCCTCGGCGAGGGTGCCGAAGCCGGGGCGGCGGGCGTACGGGCCCTGCTGGCCGAAGGCCGTGACCCGGGCCAGGACGAGGCGGGGGTTGGCCGCCGACAGCTCGGGCCAGCCCAGGCCCCAGCGCTCCAGGGTGCCCGGGCGGAAGTTCTCGACCACCACGTCGGCGGTGGCGGCCAGCCGCAGCAGGGTGTCCCGGCCGCCCGGGGTGGACAGGTCGAGGGTGATCGTCCGCTTGTTCCGGCCGAGCAGCTTCCACCACAGCCCGATCCCGTCCTTGGCGGGCCCGTGCCCGCGCGAGGGGTCGGGCCGCCCGGGGTGCTCGACCTTGACCACCTCGGCCCCGAAGTCCCCGAGCAGCGTGGCGGCGAGGGGCCCGGCGAACAGCGTGGCCAGATCCAGCACCCGCAGCCCGACCAGCGGCCCGGCGTCGGGCCCGGGGGCCGGGGGCGGTTGGGGAGGTGGGGGCGGGGTCATGAGGGTTCTCCCGCCGTCCCGGGGTCGGTCTGGGCGGCGGTGTCCGTCTCCGTGCGCGTCGGCATCGAGGACTGCGCCCCGGGCCGCTGCACCGAGAGGGAAGCCGCCACCGAAGCCCAGCGCAGCGCCTCCCGCACCGGCCGGCCCTCCCCGAGGGCCACCGCGAGCGCCCCCACGAAGGTGTCACCGGCGGCGGTGGTGTCCACGGCCCGCACCCGGGGCGCCGGCACGCTCAGCGGCTCACGCCCCCGGGCCGCGTACAGGGAGCCCGCCGCGCCCAGGGTGATCACCACCTCCGGGACCTCCCGCAGCAGCGCCTCCGCCGCCCGGTGCGGGTCGGTGAGCCCGGTCAGGGCGGCGGCCTCGTGCTCGTTGGGCACCAGCAGGTCGGTGGCGGCGAGGAGTTCGGGCGGCAGGGGCCGTACCGGGGCCGGGGTGAGGACCGTGCGCACCCCGTGGGCGCGGGCGGCACGGGCACCCGCGAGGACCGCCTCCAGGGGGAGTTCGAGCTGGAGCAGCAGGCAGTCGGCGGCGCCGATGCGGGAGTCGTCACCCGGCTCCAGACCGGTGACGCGGCCGTTGGCGCCGGGGATCACGATGATGCTGTTGGCGCCCTCGTCGTCGACGGTGATGTGGGCGGTGCCGCTGGCCCCTTCGACGGTGCGCAGGGCGGCGGTCTCGACCCCCGCCCCGGCGAGGGCCGCGCGCAGCCGGACGCCGAACTCGTCCGCGCCGACCGCGCCGATCATCACCACCTCCCCGCCGAGGCGGGCGGCGGCCACCGCCTGGTTGGCGCCCTTGCCGCCGGGGACGGTGCGGAACTCCCGTCCCGTGACGGTCTCCCCGGGGTTCGGGGCCTTGGGGACGTAGGCGACGAGGTCCATGTTCGTACTGCCGAGCACGGCGATGGCCGTCATGGTCGGGCTGCCTCCTGGGCGGTGAGTCGGGCGAGGGTGTCGAAGCCGACGCCGTCGAAGCCGGCGACGGTGGTGGAGAGGCGGTTGCGGAGCGGCGCGGTCCACCGCTCGGGGATCCGGTCGGGGGAGCCGGCGAGCAGTCCGGCGACGGAGCCGGCGGTGGCCCCGTTGGAATCGGTGTCCCAGCCGCCGGACACCGCGCCGCACACGGAACGGGTGAAGTCCCCGTCGGCGTGGGTGAGGGCGGCCGCGATCAGGGCGGTGTTCGGCAGGGCGTGCACCCAGTGGTAGCCGCCGTAACGGGCGTGCAGCAGGTCCACGACCCGCTCGAAGTCGCCCTCCTCGCGGGCGGTGCGGATCCCGAAGCGGACGGCCTCGGCGAGGCGCGAGCGGGGCGGTACGACGGCCAGTCCGGCCCGCAGCGCGCCGTGCACGTCGGCCCGGCCGGAGGCGGCCTCGGCGAGGGTGGCGGCGGCGAAGAGGGCGGCGTGGAGGCCGGTGGCGGTGTGGCTGAGGGAGGCGTCCCGCCAGGCCTGCTCGGCGGCGGCGGCCGGGTCGCCGGGGTTGGTCCAGCCGTGGACGTCGGCGCGGATGAGGGCGCCGATCCACTCGCGGAAGGGGTTGTGGTGGGTGGCGGTGAGCGGGGGTTCCAGGCCGAGGAGCAGGTTGCGGTACGCGATCCGCTCGGCGGTGAAGGCCCGGCCGGCGGGGAGCTCGTCGAGCCAGAGCCGGCCGAGGTCGGCGGTGGTGAAGCGCCGGCCGTGGCGCTGGAGGAGGAGCAGGCCGAGGAGGGGGTGGTTCAGGTCGTCGTCCTCGGGGGTGCCGTCGATGTTCTCGGCGAGGGAGGTGGCGGCGGAGCGGCGGTTCCAGGGGTGGGCGGCGAGCAGCTCCGCGGGGACGCCGCGGGCGGTGAACCAGTCGTCGAGCGGCCAGTTCCCGGCGGCCCGGGCCAGCGCCCGGATCCCGTGCAGCGGCAGCTTCTCGACGGGCTTGCCCAACACGCACCCCACGGCCCGCCCCACCCAGGCGGCCTCCAGCCGCTCACAGAGGGCGTCGGCACCCGCTGCCGGCCCATCCGCCCCGGCTCCCGCTGCCCGGGCCGGCGCGGCGCGCGGTGCGGTGGCCGCCGGGGCTGCGGCGGGTTCGCGCTCCGGGGCGGGGGAGCGCTCGGGTCCGGCCGGGGAGGTGGGGCGGTGGGCGTCCGCCGGGTCGGGGCGACGCGTACCCGCGGGCAGGGGTCCGGGGCTGGTGGGTCCCGGGTCGGTGAGCGGGGTACGGCCGGCCCGGGGCCAGGTCGCGCGGATGGCGGGCCAGGACGTGGGCTCGTCGGCGGCCGACGGGACGGGGAGGGCCGCGAGTTCGTCCAGGAGGCGGGTGGCGAGGGCACGCAGCTCCGGCCCCGCCGGGGCGGGGGAGGCGCCGGCCCGGGCGGGGGCCGGGTGTCCGCCCGCCGCCAGCCAGGTCCGCAGCAACGGCCCGGCGTCCCGGCCGTCCTCGGCGGCCTGCCGCAGCTCGTGCCCGACCAGGTCCTCGGGCTGCGCCCAGGTCAGCCGTACGAGCGCCGACCCGGCCGTCCGGCCCGACGGAGAAGACGCGGGCTCGGCAGCTGCGCTCCGGGGCGCGCCCGCGACCGGTTCGGAGGCGCCGCCGTCTCCGGCCGACGCGGGGCCTCCGGCACGCGCGCCGGCCCCCGCCGGGCTCCGTGGGGGGACGTCCGGTGGTGCCGGGTGGGTGCCGGTGGTGGTCGGCGGGGTGCGGTCGGGCGGGGCGGTGGGGGGTTTTGTCATCGGGGAGTCGCCAGGGCCGTGAAGGCCGTTTCGTGGGTGCGGCGGCGGGCGTGGTCGCGGGTGAAGACCTCGCGGGCCACGGCGGCCAGGGCCGCCGCCGGGGCGTGCAGGTCCAGGCGGCTGGCCTCGGCGACCCGCTTGGCCCAGCCCTCCGGGACCGCCCCCGCCCCGCCCAGCGCCCCGGCGATCGCCCCCGCCATGCCGGCCGTGGAGTCGCAGTCCCGCCCGTAGTTGACGGCGCCGAGCACCGCAGTCTCGTACCCGCCGTCGGCGACCAGCAGCATCCCGAGCGCGATCGGCAGTTCCTCGATCGAGTGCAGCCGCGACGGCCGCCGGGCGCCGAGCGAGGGCGCGCGGTAGTCCGGGCCGACCGAGTCGTACGGAGCCACCGCCTCCCGCAGCGGCCCGAGCGCGGACTCGAAGTCCCGGTGGCGCAGGGCCGCGTCCCGGACCGCCGCGATGGCGGCCCGGGTGCCGTCCTTGGCCAGCTCCAGCGCGGTCTCCACCACCGACGCGGCCGTCGCCCCCGGCAGGCACGCCGCCGCGACGGCCGCCGCGAAGACCCCGGCCGCCTCCCGCCCGTACGAGGACTGGTGGGCGCCCGCGATGTCCAGCGCCTCGGCGTAGGCGCCCCGCGGGTTGCCCGCGTTGACCAGTCCGACCGGCGCCATGTACATCGCCGCACCGCAGTTGACGATGTTGCCGGTGCCGGCCTCGCGGGGGTCGGCGTGCGCGTAGTGCAGCCGCGTCACGATCCACTTCTCCGCGAGGAACACCCGCTGCAGCGGCAGGGCTTCGGCCTCCAGCTCGGGGATCCAGCGCGGTACGGACATCAGGTCGGGCACGAGGTGCTCGGCGATCGCGTACGCGTCCAGGTGGTCCCGTACGGCCGCGTAGACCCGGACCAGCGCGTGCGTCATGAGGGTGTCGTCGGTGACGTGCCCGTCGCCCTTGTGGTACGGCGCGATGGGGCGGGCGGTGCGCCAGTCCTCGTACCAGGGGCCGACGATCCCGTGCACGCGGCCGCCGTGCCGTTCGGCGATCTGCTCGGGGGACCAGCCCTCCACCGGGCCACCGAGGGCGTCACCGACGGCGGCGCCGACGAGGGAGCCGGTGATCCGGTCCTCCAGCGTGAGCGTCATGATCGAATCATCCCTTGTGCGTCGGTCGGTGCGGTGAGTTCCGTACGGGTGAGGAGCGCGGCGAGCTCGACCAGGTCGGTTCCGGCCAGGCGGGGCAGCGCGCAGCCGGACAGCACGCGACAGGCCTCGCGCCAGGAGGCTGGCAGGCAGTCGCCGCCGCCGAGGGCGCCGGTGAGGGCGCCCGCGAGGGCGGGCGCGGAGTCGGCGACGCGCGAGAGGCAGGCGGCCGCCGGCACGGCCTCGGCCGCCCGGCCACGGGCGGCGGTGGCCAGGGCCAGGGCGACGGGGACGGTCTCGGCGGCGGCGATGCCGTAGCTGTAGACGTGGTCCACGATCTGGTGTTCCAGGAGCGGGACGAGGGCGAAGGCGCCCTCGCCGTCGGTACGGGCGAGCTGGACGGCGTGCCGGGCGTTGCGGCCGATCTCGGTGGCGGCGGGCAGCTGTTCCAGGGCGGCGTCGACGGCGGCCTCGGTGCCCGCCCCGGCGAGGGCGGTCGCGACGGCGGCGGCCATGGCGCGGGCGCCGTGGACCCCGTCGCCGTCCTGGGTGTAACGGGCGTCGAACTCGGCGAGTTCCGCGGCGGCGTGGGGGTCGCCGGGGTGGACGACGGCGAGCACGCAGGCGCGGACGCAGGCGGCGTCGTCGAAGTAGTGCGGGTTGTCGTGGCCGGTGGCGGGCGGGCGCAGACCGGCGGCGAGGTTGCCGAGCCCGGCCCGTACGGAGATCCGGGCGCGCATCGGCAGCACGGCGGACTCGACCTCGGGGGCCCGTTCCGCCGCCGCGGCGACCTCGCTGGCCAGGGCGTTCCAGGCCAGGTCGAGGGCGGCGCGCATACGGCGGGACCGGGAGAGGTCGCTGAGCAGGGCGCCGGCGGCGGTGAGCACGGACTCGGCGGCGAAGGCGGCCCATTCGGCGTCGTCGGAGGGGCCGAGGCGCAGGGGCTCGGGGGGCTGGTTGAGGGCGATGGGGACGGGGAGGGTGGTGGTGGCGTTCTGCTCGGCGAAGGTGTCGAGCTCGCGGGTGAGGCGGCGGGTCCACTCGGGCATCCGGCTGGCCCGGTGCCGGGCGGAGGGCCACCCGGCCGCGTCGCCTGCGGCGAGCCCGAGCAACAGCCCCTCGATCCGCCGGAGCCCGCCCCGGCCGCGGTCGGCGAGGTCCGCCCGCGCCGGCGGGGCCGGACTACGGTCCGCCCGTGCGGGCGCCGTGCGGGCCGCATCCGCGGCTGCGGCCCGGGGGAGGGCGGCGGGGACCACTGCGGGGAGGACGCCCTGGGGGCGGGCGGGTTCCGGCAGCGCGGTGTGGGTGGGGGCCGCGTCGGCTGTTGTTGGTGGTGCGTCTGGGGCGTACCTGGTGCGGGTGGGTTCCGGTAGCCCGGTGTGGGCCGTTGCCGGTGGTGCGTCTGGGGCCTGGCTGGTCGGGGTGGGTTGCGGCAGTCGGGTGGGGGCGGGGGCCGCGTCGGCTGTTGCTGGTGGTGCGTCTGGGGCGTGCCCGGTGCGGGTGGGTTCCGGTAGTCCGGTGTGGGTGGGGGCCGCGTGCGCTGTGGCCGCTGGTGCGGCCGGGGCCTGGCCGCTTCGGGCACGCCCCGGCGATCCGGCCTCGGCCAGTGCCGCCCGATTCGGCCCCGGGACCACCCCGTCGGCCACTCCGGCCTGGGTGGCGAAACCTTCCCCCACCGCGTCGGCCGGTGCGCCCTTGGATACCTGCGGCGCACCCCCAGCCCCCCGGCCCGCCTCCCCGGCCCCGGCGAGGCCCCGTGCCCCGCCTCCGTGTCCCGGCAGCAGGACACGCGGTGCGTTCCGGCCCCCGCCGCCCTCGTGGGCCGGGGTGGGGGACGGTGGGGTCATCGGGCCGGCTCCGGGGTGAGGAGGTCCGCGATGTCCAGGACGTGGTGGCCGCGCATCGACGGCAGGCAGCTGCCGCGGACCGGGCCGATCGCCGAGGACCAGGCGGCGGGGATGGCCGGGGCGCCGGACAGGGCGCCCGCGAGGGCGCCCGCAACCGCCGCCGTGGTGTCGGCGTCCCGGCCCATGTTCACCGCCGTGAGGACCGAGGACGGGAAGTCCCCCGCACAGGCGGCGAAGGCCCCGAACGCCAGGCCCACCGCCTCCGGGGCCAGGTCCGTCCACGGATACCCGCCGATGACCACCGCCGACCGCACCGCCCGCTCCCCGCGCGGGGCGGCCGTGACCGCACGCCTCAGCGAGCGGGCCGTCCACGAGTCCGGCGGGATGACCGACAGGGCAGCCGAGACGACCGACGCCGGGGAGCCCCCGGCCATGGCCGCCGCCACCCCGGCGGCGACGGCCTGGCCCCCGTAGATGCCCTCCCCGTCGTGGCTGACCGACCCGTCGATGGCGACCAGCCGGGCCGCCTCCGCCGGGCGGCCAGCCGCGAACACCCCGAACGGGGCCGCCCGCATCGCCAGCCCGTCCGACCACGCGTGCCGGTGCTGCGCCGAGATGGGCGCGGCCAGACCCCGGCGCAGGTTCTCCAGCGTGCCCCGCTCCGAGAAGCCGGCCCCGCGGAACGGCCCCTCGTCCAGGTCGGCGATCCAATGGTGCCAGGCCCGTTCGACGTGGGCCACGGTCAGCGCCGACCCGTGGCGCGCCAGCAGCAGGCCGGAGAAGATGGCGTACTCGGTGTCGTCCGTCCCCGCCGGGTCATCCGACACGAACCCCTCGATCCGGCCCCACCGCGCCCGGATCTGTGACGGCTTCATGTTCTCCGCCGGGGCGCCCAGCGCGTCACCCACCGCGAGGCCCAGCAGCGCGCCCCGGGCCCGTTCGAGGAGGACCTGCGGATTGCATGCGACCAACTCCATGGCGCGCCTCTCCCACGTGATGGGGACCCATCATGAGCCCCTGGGGGATTTGTGCCACGCCATGTGGTTTGTCGCTCGCCGCGAAACACCCCGCGAACACCCCCGTCACCCGGTCGCCGACCCGCGAAAGCCCAGGTAAGTACGGCCTTCCTTGCTGGCGGCGGCCGCAAATCGTGCGTAGTTTCGAGGTGTTCAGGGGAGTGCCCGGGGAGGGCACGGCTGCGCGTCGCTTTCGCGTACCCACTCATGCGAAAAGGGGAGATACGCCGCATGTCCATCATCGACACCGAAGCGCCGCTGCACACCGCCCACCGCGACAACCACACCCACCGCGACGTCAACGGCGGCTGGCTGCGCCCGGCCGTCTTCGGCGCCATGGACGGCCTGGTCTCCAACCTCGCGCTGATGACCGGTGTGGCGGGCGGGGCGGTGGCCCCGGCGACCATCGTCATCACCGGCCTCGCCGGCCTCGCCGCCGGCGCCTTCTCGATGGCGGCCGGCGAGTACACCTCCGTCGCCTCGCAGCGCGAGCTGGTCCTCGCCGAGCTCGACGTGGAGCGCCAGCAGCTGCGCAAGCACCCGGTCGACGAGATGGAGGAGCTCGCGGAGCTCTACGTCTCGCGCGGGGTCGAGCCCGCCCTCGCCCGCGAGGTGGCCATGCAGCTGTCCCGCGACCCGGAGCAGGCGCTGGAGATCCACGCCCGCGAGGAGCTCGGCATCGACCCCGACGACCTGCCCTCGCCGCTGGTGGCGGCCGTGTCGTCCTTCGGCTCCTTCGCGCTGGGCGCGCTGCTGCCCGTGCTGCCCTACCTGCTCGGGGCGACCGCCCTGTGGCCGGCCGTGCTGCTGGCGCTCGTCGGCCTCTTCGCCTGCGGCGCGGTGGTGGCGCGGGTCACGGCCCGGTCCTGGTGGTACAGCGGTATGCGCCAGCTTGTCCTGGGTGGTGCCGCGGCCGGTGTGACGTACGTCCTGGGAACCTGGATCGGCGGCGCCATAGGCTAAGCGGGCCGGGAGTGAGACACTATGCAGGACGCAACATAAGTAGTCCTGAATCCGGTGGTTTCACTTCCGTCCCCGCCGGGCATCACACCAGGGCGTCGGGCAAAGATGCCCGTTTTCGCGCCGGGGCCTTCATCCCGAGCCGTATACGCGGAAAGCTCTCCAAGCTCGCTCCACCCCCCGCAGCCCACCGAAGGTCCCTTCTTTCTGCCTCGCGTGGTGTCCGCATGTTGGAATGTGATATCCGCTTCTCGGAATTACGGCCATCATGTAGCCTGCACGAACTTTCGCAGAGGGCCAACGTCGTCCCTCGGCCAGCACATTTGCCACGACGACGACGGGAGAGCCGATGCGTTCCGCATCCACGCACTCCGCGACCGGCCCCAGCACCACCGCCTGGTCGCCCATGGACGGTCGCCCCGCCCAGCAGGGCATGTACGACCCGCGCAACGAGAAGGACGCCTGCGGCGTCGGATTCGTGGCGAACCTCACCGGCGAGGCCACCCACACCCTTGTTGAGCAGGCCCTGACCGTACTGCGGAACCTCGAGCACCGCGGCGCCACCGGCTCCGAGCCGGACTCCGGCGACGGCGCGGGCATCCTGTCCCAGGTCCCGGACGCCTTCCTGCGCGAGGTCGCGGGATTCGAGCTCCCCGAGGCCGGCGCCTACGCCGTCGGCATCGCCTTCCTCCCCGCCGACGGCACCGCACAGGCCGTCGCCGTGGAGCAGATCGAGGCCATCGCCGCCGAGGAGAACCTGACGGTCCTCGGCTGGCGCGAGGTGCCGGTCACCCCCGACCTGCTCGGCAACGGCGCCCGCACCACGATGCCCGCCTTCTCCCAGCTGTTCGTTTCTGGGGGCACCTCCCGGACGGAGTCTGGGGGAGGGACGACCGGCATCGAGCTGGACCGCAAGGCGTTCGTCCTGCGCAAGCGCGCCGAGCGCGAGGCCGGGGTCTACTTCCCGTCCCTCTCCGCCCGCACGATCGTCTACAAGGGCATGCTGACCACCGGCCAGCTGGAGCCCTTCTTCCCGGACCTCTCCGACCGCCGCTTCGCCTCGGCGCTCGCCCTGGTCCACTCCCGGTTCTCGACGAACACCTTCCCGTCCTGGCCGCTCGCCCACCCGTACCGCTTCGTCGCGCACAACGGCGAGATCAACACGGTCAAGGGCAACCGGAACTGGATGAAGGCCCGCGAGTCCCAGCTGGCCACCTCCGCCTTCGGCGAGGCCGCCCTGGACCGCATCTTCCCCATCTGCACCCCGGACGCCTCCGACTCCGCCTCCTTCGACGAGGTCCTGGAGCTGCTCCACCTCGGCGGCCGCTCGCTGCCGCACAGCGTGCTGATGATGATCCCGGAGGCGTGGGAGAACCACACCTCCATGGACCCGGCCCGCCGCGCGTTCTACCAGTACCACTCCACGATGATGGAGCCCTGGGACGGCCCCGCCTGCGTCACCTTCACCGACGGCACCCAGGTCGGCGCGGTCCTCGACCGCAACGGCCTGCGCCCCGGCCGCTACTGGGTCACCGACGACGGCCTCGTCGTCCTCGGCTCCGAGGTCGGCGTCCTCGACATCGACCCGGCCAAGGTCGTCCGCAAGGGCCGCCTCCAGCCCGGCAAGATGTTCCTCGTCGACACCGCCCAGAAGCGGATCATCGAGGACGACGAGATCAAGGACGAGCTCGCCTCCGCCGCCCCGTACGCGGACTGGCTGGAGACCGGCGAGATCGAGCTGACGGACCTGCCCGAGCGCGAGCACATCGTCCACACCCACGCCTCGGTCACCCGCCGCCAGCAGACCTTCGGCTACACCGAGGAAGAGCTGCGCGTCATCCTCGCGCCGATGGCCCGCACCGGCGGCGAGCCGCTCGGCTCCATGGGCACCGACTCGCCGATCGCGGCCCTCTCCGAGCGCCCGCGCCTGCTCTTCGACTACTTCACCCAGCTCTTCGCGCAGGTCACCAACCCGCCGCTGGACGCCATCCGCGAGGAGCTCGTCACCTCGCTGCTCTCCTCGATCGGCCCGCAGTCCAACCTGCTGGAGCCGACCGCCGCGTCCTGCCGCAGCGTCACCCTGCCCTTCCCGGTGATCGACAACGACGAGCTGGCCAAGCTCATCCACATCAACGCCGACGGCGACATGCCCGGCATGAAGGCCGCCACGCTCTCCGGCCTCTACCGGGTCTCCGGCGGCGGCGACGCCCTCGCCGCCCGGATCGAGGAGATCCGCGCCGAGGCCGACGCCGCCATCGCGGCGGGCGCCCGCCTCATCGTCCTGTCGGACCGCCACTCGGACGCCGAGCACGCCCCGATCCCCTCGCTGCTGCTCACCTCCGCCGTGCACCACCACCTCATCGCCACCAAGCAGCGCACCCAGGTGGGCCTGCTGGTCGAGGCCGGTGACGTCCGCGAGGTCCACCACGTCGCCCTGCTCATCGGCTACGGCGCCGCGGCCGTCAACCCGTACCTGGCCATGGAGTCCGTCGAGGACCTCCTGCGCGCCGGCACCTTCATCGAGGGCATCGAGCCCGAGCAGGCCATCAAGAACCTGATCTACGCCCTCGGCAAGGGCGTCCTCAAGGTCATGTCCAAGATGGGCATCTCCACCGTCGCCTCCTACCGCGGCGCCCAGGTCTTCGAGGCCGTCGGCCTCGACGAGGAGTTCGTCGGCACCTACTTCAGCGGCACCGCCACCAAGATCGGCGGCGCCGGCCTGGACGTCATCGCCAAGGAAGTGGCCGCCCGCCACGCCAAGGCGTACCCCGTCTCCGGCATCGCGGCCACGCACCGCGCGCTGGAGATCGGCGGCGAGTACCAGTGGCGCCGCGAGGGCGAGCCGCACCTGTTCGACCCGGAGACGGTCTTCCGCCTCCAGCACGCCACCCGCAACCGCCGGTACGACATCTTCCGCAAGTACACGGACCGGGTGAACGAGCAGTCCGAGCGCCTCATGACGCTCCGCGGCCTCTTCGCCATCAAGGGAATCGAGGGGGGCAAGTCCGACCGCCCGTCGATCTCCGTCGACGAGGTCGAGCCGGTCTCCGAGATCGTCAAGCGCTTCTCCACCGGCGCCATGTCGTACGGCTCCATCTCCCAGGAGGCGCACGAGACCCTCGCCATCGCCATGAACCAGCTGGGCGCCAAGTCCAACACCGGTGAGGGCGGCGAGGACCCGGAGCGCCTCTACGACCCGGCGCGCCGCTCGGCGATCAAGCAGGTCGCCTCCGGCCGCTTCGGCGTCACCTCCGAGTACCTGGTCAACGCGGACGACATCCAGATCAAGATGGCCCAGGGCGCCAAGCCCGGCGAGGGCGGCCAGCTGCCCGGCCACAAGGTCTACCCGTGGGTCGCCAAGACGCGTCACTCGACGCCCGGCGTCGGCCTGATCTCCCCGCCGCCGCACCACGACATCTACTCCATCGAGGACCTGGCCCAGCTGATCCACGACCTCAAGAACGCCAACCCGGTCGCGCGCATCCACGTGAAGCTCGTGTCCGAGGTCGGCGTCGGTACGGTCGCGGCCGGTGTCTCCAAGGCCCACGCGGACGTCGTCCTCATCTCCGGCCACGACGGCGGAACGGGCGCGTCTCCTTTGACGTCCCTCAAGCACGCGGGCGGCCCCTGGGAGCTCGGCCTCGCCGAGACCCAGCAGACCCTGCTGCTCAACGGCCTGCGCGACCGCATCGTCGTCCAGACCGACGGCCAGCTCAAGACCGGCCGCGACGTGGTCATCGCCGCGCTGCTCGGCGCCGAGGAATTCGGTTTCGCGACCGCGCCGCTCGTCGTCTCCGGCTGCATCATGATGCGCGTCTGCCACCTGGACACCTGCCCGGTCGGCGTCGCCACGCAGAACCCGGTCCTGCGCGAGCGGTTCTCCGGCAAGCCCGAGTTCGTCGTGAACTTCTTCGAGTTCATCGCCGAAGAGGTCCGCGAGATCCTCGCCGAGCTCGGCTTCCGCACCATCGAGGAGGCCGTCGGCCACGCCGAACTCCTCGACACCACCAAGGCCGTCACCCACTGGAAGGCACAGGGCCTCGACCTGGAGCCCCTCTTCCACGTGCCGGACCTGCCCGAGGGCGCGGTCCGCCACGCCCTCATCGAGCAGGACCACGGTCTGGAGAAGGCCCTCGACAACGAGCTGATCGAGCTCGCCGCCGATGCGCTGAACGCCGAGACCGCCGAGGCGGCCCAGCCGGTCCGCGCCCAGGTCGCCATCCGCAACATCAACCGGACCGTCGGCACCATGCTCGGCCACCACGTCACCAAGAAGTTCGGCGGTGCGGGCCTGCCCGACAACACCATCGACCTGACCTTCACGGGTTCCGCCGGCCAGTCCTTCGGCGCCTTCCTCCCCAAGGGCGTCACCCTGCGCCTGGAGGGCGACGCCAACGACTACGTCGGCAAGGGCCTCTCCGGCGGCCGCGTCGTGGTCCGCCCGGACCGCGGCGCCGACCACCTCGCCGAGTACTCCGTCATCGCCGGCAACACCATCGGCTACGGCGCCACCGGCGGCGAGATGTTCCTGCGCGGCCGCACCGGCGAACGCTTCTGCGTCCGCAACTCCGGCGCCCTGGTCGTCTCGGAGGGCGTGGGCGACCACGGCTGCGAGTACATGACCGGCGGCACCGCGGTCGTCCTCGGCGAGACCGGCCGCAACTTCGCGGCGGGCATGTCCGGCGGCGTCGCGTACGTCATCGACCTCGACCCCCGCCAGGTCAACTCCGGCAACGCGGAGGCCGTCGAGGCCCCGTCGGACGAGGACAAGCTGTGGCTGCACGATGTGGTGCGCCGCCACGAGGAGGAGACCGGCTCGACCGTGGCCGCGAAGCTCCTGGCTGACTGGGACGCCGCCGCGGCCCGCTTCAGCAAGATCATCCCGACCACGTACAAGGCAGTGCTCGCCGCCAAGGACGCCGCTGAGCTGGCCGGACTCTCCGAGTCCGAGACCACCGAGAAGATGATGGAGGCGGCGACCCATGGCTGACCCGAAGGGCTTCCTCACCACCCCCCGCGAGACCGCCTGCACCCGTCCCGTCGCCGAGCGCGTCAAGGACTGGAACGAGGTCTACGTCAAGGGCTCGCTGCTCCCGATCATCAGCAAGCAGGCCGGCCGCTGCATGGACTGCGGCATCCCGTTCTGCCACAACGGCTGCCCGCTGGGGAACCTGATCCCCGAGTGGAACGACTACGCCTACCGCGAGGACTGGTCGGCGGCGGCGGAACGCCTGCACGCGACGAACAACTTCCCGGAGTTCACGGGCCGCCTGTGCCCCGCTCCCTGTGAGTCGGCGTGCGTGCTCGGCATCAACCAGCCGGCCGTCACGATCAAGAACGTCGAAGTCTCGATCATCGACCAGGCCTGGGACAACGGCGACGTCACCCCGCAGCCGCCCGAGCGCCTCTCCGGCAAGACCGTGGCCGTCATCGGCTCCGGCCCGGCCGGTCTGGCCGCCGCCCAGCAGCTGACCCGGGCCGGCCACACCGTGGTCGTGTACGAGCGCGCCGACCGCATCGGCGGGCTGCTGCGCTACGGCATCCCCGAGTTCAAGATGGAGAAGGTGCACATCAACCGGCGCATCGAGCAGATGCGCGCGGAGGGCACCAAGTTCCGCACCGGCATCGAGGTCGGCCGCGACATCACGGCGACGGACCTGCGCAAGCGCTTCGACGCGGTCGTCGTCGCCGCCGGCGCCACGGTCTCCCGCGACCTGCCGGTCCCGGGCCGCGACCTGAACGGCATCCACTTCGCGATGGAGTACCTCCCGCTCGCGAACAAGGTCCAGGAGGGCGACTTCATGGCGCCCCCCATCACGGCCGAGGGCAAGCACGTGATCGTCATCGGTGGCGGCGACACCGGCGCGGACTGCGTGGGCACCGCCCACCGCCAGGGTGCCCTGTCGGTCACCCAGCTGGAGATCATGCCCCGCCCGTCGGAGGACCGCCCGGCGGCCATGCCGTGGCCGACCTTCCCGATGCTGTACAAGGTCACCTCGGCCCATGAGGAGGGCGGCGAGCGGATCTACTCCGTCTCCACCACCCACTTCGAGGGCGACGAGGACGGCAACGTCCAGGCCCTGCACCTGGTCGAGGTCGCCTTCGAGGACGGCAAGCTGGTCCAGAAGCCCGGCACCGAGCGCGTCCTCCCCGCGCAGCTGGTCACCCTGGCGATGGGCTTCACCGGCACCGACCAGGCCAACGGTCTGGTCGAGCAGTTCGGCGTGGACCTGGACGAGCGGGGCAACATCGCCCGCGACGCCTCGTACGCGACGAACGCCGACGGCGTCTTCGTGGCCGGCGACGCGGGCCGCGGCCAGTCGCTGATCGTGTGGGCCATCGCGGAGGGCCGCTCGGCCGCCCGCGGCGTGGACCGCTACCTCACGGGCACGAGCACCCTCCCGTACCCGGTCAAGCCGACGGACCGCTCCCTGATGGTGTAACCCCGTCACCCCTCCCTCCGGGGAGACCCCTCATACGGTCCGTACAACGGAGTACGGCACTCGACACGGCGCCCGTCATGTCCCCGACCAGGGATGACGGGCGTCGTGGCGTTTCCGGGTTCTACTCGGGAGCGAACTCGTACTGCAGCTCGTACAGGTGCCCGGCCTTCACCATGACGGTGACCTCGACCGGCCGGTGGCCGTCGCTGTAGACGGTCCTCAGCGTGCGCAGCACCGGCAGGTCGCCGTGCAGGCGCAGCGCCGCGTGCTCCGCCTGCGTGGGGATGCGTGCGGAGACGCGGTCCACGCTCGTGCGCGGAGCGAAGCCCAGCTGCGTGAGCAAGGTCGGGGTTCCGCCCCGGATCCTGCGGGGTTCGGCGAGGGCGGTGCCGCGGGTGAGGTCCAGCGGGTAGTAGGAGCTGACGAGTTCGGCGGGTTCGCCGTCAAGGGTGATGAGCTGGCGCCGAAGCAGTGCCGACGAGCCGTTCTCCTGGCCGAGGGCGGCAGCGACGTCACCGTGTACCTCGGTCTCGCCCACGCTGATCAGCCCGGTATGGACCTCGGCGTCGGGCCGTCCGGCGATCTCGGCCAGCCACGGATGGGCCCCGCCGGCCGTTGCCGGTGTGAGCGAGGACGCCGGGCGGACGGTCCGCTGCCGGTTCTCGCGGACCGTCACTGCGGCACCGGCCCGGCCGACAACGAGCCCTTCGGCCTTGAGGAGCTGCAGCGCCTTCTGGATGGTGGCGTTCGAGGCGTCGAAGCGTTCCTTCAGCCGGGCTGTCGAGGGTACGTTCGAGCCGGGGGTGAGCTCACCGTTCATGATGGCGTCGCGCAGGTCGGCGGCGATGCGGGCGTGCAGGGGGCGGGGGTCGGGTGCGGTGGCTTCAGGGGAGGGCAAGGTCATCCGATCTGGGTCTCGTAGCGCAGCTGTTGGCGACCTGCGGGCATGACCATGAGGTCGGCCTGAAGGGGAGTGTCGCCCGCGTCGTACGTGACGCGGGCGATGCGCAGCACGGGCTCCTCGCGGCTCATGCCCAGCTGTCCGCACTCCTCGTCGGTGGGGATCCGCGCCGTGACGGTTTCGACGACCCGTGCTCCGACGTGGCCGAGTGAGGCCAGGAGGGAGACCGACCCGCCCCGGATCTTCGAGGTTCCGGCCAGGGCGGTGCCGGATGCGATGTGGGCCGGGTAGAAGGTGTCGGTCAACTCACAAGGGATTCCATCGAGTTCAATGATCCGGCGGCGGGCCACGACCGTCGCGCCCTCGTCTGTGCCGAGCAGCGCCGCCACTTCGGAGCTCGCGGAGGTTTCGCCGGCGTAGACGATCCGCTGCCCGCCGCGATGTCCGGCGGCCCTCGTCTCTTCCGTCCACGCGTCCGCCGCCCCGGCTGTACGTGGGGTCAGGTAGGGCATCGACGTACTGGTCCACCCGCTGCCGCTCATGCCGTCCTCCCGTACGCCGACTCTTTGTTGGCACTCCCACGGTATGCGAAGCCCGCCCGCGGACCTCAGCCTCCATCATCTTGCTGCTTTTCGCGAACAGCGATACAGTCGGTCACGGCCTTGGAACTCAGCGTCAGGATGGTGGGTGGCGTGACTCTTTGTCGGCAGCAGCGATTTCCCAGGACACGCAGCTCGGTGCGCGCGGCCCGGCAGTTCGCTGGTGACACGCTCTGGCAGTGGGGCATCGCTGATCGGGGTGAGGACATCCGGCTCTGCGCTTCCGAGCTCGCGGCCAATGCCGTGCTCCACGGCGTCCCGTACGGGCGCGACTTCTGCGTGCGCCTGGTGTGGGAGGAGGGCATGGTCCGCGTCGAGGTCAGGGACAGCGGCCCGGGGCTGCCGGTGGTCGGGCGGCCCGGGGTGGACGCGCTGTGCGGCAGGGGGTTGTGGCTCGTCTCCGAGCTCGCCGACGACTTCGGCGTCACCGATCAACTGGTGGGAAAGACCGTGTGGGTCCGCTTCGAGTGCTCCACGATCCGACACGGCGCCCGTCATGCCCCCGACCAGGGATGACGGGCGCCGTGGCGTGTGTGGGGGCTACTCCGGCTGGACGACGACCGCTCCCCAGCGGAGGGTGGGGGTCGAGGTGGTGACCACAGCGCCGAAGCCGTCGTGGAGGCCCGGGCCCAAGGGGATGGTGATCTGGGCCGGGGTGTCCTCGGGGCAGTTCAGGGTGAAAGGGGCCGGGTTGCGGTCAGGGTGTTCGTCCAGGGTGAAGGAGACCACCATGCTGCCGCCGCCCTCGCAGGCGAAGGTGGTGTAGGTGTCCAGGTAGGGAGAGAGGCCGCCCGAGACGAAGCCGCTGGAGCCGGTCTGTTCGGGCACCCAGATCACCCCGTCGGGGCCGGGGTAGGGAAGGAGTTCGGCCTGGTCCGCCGCCTGGGCGGTGCCGGTGGCCAGGGTGAGGGCGGTGGCCGCGAGGGCCAGGGTGAGTGCGGTGCGGCGGCGGCGCTGGAACGTCTGCTGCATGGGTCCCCCCGTGGGTCCGTGTCGGTCTCCTCCACGCTAGGGGCTGGCACTGACAACGCGCGCTGCCGTGCGGTAGGCGCCGCCGATCCCGTCTGGCTCCGTGACCGGGCGCGTGCCCGGCGTACGGCGGCACCGGAGGAGATGGTGCGGAGCGCCCCCTGAGGGTCAGGACGCGGGGATCTCGCGGGGTGGTTCGTCGTCGTTGCCTCGGCGGAGGGTGCGGAGGCCGTGGGTGGGGGTCCAGGTGCGGACTACCAGGTCGTCGCCGTCGACCGCCGTGTGGACCACCTCGGTCAGGTCGGCGTGGAAGAGGTGGAAGGGGTGCGGGGTGTCCTTCTCCTCCGCGTAGCGGTGGAGTTCGGGCGGGTCCACGATCTCGACGGCGCGGCCCGAGATCCGTACGTCCCCGTCGGGCATCGTGTCGTCCGGGCCGGGGTTGGTGTGCAGGGCGAAGCGCGGGTCGTGCTGGAGGTCGCGGGCCTTCAGTGAGCCCGCCATCATGCCCAGCCACAGTTCCCCGCCGCGGAACTCCACGTTGAGGCCGGTCAGCCGGGGCGAGCCGTCCTTGCGCAGGGTGGCCAGGACGTGGTGGGGGAACTGCGCGAAGCGGGCCCGTACCGCCTCCGCGAAGTCCGGTTCCGCCTTCTCGAACGCTGCCCAGTTGTTCGTCGTCATGCGTCCATCAAAGCGCGCCCCGCCGCCGGCGGCCGGTCAGGCGCGCACGATGCCCGCCCGGCGTGCCGCGGCCAGCCAGGCCGGGAACTCGGCGACGAGGCGGTCGTACAGGTCGGCGTCCGGTACGGCGCGCGGGTCCGGGCCCGCGTGGAAGTAGCCCGCGTTGTCGACCACCCGTTTGTCCGGCACCGGGAGTTCGTCCAGGCGGCGCAGGAAGTCGAACTGGCTGCTGCGGGTGTTGCCGAAGCCGACGAACTGCCAGAAGAGGGGCAGGCGGGCGGCCTTGCACAGGTAGCGCTCCGCCGCCAGCTTGTTCACCGGGCCGCCGTCCGTCTGGAAGACGACCAGGGCGGGGTCGGTGGAGCCCGAGTCCAGGTAGTGGTCGATCACCGCGTCCATCGCCAGGTGGTAGGCGGTCTTGCCCATGTGGCCGAGGCCGGCGGCGATCTCCGTGACCCGGCCCCCGTGGCCGGTGAGGGGGACCTCCTCGATCGCGTCGACGTCGGTGGAGAAGAAGACGACCGGCACGCGGCCGTCGGAGTCGAGCTGGGCGGACAGGCCCAGGACCAGGTCCGCGAAGGCCTGTACGGTGCCGTCCGCGTAGTAGGGGCGCATGGAGCCGGAGCGGTCCAGGACCAGGTAGACGGCGGCCCGGCCGCCCTCCAGGCCGTGCTTGCGCAGCGAGACGCCCGCGTTCTCGTAGAGGCTGACCAGGGCCGGGGCCGTCTCCTCGATCTTGCGCAGGCTGATGGCGCCGCCGCCTCCCGTCATGGTGCGGTGTCCGTGCGCGGGCGGGCGCTCAGGGCTTCGATGTCCTCCAGCATGGCCGCCGCGAGATCGCGCTCGGAGGCGTAGTACCGCTCGGCCCACTTGAGGGTCAGGGTGGGGTAGGCCCAGGCCTCCTCCCCCTGCGCCGCCGCCACGTCGGCCTCCGCTCCGCGCCGCATGCCCTCGGCGAACCGCTGCTGCTGGAGGAGGAGTTCGCGCATCTGTTCCGGCTCCAGGAGGTGGCCCAGCCACAACCGCAGCATCGGCCCGTGCTTGAGCACCGGAGGGTCGACGGGCGCCTCGCGCGCCCACCGCCGTACGGCGTCCATGCCGGTTTCGGTGATCCGGTAGACCCGCTTGTCGCGGGTGCCGGTGTCCTGGGCGACCATCCGGGAGGAGGCGTAGCCGGCCTTCTCCAGGCGCTTGAGCTCGCTGTAGATCTGGCTGAAGGAGGGGCTCCAGTAGAAGAAGCGCAGCGACCAGTCCGACCACTTCTTCAGGTCGTAGCCGGAGAGTTCCTCGCCGAAGGAGAGCAGTCCGAGCACTGCCCAGCTGGTCGCGGGGAGCGCACGCCGGGCCGCCCCGCCGGGGGTCTCCACTGTCGTCTCGTCTGCCACGCAGCGCAGTCTACGACCGGTTCCGGCGGCGCCCTTCCCTGCGTTTGATATGGCTGCTAGGTATATGCCTATTAGGTATATGAGTCGTCGGGTCGCTGTTCAACTCCCGCTGTTCGTATGGAGGAAGCGTGATCTCGCTGGACGGAAAGGTCGTCGTCGTCACCGGCGCCGGGCGCGGCCAGGGCGCAGAGGAGGCCAGGCTGTGCGCGCGGGCCGGGGCGCGGGTCGTCGTGACCGACCTCCGGGAGGAGGAGGGCCGGGCGGTGGCCGCGGAACTGGGCGACCGGGGTCTGTTCGTACGGCACGACGTGGCCGACGCCGACAGCTGGGCCGGGGTGGTCCGGGAGGCGGTGGCCGCCTTCGGGACGGTGTCGGCGCTGGTCAACAACGCCGCCCTGTGGCGCACCGCGCACGTGGAGGAGCAGAGCAGGGAGGGCTTCGAAGAGCTGCTGCGGGTCAACCTGCTGGGGCCGTTCCTCGGGATCCAGGCGGTGGCGCCGGTGCTCCGCGCGGGCGGGGGCGGCTCGATCGTGAACGTCTCCTCCACCGCCGGGCTGGTCGGCCTCCGGGGCCACGCGGCCTACGGCTCCACGAAGGCCGGCCTGCGCGGGCTGACCCGCTCGGCGGCGCTGGACCTGGCCGGTGACGGGATCCGGGTCAACTCGGTGCACCCCGGCGCCATCGACACGCCCATGGTGGCCGGAGCGGTCGAGGGGCGGGACTGGTCGCACGTGCCGCTGGGGCGGATGGGGCGCCCGGGGGAGGTGGGGGAGCTGGTTCTCTTCCTGTGCTCGGAGTCCTCCTCGTACGTCACGGGTGCCGAGTTGGTGGTCGACGGGGGGATGACGGCGCGATGAGCGGGGGTTCGGGGGAGGGGCGAGAGTCGCGGGACGGGCTGTCGCCCGAGGCGCGGGCGCTGTGCGAGGTCATGACGGCGGGCTTCCCGGGGCCCGGGGACGTGGCGGCCCTGCGGGCGGCGGTGGCGGCCGGGGCGGAGCGGCCGGGTGGGCGGGGGCCGGAACCGGCCTCGGTGCGGGACACCGAGGCCGGCGGGGTGCCGGTGCGGGTGTACGACCCCGCGCCGGGGGAGCGGGGGCGGGTGCTCGTGGTGTACCTGCACGGCGGGGGCTGGGTGATGTGCGGGATCGACACGCACGACGCCCTCTGCCGTGAGCTGGCCGCGGCCTCGGGGGCGGTGGTGGTCTCGGCCGGCTACCGGCTGGCCCCGGAGCACCCCTGGCCGGCGGCGGCCGACGACGCGCTGGCGGTGCTGCTGTGGGCGCGGGCCGGGGCGCACCGGCTGGGCTGCGACCCGGGGCGGGTGGTGGTGGCTGGGGACTCCAGCGGGGGCAACCTGGCGGCCGTCACCGCGCTGCGGGCGCCGGAACTGCTCGCCGGCCAGCTGCTGGTGTACCCGCCGCTGGACGCCTCGATGGGGTCGGAGTCGGTGGCGGTGTACGGGAGCGGGTACTTCCACACCGCCGCGCACATGGCCTGGTACTGGGACAGGTACGGCGGCGACCCCGCCCACCCGCACGTCTCGCCGCTGCGCGCGCCGGACCTGTCCGGGCTGCCGCGCACGCTGATCGTCCTCGCCGACTGCGACCTGCTGCGGGACGAGGGGCTCGCGTACGCGCGCCGGCTGGGGGAGGCGGGGGTGGACTGCGAGGTCCGGCTCCACCCGGGGGTCTTCCACGGCTTCCTCGGCCTGCCGCTGCCGGCCGCGGCGGCGGCCCGGGCGGGGGCGGCGGCCTGGATCGCGGCCACGGGCGGGCGCGGCCGGGCCTGATCCGGAAGATACGGGCCCGCCCCTGCGGGTCACCCTGGCCGCCGGACCGGACCGGACCGGACCGGACCGGACCGGTGCGGGGCGGCCGGCGGGGCGGGGTGACCGTGTCGCGCGCCTGCCTCGGCGCGGCCGGCGGCGCGGGTCGCCGCCGGGGTGGCCGACGGCCGGGCCGACGGCGAGGTCGGCGACGTACCCGCGCGGCGGTCCCGGGCGGGGTGGTGGTCCCGGCCCGCGCGGTGGTCCGGTGTCGGTGCCCGTACCCGTGCGGTGGGACGGAGTCGGAGGGGGCACGGGCCGGTCGGAGGGGGTGCGATTTGGAGCAGTCGCGCCGGGCGGGTACCTTCCTTCTCGAAGGCGCCGCTAGCTCAGTTGGTTAGAGCAGCTGACTCTTAATCAGCGGGTCCGGGGTTCGAGTCCCTGGCGGCGCACCTGACCTTCGGGCGGTTCCCGGTTCTCCGGGAGCCGCCCGAAGTCGTTTCCGGCCCGGTGCGGTCCTGGCCGGGCAGGCTCTCCTCCTGGTCGCGGGCACGGGAAAGAATGGCGGCATGACGACTCGTGCCAGGTCCTTCGATGCCGCCGCCGCCCTCTACCACGCCTCCCGCCCCGGGTACCCCGACGCGCTGTTCGACGCCGTCGAGGAACTCGCCGGGGCGAGCCTGCGCGGGGCCAGGGTGGCGGACGCGGGGGCCGGGACCGGGATCGCCAGCGCCCTGCTGCACGCCCGCGGGGCGCGGGTGCTCGCCGTGGAGCCCGGTGACGGCATGGCCGCGGAGTTCCGCCGCGCGCACCCCGGGATCCCGATCGTGCGCGGTGACGGCGACCGCCTCCCCCTGGCCTCCGGCTCCCTCGACTTCCTGACCTACGCCCAGGCCTGGCACTGGACCGACCCGGCCCGTTCCGTCCCCGAGGCCCGCCGCGTGCTGCGCCCGGGCGGGGCCCTCGCCCTCTGGTGGAACGACCTGGACCTGACCGTTCCCTGGCTCGCCGAGCAGGACGAGCGGATCGCCGCCCTCCTCGGCGTCCCCGCCGGGACCCAGCCGCGGGAGGACCCCGAGGAGCTGGGCCTCACCACCTGCGAGGTCCGCTGGTCGCGCCGGATCCCGCTGGACGCGCACCTGGCCAACCTCTCCAGCCACTCCGCCTTCCTCCTCCTCGGGGAGAGCGCCACCCGGGAGTTCACCGGGGCCGAGCGGGAACGGCTGCTGGAGCTGTTCCCCGACGGGACGGTCGAGGAGGCCTACGTGGTCACCCTCCGCGTGGCCGTCGTCTGAGGCAGCCCCCGGACCACCGCCGCCCGGCACTGCGACGGGCTGCCCCAGGCGTCGCGCAGCGGCCGGGCCTTGCGCAGCCACAGGGACAGGTCCAGCTCCTCCGTGTAGCCGACGGCCCCGTGCAGCTGGAGGGCGGTGCGGGCGGCCCCGTACGCGGCCTCGCCGGCGGTCAGCTTCGCCGCCGCGACGTCCCCGTCCGACAGGGACAGCGCGGCCGCCCACAGCAGCGGCCGGGCGAACTCCAGCTCCAGCAGGGTGTCCGCCAGCCGGTGCTTGACCGCCTGGAAGCTGCCGACGGGCGCCCCGAACTGGGTGCGCTGCTTCACGTACTCCACCGTGCGGCCCAGCAGGGCCTCGCCGACGCCCAGGCACTGGGCCGCCGTCAGCAGCCGCGCCCACCGCGCGGCGGCCCCGGCGGCGGCCGCCACCGCCGGACCGGCCGCCAGCAGCTCCCCGCCCACCCGCGGCACCCCGAGCCCGCGCGCCGGGTCCAAGGAGGCCAGCCGCTCCCCCCGACCCCCCGCCAGCCGCAGCTCCACGGCCTCCGAGCGCGCACCGGCCCCCGCGGGGCCCGAGGCGGTGCCCGCCGCCGGGCGCGGCCCACCCGGCTCCGACACCGTGAAGCAGTACGTCGCCGCGTCCGCGTCCAGGGCGTACGGGGAGCCGCCCGGCAGGGTCAGGGTGGCCAGGGTGTCTCCCGCCACCAGCCCCGGGAGGAAGCGTTTCGCCGGGCCCTCCTCGCCGAGCCGGGCCAGCTCCCCCAGCAGCACCGCCGCCGCGGCCGTCTCCACCGCCGGACCCGCCACCCCCGCCCGCCCCAGCTCCATGAAGGCCAGGGCCAGCTCCACCGGGAGCGGCCCCAGCCCCTCGTACGCCTCCGGCGCGGCCAGCGCCCACAGGCCGGTGTCCGCGAGCCGGGACCAGAGGGCCAGCCCGGGCCCGTGGTCCCCGGCCGCCCAGGCCCGCACCGTCGCCGGGACCTCCGCCGCGGCCAGCAGGGAGCGCAGGGTGCGGGCGAAATCGGACTGTTCACCGGTCGGCTGGAAGCGCATCAGCGGCGGCCCTTCGGAAGGCCGAGCAGCCGCTCGGCGATGATGTTGCGCTGGATCTCGTTCGTCCCCGCGTAGATCGGACCGGCCAGCGAGAACACCCACGGCTCGGCCCACGGCCCGTCCGCCAGCTCCGCCTCCGGGCCCAGCAGGTCCAGGGCCGTCTCGTGCAGGGCGATGTCGTACTGGGACCAGAACACCTTGTTCAGGCTGGACTCGGCGCCGATCTCCCCGCCCGCCGCGAAGCGGGTGGCTCCGGCCCAGGTGAACAGCTCGTAGGCGCGCGCCCCCACCACCGCGTCCGCGACCCGGTCGCGCAGCGCCGTGTCCGCCGGGTCCCCCCGCTCGCGCCACAGGGCGGCCAGCCGGCCGGCGGCGGCCAGGAACCGGCCGGGGGAGCGCAGGGTGAGCCCCCGCTCGTTGCCGGTGGTCGACATCGCGATCCGCCAGCCCTGCCCGGGCTCCCCGATCACGTCCTCGTCGGGGACGAACACCCGGTCCAGGAACAGCTCCGCGAAGGCCGGCTTGCCGTCGAGGCGCCCGATGGGCCGTACCGTCACGCCCGGCGCGCGCAGGTCGAACATCAGGTACGTCAGCCCCTGGTGCGGTCGGGCGGCCCCCGGATCGCTGCGGAAGATCCCGAAGGCCCGGTCGGCGAAGGCGGCCCGCGAGGACCAGGTCTTCTGCCCCGACAGCAGCCAGCCGCCCTCGGTGCGCTCCGCCCGCGACCTCAGCGAGGCCAGGTCGGAACCCGACTCCGGCTCGGACCAGGCCTGCGCCCAGATCACCTCACCGCTCGCCATGGACGGCAGCACCCGCGCCCGCTGCGCGGGCGTGGCGTGGTCGAAGAGGGTCGGGGCCAGCAGGCTGATGCCGTTCTGCGAGACCCGGCCGGGCGCGCCCGCCGCCCAGTACTCCTCCTCGAAGACCAGCCACCGCTCGATGTCCGCGCCCCGGCCCCCGTACTCCTCGGGCCAGGACACCGCCGACCAGCGGCCGGCGTGCAGCTCGGCCTCCCACGCGCGGTGCGCCGCGAAGCCCTCCTCCGTCTCCAGCGAGGGAAGGGGGGCATCCGGCACGTGGTCGTGCAGCCAGTCCCGGGCCTCGGCCCGGAAGGCCGCCACCTCGGGGGAGTGGTCGAGATCCATCAGCCGTCCGCCTCCTTCACACGCACCCGCACGCCTTCCCTAACAAGTGTTTGGTAGGTTAACGTACGGCCATGAGCAGCGTCGAGGAGTCCCGCAACGGGGCGCCCGCCTACGTCCCCGCCCACGGTCTGCTGCGCGGCCGCACCGCCGTCGTCACGGCCGCGGCCGGCGCGGGCATCGGCGGCGCCACCGCCCGCCGCTTCCTGGAGGAGGGGGCCCGTGTCCTGATCGGCGACGCCCACGCCCGCCGCCTGAAGGAGACCGAGGCCGCCCTCACCGCCGAGTTCGGCGCGGACCGGATCGCCTCCCTGCCCTGTGACGTCACCGACGAGGACCAGGTCCGGACCCTGTTCGCGCACGCCGGGCGGCTCCACGGCGGCCTCGACGTCGTGGTAAACAACGCCGGGCTCGGCGGCACCGCCGACCTCGTCGACATGACGGACGAGCAGTGGACCCGCGTCCTCGACGTCACCCTGAACGGCACCTTCCGCTGCACCCGCGCCGCCCTGCGCGCCTTCAAGGACTCCGGCCGCGCCGGCGTCATCGTCAACAACGCCTCCGTCATCGGCTGGCGCGCCCAGACCGGCCAGGCCCACTACGCCGCCGCCAAGGCCGGGGTGATGGCCCTGACCCGCTGCGCGGCGCTGGAGGCGGCGGAGTTCGGCGTACGGGTCAACGCGGTCGCGCCGAGCCTGGCCATGCACCCGCACCTGGTGAAGGTCACCAGCGAGGAACTGCTGGCCGAACTCACCGCCCGCGAGGCCTTCGGCCGCTACGCCGAGCCCTGGGAGGTCGCCAACGTCATCGTCTTCCTGGCCAGCGGCTACTCGTCCTACATGACGGGCGAGACCGTCTCGGTCAGCAGCCAGCGCGCCTAGCCGCACAATGGGCGCGTGCCAACGAACAAGCCGACCGCCGAGCCGACCGCAGAGCCGACCGCCGAGCCGCGGGCGAAGAAGAAGCCGCAGGTGAGCGCCTCACCCGAGCGGCGTCGGGAGCTCCTCGACACCGCCGCCGAGGTCTTCGCCGCCCAGGGCTACAACGCCACCACCGTCCGCAAGATCGCCGACGCCGCCGGGATGCTCGCCGGCAGCCTCTACTACCACTTCGATTCCAAGGAATCGATGCTCGACGAGATCCTCTCGGCCTTCCTGAACGAGCTGTGGGACGGGTACGACACCGTCCTCGCGGCCGGCCTCGGCCCCCGGGAGACCATCGAGGCCCTCGTCACCGAGTCCTTCCGGGAGATCGACCGGCACCGCGCCGCCGTCGCGATCTACCAGAAGGAGGCCCGCACCCTCTCCGCGCAGCCCCGCTTCCACTACCTCTCCGACTCGCAGGTGAAGTTCGAGAAGGCCTGGCTGGGCACGCTGGAGCGGGGCGTCGCCGCCCGGGTCTTCCGGGCCGACCTCGACATCCGCCTCACCTACCGCTTCGTGCGCGACACGGTGTGGGTCGCGGCGTCCTGGTACCGGCCGGGCGGCCAGCACAGCCCCGAGGAGATCGCCCGCCAGTACCTGTCGATGGTGCTCGACGGGATCGCCGTACGCCCCTAGGACACCCGCAGCCAGCAGAGGAGCCCCCCGATGCCCGAGGCCTACATAGTCGACGCCGTACGCACCCCCGTGGGCCGGCGCGGTGGTGGCCTGTCCCAGGTCCACCCCGCCGACCTGGGCGCGCACGTCCTCAAGGCGCTCGTCGAGCGCACCGGGGTGGACCCGGCCGCCGTGGAGGACGTGGTCTTCGGCTGCCTGGACACGGTGGGCCCGCAGGCCGGGGACATCGCCCGTACCGCCTGGCTGGCCGCCGGCCTGCCCGAGGAGGTCCCCGGGGTCACCGTCGACCGGCAGTGCGGCTCCTCCCAGCAGGCCGTGCACTTCGCCGCCCAGGGCGTCCTCTCCGGCACCCAGGACCTGGTCGTCGCGGGCGGCACCCAGAACATGTCGATGATCCCGATCGCCTTCGCCTCCCGGCAGGCGGCCGCACCGCTCGGCCTCACCGAGGGCCCCTACGCGGGCTCGGCCGGCTGGCGCGCCCGCTACGGCGACGCCCCCGTCAACCAGTTCCACGGGGCGCAGCTCATCGCCGAGAAGTGGGGGATCTCGCGCCGGGACATGGAGGAGTTCGCCCTCACCTCCCACCGGCGGGCCCTCCGCGCGATCGACGAGGGCCGCTTCGACCGCGAGACCGTCCCGTACGGGGACGTGACCGTGGACGAGGGCCCGCGCCGCGACACCACCCTGGAGAAGATGGCCGGCCTCAAGCCGGTGGTCGAGGGCGGCACCATCACGGCCGCCGTCTCCTCCCAGGTCTCCGACGGCGCCGCGGCCATGCTGATCGCCTCCGAACGGGCCGTCGCCGAGCACGGCCTCACCCCCCGCGCCCGCATCCACCACCTGTCGGTGCGCGGCGAGGACCCGATCCGGATGCTGTCGGCCCCGATCCCGGCCACCGCGCACGCCCTGAAGAAGACGGGCCTGACCCTGGACGCCATCGACCTGGTCGAGATCAACGAGGCCTTCGCCCCCGTCGTGCTCGCCTGGCTGAAGGAGACGGGCGCCGACCCCGCCCGGGTGAACGTCAACGGCGGCGCCATCGCCCTGGGCCACCCCCTGGGCGCGACCGGAGTGAAGCTGATGACCACGCTCCTGCACGAGCTGGAGCGCACCGGCGGCCGCTACGGCCTCCAGACCATGTGCGAGGGCGGCGGCCAGGCCAACGTCACGATCATCGAACGCCTCTGATCCGGGCGCCGCGAGCCGGCACGGGGCGGGGCCGCACGCCGCCCCGCCCCGGACACGCCGCGCTGTCGTCCGCGCGGGGAAGCGAGATCGGCGGGAAGTGTGCTAGCTTGGTCACGTTGCAGTTGTGGTACCCATGAACTTTATGTGCGCCTGACGGGATTGCTCCGCAGGCGCTTTTATTGTTTTTGCCGGATTCTCCCGGATGGGGCCCTTGCCGCCTATTCAGGAGATTCAAATGGCACTTGGCACCGTGAAGTGGTTCAACTCGGAAAAGGGCTTCGGCTTCATCGAGCAGGACGGTGGCGGTCCGGACGTGTTCGCCCACTACTCGAACATCGCCACCCAGGGCTTCCGTGAGCTCCAGGAGGGCCAGCGCGTGTCCTTCGACGTGACCCAGGGCCAGAAGGGCCCCCAGGCGGAGAACATCATCCCCGCCTAATTTTCTCAGCATGCCGGGGTCCGCACCGCGAGGTGCGGGCCCCGGCTTGTCTGCTGTTTCGACCGTTTGTCTGACCTGCCGGTTTCAGGAGGGCTTTTCCGCATGACCAGCTCCAGCTCCGCACGACCCAGCCGCCGCCCCAGCCGGGGCCGAGGCGCGGCCCAGGGACGTCCGAAGGCTGGTGCGGGCCGGCAGAAGCCCGCACCCGTGGCCCGGCCCCAGGAATTCACCATGCCCGAACCGCAGGTCCCGGCCCTCCCGCCGGTGGCCGCGTTCGAGGACATGGACATGCCCGAGGCGCTGCTGAAGACCCTCGCCGCCCAGGGCGTGACCGAGCCGTTCCCGATCCAGGCCGCCACCCTGCCGAACTCCCTCGCGGGGCGCGACCTGCTCGGCCGCGGCCGCACCGGCTCCGGCAAGACCCTCGCCTTCGGCCTGGCCGTGCTCTCCCGCACCGCCGGCCGCCGCGCGCAGCCCAAGGCGCCGCTCGCGCTGGTCCTCGTACCGACCCGCGAGCTGGCGCAGCAGGTGACCGACGCCCTGGCCCCGTACGCCACGGCCGTCAACCTGCGCCTCGCCACCGTCGTCGGCGGTATGTCGATCAACCGGCAGTCCGGCGCCCTGCGCCGCGGCGCCGAGGTGCTCGTCGCCACCCCCGGCCGCCTGAAGGACCTCATCGACCGCGGTGACGCCGACCTCTCGCAGGTCTCGATCACCGTCCTCGACGAGGCCGACCAGATGACCGACATGGGCTTCATGCCGCAGGTCACCGCCCTGCTCAAGCAGGTCGAGCCCGGCGGGCAGACCATGCTGTTCTCGGCGACCCTCGACAAGAACGTCGACAAGCTCGTCAAGATGTTCCTCAACGACCCGGTCGGCCACTCCGTCGACCCGTCGGCCGGCGCGGTCACCACCATGGAGCACCACGTCCTGTACGTCATGGACGAGACCGACAAGAAGGCCGTGGCGACGCGTATAGCCGCACGTGACGGCCGGGTCATCATGTTCGTCGACACCAAGCGCGGCGTCGACCGCATGGTCAAGAAGCTCCTCGCGGACGGCGTCCGCGCCTCCGGCCTGCACGGCGGCCGCTCGCAGCCGCAGCGCAACCGCACCCTGGACTGGTTCAAGACCGGCGAGGTCACCGCGCTGATCGCCACCAACGTGGCCGCGCGCGGCATCCACATCGACGACCTCGACCTGGTCGTCAACATCGACCCGCCGGTCGACCACAAGGACTACCTGCACCGCGGCGGCCGCACCGCCCGCGCCGGCGAGTCCGGCAGCGTCGTCACCCTGGTCCTGCCCGACCAGAAGCGGGACATGACCCGGCTGATGTCGGACGCGGGGATCTCCCCGCGCACCGCCCAGATCAAGTCCTCCGACGAGGAACTCGTCCGGCTGACCGGCGCCCGCGTGCCCTCCGGCATCCCCGTGGTCCTGGAGGTCCCGCAGCCCGCGCAGCCCAAGGCGCGCACCGGTTCGGGCTCCGGCTCGGGCTCCTCGCGCCGCCGCTCGGGCGGCGGCCAGCGCTCCGGCGCCTCCGCCGCCCCCGCCTCCGGCGGCCGCGGCCGCCGCACCGGCTCCGGTGCCTCCGGCTCCGGCCAGGCCCCCGCGGGCTCCGGCTCGGGCCAGCCCCGGCGCGCCCAGGGCGGCGGCCAGGGCTCCGGCTCCGCCGCCGGCCAGGGCCGCCGCGCCGGGTCCGGCTCCACCTCCGGCGGCGGCGCGGCCGCGGCCTCGGCCCGCAGCCGGGTCGGCACGGGCGGCCAGGGCCGGCGCCGGGCGGTCTGACCCCCGTACCCCCTGACACGAGCACGCCGAAGGCGCCGGGCAGAGCAGCTGCCCGGCGCCTTCGCGCATCCCCGGCGGTTACCGGACCAGCTTGTTCTGCAGCTTCGACAGCGTCCGCAGGTCCAGGCCCAGACCGTCCGTCAGGTAGCCGTAGAAGCTCCCGTAGTCGGCCTCCATCCGCGTCGTCGCCGCGTCCAGGTAGTCCTGGCGGACCTCTTGGAGCGGGATCAGCAGGTCCGGGTTCTGCATCCGGCCCGACTGCTTCAACCCCGCGCGCACCTGGGCGTCGTACGCCGCCCGGAAGGTGTTCGAGGCCAGGTAGTCGCTCTCGGCCGTCGCCTGCGGCACGGCCAGCGCGCGCAGCAGGACGTAACTCATCCACCCCGTCCGGTCCTTGCCCGACGTGCAGTGGTAGAGCAGCGGACCCTGGCCGCCGTCCGCGATCTCCCGCAGCGTCGCCGCGAACTGCGCCCGGTTCTCGGGGCTCGTCACGAACGTGCGGTAGACGTCCCGCATGTAGGCCTCGGCCCGGCCCCCGCCGAGCATCTGCTCCTGCTTGACGGGGTCGCCGCTGGATATCGCGCCGACCAGGGTGGCGTACAGGCCCAGGTCGCTGACCGGACGGGAGGTGGGGGAGAGCCCCGGAGGCAGCTTGTCGGCGCCGTCGTACTGGAGCTCCATCGGGATGCGGAAATCGACGACCTTCGTGAGGCCGAGACCGGAGACGGTGGTGATGTCCGCCGCGGTCAGCTTGCCCAGTGCGTCGGAGCGGTAGACCAGCCCCTGGCGGACCCGGCCGCCGGTGTACGTGTCGTAGCCGCCGACGTCCCGGAGGTTGACGGCCCCCTGTAGGGGGATCTGCCGGATCGCCGGGGACGGCGACTGGAGCTGGTGGTGCCGGGCACGGGCCGCGGGGGCCGGAGCCGCCGCCGCGTACGCGGCGGCGGGCAGGGTCCCGAGGGCGAGCGCGGCGGCGGTCGCCGCGGTCGCCAGGCGGATGCGGGCACGTCTCATACGGGCGACTCCTGTGACGGAGAAGGGGATCACCCTGGTGGTGGCAGGGTGCCGAGCGGGTGCGGACCGGACGCGTGCAGCCGGTCCAGCACGGCGTGCGCTTCGGCCATGACGCGGTCGACGAGCTCCGCACACGACGGCAGATCCTCGATCACCCCCGCGACCTGGCCCGATGCCATGACACCGAGGTCCGTGCGGCCCTCGACCATGGACGCCTTCAGGAGCATCGGGGTGTTCGCGGCGAGCAGGACCTGGCTCCAGGACAGGTCCTTGCCGTGCTTCATCGCCAGGCCGTCGCGCACCATCCGGGACCAGGACAGCCCCGACAGCTTCCGGAAGCCCGCCGCGTGCCGCACCGCCCGGGCCAGCGCCCGCGCCCGGCCCGCACGCTCCAGGGAGGCCACCAGCTCGGTCCGCAGCATCCGGTGCGGCAGCCCGTCCACCGCCGTGGTGACGGTGACGTCCTTGACGGTCGCCCTCAGGTACTCGGCCTTCACGGCGTCCGGAACCGTCGAATCGGAGGTCAGCAGGAACCGGGTGCCCATGGCGACGCCGGCGGCCCCGTACGCCAGCGCAGCCACCAGCCCCCGCCCGTCACGGAACCCGCCCGCCGCCACCACCGGGACGTCCACGGCGTCGACCACCTGCGGCAGCAGCACCGTCGTCGCCACGTCCCCGGTGTGCCCGCCGCCCTCCCCGCCCTGCACGATCACCGCGTCGGCCCCCCAGGCCGCGACCTTCTCGGCGTGCCGGCGCGCCCCCACCGAGGGGATCACCACCACCCCGGCGTCCTTCAGCCGGGCGATCAGCTCCCGGGACGGGGCCAGCGCGAACGAGGCCACCCGCACGCCCTCGTCGATGATCAGCCGGACCCGCTCGGCCGCGTCCCCGGCGTCGGCCCGCAGGTTCACCCCGAACGGGGCGTCCGTGCGCGAGCGCACCTCCTGGACCGCCGCGCGCAGCTGCTCGGTCGTCATCGTCGCCGACGCCAGGATGCCCAGGGCCCCCGCCTCCGCCGCCGCCGACACCAGGCGCGGGCCGGCCACCCAGCCCATGCCCGTCTGCACGATCGGGTACCGGACCCCGACCAGCTTGGTGAACGCCGTGTCCCACTCCCTCGCCGCCATGTCAGCCCCGCACCTCGCGCTCGCGCAGGCCCTTCGGGTCGATCACCTCGCGGATCAGCCGCAGCTCCTCGGCCGTGGGCTCCCGGGTGAACGGGGCCTCCTCACCGACCGCGAGCTCGAACCCGGTGGCCGCGCGGACCTCCTCCACCGTGACCCCGGGGTGCACGGAGGCCAGCCGCATCACGTGCCCGGGGCCGTCGAAGTCGAAGACGCCCAGGTCGCTGACCACGCGCGGCAGCCGGTGGAAGCGGGACGCGGACGGCCCGGCCGCCCGCGCGCGGTCGTACCCCACCCCGCTGACCATGTCGACGCGCTCGACGAACACCCTCGGGGAGTGCCGGGGCACCCAGTAGCTCACCGGATTGTTGAGGGTGTTGACGGGCGCCCCGCGTACGCCCAGCAGCTGGCGGGAGGGCCGCTCCCAGTCGCCGATGCAGGAGATGTTCTGGTTGCCGTACCGGTCGATCTGGCTGGCGCCCATCATCACGTGCCGCCGCCCGCCGGTGACCATGGTCAGGTGGCGGCGGTACGGGAGCCAGCCCTCGACCGTGCCGTCCAGGCCGACCAGCATCGCCTCGCCGTCGGTCAGCAGCAGGTCGGGGGAGAAGGTCCGCTTGGCCAGCCGGGCCCCGAAGGAGGGGACCAGGCCCATCGGGCTGGCCAGGACCTCCCCGTCGCCGCGCCAGGCCTCGGCGCAGGCGATCACGCAGTACTCGGCGCGCGTGGTCATCGCTGTTCCTCCCGCCAGGTCCGGACGGCGCTCTGGTAGTCGTGCTCGCCCGCCCCGGAGAGGAAGCGGGCCGCGAACTCGGGCCAGGGTGTGGCCGCGTACAGCTTCTGGAAGGCCTCGTCGCGGTCGTAGTCGGGCGCGCAGGAGGTGAAGTGCGCACCGTTCGGGGTCTCCACGACCCCGGTGACCGAGTGCCGGCTGACCAGGAGTGACTGCGGCGGGCCGGACTTGGCGAGCTCGGCGCTCTCCACGAGCTGCTCGCAGGAGACGTACGCGGCGTCGGCGGCCTCGCAGAAGAGGTCGTCGAAGTAGGGGTCGGGGCCCAGGTACTGGGCGTTGCCGAGGCGGTCGGCGCGGTTGAGGTGGACCAGGGCCGCGTCCATGCGCAGGGCGGGGACGGCGACGAACTCCTCGCCGTCGGCGTAGGGGGAGGTGACGGTGCGCAGCTCGGGGTTGACCCGCATGACGTCGGAGCCGAGGCCGGCGCGGACGGGCAGGAAGGGCAGCCGGTTGGCGGCGGCGTGCAGGCCCCACATGAACATCGCCTCGTCGTATTCGGTGAGGGCGAGGGAGCCGCTCTCGCGGGCGGCGCGGAAGTGCGGCTCCAGCGGGACGGAGTCCAGGGTGGCGAAGGGGGCGATCAGGCGGCGGATCCGTCCGGCGGCGGCCAGGAGCCCGACGTCGGGGCCGCCGTACGCGACCACGGTGAGATCGGTGATCTCGGAACGGAGCAGTGCCCGCACCAGGGCCATCGGCTTGCGCCGGGAGCCCCAGCCGCCGATCCCGAGGGTCATTCCGCTGCGCAGCCGCCCGACCACCTCGTCGGGGGTCATGGTCTTGTCCGTCATGCGGTGCCTCCCTATGCCTTCCCGAAGGTGTCGCGGACCCGGTCGGCGACCCCGCTGAGGTTGGCCTCGAAGGTGAACCCCTGCTCGAAGCGGTAGCTGCGGCGCACGTCGACCGGGTCGATGCCGTTGATGGCGCCCTTGGCCAGCCGGATGAGGGTGCCGTCCTTCTTCGCGATCTCGGCCGCCAGTTCCAGGGCGGCGGCGGACAGCTCCGCCCGCGCGACCACCTTCCACACCGAGCCGTGGGCGTGCAGTTCGGCGGCGGTGGCGGTGCGCGAGGTGTAGTAGAGGGCGCGCATCAGGTGCTGCGGGACCAGCCGGGCCAGGTGGGTGGCCGCGCCCAGGGCCCCGCGGTCCAGCTCGGGCAGCCCGAAGACGGCGTCCTCGGAGGCCACGATCGCGTCCGCGTTGCCGACGAGGCCGATGCCGCCGCCCAGGCAGAAGCCGTGCACGGCCGCCACCACCGGCACCTCGCACTCGTACACGGCGGCGAAGGCCTCGTAGCAGCCGCGGTTGGCCCCGATGAGGGCGGCGTGGCCGCTGTCGCGCTGCATCTCCTTGATGTCGACCCCGGCGTTGAAGCCCCGGCCGGCGGCCGTCAGGACCACGCAGCGCACCTCGGGGTCGCGCCCGGCGGCGCGCAGGGCGTCGGCGAGCTCGTACCAGCCGTGCACGGGGAGGGCGTTGACGGGCGGGAAGTCCACTGTGACGAGTGCGATGCCCTTGTCCGGGCTGGAGGTGGAGACACCCATGAGCGGATCAGCTACCTTTCCACCAAACATTTGTTAGGTGAGGAAGGTAGCAGCCGATGGAGCTCAAGGGGAGGGTCGTGGTCGTCACCGGCGGAACACGGGGCGTCGGCGCCGGGATCGCCCGCTCGTTCCTCGCGGCGGGCGCGGAGGTCGCCGTCTGCGCGCGCCGCCCGCCGGACGCGCCGGTGGCGGAGGGCGGGCGGGAGGCGGCCTTCACCGCCGTGGACCTGCGCGACCCGGACGCCGTCGGGGAGTTCCTGGAGGGGGTCGCGGGGCGCCACGGGCGGCTGGACTGCCTGGTCAACAACGCCGGCGGGACCCCGTACCGGCTGCTGGGGGAGGGCGGGCCCGAGCGGCACGCGCGGGTCGTCGCCCTCAACCTGGTGGCCCCGCTGACGGCCTCGCTGGCCGCCTACCCGTGGCTGCGGGAGAGCCGGGGATCGGTGCTGATGATCGGCAGCGTCAGCGGAACCCGCCCCTCGCCGGGCACGGCCGCGTACGGGGCGGCGAAGGCGGGGCTGGAGAACCTGGCCCGCTCGATGGCGGTGGAGTGGGCCCCCGAGGTACGGGTCAACTCGCTGGTCCTCGGCATGGTCCGCACCGAGCTGGCGCACCTGCACTACGGGGACGCGGCGGGCGTCGCGGCGGTCGCCGCCACGGTCCCGCTGGGCCGCCTGGCGGAGCCGGCGGACGTGGGGGAGGCGGCGGTGTTCCTGGCCTCGGACCGCGCGGCCTACGTGAGCGGGGCGAGCCTGCTGCTCCACGGCGGCGGCGAACGCCCGGCATTCCTCACGGCCGCCACGGCCAACCGGCCCCCCACCGCCCCCGACACCCCGGCGACACCGCCGCGGTGAGGGCGCACGGGGGCGTCCGGGGGTGGTGGCTCCGTCGGGGGCGGTCACGGGACCGCCGGCAGGGCGCGTGGGTCGCCGGAGCGGCGGGCGCCAGGGGGCCGGGGCGGGCTGTGGGCCCGGGGCCGGGGCCGGCGGACGGGGGGTCGGAGCGGGCGGGCGGGCTGGCGGCCCGGGTGGGTCGGGCGCCGGTCCGGGGTGGGCTGGGCGCGCGCTAGCCGGGCCTGACGGGCCGCGGGCGGATGGGTGGCCTGGCGGGAACGCCGGAAGGGGGCGGGCGGAACGACGGGGCGAGGCGGCCGGCCGGGGGCCGGCGGGGTGTGGGACCGGTGGCCGGAGGGGCCGGCGGAGGCGGGTCGACTGTGAGGAGAGCTGACATGGGCATCGTGGACGGACGCGTGGTCGTCGTGACGGGCGCCGGCCGGGGGCTGGGCCGGGCCCACGCCCTGGCCTTCGCGGCGGAAGGGGCACGGGTGGTCGTCAACGACCTCGGGGTCGGACTCGACGGCCTGCCCGGGCCCGGCAGCCCGGCCGCCCGCGTGGTGGAGGAGATCCGCGCACGGGGCGGGGAGGCGGTGGCGCACGGCGGGGACGTCGCGACGGGCGAGGGCGCGGACTCACTGGTGGCCTGCGCCCTCGACGCCTTCGGGCGGCTGGACACCCTCGTCAACAACGCCGGGTTCCTGCGGGACCGGATGCTGGTCAACCTCGGTGAGGACGACTGGGACGCGGTGATGCGGGTCCACCTCAAGGGCCACTTCCTGCCGCTGCGGGCGGCGGCCGCCTGGTGGCGGGCCGAGGCGAAGGCCGGCCGGCCGGTCGCGGCCCGGGTCGTCAACACCTCCTCGGGGGCGGGTCTGCTGGGCTCCGTGGGCCAGGGCAACTACAGCGCGGCCAAGGCGGGGATCCTCGGGCTGACGCTGGTGGCGGCGGCGGAGATGGGCCGGTACGGGGTCCAGGTCAACGCCATCGCCCCGGCGGCGCGGACCCGGATGACCGAGGAGGCCTTCGCGGCCACGATGGCCGCCCCTGAGGCGGGGGCCTTCGACGCGATGGCGCCGGAGAACGTGTCCCCGCTGGTGGTGTGGCTGGGCGCGGAGGCGTCCGCCGGGGTCACGGGCCGGGTCTTCGAGGCGGAGGGCGGGCGGATCACCGTGATGGACGGCTGGCGGCCCGGGGCCACGGTGGACCGGGGATCGCGCTGGACCCCGTCGGAGGCGGGCGAGGCCGCCGCCAAGCTCCTGTCCCTCTCGGAGCCGCCGCTCCCGGCGTACGGGGCCCAGTAGCCGGGCGACACCGCGGTCCCGCTGCGCGGAGCCTTCCCCTACCCGCCCTTCGTCCGTTCCCAGGGGCTCCGCCCCTGACGCCGTTCCGGGCGCTCCGCGCCCGGTGCGCGCGGGCGTTGCCGCGGGCGACAGACCAGGCGCGCCCAAATCCAGCCTCGCCGGCGTTTGAGGCGTGGGGGTCTGGGGGCGGAGCCCCCAGGGGGTCCGGGGCGCAGCCCCCGCGGGAACGGGCGAAGGGTGGGGCGGGGAGGCCGGCACCGCGCAGCGGGACCACGGCTCCGGGTTCCGGACATCCGGGCGCCCGGCGGGAGCCGGCCCCGCCGGACGCGGACGCCGCCGACCGGCGGAGCGACGGGCGGCCGCTCGCCGGAATCGGCCAGCCGGTACGGACCGACCACCCCCGGCCCCCCGATGGCCGTATCGAACCCTCCCCCGCCCGGCAACACCGTGGTGGCATGTGCATGCCCAATCCGGGCCCCCTCCGCACGAACGGAGACCCCTCATGCCCCTCCGCAGACTCCCGCTCGGCGCCGCCGTCACGGCCCTGGCGGCCCTCACCGCCCTCCCCGCCCCCGCCGCCCAGGCCCAGGCCCACCCCGGCACCCCCTCCCTCCCCCCGCCCGGCCGGGTCACCGTCGAGGTCGCCGGGGTCAACGGCTCCGGCTGCCCCCAGGGGACCGCCGACGTCGCCGCCGCCTCCGACAACACCGCCTTCACCGTCACCTACAGCAACTACCTCGCCCAGACCGGCGCCGGCTCCGGCGGGACGGACTTCCGCAAGAACTGCCAGCTGGCCCTGCGGATCCACGTCCCGCAGGGGTTCACGTACGCCATCGCCCGCGCCGACTACCGCGGCTTCGCGCACCTCCAGCGCGGCGCCTACGGCCAGCAGCGCGCCAACTACTACTTCCAGGGCAACGCCCAGACCGCCCGCAGCACCCACCAGTTCAACGGCCCCCTCACCGACAACTGGCAGGCGAGCGACCAGACCGACTACGCCGACCTCGTCTGGGCCCCCTGCGGGGAGGAGCGCAACCTCAACGTCAACACCGAACTGCGGGTCTACGCGGGCACGTCCGGCTCGCAGAACCTCAGCTTCATGAGCATGGACTCCACCGACGGCAGTGTCAGCACGGTCTACCACTTCGAGTGGAAGGAGTGCCCCGCGGCCTGACGGCCACGTCCACACCGGGCTTCGCGCAGCAGACCCCAGGACCAGGAGTCAGGAGTGACAACGATGTCTCATTCCCTGTCCCGTACCCTGCTCACCGCCGCCGCGGCCGCCGCGCTCATCGCGACGTCCGCCCCCGCCGGGGCCGCCGCCCCGGGTTCGGGCGGCCTTCCGCCCATCACCGTTCCGCCCGACAAGATCGTGATCGAGCTCGCCACCGTCAACGGCTCCGGCTGCCGCGAGGGCACCGCCCAGGTGGCCGTGGCCCCCGACAACACGGCCTTCACCGTCACCTACAGCGAGTACCTCGCCCAGGTCGGCCCCGGCGCCCCGCCGACGGCCTTCCGCAAGAACTGCCAGCTCAACCTGCGCGTCCACGTCCCGTCCGGGTTCACCTACGCGATCGTCCAGGCGGACTACCGGGGGTTCGCGTTCCTGCAGCCCGGAGCCTCGGGCCAGGAACGGGCGAACTACTACTTCCAGGGGATGCCGCAGACCACCCAGCGCACGCACTCCTTCACCGGCCCGCTGAACGACAACTGGCAGACCAGCGACAAGACGGAGTACGCGGACCTCGTCTGGTCCCCGTGCGGGGAGAAGCGCAACTTCAACATCAACACCGAGCTGCGGGTGAACGCCGGCACCTCGAACCCGCAGACGGCCACCAGCTTCATGGCCATGGACTCCACCGACGCCGGCGTCAGCACGCTCTACCACCTCGCCTGGCAGACCTGCCCCGCGCCGAAGAAGGCGTAGCGGCGGCGGCCCGCTGAACGGGCGCCGGGCCCGGCCCCCTGGCGAGGGGCCGGGCCCGGCACTCGTGCGATGGGATATGACTACCCGCCATACCGCGCGTTCGAACCACCTCCGGCCCGCCGGATCCGGTCCGGCGGTGTCAGGAGAGCTTGCCGCCGTAGTCCGGGAGCTTGACGGTGCGCTCGGCGTGGCCGCCGACCAGGTCGCTCTCGTTGTTCCCGATGTTGGCGATGATCGTGTAGCCGCGGGCCTCGATCTCGGCGCGCTTGGCCGTCTTGTACGCGCTGACCTGCTCGAACAGGGCCGGCAGGTCGCGCACGTACAGCCCGGTGACCGGGTAGCCGACGGCCTTGAGGTTGCGCTCGGTCAGGGAGTACACGATGCCCGGGCGGGCTGTGACGAAGAAGATCGCGACCCCGCGCTGGTTCGCGTACTGGGTCAGCGCGCGGACCTTGTCGATCGCCGGGGTCGGGAAGGTCCAGAACCAGTGGAAGTCCGTCTCCAGCGAGGAGTTGTCGATGTCCAGGACGATCGCGGGCTTCTCGCCGGCCGGGGCGGCCGCGATCCGCTGCTCGATGGCCGGGCGGGCGGCGTCGACGACGGAGGCCACGTCGCGCTGCCAGGTGGCATAGTCGATGCCGAGGATGGCCGCGTTGCCGCCCGGCGCCGAGGCCGTGACCGCCGCCGGAGCGGGCGCGGGCGCGGGCGTGGCGGCCGGGGCCGCGGCGGCGGAGCCGGCCGGCAGCAGGGTCATCACGGCGGCCGCGGCGGCCACGGTCGCGGCGGCGGTACGGGACGTGCGGGTGCGGCGGGTGCTGCGCATGGGGGGGCGCTCCTCGGAACGGCTCGGCATATACCGGGGATTGGCATGTACGTGCCCAGAGTTGGCCAGAATCCCACCCGTGTCTACTGGCCGGTAGGAAACTTTTCGTGGCCGTGAAATGAATCCGGGGCGCGGAGCCCGCCGGGTGGCGGGGATTGTCCGAAAACGTGTTCTTGTCGCCCTCCCGGGCGCCGATGTGTCATGGACTCGTCATTCATCGGATGGCGCGCACAGCCCAACCCCCCACGAAAGGCAGTGTGTTGACCGTGTCCACCCTTGCCACGATCCTCAAGCGCGGCCTCGCCGTCGGCGCCGTCGCCCTCGCCGCCGCCAGCCTCCAGCCCACCGGCGCCAGCGCCTCCCCGACCCCCGTCGTCGGCGGCACCCGCGCCGGCCAGGGCGAGTTCCCCTTCATGGTCCGCCTCTCCATGGGCTGCGGCGGCGCCCTCTACACCCAGCAGATCGTCCTCACCGCCGCCCACTGCGTGAACGGCTCCGGCAACAACACCTCCATCACCGCCACCGCCGGCGTCGTCGACCTCCAGAGCAGCAGCGCGATCAAGGTCAAGTCCACCAAGGTGCTCCAGGCCCCCGGCTACAACGGCCAGGGCAAGGACTGGGCCCTCATCAAGCTCGCCAAGCCGATCAACCTCCCCACCCTGAAGATCGCCGACACCAAGGCCTACGACAACGGCACCTTCACCGTCGCCGGCTGGGGCGCCGCCCGCGAAGGCGGATCCCAGCAGCGCTACCTCCTCAAAGCCACCGTCCCCTTCGTCTCCGACGCCGCCTGCCAGGCCGCCTACGGCGACTCCCTCGTCCCCTCCGACGAGATCTGCGCCGGCTACGACCAGGGCGGCACCGACACCTGCCAGGGTGACTCCGGCGGCCCCATGTTCCGCCGCGACGACACCAACGCCTGGATCCAGGTCGGCATCGTCAGCTGGGGCGAGGGCTGCGCCCGCGCCGGATACCCCGGCGTCTACTCCGAGGTCTCCACCTTCGCCGCCGACATCCGGGCCGCCGCCGCCGGCCTGTAACCCCACCGCCCCGCCGCCCGCACCCCCCCACCCGCGCACCCCCCCACCCGCGCACCCCCCCACCCGCGCACCTCTCCCTTCCGGCCGGACCCGAGCCGGCCGGAAGGGCGAGCCCCCGGCCGTCCGGTTGCGGGCCGCCCCACCCCCGGGTCCCATGGGACGGGGACACCCCGGCGAGCGGGCGACAGGCGACAGTGGGGCAGGCGGCGCATGGCGATCAGAGTGGTCATCGCGGACGACCAGGACATGGTCAGGACCGGCTTCCGGATGATCCTCGAGAGCCAGCCCGACATCGAGGTCGTCGCCGACGCCGCCGACGGGCAGGCCGCCCTCGACGCCGTCACCGCCCACCACCCCGACGTCCTCCTCCTCGACATCCGCATGCCCCGCGTCGACGGCCTTGAGGTCACCCGCCGCCTCTCCGGCCAGGACACCCCCCGCATCGTCATCGTCACCACCTTCGACCTCGACGAATACGTCCACGCGGCCCTCCACGGCGGAGCCTCCGGCTTCCTCCTCAAGGACGCCAGCCCCGCCATGCTCGTCGAAGCCGTCCGCGCCGCGGCCGCCGGAGACGCCCTCGTCTCACCCGCCATCACCGTCCGTCTGCTGCGCGAGATGGCCCCCCGCATGGCCGGCCCCCAGGCCGCCCGCCGCCCCTCCGAACCCCTCACCGAACGCGAACAGGACGTCGTGCGCTGCCTCGCCCGCGGCCTCACCAACGCCGAGATCGCCGCCGAGCTCTACGTCTCCCTGTCCACCGTCAAAACCCACCTGGCCAACGTCCAGGCCAAACTCACCGCCCGCAACCGCGTCGAGATCGCCGCCTGGGCCTGGGAAAGCGGCCTCGCCGCCACCACCGCGTGAAAGCCCGTGAGCCCCCTCGCCTCCTGGGCCCGCCGCCACCCCCGCGCCGCCGCCCGCATCCGGCTGCTGCTCTGCGCACTCCTCCTCGCCCTCGTCACCTTCGAAGGCATCGTCCTGGCCCGCCAGCCCAGCCCCCCGCACGCCACCGTCTGGGTCTCCGGCATCCTCGTCTGCCTCAGCGCGGCCCCCTGGCCCGGCCTGCCCCTCCTCGCCCGCGCCTGGTTCGCCGCCGCCACCACCTGGACCGTCACCCTCCTGCTCGTCCTCGGCGAACGGCCCACCGTCGTCTGGGGCGCCGGCGAGGCCATCGCCCTCCTCGTCCTGCTCTCCCAGGTCCTGCTGCGCACCTCCGCCCGCACCGCCGCCGTCCTCGGCTCCCTCCTCGGCCTCGGCTGCATGGCCGTACCCGTACGCGACACCGACCCCGGCCGCTTCACCCTCCTCTTCTCCGTCCTCACCGTCGTCGTCACCGCCTACTCGCTCCTGCTGCGCCTGCAGTCCGTGCAGCGCCTGCGCGAACTGCACGCCGTACGCACCGCCGAACGCCTCGAACTCGCCCGCGAACTCCACGACCTCGTCGCCCACCACGTCACCGGCATCGTCGTCGAGGCCCGCGCCGCCCGCTTCACCCGCGTCACCGCCGAACGCGCCGCCGAGGTCTTCGGCCGCATCGAAACCGCCGGTGACGAGGCCCTCGGCTCCATGCGCCGCCTCGTACGGATCCTCCGCGAGGACGACGGCACCCCCACGGCCCCCGCCACCGCCCCCGTCGCCGGCCTCGCCGACATCCGCGACCTCGCCCGCCGCTTCACCGGCCCACCCGTCGTCCTCTACGTCGAACAGGGCCTGGAGGACCGCATCCCCGGCGACGTCGCCGCCACCGCCCACCGCATCGTCCTCGAAGCCCTCACCAACATCGGCAAACACGCCGCCACCGCCACCGCCGTCCGCATCGGCCTGCGCACCGTCCCCGCCGGCCTCGAAGTACGCGTCGCCGACGACGGCGGACACCCCGCCCGGCTCTCCGAGAAGGCCCGCGGCGGCGGCTACGGCCTCGCCGGGATGACCGAACGCGCCGAAGCCCTCGGCGGCCGCCTCGCCGCCGGCCCCGCCCCCGAAGGCGGCTGGCTCGTCACCGCCCTGCTGCCCCTGTGACCACGCGCTCCGGGCCCCGTCTCACCCAGCGACATGCCAGGGGTGACACGCCCGCCCGCCACGTAAGCTCGGTGACCATGAACACCAGCGACCGCGACAGCGGCACCGACCCCGAGGCGATCGACGAGAACGTCACCGCCGAACTGGCCCGCCTGCGCGACAGCATCGACAACATCGACGCGGCCGTTGTCCACATGCTCGCCGAACGCTTCAAGTGCACCCAGCAGGTCGGCCACCTCAAGGCCCGCCACCACCTGCCCCCCGCCGACCCCGGCCGCGAAGCCAGGCAGATCGCCCGCCTGCGCCAGCTCGCCGAGAACGCCAAGCTCGACCCGGCCTTCGCCGAGAAGCTCCTCAACTTCATCATCGCCGAGGTCATCCGCCACCACGAGACCATCGCCGCCGCCGAGGACTGACCCCCGGTCGGGGCGGCCGCACCCCGCCCCGACCGGCCGCAAACGGCCTAGGACCCGGGCCCCCCATCCGGCAGCATGGGCCCCATGTCCGCACTGACGCGCAACGAAGCGCAGCTCCGAGCCCAGCTCCTCGACGTCCACCACTACGCCGTCACCCTCGACCTCACCACCGGCGACGAGACCTTCGACTCCACCACCGTCATCCGCTTCAGCGCCCGCACCCCCGCGGACACCTTCATCGAGCTGAAGCCGGAAGAACTGCGCTCCGCCACGCTCGACGGCCACCCCCTCGACCCCGCCGCCCTCACCGGAAACCGCCTCCCCCTCACCGGCCTCACCGAAGGCCCCCACGAGCTGCGCCTCGACACCCGGATGCGCTACTCCCGCACCGGCGAGGGCCTCCACCGCTTCACCGACCCCGCCGACGGCGAGACGTACGTCTACACCCAGATGTTCATGGACGACGTCCAGCGCGTCTTCCCCGCCTTCGACCAGCCCGACCTCAAGGCCGTCTTCCAGTTCACCGTCACCGCCCCCGCCCACTGGACCGTCCTCGCCAACGGCACCACCACCCGCACCGGCGACCGCGCCGGCGACGGAGCCGGCACCTGGACCTCCGCCCCCACCCCCGTCATCTCCACCTACCTCGCCGCCGTCGCCGCCGGCCCCTGGCACAGCGTCACCACCGAACACGCCGGGCTCCCCTTCGGCATCCACTGCCGCAAGTCCCTCGCCCCCCACCTCGACGCCGACGCCGACGAGATCCTCTCCGTCACCACCGCCTGCTACGACCGCTACCACGAGAAGTTCACCGAGCCCTACCCCTTCGACTCCTACGACCAGGCCTTCGTCCCCGAGTTCAACGCCGGCGCCATGGAGAACCCCGGCCTGGTCACCTTCCGCGACGAGTTCGTCTTCCGCTCCGCCGTCACCGACACCGAACGCCAGCGCCGCGCCATGGTCATCGCCCACGAGATGGCCCACATGTGGTTCGGCGACCTCGTCACCCTCGCCTGGTTCGACGACATCTGGCTCAACGAGTCCTTCGCCGAGTACATGGGCTACCAGACCCTCACCGAAGCCACCCGCTTCACCGGCACCTGGACCGAGTTCGGCATGGAACGCAAGCCCTGGGGCTACGCCGCCGACCAGCGCCCCTCCACCCACCCCGTCGCCCCCGGCCCCGACGACGTCCCCGACACCGCCGCCGCCCTCCTCAACTTCGACGGCATCTCCTACGCCAAGGGCGCCTCCGCCCTGCGCCAGCTCGTCGCCTGGCTCGGCGAGAAGGACTTCCTCGCCGGCATCAACACCCACTTCGCCCGGCACAAGTTCGCCAACGCCACCCTCGCCGACTTCGTGGACTCCCTCGCCGCCCACACCGACCGCGACGTCCACGCCTGGGCCGACATCTGGCTGCGCACCACCGGCGTCGACACCCTCACCCCCCGCATCCAGGAAGGCGCCGGCGGCTGGACCCTCACCGTCGACCGCAACGGCAGCCGCCCCCACCGCATCAACGCCGGCACCTACACCCGCGCCACCGACGGCCTCCTGGAGCGCAGCGACCTCCTCGACCTCGACGTCCCCACCGACGAGGTCCTCTCCGCCGCCGGCCCCCGCCCCGACCTCCTCGTCCTCAACGACGGCGACCTCGGCTACGCCAAGGTCCGCCTCGACGAGACCTCCCTCGAAACCGCCCTGCGCGGCCTCTCCCGCATCCCCGACCCCCTCACCCGAGCCGTCGTCTGGGGCTCCCTGCGCGACATGGTCCGCGACGGCGAACTCGACCCCGCCGCCTACCTCACCACCGCCGCGGCCCAGCTGCCCGACGAGGGCGACCTCGCCATCGTCCAGGGCGTCCTCGCCTTCGCCCGCCACCACGTCGCCGATCTCTACACCGCCCCCACCGACCGCACCAGCGCCCTCACCACCCTCACCACCATCGCCCGCGACCTGCTGCGCCGCACCGAAGACGGCACCGAGCCCGGACTGCGCCTCGCCGCCCTGCGCGCCTTCATCGACAGCGCCACCCAGCCCGACACCCTCGCCGCCTGGCTCGCCGACGGCACCGTCCCCGGCGGCCCCGAACTAGACCCGGAACTGCGCTGGCGCATCCTGGCCCGCCTCGCCGTCCTCGGCGCCGCCGACGAGGACGCCATCGACGCAGCCCTCGCCGCCGACCCCAGCGCCACCGGCCAGCAGGGCGCCGCCCGCTGCCGCGCCGCCCTGCCCACCGCCGAGGCCAAGGCCGCCGCCTGGCAGCGCCTCTTCCACGACGACACCCTGTCCAACTACCTGTTCACCGCCACCGCCCAGGGCTTCTGGCAGCCCGAACAGAGCGCCCTCGTCGAGGAATACGTCACCCGCTACTACCCCGACGCCATCGCCCTCGGAGCCCGCCGCGGCCCCGCCATCGGGCAGGCCGCCGGCCGCTGGGCCTTCCCCGACCACCACGCGGACCAGACCCACCTCCAGGCCGGCTACACCGCCCTGGAGGACCCCGAGATCATCCCGATGCTGCGCCGCGCCCTCGTCGACCAGCTCGACGACCTCGCCCGCACCCTGCGGGTCCGCGCCGCCCAGGCCGTCCGGGCCGACTAGCGGATACAGCCGGCGATCCGCACCGACACCTGGGCACTGGCCGACAGCCCGCTGTCCGGGTCGGTCGCGGTGAACACCAGCGGATACGTCCCGTCGGGCAGCAGCGGCACCAGGAACCCGCCCGACGGGCCCGCCCCCACCGCCACCGGCCCGTTCGGCCCCTTCAACTGCCAGGACGTGTACTGCGGATCGGTGATAGCCCGGTCACCCGGCCGGGTCCGCGCCGATCCGGAGAAGGTCTCCTCGCAGCCGCGCCGCAGCTGCCCGCCGCCGCCCGGCTGCCGGATCGCCACCGCCGGGGGCTGCGGCTGCTGCGGGGCACTCGTCGACGGGCGCGGGTCCTGGCCGCCCGTGGACCGGCCGGGGGAGGGGGAGTTCGGGGAGCCGGACGAGGGCGGGGCGCCGTGTCCCGCGGACTGCGAGGGCGACGGGGACGGTGACGCCGAGGGCGGCCCCGACGCCGGAACGGAAGGATCCGTCACCCCCGGCACCGACGGGAGGTCCGGCCGCCCCACCGACGTCGGCGACGGCCCCTTCGCCGGCGAGGTGGCCTTCGCGTCGACCGTCGCGCACACCGCGCTCGCGATCATCGGCTGCGCGTCCGGTATCCCGGAGCCACGCAGCATCTGGTCGTCCCCGCCGTGCGCCTGCGCGTCCAGGTAGACGTTGCCCGTCGAGGTCTCGGCGTCACTGTGCTCGACCCACGCCGAATCGTGGTACAGCCCGCCCGGCTTCTGCTGGTTCACCCCCGTCACATGCCACTCGCGCACCCGGCCCCCCGACGGCGTCCCCGCCGCAGCGGGCCCGTTCGTCCCCGCGAACAGCCAGCCGTCCCCGAAATACCGCTGCGGGGCCTCCGGCGCACCGTGCTCGTTGGCCGCCGGGAAGACGAACCCGCCCCCCAGCAGCAGCCGGTTCTTCGGACAGGCCACCGTCGCCTGCGCGCTGCCACCCGCCGCGACCGCCACCTGGGCCGTCACCACCGACACGCTCTTCAGCTTCACGCAGACCGGCCGCACCCCCACCGCGAAGTTCGCCTGCGGCGGCTGCGGAGCCTGCAGTTGCGTCATGCGCAGCACGTCGGAGGAGTCCTTCAACGGGAACGGACGGGAACTCAACTCCGTACCCGGGTTCAGATGCGTGACGAAGTCGCTCCCGCCGGCCGCCTTGCCGTCCGGACCGGGTGCCGCCGCCAGCGGCGTCAGCTGATCCAGCGGCACCGGCGCCACCGGCCGCCCCTTCAGAACCCGGTCGGCCTTGAACTCCGAGCCCACCATCGTGAACCCGTCCCCGCAGTGCGGGGTGGCCGTCGTCGTGGCCGTCACCCCCTTGAACGGCCCCTCGGTCGTCACGTCATGAGTGCCCCCGGGAGGCGGGAACTTGCTCGCCCTGTCCAGGAACGCGTACGTCGACCACTGGAAGTCGTAGCCACCCTCCACCTGCGGCTTCGCGTTCACGCACAACGCGTACGAGGTCAGCGTCGACGCCGCGTCACCCGGATTCAACGCCGACGCCAGCCACGCACCCCCGATGAAATGGCTGTTCGTCGCGAACCCCGACCCGGCGATCGCATACCCCCCGCCCAGCGCCGTCTCGTGCGGCAGACACCCCGCCACCGTCAGCTGCTCCCCGCCCGCCGGCACCGATACCGACGTACTGCGCTGGACCACCACCACCGGCTCGGGCCCCTGCGAGGTCCACCACACCCCCGCACCGGCCGCACCCGCGACCACGACGGCCCCCGCGGCGACCACCGCCGCCGTCTTCCCGCCGACCGCCCCGGCCACCCTCGCCAGCACTCCGGATCCAGCCATCGGGTCCCCTCCCGCAGAGCACGCGCGCCCCGTGCCGACCGCACTGTAGCCCCGCCGCGACCTGCGGCCCAGAGCCCGGAACACCAAGACTTCCCCATCCCGGCCCGCCCGCCCCCACCCCGCGCCCGTACCGGTCGGACGGCCGGAAACCGACTCCCGTCCCCTCCCGACGGTTACCCCATTCGGGTCTGCTCGTTGTACCGGCCGGGTGTCCCGCCCGGCCCCCGCCACCGAGCAGCCGCCCCAGGCACCCCACCCCGCCCACCCCGGAGGCCCCATGACCGTGCCCACGCCCCCGCTCGCCGGCGGACCGGGCGGCGCCGACGCACTGCGGCCCCTCCTCGACACCGTCCTGACCGCCCTGCGCACCGGAGCAGCCGAACGCGGCGGCCCCCTCCCCGCCGGCGGCCCCCACACCACCGCCGCCCGCGTCCGCACCACCCTCGGCGAGGCCCTGCCCGCCCACGGCACCGGCGACCACGAAGCCCTCGCCACCCTGGTCCACACCCTCGCCGCCGGCGCAGCCGACCCCGCCGACCCCCTCTGCGCCGCCCACCTCCACTGCCCCCCGCTCGCCGTCGCCGCAGCCGCCGACCTCGCCGTCAGCGCCCTCAACCCCAGCCTCGACTCCTGGGACCAGGCCCCCGCCGCCTCCGCCCTCGAAGCACACCTCACCGCCGCCCTCGCCGCCGAGCTCTACCCCACCCCCCACCCCGACGCCCTCCTCACCACCGGCGGCACCGAAGCCAACCAGCTCGCCCTCCTCCTCGCCCGCGAACGCCACGGCCCCCGCCTCACCGTCGTCCACGGAGCCAACGCCCACCACTCGATCCCGCGCGCCGCCTGGCTCCTCGGCCTACCCCCCACCCACACCCTCCCCACCCCCACCGGCACCCTCGACCCCGCCACCCTCGACGCCGCCCTCACCCACACCCCCGGGCCCGTCCTCGTCACCGCCACCGCCGGCACCACCGACGCAGGCCTCATCGACCCCCTCCCCGCGATCGCCGACGTCTGCGAGCACCACGGCGCCGAACTCCACATCGACGCCGCCTACGGCGGAACCCTCACCTTCAGCCCCCGCCACCGCCCCAAACTCGCCGGCCTCGACCGCGCCCGCTCCCTCACCCTCGACCTGCACAAACTCGGCTGGCAACCGGTCGCCGCAGGCCTCCTCGCCGTCCCCGACACCCGCCTCCTGGCCCCCCTCGCCCACCAGGCCGACTACCTCAACGCCACCGACGACACCGAAGCGGGCCTCCCCGACCTCCTCGGACGCTCCCTGCGCACCACCCGCCGCCCCGACGCCGTCAAGATCGCCACCACCCTGCGCTCACTCGGCCGCGACGGCCTCGCCCACCTCATCGACCGCACCTGCGCCACCGCCCACCACCTCGCCGACCTCCTCGACGCCCACCCCGGCTTCGAACTCCACGCCCGCCCCACCATCACCACCGTCCTCTTCCGCCCCACCCCCGCGGACGACGACCAGCTCGCCACCCTGCGCCGCACCCTCCTCCACGACGGCACCGCCGTCCTCGGCCGCGCCACCGCCGACGGCCGCCTGTGGCTCAAGGCCACCCTCCTCAACCCCCACACCACGACCGGGGACCTGGACACCCTCATCGCCCACCTGGAAGGCAGAACCCACCGATGACCGCCCAGCACGATGCACCCCACGACCTCGTCGGAATCGGCATCGGCCCCTTCAACCTCTCCCTCGCCGCCCTCAGCCACGGCCTCCCCGCCCAAGGCGCCGACCGCCTCGCCACCGCCTTCTACGACCAGCGCCGCGACTTCCGCTGGCACCCCGGCCTCCTCATCGACGGCGCCACCCTCCAAGTCCCCTTCCTCGCCGACCTCGTCACCCTCGCCGACCCCGCCAGCCCCTGGACGTTCCTGAACTACCTCAAGCACAAGGAACGCCTCTTCCCCTTCTACTTCGCCGAGCAGTTCCACATCCAGCGCGCCGAATACGACGCCTACTGCCGCTGGGTCGCCGGCCGCCTGCCCTCACTCCACTTCGGCCACCAGGTCGACGCCGTCCGCTGGAACCCCGAACGCGACCTCTTCGAAGTCGACTACACCCAGCTCGACCCCGACGGAGAAGCCGAAGCCCTCGGCCGCGCCTACGCCCGCAACCTCGCCCTCGGCATCGGCACCGCCCCCTACGTCCCCGAACCCCTGCGCCCCCTCGCCGACGCCCCCACCGTCCCCGTCATCCACTCCGCCGACTACCTCGACCACCGCGCCCGCATCCTCGGCGCCGAACACGTCACCGTCATCGGATCCGGCCAGTCCGGAGCCGAGGTCTTCCTCGACCTCCTGCGCGCCCGCCCCGCCGGCCGCGAACGCCTCACCTGGCTCGCCCGGACCCCCTCCTTCGCCCCCATGGAGTACTCCAAGCTCGGCCTCGAACACTTCACCCCCGACTACACCCGCTACTTCCACGCCCTGCCCGAACCCGTCCGCGACCGCCTCGTCCCCGCCCAGTGGCAGCTCCACAAGGGCATCGACACCGCCACCATCGCCGCCATCCACGAAGAGCTCTACCGCCGCACCCTCCACGGCGGCTGGCCCGACACCGTCCTCACCCCCGGAGTCACCGTCCGCACCGCCGGCCGCGTCGCCACCACCAAGGTCGAACTCCACCTCGAACACACCCAGCAGGGCACCCGCTCCCGCCTCACCACCGACGCCGTCGTCCTCGCCACCGGCTACCGCGAACGCCCCCTGACCAGCCTCTTCGCCGGCCTCGACCCCTACATGCGCAAGGACTCCTCCGGCCGCCCCCGCATCGACGACCGCTACCGGATGATCCTCGACCCCTCCGTCAGCGGAACCGTCTTCGTCCAGAACGGCGAACGCCACACCCACGGAGTCGGCGCCCCCGACCTCGGCCTCGCCGCCTGGCGCAGCGCCGCCATCCTCAACACCCTCACCGGCAAAGAGCCCTACCCCCAGCCCGACCGCACCGCCTTCACCACCTTCGGCCTGGAACAGCGCGAACACACCCGCCCCCGCCCCGCAGTCGACCTCCTCCCGCTCGTCGACCACCCCTGAACGCGCACGGGGCCGGGCCCCGCCCCACGGCGGAACCCGGCCCCGAGAAGAGCGGGCGGTACTAGAAGACCGGCACCCCGGCCCGCGTCAGCTTCCAGTCCACCGAAGCGAACTGCGCCGGGTCGATCGTCCCCTTCGCCTTCACCCACTGGATGATCGTGGTGCGGATCTCCTCCGAGTTCGACCACAGCTGCTTGGCCTGCGGCACGTGCGGGAAGTTGCCGCCACCCGACGCCCGGTAGTTGTTCACCGCCAGCACGAACTGCGCCGCCGCCTCCACCGGCTTGCCCTGGAAGGACAGGTTCGAGATCCGCGAACCCTTCGGCTGCGCGATGTCGATGTCGTAGGACAGCCCGTACAGCGCGTCGTAGTTGTAGTCCGGGGTCGACTCCGCGTTCGTGATCTTCGCCGGGTCCACCACGTCACCCGGCGCCGTCTGGACGTAGTACTTCGCCGAGTACTCCAGGTAGTCCTTGAGCTGCGCACCGGTCAGCAGACGCGCCTCCAGGGTGTTCTCGAACGGGTACAGCCCCGCCGCGTCCTTGATCGTCACCTGCCCGGCCGGAATGGAGGCCGTCCGCGAGAAGCACGAGGCCTGCGACAGCACCGGCAGCGCCGCCCACTGCGTACCCGCCAGGGCGCCCCTGACCGTCTCCGCCTGCACATGGCTGATCAGGTCGATGATCGGCACGTCCTTCACCGGACCGTCCGCCGAGCTCATCGCCAGCTTCGAGGTGCCGATCACCTGGTTGACGTACGCCACCACCTTGCGGTGCTCGTCCGACAGCAGGCCCGTGATCTTCGGGTCCTCGGCGGCCGTGTTCGAGTTCAGCACCTTCGCCGACACCTTCGACACCGACCAGCGGCCCCGGTCCCACGCCAGCTCGAAGTCGAACAGCGTCAGGCGCTGCCCCCACTTCAGCGGCTCCGACAGCACCACGTCCTTGCCGGTCGCCTTGTTCTTCACCCGGTACTCCGGGATCTCCGTGTGCGCGTGGCCCACCAGGATCGCGTCGATCCCCGGCACCTGCTCGGCCACCAGACCCGCCGCGTTCTCGATGTAGGGCAGCTGGTCACCGTAGGAGGACGTACCGCTCGACCCCGAATGCGCCGAGACGATCACCACGTCCGCGCCCATCGACCGCAGCCGCGGCACGTACTTCGCCGCCTGCTCCTCCAGACCCGGGAAGGTCATCTTCCCCTGCACGTTCGCCTTGTCCCAGATCGCGATGCCCGGGTTGGTCAGCCCCAGCACCGCCACCTTCACGTCCCGCCCGTGCGGGGTCCGCAGCCGGTGCATGCTGTACGGCGCGAAGGCCGGCTTGAGCGTCTTCGCGTCCAGCGCGTTCGCACCCAGCAGCGGGAAGTGGCACTGCTCCTCGAACTTGCGCAGCACCGGGATGCCGTAGTTGAACTCGTGGTTGCCGATGGCCGCCGCGTCATAGCCGATCGCGTTCATCGCCTGCGCCATCGGGTGCACCGGACCCCGGCGCGCCGTGATCGGGTCCACCTTGGCGTAGTAGTACGCCAGCTGCGTGCCCTGGATGGTGTCACCGGCGTCGATCAGGAGGGTGTTGCACCGCCCCTTCTCCGCCCGCACCTGGTTCACCAGCGTAGAGATCTTCGCCAGGCCGATGTCGTTGTGCGCCTTGTCGTCGAACTCCTTGTCCGTGAAGTAGTCCCAGTTGAAGACGTTCCCGTGCAGGTCGGTCGTCCCCATCACGGTGAACGAGTACGTCCGCTGCTTCCCCGACGGCGCCTCGGCGGCAGGCGCGGCGGCGGCCGGAGCAGCCGCCGCCCCCGCCAGCGCCACGGCGGCCCCCGTCGCGGCCGAAGCCCCCATGAACGTCCTACGGTCGAACCCCATGCCATCTCCCCTAGTCAGGCGTGTGTCAGTACAGCGTCAAAACGCGTGGACAACGCGCGTAGATTCTGACCGATGGGTAACAAGCCGCAACACCCCACCCAGGTTTCGATCCGATGACCAGACCCGAACGGGCGACGGTGCGACAGTGAAACCATGACCCAGGACGCCACGCACACCCCGGCCACCCACCAGCCCTACGGCACCCCCGAAGCGCCCCGCGTCGCCGTCCGCGGCGAAGCCCGCCTCGAAGTCGACCCCGAGATCGCCCGCATCGGCATCACCATCACCGCCCGCGGCACCGACCGCCGCAGCGCCCTCGACGACCTCACCCGCCGCAACAACACCGTCCTCGACCTCGTCAAGAGCTACGGCGACCCCGTCGAGAAGCTGGAGACCGGAGCCTTCTCCATCACCCCCGAACTCACCCGCCACGGCCGCGGCGAACGCGTCCGCGCCTACCACGGCACCGTCCACATCACCGCCGAACTGAACGACTTCACCGCCCTCGGCGAACTCACCACCCGCCTCGCCGACCTCGACCTCACCCGCGTCGACGGCCCCTGGTGGGCCCTGCGCCCCACCTCGCCCGCCCACGGCGAAGCCCGCCGGCAGGCCGTCCTCGAAGCCGTCCAGCGCGCCCGCGCATACGCCCACGCCCTCGGCGCCGACCTCGCCGCCCTCGTCGAGCTCGCCGACCTCGGCGCCGAGAACGCCGCCCCCCTCGCCATGGCCGCCCCCGCCGGCGCCTACCGCTCCATGACATTCGCCGGGGCCGAGGAGGAGGCCGCTCCGCCCCTCGACCTCGAACCCCAGCGGCAGACCGTCTACGCCCAAGTGAACGCCCGCTTCACGATGACCCCGCCGCAGCTCTGAAACCCGTACGAAACGCCGAAGCGGTGACCCCGTGGGGGTGCTCATCGGAGCACCCCCACGCACATTCAACAAATGTCAACAAGCCTTTGCCCAAAGGTTGTTGAGCAGACACGCCCACCTCATTTCCTACCCCTCGGTAGGGCATACCCTCGCCCCATGCGCCGAGCGAAAATCGTATGTACCCTGGGCCCCGCCACCGACTCCTACGACCAGATCAAAGCCCTGGTCGAAGCCGGAATGGACATCGCCCGCCTCAATCTCAGCCACGGCACCTACGCCGAACACGAGGAGCGCTACCAGCGCGTACGCAAGGCCGCCGACGAAACCGGCCGCAGCGTCGGCATCCTGGCCGACCTTCAAGGCCCGAAGATCCGCCTCGGCCGCTTCCACGAAGGACCCGTACTCCTTGAACGCGGAGACGAGTTCACCATCACCGTCGAAGACCACGAAGGCGACCGCCACACCTGCGGCACCACCTACAAGGGCCTCGCCCACGACGTCACCACCGGCGAACGCATCCTCGTCGACGACGGCCGCGTCACCCTCGAAGTCACCGCCGTCGAAGGCCCCCGCGTCCACACCCGCGTCATCGAAGGCGGCATGGTCTCCGACCACAAGGGACTCAACCTGCCCGGCGTAGCCGTCTCCGTCCCCGCCCTCTCCGACAAGGACATCGAAGACCTCCGCTGGGCCCTGCGCACCGGCGCCGACGTCATCGCCCTCTCCTTCGTCCGCACCGGCCGCGACATCGAAGACGTCCACCGCATCATGGACGAGGAAGGCCGCCGCCTCCCCGTCATCGCGAAGATCGAAAAGCCCCAGGCCGTCGAGAACATCGACGACATCGTCGCCGCCTTCGACGGCATCATGGTCGCCCGCGGCGACCTCGGCGTCGAAATGCCCCTGGAACAGGTCCCCATCGTCCAAAAGCGCGCCATCAAGCTCGCCAAGCGCAACGCCAAGCCGGTCATCGTCGCCACCCAGATGCTCGACTCGATGATCGACAACTCCCGCCCCACCCGAGCCGAAGCCTCCGACGTCGCCAACGCCGTCATCGACGGCACCGACGCCGTCATGCTCTCCGGCGAAACCAGCGTCGGAAAGCACCCCGTCGAAACCGTCCGCACCATGGCCCGCATCGTCGAAGCCGCCGAAGAGGACATCCTCGCCAAGGGCCTCCCGCCGCTCACCGACCGCAACAAGCCCCGCACCCAGGGCGGAGCCGTCGCCCGCGCCGCCGCCGAAATGGGCGACTTCCTCGACGCCAAGTACCTCGTCGCCTTCACCCAGAGCGGAGACACCGTCCGCCGGCTCTCCCGCTACCGCTCGCCCATCCCCCTCCTCGCCTTCACCCCCGACCCCGCCACCCGCTCCCAGCTCAACCTCACCTGGGGCGTCGAAACCTTCCTCGGCCCCCACGTCGACTCCACCGACGCCATGGTCGCCCAGGTCGAGGAAGAACTCCTGCGCATCGGCCGCTGCCAGACCGGCGACATCGTCGTCATCACCGCCGGCTCGCCCCCCGGCGTCAGCGGCAAGACCAACCTCGTCCGCATCCACCACATCGGCGACCCCGTCCACTGACGCGTCCACGAGAACACCGCCGGAGCCCCCACGGGCGGGGTCCCGGCGGTGTCCTCGTGCGCCCGGCCCTCACCTCAACGGCACAGAGCCTCGTCCACCAGCCCCTCCAGCCGCTCCGTGACCTTGTAGTCCGCCGGATCCGTCGTCACCGCGACACTCACCGCCCGCCCGTCCGGCCCCACCCCACCCCGGGTCTCGAACCCCGTGATGTCACCCCCGTGCCCCCAATACACCCCACCGCACGACAACGGCCGCCGGATCAGCCCCAGCCCGTACCCCACCTCCGACCCCTCGACCACCGGCACCGTCGTCCGCATCGCCCGCAACTGCTCCTCCCGCAACAGACGACCCCCCAGCAACGCCGAGAAGAACCGGTTCATGTCCGAGTTCGTCGACACCATCTGACCCGCCGCCCACGCCGCCGACGGATCGATCTCCGTCACCTTCCGCAACGGCCCGCCCACGACATCCTGGTGATACGCCTGCGGATGCGCCTCCCGGATCGTCAGATCACGCGGCGCCGGGAAATACGTGTGCCGCAACCCCAACCGCCGCACCACCCGACGGTCGATCTCCGCCGCCAGCGGCCGCTTCGCCACCTTCTCCACGATCAGACCGGCCAGCACGTAGTTCGTGTTGCTGTAGTGGAACGTCTTCCCGTCCGTCGACGTGGCCGGATGCCGGAACGCGATCTCCAAAACCTCCCGCGGCGCCATGTACCGCCCCCGCTCGATCGCCTCCCCGACCTCCGCCTCGTAGTCCGGGATACCACTCGTGTGCTGGAGCAACTGCCGCACCGTGATCCGCCGACCGTCGAAACCGTCCCCGCGCACCACCCCCGGCAGGTGCTCCTCCACCTTGTCGTCCAGCCCGAGCCGCCCCTCGCCCACCAGTTGCAGCAGCACCACGGACGTGAACACCTTCGTATTGCTCCCGATCCGCACCTGCCCGTCCCGCGGCACCCCCGCACCCGTGGCCACGTCACCGACCCCGGCGGTATACGTCCGCGACCGGCCGTCCCCGTCCGTCACGGTCGCCAGCGCCCCGGGCACCCCGCCCTCCCGCACCAGCCCGTCCAGACCCCGTTGAACGGAATCCGGCCGACCGGCCGCGAACGCCACCGGCTGCGCCGCCACCCCCAGCGCCAGCACCCCGACCGCCACCGCAGCCACCATCCGCCGCCCACCCATGGACCCTCCCCGGAAATCGCCGAACCGGCACCACTACGTGCCACACCCAACGATCACCGGGAACCGGCCCCCGACGGCATCCCGCTACCCACCCGACCCCAGGTGGGGCAAACCCCCCTTACCAGCCGAACCGCCGGTCCACCTCCGCCTCGAACTCCTCGAAGCTCAACACCTGATCACCGTTCTTGTCCGCCGCGTCGAACAACGCCGACGACGCGTCCGCGTCCCCCAGACCCCAGAACGGCAGATCCCCCCGCGCCGCCAGCGTCGGCCCCTTCGACCGCAGGGCCGAAATCACCTCCAGCCGCGTCAGCTCACCGTCATGGTTCAGATCCAACGCGTCGAACAACTTCCGAGCCTTCTCGCTCACCGAGGCACCCCTTCATACGATCTCCGGTCGCCCCCAACCTAGGGCACCCACCCCGGCACGACCTCCCACCCGTTCACCGCCCACACCAACCGCCAGTACCGCTCCACCCGAGGATCCACCGGCCCCTCCACCCCGGGCCCCGCCCGGAACACCTCACCGAACCCCGCATCACCCATCAACCCCACCAACTCCACCCACGCCGCCACCTGCTCCGCCGACGGATCCTCCGGCAGATCCGGCGCAGCCACCCGCACCATCGCCGCCACCGACTCCTCCACCCCCTCCACCAACCGGTCCACCAACCGCCGCCGCTCCCGCGCCGACAACCGCGTCACCTCGTGCATCAACCGAACCTCCTCATCACTGGACCCGCGCTCGGCCACCAACCGCAACACCGCCCGACGCAACCGCAACACCCGGATCTGAGCCTCCACCGCATCGGCATGCACGGCAGCCACCTCAGCCACCGACAACTCCCGATCCAGCACCCGCCGCACACTGGGCAGATCCACCCCCAGCTCCCGCAACGTCCGCACCAGCTCCAGACGCACCAGCGCCCCGACGTCGTACAACCGGTACCCGGCACCACTACGACCGGCCGGCACGACGATCCCCTCATCGGAATAGAACCGGATGGTCCGCACCGCCAGCCCCGACCTCCGGGCCAGCTCCCCGATCGAAAACCACTCCGCCGCGCCGTCCATGCCCCCACCCTGAGGTCTCCACCCACTGGAGACTCAAGGCTAGACTTGCGGCCGATGTCGTAACAGAATCAGTTGCAACACGGACGGCGACAGGAGAGGCCGATGAGCGCGAACAGCCGCATGACCGTGGCCACCCACACCCTCACCTGGATGGCCCTCGTCTGCCCCCAACGCCCCGACGGCATCGTCACCTCCGACCAGATCGCCGACAGCGTCAACACCAACCCCGTCGTCATCCGCCGCACCCTCGGCCACCTCCGCGACGCCGGCCTCGTCCAATCACGACGCGGAGTCGGCGCCGGCTGGCTCCTGACCCGCCCCCCGCACGAGATCACCCTCAGGGACGTCTACCTCGCCGTGGAACCCGACCCCCTCCTCGCACTCCACGCCGCCACCCCCAACCAGAAATGCCCCATCGGCGCCGGCATCCCACCCGTCCTCCGCGAGACCTACGACCGCGCGGAAGAAGCGATGAAACGCGAACTCGCCACCATCACCATCGCCGACGTCCTCCGCGACACCGTCGCCACCCCGACCTGACACGGCCGACCCCCAGGGTCGGCCCTTCTTCCGCCCACCATCGTAACCAAACCAGTTACATCAACGACCTACCGGAGCCACCCACCCGTGCACCAACGCCCCCTCCTCACCCTCGCCACCGCCATGTTCGCCATAGGCACCGACAGCTTCGTCATCGCCGGCATCCTCCCCGACGCAGCCCGAACCCTCCACGTCCCCCTCACCACCGCAAGCTGGCTCCTCACCGCCTACGCCCTCACCTACGCCCTCCTCGGCCCCGTCATGGCCACCCTCACCACCCACTGGCCCCGCCGCACCCTCTTCCTCACCGGCTTCACCCTCTTCACCACCGGCAACCTCCTCACCGCCTACACCCCCCCACTTCACCATCGCCCTCGCCGCCCGCGCCCTCGCCGGCCTCGGCGGCGCCATGATCACCCCCGCCGCCGTAGCAGCAGCCACCGCACTCGCCCCACCCCAACGCCGCGGCCGCGCCATCGCCACCGTCATGACCGGCCTCAGCGCCGCCACCGCCCTCGGCTCACCCCTCGGCACCGCCCTCGCCAGCCTCACCGACAACTGGCGCACCACCATGCTCTTCGTCACCACCCTCGGCCTCCTCGCCGCCACAGGCACCGCCCTCTCCCTCCCCACCCTTCCCACCCCACCCGCCATCCCCCTCCGCACCCGCCTCACCCCACTCACCGACCACCGCACCGGCCTCACCCTCCTCACCACCCTCCTCGCCTACACCGGCCTCTACACCGTCTACTCCTTCATCGACCCCGCCCTCGACCGCGCCACCCACCACAACGGCACCACCCTCGCCACCCTCCTCCTCACCTGGGGCATCGCCGCCACCGCCGGCACCCTCACCTCAGGCCCCCTCACCGACCGCTACGGCAGCCGCCGCATCATCAACACCGCCCTCACCCTCGCCGCGATCAACTTCGCCCTCCTCCCCTGGACCAGCGCCCACCTCCCCACCACCCTCGCCGCCCTCCTCGTCTGGGGCGCCTGCGGCTGGGGACTCCTCGCCCCCCAGACCCACCGCCTCATCACCACCCGCCCCACCGCCGCACCCCTCCTCACCGGCCTCGCCTCCGCAGCCGTCTACACAGGCGTCGCCACCGCACCCCTCGCCGGCCAAGCCGCCCTCACCTGGCACGGCCCCCACTGGCTCGGCCCCCTCGGCGCGACCCTCCTCATACTGAGCCTCGGCACGGCAGAAGCCGCCCACACGACCATCCACCGCCGCAAGGAAACCGAACCCCGATGATCATCACTACCGACCGCCTCCGCCTGCGCCCCCTCACCACCGACGACACCGACTGGTGGGTCCACCTCCACGCCGACCACGACGTCGCCCGCTACGTAGGCACCTACACCCAGGACCAGGCCGCCACCCGCCTCCACGCCATACAGCGCCAATGGACCGAACGCGGCCACGGCCTCTGCGCCGTCGAACTCCGCGACACCGGCGAGGCCATCGGCCGCTGCGGCCTCAACTGGTGGGAACAGTTCGACGAAACCGAAATCGGCTGGACCTTCGCCCGCCCCCACTGGGGCCACGGCTACGCGACGGAAGCGGCCCGAGCCGTCCTCGCCTGGGGCTTCGGCCCCCTGGCCCTCGACCGGATCACCGCCATGATCCACCACGGCAACACGGCCTCGACCGCCGTCGCCCGCCGCCTCGGCTTCACCCCCCTCCGCGAGGACACGGTCCTGGACCGCCCCTGCACCGTGTACGCCCTGGACGTCAGTACTTCGGCCCGACGTGGGCGTCCATGAGGGCGACGGATTCCTTCCGGGCGATGGACACGTTCAGGGGGTCGCTACCCCGCGCCAAGATGGTCCACTGGACCCCGACCTTGGCAAGGGTGTCGGTGCAGAGCTTCCGGATGTCATCCGACTTGTTGGTGAAGAAGTACCGGGGGTACTCGTACCGCTTCCCGTTCCGAACGGTCCAGTTGGTGATCCGGCATCCGTCGGAGTGAATCAGCCCCCGGATGAACTCCCAGGGGTGGGCGTCCACGATCTCCTGCTGCCAGGGTTCGAGGGCGATACGGCGTTCGTGCTTCCTTCCGGGTGCGTGCTGCGGGAACAGGCACGTCCAGTGGCGCCCATAGCTGGTGACGGCAACGCAGCCTTCACGCTGCAGCACGTAGACCTTGTCCGTAGGCCGCACGGCCAGGATGGCGGCGCGGCACTGCTCGATGAGGCCGGGCCAACCGTTGTCGCAGGCGATGCGGAGCTGGTGTCCGCCCCTTGGATGATCGCTGATGCAGCCGTCACCCAGATAGAGACCGAGCAGGTATGCGTAGGCCGTCTCGTCGGCAGGGCCCGAACAGGGCGCTGACTGGTTGAGGCGGGGAAGCGGTTCGATGCGGATTAGCCAGGAGCGGATAGCCGCCCTGGATATCCCGGTTTCCTTGCTGACGGAGTTCAGGCTGCGCCCGTCGCCGAGCAGAGCCAGGGCGTGCTTACGTGTGGCGATGTCGTACATGTGATCGACATTGGCCCACGCATTTCGCCCAGGTGGTGCATTTGTGTGGGCATCCCTAAAACGGGTGAAGGTCACGCTGATATCGCGTGACCTTGGAAAGAAAGGAAAAGTGCCCCGGGTCGGACTCGAACCGACACTGTGTGGGTTTTGAATCCACTGCCTGCTGCCAATTGGGCTACCGGGGCCCGCGGAATCGAAGGTGTAGCCCGACCCGCTGCGGGTCCACCTTACCGCAGGTGGGTAGGCTCGGGGGAGCTTGTTATGCCCCGCAAAGAGGAGCCCCCGTGACCGCCGAGCACGAGTCGACGCCCACGCCCGACGCCGACCAGTCGCACGTTCCGCCGCTGACGACCCGCGTCGTCATCGCCGAGGACGAGGCGCTCATCCGTCTCGACCTCAAAGAGATGCTCGAAGAGGAGGGCTACTCCGTGGTCGGCGAGGCCGGCGACGGGCAGACGGCCATCGAGCTGGCGCGTGAGCACCGCCCCGACCTGGTCATCCTCGACGTGAAGATGCCCGTCCTCGACGGGATCTCCGCCGCCGAGAAGATCGCGGGCGAGTCCATCGCCCCGGTCCTCATGCTCACCGCCTTCTCGCAGCGCGAGCTCGTCGAGCGGGCGCGGGACGCCGGGGCCATGGCGTACCTGGTGAAGCCGTTCAGCAAGAGCGACGTGGTGCCGGCCATCGAGATGGCCGTGTCCCGGTTCGCGGAGCTGAAGGCGCTGGAGAAGGAGGTCGCGGACCTTTCCGCGCGCCTGGAGACCCGGAAGCTGGTGGACCGGGCGAAGAGCATCCTGCAGACGCAGTACGGGCTCACCGAGCCGGCCGCGTTCCGGTGGATCCAGAAGACGTCGATGGACCGCCGCATGTCGATGCAGCAGGTCGCCGAGGCGGTCATCGAGGACGCCGAGGAGAAGAAGCAGAACGCCGCCGGGAAGTAGCCCGGGAACACGCGTGCGGCCCGTCTCCCCCCGAGGGGAGGCGGGCCGCACGGGTTTCGGGGCGGCGGGGTCAGTCCTCGCCGAGGTACGCCTTGCGGACGTCCTCGTTGACGAGGAGCTCACGGCCCGGGCCGGTCAGGACGATCTTGCCGATCTCCATGACGTGACCCTGGTCGGCGAGGGAGAGCGCGGCCTGGGCGTTCTGCTCGACGAGCAGGATGGTGGTGCCCGACGCCTTGAGCTCCGCGATGGTCGCCATGATCTTCTGCATCATCAGCGGGGAGAGGCCCATGGAGGGCTCGTCCAGCATGAGCAGCTTGGGCTGGGACATGAGCGCGCGGCCCATGGCGAGCATCTGCTGTTCGCCGCCGGAGAGGGTGCCGGCGGCCTGCTTGCGGCGTTCTCCCAGGATGGGGAAGAGGTCGTAGGCGCGCTGGACGTCCTTCTGGATGCCTTCCTTGTCGCTGCGGAGGAAGGCGCCGAGGAGGAGGTTGTCCTCGATGCTCATGCGGGGGAAGATGTGCCGGCCCTCGGGGGAGTGGGCGAGGCCGAGCGAGACGATGTCGTGTGCGGGGACCTTCTTGAGGGACTTGCCCTGGAACTTGATCTGGCCGCCCTTGGGCTTGATCAGTCCGGAGAGGGTGCGCAGGGTGGTCGTCTTGCCGGCGCCGTTCGTCCCGATGAGGGTGACGATCTGGCCTTCTTCGACGGTGAAGGAGATGCCCTTGACGGCTTCGATCTTGCCGTAGGCGACGCGGAGGTCTTCGACCTCCAGGAGTGCGGTCACTTGGCCTCTCCGTCCGTGCTGGTGGTGCTGGTGGTGCTGTCCTCGGCGGGGGCCTCTGCCTGTGCTTCGGGGGCTTCCTCGGTGTGGGCTTCCTCGGCGTGGGCTTCGGCGGCCTCGACTTCGGCGACCTCGTCGGCGCCGGGGGCGCCTTCGAAGGGTTCGCCGAGGTAGGCGGCGACGACGCGTTCGTCGCTCTGGACTTCGGTGGCGGTGCCTTCGATGAGCTTTTCGCCCTGGACGAGGCAGGCGACGCGGTCGCAGAGGTTGAAGATGAAGCGCATGTCGTGCTCGATGACGAGGACGGCGATGCCCTTGTCCCGGATGGCGAAGATGAGTTCTTCGGCGGCCCGGGTCTCCTGGGGGTTCATGCCGGCGGTGGGCTCGTCGAGGAGGATGAGGCCGGGGTCGCTGGCGAGGGCGCGGGCGATTTCGAGCTTGCGCTGTTCGCCGTAGGGGAGGTTGCGGGCGAGGTGTTCGGCCTTGTGGTCGAGGCCGATGAACTCGAGCAGTTCCATGGCCTTCTCGCGGCTGGCGGCTTCTTCCTTGTGGAAGCCGGGGAGCCGGAGGAGGGCCGACCAGAGGCCTTCCTTGGTGCGGGTGTGGCGTCCGACGAGGACGTTTTCCAGGACCGTCATGTTGTTGAAGAGACGGATGTTCTGGAAGGTGCGGGCGATGCCGGCCGCGGTGACCTTGAAGGACTTGGGGGGCAGGACGGTGCCCTTGTAGCGGACTTCGCCTTCGGTGGGGATGTAGAGCCCGGTGAGGCAGTTGAAGAAGGTGGTCTTGCCGGCGCCGTTGGGGCCGATGAGGCCGACGATCTCGCCGCTGTTGACGGTGAGGTCCACGTTCTTGACGGCGGTGAGGCCGCCGAAGCGCATGGTGACGCCGCGGGCGTCGAGGACCGTTTCGGTGGTGGTCGTCGTCATGGTCAGGCCCCTGCCTTGCTGAGGACTGCCGGCGCTTCGAGGTCCTTGTGGAGCTCGAGCTGGTTGCGGCGGTTGGGGATGAGGCCTTCGGGGCGCAGGCGCATGAGGATGACGAGTGCGACGCCGAAGACGAGGAGCTGGTAGTCGCCCAGGAACTGGAGCTTGTTGGGGATCAGGAAGAGGAGGGATCCGCCGACGAGGGGTCCGGAGATGGTTCCCATGCCGCCGAGGACGACCGCGGCGAGCAGGAACGCGGAGTTCGGGGGGAGGGAGTTGGCGAACTGGTACTGGTCGGGGGTGACCGTGTACTGGACGTGGGCCTGTACGGCGCCGGCGAGGCCGGCGAGGGTGGCGCCGAGGGCGAAGGCGATGAGCTTGACGCGGAAGCCGTTGATGCCCATGGCTTCGGCGGCGGTCTCGTCTTCGCGGATGGCGACCCAGGCGCGGCCGATGCGGGATTCGGCGCTGCGGCGGAAGACCATGACCACGATGAGGGTGACCAGGAGGAGCAGCAGGAAGTAGTTGGCGAAGCGGCCGATGGTGAAGCCGGCGATGGTGTGGCTGGCGCCGAAGTCGAAGCCGAAGAGGTCGACGTTGGGGATGTTCGAGATGCCCTTGGACCCGTTGGTGACGTTGGGGCCGGAGACGCCGTCGAAGTTGTTCATGGTGATGCGGAAGATCTCACCGAAGCCGAGCGTCACGATGGCGAGGTAGTCGCCGCGCAGGCGGAGGGTGGGGGCGCCGATGAGGACGCCGAAGACCATGGAGGCGACGGCGCCGATGATGATGGCGGCCCAGAAGGGGAACTGGACTCCGAAGGGGGAGTTGGGGGCACCGGAGACCAGGGCGGCGGTGTAGGCGCCGACGCCGAGGAAGGCGACGTAGCCGAGGTCGAGGAGGCCGGTGAGGCCGACGACGATGTTCAGGCCGAGGGCGACGGTGGCGAAGATGAGGATGTTGACGCCGACGGTGGCGTACTGGTCGTCGGTCTGGGTGAGGGGGAAGGCCATGGCCGCGACGAAGGCGCCGATGAGGGCGACGTTGCGGTGCTTGGCGGTGAGGGCGGTGAAGCGGGCGACGAGGCCGCTCTTGTTGAGGGCGCCGAAGCCGAAGCCGGCGGCGATCAGGAAGCCCATGAAGAGTTCCTGGTAGGGGGTGGTGATGCCGTAGGTGAAGACGCCGAGGGCGAAGGCGAGTACGGCGGCGATGACCAGGATCTCGGCCCAGCCGGGGAGGGCGCGGGCGGGGGCGGGGGTGCGGGCGGCGAAGCCGGCCTTGATGGTGGTGGCGACGTTGCCCGCGTTGTGCTTGAAGGTGTCCCAGGCGCCGTCGTCGGGGTCGGCCTGTTCGAGCGTGGGGCGCTTGAAGGGCAGGGCGAGGGCGCCGAGGAGGGTGGCGAGGCTGGTGAGGGCGACGATGTAGCCGCCGGGTTCGAGGTTGACGATGCCGCCGAGTTCGGCGGTGATCATGATGATGGTGAACCAGGCGGTGGTGAAGGCGGCGAGGGCGGCGAGCTTGATGGCGGCGTCGGCGCCTGCCGGGACGAGCCATCCGAGGCCCTTGATGCCGTAGGAGGCGAGTCCGAAGAGGGCGGTGAGTGCGCCGCCGACGAGGACGAGCCACTGGAGGCCGCCGGGGTAGCCGTAGACGGTGAGGTCTCCGGGGAATTCGCGGGTCCAGGTCCAGGACAGGAAGCAGGAGATGACGGTGAGGAGGCCGCCGGCGGTGGCGAGGAGGCGGGCCGTCTTCTCGGGGATGGCGATGAAGCCGGTGTCGGCTGCGGTGGTCTGTGCGGTGTCCGCGGTGATGGTCGTCATGGTTCTCACGCCCTGTCCGCCACGCGCTCACCCATCAGGCCCTGGGGCCGGAAGAGGAGTACGAGGATGAGGAGTACGAACGCCCAGGTGTTGCCCCAGGACTGGCCGCCGAGCTGGTGCATGCCGGGGACGTCGGCGATGTAGGCGGTGGTCAGGGTTTCGGCGAGGCCGAGGACGAGGCCGCCGACCATGGCGCCGTAGATGTTTCCGATGCCGCCGAGGACGGCTGCGGTGAAGGCCTTGAGGCCGAGGATGAAGCCCATGCGGTACTGGACTTCGCCGTACTTGAGGCCGTAGGCGACGGCTCCGACGGCGGCGAAGGTGGCGCCGAGGGCGAACGCGATCGTGATGATGCGGTCGGTGTTGATGCCCATGAGCTTCGCGGTGTCGGGGTCCTGGGCGGTGGCCTGCATGCCGCGGCCGGTGCGGGTCTTCTTGACGAAGAAGCCGAGGAAGGCCATGGAGACGGGGGCGGCGATGACGAGGAAGAGGTCACCGGTCTGGATGGTGATGCTGCCGATGTGGAAGGGGCCGCCGGGGATTTCGGGGAACTTGACGGAGGACTTCGCGTCGGGGTACCAGGCCCATACCGCCTGCTGGAGGACGATGGAGAGGCCGATGGCGGTGATGAGCGGTGCGAGGCGGGGTGCGCTGCGCAGGGGCCGGTAGGCGAAGCGTTCGGCGCCGACGGCTATGAGGGTGGCGACGATGACCGCGCCTATGAGCATGAGCGGCAGCGCGATCCACATGGTGGTGCCGGTGGGGAGCATCAGCCAGACGGTGAGGGCTCCGAAGCCGCCGGTCATGAAGATCTCGCCATGCGCGAAGTTGATGAGCTGGACGATGCCATAGACCATCGTGTAGCCGATGGCGACGAGCCCGTACATGGATCCCAGTAGCAGGCCGTTGACCAGCTGTTGCGGCAGTTCGTGCACCGCAGGTCCTCCGAGTCTTTCGACGGATGTGACACCGCGCGGGGCGCTTGGTTCGCGCCCCGCGCGGCAAGTGAGGGGTTGTGCAGGGGACTGGCGGAGGGTCAGCCGGCGAGGGTGCCGGACTCGACGGACTTGAAGTCGTCGCCGTCGACCTTGTAGACGGTCAGCTGCTTGTTGGTGGCGTCGCCGAACTCGTCGAAGGAGACCTTGCCGGTCACGCCGTCGAAGGAGACGCCCTGGACGGCTTCGAGGACCTTGGCGCGGGCGTCGGACGGGAGCTTGCCGTTGTTGGCGTCCACGACCTTCTTGACGCCCTCGATGATGGCCCAGGCGGAGTCGTAGGAGTAGCCGCCGTAGGCGGAGTAGTCGTCCTTGTAGCCGGCCTTCTTGTAGTTGTCGATGAACTCCTTGGCGGAGGGCAGGGTCTCGACGGGGGCACCGACGGAGGTGCACAGGTCGCCCTGGCCGCCGGGGCCGGCGAGCTCGACGTACTTCTTGTCCTTGATGCCGTCGCCGCCGACGAGCGGGATGTTGGCGCCGGCGGCCTTGATCTGCTTGCTGAGCGGGCCGGCCGCGGGGTACTCGCCGCCGTAGTAGACGACGTCGGCGCCGGAGGACTTGACCTGGGTGACGACGGCCGAGAAGTCCTTGGAGTCGGGGTCGATGTGGCCCTCGCCGGCGATCTGGCCGCCGAGCTTGGTGAACTCGCCCTTGAAGGTTCCGGCGAGGCCGGCGCCGTAGGTCTTCTTGTCGTCGATGATGAAGACCTTCTTCTTGCCCGCCTTGTTGAAGAGGTACTGCGCGGCGAAGGGGCCCTGGATGGCGTCCGTGGTCGCGGTGCGGAAGTAGCTCTTGTAGGTGCGGGTCTTCTGGCCCTCGGCCCACTTGGGGCCCTGGGTCAGGGAGGGGCTGGTGTTGGCCGGGGAGATCTGGGTGAGCTTGGCGTCGTCGAAGACCTTCTGCATCGACTCGGACACCGAGGAGTTCAGCGGGCCGACCACGCCGAGGACGTCCTTGTCGGCGACGAGCTTGGTGGCGTTCTGCTGGCCGGAGGTGGCCTGGGCCTGGTCGTCGAGGGCCGTGAACTTGAAGGTGACGCCCTTGACGTACTTCTTCTCGTTGGCCTGCTTGACGGCGAGCTCGGCGGAGTTCTTGATGCCGAGGCCGAGGGCGGAGAGGTCGCCCGTCAGCGGGGCGTCGACGGCGATGGTGACCGTGGTGTTGCCACTGTCGCCGCTGGCTCCGCCGTTGTCGTTGCGCGAGCCGCAGGCGGTGAGGGTGAGAGCGCCCGCGGCGAGGGCGGCGGTCACGGCGATGAGCTGACGAGAGCGCACAAGCAGTCCTTTCCTGGCGCCGCGTCCCCCGTGGGACGCGTCGAGTAGAACGCGGGGAACCGAACTGAGGAAATCCGGCGGTCGCGGTAACTGGCCGTGACTCTAGGCGGCTCATCGGGGGATATGGAGGGCTGAGGCCAATGATGTGACTCTCTTGTTATGCCACGGCGTAATACATAGCGGATGTGTGCGGGTGGAACGGGGGAATTCAGGCCGGTTCGTCTTGTCCGGATGCTGAGATGCGGCAGGAGCATGTGCCGGTTTGGCTCCTGACACGCCAGGACTCTAGGGGTTTTTGGTCATGACGGGCTCGGGGTGGGCTCGTCTCGGTCTTCGGGACATGCCCTGGTCAGTGCCACGGAAAGATCCCTGGCATATCGGTCACCGGGGATGTAACTGTGATCCTCTTTCTGGATTCCATTACTGAGGGTTACTTCCAGGAATGGGAGTCCGGAATTCCGTGCTACATGCACGCAGTCTTTTGTCTGGATCAGCACGAGGAGCTCTCGTTCTTCTCCGGCGGCGACCGCGGCCGGGAGGCGTGGCTTGATCGTGACGCCGAGGGCCGGCGAGGGCTGCCCGATCCGCTCCACGGTGACCGGCGGTCCGGACGAGGTCCGCACACGGACAGTGAACGCGAAGGCGGCCCCGTCGGGCGCCGGCTCCACCGGCTGCCCGTAGGCCAGCGAGAGGGTCTGGGAGGGCGCGGACGGCGGCAGCACCACCGGCGGCTCGGGGCGGGTGGTGTAGATCCGGAAGGCGGCGGCGGCCAGGACGGCGGCCGAGGCGACCGTGAGGACGACGCGGCGGTGGCGGGCGTAGAAGGCGCGCGGGCGGCCGGTCCAGCCGGGTGGCAGGGGCGTACGGGGCTCCGTGCGCGAGCCCTCGCCGTCCCAGGTGCCCTCGCCCGGCTCCAGGGGGCCTATGCCCCCGCCGGCGCCCCCGCCGCTCACCGGGGGCCGCCGGGGGTGGGCGTGAAGCGCCGCGGCGCCGGTCCGGTTCCCATGTCGGGAACGCTAGACCGGCGCCGGTGGCTGCACAACGGGCCGTCTCGGGCCGGTTGTTAAGGCTGCGTGACGTCCGTGGAAGCGGGGGTCAGGACTCCGTGTCGCGCAGGAGGCAGGTGAGGCGGGCGGTGCAGACGCGGCGGTCCTGTTCGTCGGTGATGACGATCTCGTAGGTGGCGGTGGAGCGGCCGCGGTGGACGGGGGTGGCGGTGCCGGTGACGACGCCGTCGCGCGCGCCCCGGTGGTGGGTGCAGTTGAGGTCGACGCCGACGGCGATCTTCCTGCTTCCGCCGTGCAGCATGGCGCCGACCGAGCCGAGGGTCTCGGCGAGGACGGCGGAGGCGCCGCCGTGCAGCAGCCCGTAGGGCTGGGTGTTGCCCTTGACGGGCATGGTGGCGACGACGCGGTCGGCGGAGGCCTCCAGGATCCTGATCTCCATCCGCTCGCCGAGGGCGCCGGCGGAGAACAGGGCGGGCAGGTCTATGCCCAGGGCCGCGTACTCGTCGAGGACTTCCTGGGGGAACTTCACGGCGTGCTGCTGCTCGTCGGCCATGGGCCTGCTCCGTTCGTCAACGATCGTTAACCTTCTGGTCCGGTTCTATCAGGCCGGTTCGAAGCGCACGACGACGGACTTGCTGGCGGGGGTGTTGCTGGTGTCGGCCGTGGAGTCCAGGGGGACCAGGACGTTCGTCTCGGGGTAGTAGGCGGCGGCGCAGCCGCGGGCGGTGGGGTAGTGGACGACGCGGAAGCCGGGGGCGCGGCGCTCGACGCCGTCCTTCCACTCGCTGACGAGGTCGGTGTAGGAGCCGTCGGCGAGGCCGAGCTCGGCGGCGTCGTCGGGGTGGACCATGACCACGCGGCGGCCGCCGGTGATGCCGCGGTAGCGGTCGTCGAGGCCGTAGATGGTGGTGTTGTACTGGTCGTGGCTGCGCAGGGTCTGCAGGAGCAGCCGGCCGGCGGGGACCTCGGGGTATTCGACGGGGGCGGCGGTGAAGTTGGCCTTGCCGGTCTTGGTGGGGAAGCGGCGCTCGTCGCGGGGGGCGTGGGGGAGCCGGAAGCCGCCGGGGCGGGCGGCGCGGGCGTTGAAGTCCTCGAAGCCGGGGACGACGCGGGCGATGCGGTCGCGGATGGCGGCGTAGTCGGCTTCGAAGTCCTCCCAGGGGGTCTTCGAGGCGGTGCCGAGGACGGCGCGGGCCATGCGGGCGACGATGGCGGGCTCGGAGAGCAGGTGGGGGGAGGCGGGGGCGAGGTTGCCGCGGGAGGCGTGGACCATGCCCATGGAGTCCTCGACGGTGACGAACTGCTTGCCGCCGGCCTGGACGTCCTTGTCGGTGCGGCCGAGGGTGGGCAGGATCAGGGCGCGCCGGCCGGTCACCGCGTGGGAGCGGTTGAGCTTGGTGGAGACGTGGACGGTCAGGGAGGCGTTCCGCATGGCGGCCTCGGTGACGTCGGTGTCGGGGGTGGCGCCGACGAAGTTGCCGCCCATGGCGAAGAAGACCTTGGCCTTGCCGTCGCGCAGCGCCTCGATGGCGCGCACGACGTCGTAGCCGTGGGCGCGGGGCGAGGTGATGGAGAACTCGCGGTCGAGGGCGTCGAGGAAGGCGGGCGCGGGGCGTTCGAAGATGCCCATGGTGCGGTCGCCCTGGACGTTGGAGTGGCCGCGGACGGGGCAGACGCCGGCGCCGGGGCGGCCGATGTCGCCGCGGAGCAGGAGGAGGTTGACGACCTCGCGGATGGTGGCGACGGCGTGCTTGTGCTGGGTGAGGCCCATGGCCCAGCAGACGATGGTGCGCTTCGAGGCGAGGATCATCGCGAGGGCGCGTTCGATCTCGGGGCGGGTCAGGCCGGTGGCCTTGAGGGTCTCGTCCCAGTCGGCGTCCTTGGCGGCGGCGGCGAGCTCTTCGTAGCCGTGGGTGTGCTCGCGGATGAAGGCCTCGTCGAGGGCGCCGTCGGTTTCGATGACGAGCTTGTTGAGGAGGCGGAAGAGGGCCTGGTCGCCGCCGATGCGGATCTGGAGGAAGAGGTCGTTGAGGGGGGTGCCCTTGACCATGCCGAGGGGGGTCTGGGGGTTCTTGAACCGCTCCATGCCGGCTTCGGGGAGCGGGTTCACCGAGATGATCTTCGCGCCGGCCTTCTTGGCCTGTTCCAGGGCGGAGAGCATGCGCGGGTGGTTGGTGCCCGGGTTCTGCCCGGCGACGATGATCAGGTCGGCCTGGTGGAGGTCTTCGAGGGAGACGCTGCCCTTGCCGATGCCGATGGTCTCGTTGAGCGCGGAGCCGGAGGACTCGTGGCACATGTTGGAGCAGTCGGGCAGGTTGTTGGTGCCGAACTCGCGGGCGAAGAGCTGGAAGAGGAACGCGGCCTCGTTGCTGGTGCGGCCGGAGGTGTAGAAGACGGCCTCGTCGGGGGAGGAGAGGGCCTTCAGCTCCTCGGCGATGATCTCGAAGGCCCGCTTCCAGCTGACGGCCTCGTAGCGGTCGCCGCCCTCGGGCAGGTACACGGGGTGGGTGATGCGGCCCTGCTGGCCGAGCCAGTAGCCGGAGCGTCCGGCGAGTTCGGCGATGGGGTGCTCGGCGAAGAAGGCGGGGGTGACGCGGCGCAGGGTGGCCTCTTCGGCGACGGCCTTGGCGCCGTTCTCGCAGAATTCGGCGGTGTGCCGCTTGTCGCCCTCGGGCCAGGCGCAGCCCGGGCAGTCGAAGCCGTTCTTCTGGTTGACCTTGAGGAGGGTCCGGGCGGTGCGGACCGGGCCCATCTGCTCGTTCGCGATCTTGAGGGTGTGGCCGATGGCGGGCAGGCCGGCCGCGGCGTGCGCAGGGGGTCCGACGTGCGGCGCGTCCTGTACCGGATCACCTGCGGGCGGCTTGGTGGCCATGGCGCTCCCCTTCGAGCAGTTTTCTCGTCCACCCCGATCCTGTCACGCTCCGCCGACATCGCCGACGGCGGATTTGTCGGTGGGGGCGCCTAGGATCGGGGGCGTGGCAGAGACAGCATCGAAGAAGACCGACCAGACGACCGCAGCGGACCGCCCCCGCCTGATGCTCATGGACGGGCACTCCCTGGCGTACCGGGCGTTCTTCGCGCTGCCCGCGGAGAATTTCACGACGGCGACGGGCCAGCCGACCAACGCCATCTACGGCTTCGCGTCGATGCTGGCGAACACGCTGCGCGACGAGGCGCCCACGCATTTCGCGGTGGCGTTCGACGTCTCGCGCAAGACGTGGCGTTCGACGGAGTTCCCCGAGTACAAGGCGAACCGTTCCAAGACCCCTGACGAGTTCAAGGGGCAGGTGGAGCTGATCGGCGAGCTCCTGGACGCGATGAAGGTGCCGCGGTTCGCGGTCGACGGCTTCGAGGCCGACGACGTGATCGCGACGCTGGCGACGCAGGCCGAGGCCCTCGGGTTCGAGGTGCTGATCGTCACCGGTGACCGGGACTCCTTCCAGCTGGTCTCCGAGCACACGACGGTGCTGTACCCGACGAAGGGCGTCTCGGAGCTGACCCGGTTCACGCCGGAGAAGGTCGAGGAGAAGTACGGGCTCACCCCGCAGCAGTACCCGGACTTCGCGGCGCTGCGCGGTGACCCGTCGGACAACCTGCCCGGCATCCCGGGCGTCGGCGAGAAGACCGCGGCGAAGTGGATCAACCAGTTCGGTTCGTTCGCGGAGCTGGTGGAGCGGGCGGAGGAGGTCAAGGGCAAGGCCGGGCAGAACTTCCGCGACCACCTGGAGGCCGTGAAGCTCAACCGGGTCCTGACCGAGATGGTCAAGGACGTGGAGCTGCCCAAGAGCCCGGCCGACCTGGCCCGCGCCCCCTACGACCGTTCCGCGGTCACGGGCGTGCTGGACGTGCTGGAGATCCGCAACGCCTCGCTGCGCGAGCGGCTGCTGGCCGTGGACCCGGGCGCCGCGCAGGAGGAGGCCCCGGTTCCGGCCCCCGGCGTGGAGCTGGACGCGACCGTGATCGGCGCGGGCGAGCTGGCGCCGTGGCTGGCCGCCCACGCGGGCGGGCCGCTGGGCATCTCCACCGTGGACAGCTGGGCGCTGGGCCAGGGGAATGTCAGCGAGGTCGCGCTGGCCGCGGCCGGCGGGGCCGCCGCCTGGTTCGAGCCGTCCGTGCTGGACGAGGCCGATGAGCAGGCCTTCGCGGCCTGGGCCGCCGACCCGGCGCGCCCCAAGGTGGTGCACAACGCCAAGGGCCTGATGCGGGTCTTCCCCGAGCACGGCTGGAGCCTGGCCGGCGTCACCATGGACACCGCGCTCGCCGCCTACCTGGTCAAGCCGGGCCGTCGCTCCTTCGCGCTGGACGTGCTGTCCAACGAGTACCTGCACCGTGAGCTCCAGCCTGCCGCCGCCGACGGCCAGCTGGCCTTCGGCGCCGACGAGACCGCCGAGGCGGAGGCCCTGATGGCGCAGGCCCGCGCCGTCCTGGACCTCGGGGAGGCCTTCACCGGCAAGCTGGAGGAGGTCGGCGCCACGGAGCTGCTCCACGACATGGAGCTGCCCACCTCGGAGCTGCTGGCCCGGATGGAGCGGGCGGGCATCGCCGCCGACCGCGACCACCTGGAGGCGATGGAGCAGCAGTTCGCCGGAGCCGTGCAGCAGGCGGTGAAGGAGGCGCACGCGGCGGTCGGGCACGAGTTCAACCTCGGCTCGCCCAAGCAGCTCCAGGAGGTGTTCTTCGGCGAGCTGGACCTGCCGAAGACGAAGAAGACCAAGACCGGCTACACCACGGACGCGGACGCGCTGGCCTGGCTGGCCACGCAGACCGACCACGAACTGCCGGTGATCATGCTCCGCCACCGGGAGCAGGCCAAGCTGCGCGTCACCGTCGAGGGCCTCGTCAAGACGATCGGCGCCGACGGCCGGGTGCACACCAGCTTCAGCCAGACCGTCGCCGCGACCGGCCGCCTGTCCTCCACCGACCCCAACCTGCAGAACGTGCCGGTGCGCACCGACGAGGGCCGGGCCATCCGCCGGGGGTTCGTCGTCGGCGAGGGCTTCGAATCCCTCATGACCGCCGACTACAGCCAGATCGAGCTGCGCGTCATGGCGCACCTCTCCGAGGACGAGGGCCTGCTGGAGGCGTTCACCTCCGGTGAGGACCTGCACACCACCGTCGCCTCCCAGGTGTTCTCCGTCGAGCGCGACCAGGTCGACGCCGAGATGCGCCGCAAGATCAAGGCCATGTCCTACGGTCTGGCGTACGGGCTGTCCGCCTTCGGCCTCTCCCAGCAGCTGAACATCGAGCCGGCCGAGGCGCGCGGTCTGATGGAGACGTACTTCGAGCGGTTCGGCGGGGTCCGCGACTACCTCCAGCGGGTGGTCGACGAGGCCCGGGCCACCGGTTACACGGCCACCGTCTTCGGCCGTCGCCGCTACCTGCCCGACCTCAACAGCGACAACCGCCAGCGCCGCGAGGCCGCCGAGCGGATGGCGCTGAACGCCCCGATCCAGGGCACCGCCGCCGACATCGTCAAGGTCGCGATGCTGCGCGTGGACAAGGCCCTGGCCGAGGCCGGGCTGGCCTCGCGGATGCTGCTCCAGGTCCATGACGAAATCGTCCTGGAGATCGCCCCCGGCGAGCGGGAGCGGGTCGAGGAGCTGGTGCGCCGCGAGATGGGCGCGGCCGTCGAGCTGCGGGCCCCGCTGGACGTGTCCGTGGGCGTGGGCGGCGACTGGGAGTCCGCCGCGCACTAGGCCGTCTCTTCCGGATCTTGCCGGGCGGCGCGGGTCAGGCGAGATCCGGAAGAGACGGCCTGACACTGATGGGACGGCCGCGGGCCCGTCCCCGCCTATGCGGCGGGGACGGGCGTCCGCGTTTCCCGGTCCGGGCGGTGGGGGTCCCGGTCGCGGCGGTGGCGGGCCCGTACCAGGGCCCCGTACAGCAGGAGGCCGACCACGAGTCCGCCGCCGGCTCCGAAGCAGAGCGTCGGGATGATGTCGAGGGGGGTGCGGATCCGCGGGTGGGCGGCGAAGAAGCGGATCAGCCTCAGGGCGGTACCGATCGCCGTGCAGGCGGCGACCAGGAGCAGCGCCCACCACCGCTCCGCCCGGCCGAGCACCGGCACCGACGGCGGCACCGGGCGCACCGGCGCGCGGCGCAGGGCGCTCACCGTGAACCAGAGCAGGGCGCACGCGGCCACCGCGGAGGTGCCGTACTGGAGGAAGGTGTACGCGGGCAGGCCGAGGGCGAGGGGCCGGGTGAGCCGCGGCAGCGCGTCCGTCCCCCAGCGGTCCCCGTGGGTGAAGCTGTCCCACACCACGTGGGTGAGCGACCCGGCGACCGCCGACAGGTAGAAGCGCAGCACGAGCGCGGCGGCCGGTCGGCCGCGCCAGCTCTCGCCGCGGACCAGGGCGTGGACCCGGCTCCGCCAGGAGCCCGGCAGCAGGGCGAGCAGCGGCTCGCGCAGCAGCAGCCAGCACGCGGCGAGGGCGGCGGTGAGGACGGCGTCCGCGGTGATCACCCCGAGGAGCGAGTGGGTGAACTCGCCGTAGTGCATGAGGCCGCCGACGAGCGAGTCCGCGAAGAAGAGGGTGTCCGGCGCGAACGACCCCAGCACCAGCGCCGAGGCGACCAGCGGGCCCCGCGCCCGTCCGGTGCGGCGGATGGCCGGAAGTACGGCGGCCGCGTGGCTGAGAGTGAACGGCACGGAGCCTCCCTGAGGTTGCCGGTGTCGGGACAGTATGCGTGAACTGCGCAGGCTCGTGGGGATGTGGTGAATGTCGGGACCACATTGCGTGCCGTGTGCAGGGAGTTGACGTAGGGTCACGCGGACGTTCGGACGTCCAGGGGAGGGTCCTGCTCATGTCGGCACGAATATGCGGACGCGGTCTGCGCCGGGGCGCGGCCGCGGTACTGGTATCGGCGCTGGTGGCCGCCGCGATGACGGCCTCCCAGGGGCCGGCCGTAGCGGGCCCGGAAGGGATCGCGGCCGCCGGGGAGGGCGGCGCGCAACCGCCCGCCGCCGCGTCGGGCGCGGGCGGGGACTCCTCGTACTTCACGGAACTCCCTCCGCTGGACAGCCCCGCGCCGCCGGCCGCGCTCCTGCCGGACGGCGGGGCGACGGCCCCCGCCGCCCCGTCCGACCCCGCGTCCGCACCGGCCGCGGTGCAGCCGGCGGGGGAGGGGGCGCAGGGCATACCGGCGAGCGTGCTCGCCGCCTACCGGCGGGCCGAGCAGCGGGTGGGCGAGAGCGACCCCGGGTGCGGGCTGCGCTGGCAGCTGCTCGCGGCGATCGGCAAGGTCGAGTCCGGGCAGGCCGGCGGCGGCCGGGTCGACGCGAACGGGACCACCCTGCGGCCGATCCTGGGGCCGGTGCTGAACGGCAACGGCTTCGCGGACATCTCCGACACCGACGGCGGGGCCTACGACGGCGACGCCCGCTACGACCGGGCCGTCGGCCCGATGCAGTTCATCCCCTCCACGTGGGCGGCCTGGGGCCAGGACGGCAACGGAGACGGCCGGCGCGACCCCAACAACGTCTACGACGCGGCGCTGGCGGCCAGCCGCTACCTGTGCGCGGGCAGCCGTGACCTGAGGACCGGCGGCGGCCTGGACCGGGCGGTGCTCTCGTACAACCAGTCGGCGGAGTACCTGCGGACGGTGCGGTCCTGGTACGCGTACTACCTCCAGGGGGCGCACGAGATCCCCGACGGCAGCGGCACCCCGCTCCCGCTCCCGGGCACCCCGACGACCCCGAAGCCGAAGCCGAAGCCGAAGCCGACGCCGTCGCCGACCCCCACCCCCACCCCGACGCCGAGCCCGAAGCCGACCCCCACGCCGACGCCCACCCCCACGCCGACGCCGACCCCGACCCCGAAGCCCACCCCCACGCCGACCCCGACGCCGACGCCGACCCCGACCCCGACCCCGAAGCCGAGTTCCACCCCGACCCCCACGCCGAAGCCGAGCGCGACCCCGAGCCCCTCGGCCTCCCCGAAGCCGACCGGCGCCGCCACGCCCACGGCCGCCCCGTCCGCCTCCCCGAAGCCCACCCCCGCCGCCGGCTAGCGCGCGGGGCCGCCCGACGGTTCTCATCTGACCCCCGCGTTGCTACGGTACGCCTCCCTGACGACCCATCAGATCCAGGGAGGCCCCGCCGTGCGCGCACTCGTCGCCGCCGCCGTCGGGCTGGCCGCCGCGCTGGCCCTCGTCCTCGCCGTCACGGCGTTCGGGGCGCCCGAAGGCAGGACCTCGCCCAAGCCCCTGCTCACCACCGCGCCCCCCGCGCCCGGACAGGAGTAAGGAGGTCCGGCCGTGCGACGCAGAGCGAGCCTCGTCCTGCTTGCCTTCGCGGTGTTCTGCGCAGCCCTCGCACCACTGCTGCGCTGGTACGCGTACCCCCGCCTGGCCAAGATCCCGGCGAACCAGTACCAGGCGGTCGTCCTGGAGGCCAAGGACGCCACCCTCCTCGACTACACGGGCGGGATGCAGCCCAAGAAGGTCGACAAGGTCACCATCGTCCAGACCCTCAAGGGCAACGTCGAGGCGTCCAGGCAGATCGAGGCCGACGCGGGCAAGGACGTCGTCGTCTGGGACACCCTGACCTACATCGCGGGCCCGGACGGCAAGATGGTCTCGCAGATCCCCGAGCGCTACATCTTCGACGCCCACACCCAGGACCCGGTGCACGCCACCGGCGAGACGGTCGACGGCGACCCCGTCAAGCGCGAGGGCATCGAGTTCAAGTGGCCCTTCTTCACCGAGCCGCGCGACTACCTCTACTTCGACGCCCAGACGAGGACCTCCTCGCCCATCCACTACGTCGGACCGCGCACCTACCGGGGCATGGACGTCTACTACTTCGAGCAGACCGTCCCCTGGACCAAGGTCCCCATGCCGAAGAAGATGCCGATCGAGGGCATCGACCCGGCGACCATCGAGCAGACCACCGGAACCACCCTCTGGTACACGGTCAAGGCCCGCTTCTGGGTCGATCCGGTGACCGGCGCGCCCGTCAACGCCGAGCAGGACATCCAGCAGGAGATGCGCGGCGGCATCGCGGCGAGCGCCCCCGAGGGCCGGCTGACCGCCTTCGCCGGGCACGTGGCGATGCGCGAGGACTACGCCCAGTACACCCGCGACCTGGTCGCCGCCAACCGTACGAAGGTCCTCGCGCTGCACACGTACGCCCCGGCCGGCCTCGCCCTCGCCGGCCTCGCCCTCCTCGCGGCCGCCCTCTGGCTGGAGGCCCGGGGCCGCCGGGCCCCGGGCGTCCCGGTCAGCGGCCCCTGAGCCGGGCGTTGGTGTGGCGGGTGGGCTCGGCCGTCGCCGGGTCCTCCGGCCACGGGTGCTTCGGGTAGCGTCCGCGCAGCTCGGCGCGGACGGCGCGGTAGCCGCCCCGCCAGAAGGAGGCGAGGTCGGCGGTGACGGCGGCGGGGCGCCCGGCGGGCGAGAGCAGGTGCACGAGTACGGGGACCCCCGCCACCCTCGGCGTCTCGGCCAGCCCGAACAGCTCCTGGAGCTTCACGGCCAGCACCGGCTGCTCGGCCGAGTAGTCCACCCGGATGCGGGAACCGCTGGGCACCTCGATCCGTTCGGGGGCCAGCTCGTCCAGCCGGGCCGCCTCGCCGGTGGCCCAGGGCAGCAGCCGCTGCAGGGCCTGGCCGGCGTCGATCCGGCCGAGGTCGGCCCGGCGGCGGGCCCGCGACAGCTCGGGCTCCAGCCAGTCGTCGGCCCGCTCCACCAGCGCCGCGTCGTCCGCCACGTCCGGCCAGGCGCGGCCGAGCGTGCGGTGCAGGAAGCCGAGGCGGGCGCGGAGCGCGAGGGCGTCGGCGCTCCAGCGCAGCAGGCCGAGGCCCTCGGCGCCCAGCCCGTCCAGCAGGGCGGCCCGCACGAGCGCCGGGTCGGGGTCCCGCAGCGGGCGTTCCACCAGCCCGATGGCCCCGAGCCGCTCGACGGCCCGGGCGACGACGTCCCCGTCCTCCCAGCGCACCTCCTCGCCGGAGGCGAGCAGGTGCGCGGCGGCGGCCCGGGCGGTGTCCTCGTCGAGGACGGCGGCCATGCGCACGCGGGCCGACGCGGAGTGCGGGGCCCGGTCGGCGACGGCGACGGCGAGCCAGTCCGCCGGCCGCAGCGAGGACCCGTCCGCGACCTCGGCCCCGGTCCCGGAGGCCATGAGGAACGCCCCCGCCCCCCTGGCCTTCGCCACCCGCTCGGGGAACGCCAGGGCCGCGACCAGCCCGGCGGCGTGGTCGTCACCGCCAGGCGTTTCGAGACGGCCCGCACCAAAATCCAGCCCCTCCGGCGTTCGAGGAGTGGGGTGCGGGGCGGAGTCCCGGGAGGGGGTCGGGGGCTCGCCCCCGGTTTCGGGCAGGGGCGGGGTGGGGGAAGAGCCCCGCGCAGCGGTGCCCGCAGGTCCGGCGGAGCCCAGCGCGCGCTCCAGGCGGCCCGTCTCCGCCCGCCAGCGGGACGCGTACGCGTCGCCGCCCCGACGGGCCGACCGCCAGGCGGCGGCCAGGTCGTCCCCGTACCCCAGCGGAGCCTCCTCGCTCAGCAGCGCCACCACCTCCGCCGCCCGCCGGGCACCGAGCAGGGCGGAGCCGTCCAGCAGGGCCCGGCCCAGCCGCGGGTGCAGCCCCAGCCGGGCCATCCGCAGCCCCCGCGGCGTCGGCCGCCCGGCCGCGTCCACCGCGCCGACGGCCGACAGCACCTCCCGGGCCGCGGCCATCGCCCCGGCCGGCGGCGCGTCCAGCAGCGCGAGCCCCGACGCGTCCGGGTCGCCCCAGCAGGCGGCCTGGAGCGCGAACTGCGCCAGGTCCGCGATCCGGATCTCGGGGGAGGGGAAGACCGGGAGCCGCCCGTCCTCCGCCCGCTCCCAGCACCGGTACACCACGCCCGGCGCCTCCCGCCCGGCCCGCCCCGCCCGCTGGCGGCCCGCCGCACGGGAGGCCCGTACGGTCGCCAGCGCGCCCAGCCCCCGCGCGTGGTCCACCCGCGGCTCGCGCGCCAGCCCCGAGTCCACGACCACCCGTACGCCCGGCACCGTCAGGCTCGACTCCGCGACCGCCGTCGCGAGGATCACCCGCCGGTGCGCCGACGCCGTCAGCGCCGCGTCCTGCACGGCCGCCGGGGCCCGCCCGTGGACCTGGAGCACCTCCGCGTCCACCCCACCCAGCTGCCCCGCCACCCGGGCGATCTCGCCCACGCCGGGCAGGAAGCACAGCACATCGCCGGAACGTTCCTCCAGGGCCCGCCGCACCACGGAGGCCACGTGCGCCAGCTGCGCCGGGTCCACCCGCATCCCGTGTGGGGGCCGCACCGGCCGGGCCGGCGGCGCCCACACCGTCTCCACCGGGTACGAGACCCCGGCCGCCTCCACCACCGGCGCGTCCCCCAGCAGCCGGGACCAGCCCGCCGCGTCCGTCGTCGCCGAGGCCGCGACCAGGCGCAGCTCCGGCCGCAGGGTCTCGCGCACGTCCAGCAGGAAGGCGGCCACCGTGTCGGCGTCCAGGTGCCGCTCGTGGCACTCGTCCAGGACCACCACGTCCACGCCGGCCAGCTCCTGGTCGCGCTGCAGCCGCTGGAGCAGCACCCCGGTGGTCACCACCTCGACCACGGTGGAAGGGCCCGCGAGCCGCTCCCCGCGCACCGTGAAGCCCACCGAGTCCCCGACGGCCCCGCCCAGCAGCCAGGCCATGCGCCGGGCCGCGGCCCGGGCGGCGATCCGCCGGGGCTCGGCGACGACCACCCGGCCCCGCGGGCCCCCGCCCACCAGCCCGGCCAGCACCAGCGGGACCAGCGTGGTCTTGCCGGTGCCGGGCGGGGCGCACAGCACGGCCGCGCCGTGGCCGTCCAGGGCGGAGACGAGGGCGGGCACGGCCTCCCGCACGGGGAGGGCGTCGAGGGCGGAGCGGCGGAGCGCGGGGGTCAAGGGATCAGTCCCTCTCGCACACGAAGATCGCCGTGCCCGGGATCAGGTTGCCGCGCAGCGGGGACCAGCCGCCCCACTCCTGGGCGTTCCACTCCGGCCACTCCGGCTCCACCAGGTCCAGCAGCCGGAAGCCGCCCGCGACCACGTCGCGGACCCGGTCGCCGACGGTGCGGTGGTGTTCCACGTAGAGGGCGCGGCCCTCCTCGTCCTGCTCGACGTACGGGGTCCGGTCGAAGTAGGAGGCGGACACCGACAGCCCCTCCGGGCCGGGCTCGTCGGGGAAGGCCCAGCGGATGGGGTGGGTGACGGAGAAGACCCAGCGGCCGCCGGGGCGCAGCACGCGGTGCACCTCGCGCATCACGCCCACCGGGTCGGCCACGAAGGGGACCGCACCGTACGCGGAGCAGGCCAGGTCGAAGGAGGCGTCGCGGAAGGGCAGCCGGCCGGCGTCCGCCTCCACCAGCGGCACCTCGCCGCCGATGCGCAGGGCGTGCTGGAGCTGGCGGTGGGAGAGGTCCAGCGCCACCGGGCGGGCCCCCCGCGCGGCGAGCCAGCGCGAGCACTGGGCGGCGCCGGCGCCGATCTCCAGGACGTCCTTGCCCTTGAGGGAGGCGGCCGGGCCCAGCAGCGCGGCCTCCTCCTCGTCCAGGCCCTCGGGGCCCCAGACGAAGCGGTCGTCGCCCAGGAACGCGCCGTGTTCGCTCTGGTACTCGTCGGCGTTGCGGTCCCACCAGCCGCGGCTGGCGCGGCTGCTCTCCGCCTCCCCGGCCGCGCGGCGGGTGGCCTCGGCGTCGTCCTCGGACACGTCCTGCGCCTCGTAGGCGTCTTCGGGGGTGCGGTCCTCTTGGTTCATGGGGCCCGTCGTCGTAGTCTGCGGATGGCTGGTATGGCACCCGGACGGCTGAAAATCCGTGCGGATCGCTCATCAGGGCGTTGCCGCCCACGAATTGTGCCGGTTATGCGGCGATCCGCCCGCGGTGTGCGCCTTCGCGCATTGACCCGGTCCGACTGCCCCCGTATGCTACAAGTTGCGCTGCGAGCCTGTGCTCCTCAGACGTAGCAGGCTGCGCTTGCATCTGTTGAATGTCCCCTCGGTTTTCGAGGCCCCTACCCCTTGCGGGGGATGGGCTTCCTTGGCTGTCCGGCTTCATCGGCAGATGCCGATAAGGGCTCCCGGCGTAGCAGTACCTACGACTTTCTGTCCGTAACCGGAGCCCTTTCCCACATGACGAGCAGCACCGAGACCACCGCCACCACCACTCCGCAGGTAGCGGTCAACGACATCGGTAACGCGGAAGCCTTCCTGGCCGCGATCGACGAGACGATCAAGTACTTCAACGACGGCGACATCGTCGACGGCGTCATCGTGAAGGTCGACCGGGACGAGGTCCTGCTCGACATCGGTTACAAGACGGAAGGCGTGATCCCGAGCCGCGAGCTCTCGATCAAGCACGACGTCGACCCGAACGAGGTCGTCAAGGTCGGTGACGAGATCGAGGCCCTGGTTCTCCAGAAGGAGGACAAGGAAGGCCGCCTGATCCTGTCCAAGAAGCGCGCTCAGTACGAGCGTGCCTGGGGCACGATCGAGAAGATCAAGGAAGAAGACGGCATCGTCACCGGTACCGTCATCGAGGTCGTCAAGGGTGGTCTCATCCTCGACATCGGCCTCCGCGGCTTCCTTCCGGCCTCCCTGGTCGAGATGCGTCGCGTCCGCGACCTCCAGCCCTACGTGGGCAAGGAGCTCGAGGCGAAGATCATCGAGCTGGACAAGAACCGCAACAACGTGGTCCTGTCCCGCCGCGCCTGGCTCGAGCAGACCCAGTCCGAGGTTCGCCAGACGTTCCTCACCACCCTGCAGAAGGGTCAGGTCCGCTCCGGCGTCGTCTCCTCGATCGTCAACTTCGGTGCGTTCGTGGACCTGGGCGGCGTCGACGGTCTCGTCCACGTCTCCGAGCTGTCCTGGAAGCACATCGACCACCCGTCCGAGGTCGTCGAGGTCGGTCAGGAAGTCACCGTCGAGGTCCTCGACGTGGACATGGACCGCGAGCGCGTCTCCCTGTCGCTGAAGGCGACGCAGGAGGACCCGTGGCAGCAGTTCGCCCGGACCCACCAGATCGGCCAGGTCGTCCCGGGTAAGGTCACCAAGCTGGTTCCGTTCGGTGCGTTCGTCCGCGTGGACGAGGGCATCGAGGGTCTGGTCCACATCTCCGAGCTGGCCGAGCGCCACGTGGAGATCCCGGAGCAGGTCGTCCAGGTCAACGACGAGATCTTCGTCAAGGTCATCGACATCGACCTCGAGCGTCGCCGGATCTCGCTGTCCCTCAAGCAGGCCAACGAGTCCTTCGGTGCCGACCCGGCGTCGGTCGAGTTCGACCCGACCCTGTACGGCATGGCCGCGTCCTACGACGACCAGGGCAACTACATCTACCCCGAGGGCTTCGACCCCGAGACCAACGACTGGCTCGAGGGCTACGAGACCCAGCGCGAGACGTGGGAGCGCCAGTACGCCGAGGCGCAGGTCCGCTTCGAGCAGCACCAGGCGCAGGTCATCAAGAGCCGCGAGGCCGACGAGGCCGCTGCCGCCGCGGGCGAGACCGCCCCGGCCGCCGGTGGCAACGCCGGTGCGGGCATCTCCGGTGGCTCCTACTCCTCCGAGGGTGCGGACGAGACCTCCGGCGCCCTGGCGTCCGACGAGGCCCTGGCCGCGCTCCGCGAGAAGCTGGCCGGCGGCCAGAGCTGATCGCAGCGCAGCGAGTGCTCCACGCTCCGGCGTGAAGTGAGCTGAACGGCGAGGCCCGTCCCCTTCGGGGGGCGGGCCTCGTCGCGTTTCCCGTGCCGCGCCCGCTCGTGTTGCGTTCCGGTGAATGCGGCCAACCGGGGAATGGTCGGGCCTCCTTGGACGTTCCTTGCAGAGAACACGGCGCGAGGGAGGAGTGGTGACGGTGCGTGATCCACAGGGTCTGTACGAATGGGACGCCAAGGGTCTGGCGGTGGCCGACATGGCGCTGGCCCAGGACTCGGCCGGACTGGTCATGCTCTACCACTTCGAGGGCTACATCGACGCCGGCGAGACCGGCGAGCAGATCGTCGAACGGCTCCTCGACACCCTGCCCCACCAGGTGGTGGCCCGCTTCGACGCGGACCGGCTGGTGGACTACCGGGCACGCCGCCCGCTGCTGACCTTCCAGCGCGACCACTGGACGGAGTTCGAGGAGCCCCGCCTGGAGGTCCGCCTCGTGCAGGACGCCACCGGCGCCCCCTTCCTGCTCCTGTCCGGCCCCGAGCCGGACGTGGAGTGGGAGCGCTTCGCCGTCGCCGTCCGCCAGATCGTCGAGCGGCTGGGCGTCCGGCTCTCGGTCAACTTCCACGGCATCCCCATGGGCGTGCCCCACACCCGGCCCGTCGGCATCACCCCGCACGGCAACCGCACCGACCTGATGCCCGGACACCGCAGCCCCTTCGACGAGGCCCAGGTCCCGGGCAGCGCCGAGTCGCTCGTCGAGTTCCGCCTCGGCCAGGCCGGGCACGACGTGCTCGGCGTCGCTGCGCACGTGCCGCACTACGTCGCCCGCTCCCCGTACCCGGACGCCGCGCTCACCGCGCTCGAGGCGATCACGGCGGCGACCGGCCTGGTCCTGCCGGCCGTCGCGCACGCCCTGCGCACCGAGGCGCACCGCACGCAGACGGAGATCGACCGGCAGATCCGTGAGGGCGACGAGGAACTCGTCGGCCTCGTCCAGGGGCTGGAGCACCAGTACGACGCCGCCGCCGGGGCCGAGACCCGGGGCAACATGATCGCCGAGCCGGCCGAGATCCCGACGGCCGACGAGCTCGGCCGCGAGTTCGAGCGGTTCCTCGCGGAGCGCGAGGGCGACGCGTAGGCGTGACCGGAACGGGCGGCGGGGCCGGGAAGCGGGGGATGCGGCCGGAGCCGCCAGGGGACGGGACGCTAGGGTGCTGGGCATGCTGAAGGTGGGCCTGACAGGCGGAATCGGTGCCGGCAAGAGCGAGGTCTCGCGGCTGCTGGCGGGGTACGGGGCGGTCGTCGTGGACGCCGACCGGATCGCACGGGAGGTCGTGGAGCCCGGCACGCCAGGCCTGGCGGCCGTGGTGGAGGCCTTCGGGGAGTCCGTGCTGGCCGGCGACGGGACGCTGGACCGGCCGAAGCTGGGGGCGATCGTCTTCGCCGACCCCGAGAAGCTCCGCACGCTGAACGCGATCGTGCACCCGCTGGTCGGGGCCCGGTCCGCCGAGCTGGAGGGGGCCGCCGGACCCGACGCGATCGTGGTCCACGACGTACCGCTCCTCACCGAGAACGGCCTCGCGCCGCTGTACGACCTGGTGGTCGTCGTGGACGCCGCACCGGCGACGCAGCTGGCCCGGCTCACCGCGCTGCGCGGGATGACCGAGGAGGAGGCCCGCGCCCGCATGGCCGCGCAGGCCACCCGGGAACAGCGGCTGGCGGTGGCCACGCTGGTGATCGACAACGACGGCCCGCTGGAGGCACTGGAGCCCCAGGTCCGCGCGGTGTGGGAGCGCCTCCGCGAACGGGCCGCGGAGCGCGAGGAGAACGCGGAACGCACCGCTTCGGCGGAGTAGGCGGGCGGCTCGCCGCGCGGGTGCTCCCGGCGTGGGGCCGCTCGCCGCGGGGGTGCTCGTGGCGTGGGCCGCGGGCGTGGCGTGTGCGCGTGCGGCACGCCCGGGCACGGGGGGCCGCAGAGCGCCCGGCCCGCGCGGAGTAGCGCGGCGCGGCCGGCGCGTCACCGGGGAACAACCGTGGTGCGGCGGTGCGTTGAGGGCGTGCGCAGAGGGAAGGAGACATACTGTGCCCGACACCACGCCCACGCCGCCGTCCCCGCGGGAGCCCGCAGGCCCCCCGAGCCCCGAGACGCACGTCATCGACTACCGGGCCGCCGAGCAGCTCCTCGAAGCCCGCGACCCGCGCGGCGCGGTCCGGCTGCTCGACTCCGTCATAGCCGCCCACCCCGAGAACACCGCGGCGCGCCTGCTGCGTGCCCGGGCCTTCTTCGCGGCGGCCCAGCTGCGGCCCGCGCAGCTGGAGTTCGAGCTGGTCCTGGAGCGGGAGCCGGACAACGCCTTCGCCCACTTCGCCCTCGCCCGCACCCACGAGCGCGCGGGCCGGCCCGAGCGGGCCCGGCGGCACTTCCGGCTCGCCGCCGCCCTCGACCCGCAGCCCGCGTACCTGGAGGCGGCCCGCTTCGAGGGCTGACGGTCAGCCCGGCAGGACGCGCGCGCCCGTCGGCGCCCGTCAGCGGCTGCGCGGGGGCTCGTACGGGGGGACGTCGCGGCCCGGCTGGTAGTGCGGGCCCTGATGGATGTGGTGGACCACCACCGCCAGGTCCACCGCGGCCAGCACCGCCAGGGCCGCGCAGGCCGCGGCCCAGCCGGGCCGTTCGGCCAGGGAGAACGCGGCCGCGCCGGCGGCCGCCCAGATCAGCCCCCACACACTGAGCCAGAACCGCAGCCGCAGCGGGCTGCGGGCGGTCAGGGGCTCGTTTCCGCTTCGCATGGCCATCCCCTCGCCCCGACGGAGACCTCCCTTCCATGGTGGCACGCCTCGCGGGCTTCGCGTATGCGCAGGTCAGCGGCGTTGTCAGTGGCCGCACCTAGACTCGGCGGCATGGGATCCGCCATGACAGGGCGGAGCACCGAGGAGCAGGGAGGGGGACCCGTGACCACGCAGCCGCACCAGCGGTCGCCGTACCAGCCGCCGCCGCATCAGGCATCGCCGTACCGGCAGGCGCCGCATCCGGCGTCGGCGCCGCCGCCGTTGCTGCGCCGGGCCGCGGTGTTCCTCCCCGCCGAGGTCCCGCGCGAGGGGCGGGTGGCCTTCTGGTGCCCCGAGGGGGAGCCGCTGCCCGAGGGCCCCGGGACCCCGCATCCGCTGCCGGTGGTGCGGCCGCACGGCTCCGGGGTCCGCACCCGTACCGTGCCCGCCCTGACCCTCTCCGTGGCCGACGCCCTGCCCCTGCTCACCCGGGCCGCGCACAGCCCCGCCGCCCATCCCGCCACGCGGGCCTGGGGCACCGCCGCCGTCCAGGCCCTCGCCCTCGCGGCGCGGGGCCGCCTGCTGCCCGGGCTCACGCCCGGCGGGGTCGACGCCTGGCGGGCCGGTCCGCTCGACGCCGATGACGTCGGCCACCTGCGCGCCGTCGCCGCCGCCCTCCCGTACGAGGGGTACGCGACCCCGCTCCCCGGGCGCCGTCCGCTGGCGCTGCCCGAACCACAGGCCCTGGTCCGGGCCTTCCTCGACGCCGTCGCCGACACCCTGCCGCGCACCCCGGCCGCGCCGGTCGCCGTCGGAGCGCCCTTCGCGGCGGTGCAGCCGCAGCAGGTGCCCGGGATACGGGAATGGGCCGCGCAGGTCGCGGCCGGCGCCGATGCCGGGGTGGGGATCTCCCTGCGGCTCGACCTGTCCGCCTTCCGCCTCTTCGACGAGGCCGAGCCGGAGGACGTCCGCCGCGCCGGGGCGGCCGTGGTCCAGGTGCACAGCCTCGCCGACCCGACCCTGGTGACGGACGCCGGGCAGCTGTGGGCCGGGGCCGCCGCGGCCGGCTTCGGGCCGCGCGCCCGGATCGACGCGGTGCTCGCGCTGCGCCGGGCCGGCCGGGTCTGGCCGCCGCTGCTGCGCCTGCTCGACCAGCCCGTGCCCGACGCCCTCGCGCTGTCCGACCCGGAGCTCGAAGACCTGCTGGGCGCCGCCGCGACCCGGCTGGAGCGGGCCGGGGTCGTGGTGCACTGGCCGCGCGAGCTCGCCCGTACCCTCACCGCCACCGCCGTCGTCCGCCCGGCCGCGCCCGGCTCCGCCACCGACGGCACGGCCTTCTTCGACGCCGCCGGGCTGTTCGCCTTCTCGTGGGAGCTCGCGCTCGGCGGGGACCGGCTCACCCCCTCGGAGATGGACGCCCTCGCCGAGGCCCACCGGCCGGTGGTGCGGCTGCGCGACCAGTGGGTGCGGGTCGACCCCGAGCTGGTGCGCAGGGCGCGCAAGCGGGAGCTGGGCCTGCTGGACCCGGTGGACGCGCTGGCCACCGTGCTGACGGGGACGGCCGAGGTCGACGGACAGCCGGTGGAGGCGGTCCCGGTGGGCGCGCTCGCGGCGCTGCGGGACCGGCTGACGGGCGAGCTGGCCCCCGTCGCGGCCCCGCCGGGGCTCAAGGCCACCCTGCGGGACTACCAGCTGCGGGGCCTGGCCTGGCTGGACCTGATGACCTCGCTGGGGCTCGGGGGCTGTCTCGCCGACGACATGGGGCTGGGCAAGACGGTCACGCTGATCGCGCTGCACCTGCACCGGGCCCGCCCGGAGCCCACGCTGGTGGTGTGCCCGGCGTCGCTGCTGGGGAACTGGCAGCGGGAGATCGAGAGGTTCGCGCCCGGCACGCCGGTGCGCCGCTTCCACGGCGGGGACCGCAGCCTCGACTCCCTCGACGGCGGCTTCGTCCTCACCACCTACGGGACGATGCGGGCCTCGGCCGGGCGGCTGGCCGCCCAGCGCTGGGGGCTGGTCGTCGCCGACGAGGCACAGCACGTGAAGAACCCGCATTCGGCGACCGCGAAGGCGCTGCGGACGATCCCGGCCCCGGCGCGGGTGGCGCTGACCGGTACCCCGGTGGAGAACAACCTCTCCGAGCTGTGGGCGCTCCTCGACTGGACCACCCCCGGGCTGCTGGGCCCGCTCCCGGCCTTCCGCGCCCGGCACGCCCGCCCCGTGGAGCACCAGCAGGAGGAGGACGGCGGCAACGAGGCGGCCGTCGCCCGGCTGGCCGCGCTGGTGCGGCCGTTCCTGCTGCGCCGCAAGAAGTCCGACCCCGGGATCGCCCCCGAGCTGCCGCCGAAGACCGAGACCGACCATCCGGTGTCCCTGACCCGGGAGCAGGTCTCGCTCTACCAGGCGGCGGTGCAGGAGGCGATGGCCGTGATCGAGGGCAGCGAGGGCATCGAGCGGCGCGGCATGATCATGAAGCTGCTGGCCTCGCTCAAGCAGATCTGCAACCACCCGGCGCAGTACCTGCGGGAGGCCGAGCCGCGCATCCCGCACCGCTCGGGCAAACTCGCCCTGCTCGACGAGCTGCTGGACACCATCCTGGCCGAGGGCGGCTCGGTCCTGGTCTTCACCCAGTACGTGACCATGGCCCGCATCCTCGAACGGCACCTCGCGGCCCGGGGCGTCCCCACCCAGCTCCTGCACGGCGGCACCCCGGTGCCCCGCCGCGAGGAGCTCGTCGACCGCTTCCAGTCCGGGGCCGTGCCCGTCTTCCTGCTCTCCCTCAAGGCCGCCGGCACCGGCCTCAACCTCACCCGCGCGGGGCACGTCGTGCACTACGACCGCTGGTGGAACCCGGCCGTCGAGGAACAGGCCACCGACCGGGCCTACCGCATCGGCCAGACCCAGCCCGTCCAGGTCCACCGCATCATCGCCGAAGGCACCGTCGAGGACCGCATCGCCGAACTCCTCGAAGCCAAACGCGCCCTCGCCGACGCGGTGCTGGGCTCCGGCGAGTCCGCGCTGACCGAGCTCACCGACCGCGAGCTGGCCGACCTCGTCTCCCTGCGGAGGCCCGCGTGATCACCGCGCGGGACGACCGCCGCCGCACCTTCGAGACCGTGCCCGCCGGGCCGGAGGCCGTGACCTGGTGGGGCCGGGCCTGGGTGCGCGCCCTGGAGGAGCGCGCCCCGGATCCGGCCCGCCTCGCGCGCGGCCGTGCGTACGCCACCGAGGGGCACGTCGACGCGGTGACGGTCACCCCCGGCCGGATCGTGGCCTACGTCCGGGGCAGCCGGGCCCGCCCCTACCGCACCGAGCTGGCCCTGGCCGCCTTCGACGACGCCGAGTGGGCCGAGGCGCTGGAGGCGGTGGCCGCGGATCCCGCCGCGCTGGCCGCGCTGCTGGAGCGGGAGGTCCCGCAGTCCCTCGCCGGGTTGGTCCTGCCCCGGGCTGGCGAACTGCGGGCGCGCTGCTCCTGCCCGGACCCCGCGCGTCCGCCCTGCAAGCACGCGGCGGCCCTCTGCTACCGGGCCGCCCGCCTCCTGGACACCGACCCGTTCGTCCTGCTGCTCCTGCGGGGCCGGGGCGAGCGGGAGCTCCTGGAGGACCTGACCCGGCGCAACGCGGCGCACGCCGCGCGCGAACGGCCCGATACCGCGCCGGACTTCCCCGCGGTCCCCGCCCGCGCCGCGGTGGCCCGCACCGTCCTGCCCCCGCTGCCCGCCCCGCTCGCCGCCCCGGCGGCGGTGGGGGCGCCGCCCGCCTACCCGTCCGACCCGGCGGCCCCGGACCCGCTGGCGCTGGAGCAGCTCGCCGGTGACGCCGCCGCCCGCGCCCTGGCCCTGCTCACCACGGGTGAGGACCCGATCGGCGGGCTCGGCCTCTGGCAGGACGCCGTCCGGCTGGCCTCCGCGCACCCCACGGCGGGGCTGACCGGAGCCGCCCGCGCCCTCTACCGCGACCTGGCCCGGGCCACCGGGCGGACCACCACCGACCTGGCCCGGGCCGCGGCGGCCTGGCGGCAGGGCGGGCTGCCCGCGCTGACCGTCCTCGACGAGCCGTGGGACCCGCCGGCCGGGCCCTTCGACCGGGCCCGCCCCGCCCTGCTCGCCGCCGGCCTGGGCTCCTTCCGCCCCGCACGCAACCGCCTCACGGACCTCACCCGCCAGCTGCGCCTGGGCCGCGACGGCCTCTGGTACGCCTACGAGTCCCGTCCGGGGACGGACGACTGGTGGCCCACCGGCCGGCCCTCCCCGGACCCGGTCAGCGCCCTGCGGGGCTGAGCCCGGCCGCCCAGGAGGACAGGGCCGCGAAGTCCCGGTCGCGCAGGCCGTGGCGGGGCAGGACGCGCAGCAGGAGGGCCGGAGCCGGATGGTGCTCGCGGACCCAGGCCCGGTCCTGCGGGGTGATCATGTCGTCGACCCAGGCGAAGGGCCGCCCGGCCGCCCAGTCGAGCAGGTGGCGGGTCTTCCAGGACAGGCCGTCCGGATCGCGGGCGAACAGCTGCGGCCAGTCGACCACGGGGAGGTCGGCGGGCAGCCCGATGTGCGGGGCGATCAGGGTGTTGGCCTGGTGGGTCCAGGCGGTGGCCCAGGCGAGTTCGAAGGGCAGGGCCAGCAGGCGTGCCCCGTGCGAGGGGTGCAGGCGCACCCGCACCCCGCGCCGGGCCCGGCGGGATTCCGGGTCGCGGTAGGAGAGCCAGACGTCCGGGCGCATGCGGTGGCTGGTGTAGCCGCGCAGGCCCGCGGAGAGGGACCGGAAGGGGTTGAGCGGGCCGTCCACGTCCAGCAGGAGCAGCGGTCGTTCTGTCATGAAGTAGGCACTACCCAGTACACGATGGAGTGAAATGCCTACCGGCTCTATAACCCGAACGGGTCCACCGCGTTGTCCCCGGTACGGGCCCGACGCCCGTGAAACCCCTCCGGAAGGCAGGAAATGCTGATGCGTCACAGTCGTCGGAACGGCTTGATCGCGGCGATGGTCGCGGGTGGCGGCCTGGCGGTGGCGGGAGTGGGCGGTTTCGCCCACGCCGACTCCGACGCGGGCGGGACCGCCGAGCGTTCGCCGGGGCTGCTCTCGGGGAACCTGGTGCAGCTGCCGGTCCACGTCCCGGTGAACGTGTGCGGGAACACGGTGAGCGTGGTCGGTGTGCTCAACCCGGCCTCGGGCAACCGCTGTACCCAGGCGGGCCCGGACGGCGGGCATCCCGATCCCCGGCCCTCCCATCCGTCGAAACCCGGGGCCGGCCAAGGGGGAGGGGCTGAGGCGCAGGGGCGCGGAAAGGATTCTCCGGGGGTCCTGTCCGGCAACGGCATCCAGCTCCCCGTCGACCTCCCGCTGAACCTCAGCGGGAACTCGGTGAGCGTCGTCGGCGCGGGCAACGCCTCCCACGGGAACACCTCCGTCAACGGCGAGACCCCCAGCGGCCCCAAGCCGCCCCAGCCGCTGCCGCCGGTCACCGAACGGCCCGTCACCCCGCCCGCGACCCCGGCCCCCTCGCTCCCGCCGGGCGGTCCGGCGGCCCTCGCCCACACCGGCTCCGAAGGGCTCGGCTACCTGCTGCCCGGCAGCGGCGCCCTGCTGTTCGGCGGGGTGATGCTCTACCGGCGCTTCCGCGTCAGCTGACGGGCCCCGCGCGCCAGCCGTCGAGGATCGCGTCGATCCGCGCCGCCAGCCGGGCGCGGGCCTCGAACCGGTGCACCCCGGCCATCAGCAGCGCGTCGTACTCGGTGTCGGTGTGCCGCACGGCCGCCCGGACCGCCATCGACACCGCCTGCTCGTCCAGGGCCCGGCCGGCCGCGGTGCGGCCGACCCGGCCGCTACCGCGCACCGAGGCGTGGGCGGCGATCGCCCGCGCCCGCTCGGGCGGACAGCCGGGGAACAGCCGCAGGATCTCGGCGCCGAAGGCGGCCGTGAACCGTACGTCCTCGGCCGCCCGGCGCAGCCGGTCGCGCTCCCGGCGCCGGGCCCGGGCGTCGGCGTCCGCGAGGCAGGCGCGCTCGGCCCGGGCCAGGGCGGCGTCCTCGACCAGCAGCCCCTGGCGCTCGTAGCGCCGGCGCCCCCGGTGCCGGCGCACCACCACGGCCGACAGCGAACTGGCCTCCCGCGCCCGGCGGGTGAGCGCCGCGTCTCCGCGCGGCAGGTACACGAGGTGCCCGAGGTCGGCGCAGTCCAGGCAGCGCGGCACCCCGGACTCGCGGACGAGGTGCCGCAGCGGACCCCGCCGGCACTCGGCGCAGTGGATCGGTCTCAGTGACTCGAAGACGACGAGACTCATGCCGGTGTGATACCGCCGACCGCTCCCTATATCACCTTGTGGAGATGGGTAATTGGTTGTTCGCAAAATCTGTCCGGACCTCATGACCTCCACTTAGCGTGGCCCGGTACGGGAGCCGGTACGGGACGCGGCGAGCCCGTGGAGGAGAGCACATGGGCATACGGCAGGCGACGACGGAGAGACGCACGGGAACGCGGCTCCCCGCGTACCTCTCGGGCCGGGAGGTCGTCATACCGCCCGGCGGCTGCACCGGCTGGCACTACCACCTCGTACCGCTGATGGCGGCGGTCACCTCGGGCACCCTCACCCGGATCCTGTCCGACGGCACCGTGGAGGTCCACCCGACGGGGGCCACCTTCGTGGAACCCGAAGGCCACGACCACGTCCACCTCGGCCGCAACCTCGGCCCCGCCCCCGTCGTCCTCCACGTCACCTGCGCACTCGCCGACGACGACCCCTGGGCCCTCCCCGCCCCCGCCCCGCTCGGCGCCGCCCCCTGCGGCTGCCCGGACCACACGCCCTGACCCGCCCGGGCGGTGCCGTGGAGACCCCCGTCCACCACGGCACCCCCCGCGCGGGCCGCAGCGGCCCCCCCGGTCCCGGCAGCCCCCGGCCGCCCGGTCAGACCAGCCGGCGTATCTCGCCCCGCACCCGGTAGAAGCCTCCGGTCGCCGCATGCAGACCGTCCACCACGTAGCGGGCCCCGGCCTCCCGTATCCCCCGCGGGAACTGCACGTTCCAGCTCGGCTCGAAACCGTCCGACACCACCTGCACCCGCATCCGCCCGCCCACCTGGACGCACTCGACCACCACGCCCCCCGAGGGCACCGCAGCCACCGACACCGTCGCCACGGCGGCGGCCGAGGCCGCCGGGGTGAACACCGGCAGCGCCGCCGCCGACTTCACGTCCACCGCGGTCGGCACGGAGCCCAGCTGGGCGGCCGCGATCGCCGCCTCGCTCGCGTCCACGCACACCAGCGAACCGTCCGTCGTCACCAGGTAGAGCCGCTCGTCCAGGTACTGCATCGACAGCGCCGACCCGCTCCCGGTGCCCAACTTCCACAGCCGCCGCCCGGCGGCGTCGAAGCAGTACACCGAGGACGAGGAGTCACCGGCGAACACGTGCCTCCCGTCCGGCGAGGTCGCGCACGAGTACACCGCCGCGTCGCACCGGTACGAGGCCTCGACCGCGCCCGTCGCCTTCGACAGCCGCTGCACGGTGTTGCGCACCGTCCCCGCGTACACCGCGTCCTGCTCCTGCCAGCCGAACAGCACCCCGCCCGGCGTGCCCGTGTGCCACAACTGGCCCGTGCCGTCCGCCGCGTAGGCCGTCACACCGCCGCCGTGACCGTGGTACACCGCCCGCTCGTCCGCGCGGACCATCCAGGCGCCGTTGCCCGCGGACTTGCGCGACCACTGGTGCTCGTCCTCGTGGTCGATGACCGTCAGGCCGCCGTTGGCGTCCGAGACGTGCAGCACGCCCTCGTGGATGTCGAGCCAGTAGATGTCCACGTCCGCGGCTATCCCGTACGCCCCGAACGGCACCTTGGACGACAGGTCGTACACCGTGCCGTCGTCACAGCCCGCGTAGATCCAGAACTCGTCGGCGACCAGGCACTTCACCCCGTCCGGCAGCGAGTACCGGGCCAGCACCTCCCCGCCGTGGCTGACCGTGTAGACGTCGCCCGCCTGGTTGCCCACCCAGCAGCGGTCCTCGTCCACATGGATGCCGAAGGCCGCCGACCCGGTGCGGAAGCGCCACAGGACCGGGGCCACCGCCCGGGCCGTCGACGGCGCCGAGGCCACCTGCCGGCGGGTCACCGACCGCGCCGCGCGCGCCCCCCGGACCGCGGGGGCGTACCCCTTGCGGACCTTCTCGCCGATCTTCTTGGCCGCGGCGGCCCGCGCCTTCTCCGCGGTCGGGAACGACGAACTCTGCAGCTGGCCGGCCGCGCCGATACGGCCGTAGCGCACCGAGACGAGGACGCCGTCGACGCTCACCTCGTAGAACTTGTGCGCCGCGCCGTCCTCCTGCGACAGCTCCAGGTACGTCGTCTCCCGAGCCATGACAGACCCCTCCCCAAGAGTCGGGCCGCCGGCTCCTGTTCACCGGTGATCCCTCGTGAAAAACGCTAAGGGCGACCACTGACAATGGGTCCGTGAAGCTGGAAGCGATCACCTGGCAGCGGATGGCCGAGCGGCTCGCCGGCCACCTCGACGCACCGCCCGCGGACGGCGGCCCCTGGCAGCGCGTGGGCATCGACGGCGCGCCCGCCGCCGACACCGGGGTCCTCGCGGCCGAACTGGCCGACGCCCTGCGCCGGCGCGGGCGTTCCGCGCTGGTGGTGGCGGCCGGGGGCTTCCTGCGGCCGGCGTCGCTGCGGTTCGAGTTCGGCCGGCAGGACGTGGACGCCTACCTCGGCGGCTGGTACGACACGGGCGCGCTCTGGCGGGAGGTCTTCGCGCCGACGGACCCGGGCGGCACCGGCCGCGTCCTGCCGGACCTGTGGGACCCGGTGACCGACCGCGCCACCCGCAGCCCCTACACGCAACTCCCGCCGGGCGGCGTCCTGATCCTGCACGGCCCGCTGCTGCTGGGCCACTGGTTCCCCTTCGACCTCACCGTGCACATCAGCCTCTCCCCCGCGGCCCTGGCCCGCCGCACGGCCCCCGCGGACCACTGGACCCTCCCGGCATTCGCCCGCTACGCCCGCGACACGGACCCCGCGACCACCGCGAACGCCCTGGTCCGCGCGGACGACCCCCGCCACCCGGCCTGGACCGACATCCGCGAACGCTAGCCCCGTCGGGCGAGCCGGCTAGGGGCGGCCGCCCAGGCGGGTTATCGCGTGGGCTGCCGCGTGGCAGCCCGCGCGGGCCGCGGTGGGTGGGGTGGCGCCGGAGAGGCGGGCCGCCAGGAAGCCGCCGGTGAAGGCGTCGCCCGCGCCGGTGGTGTCCACCGCGTCCGCCGGTTCCGCCTCGACCTCGGCCGTGATCCGGCCGCCCTCGGCGACGAGCGCCCCGCCCGTGCCGCGGGTCACCACCACCAGCGGGATCCGCCGGCTGAGCGACTCCGCGGCCCGGGCCGTGTCCGCGACCCCGGCCAGCAGCCGGGCCTCGTCCTCGTTGGGCAGGAGGGTCCCGACGCCCGCCACCGCCGCCAGGAAGTCCTCGGGGCCCAGCCCGGCCAGGAACCCCGCCGAGGCGGGGTCCACACTGACCGGCACCCCCCGGGTCCGCGCGGCCCGCAGCGCGACCAGGGCGAGCTCCCGGCTGGAGTCGGCGAAGAACAGGTAGCCGGACAGGTGGAGGTGGGCCGCCCCGTCCAGCAGGGCGGGCGCCCAGTCGGCCGGGCACAGCCGCAGGGAGGCCCCGCTGTCGGTCAGGAACGTCCGCTCCGCGTCCGCCCCGACCAGCGCCACCACCGTCCCGGTCGGCTCGGCCGGGTCCACCACCAGCCGGGGCCGCACCCCCGCGTCGACCAGCGCCCGCTCGTGCCAGCGCGCCGACTCGCAGCCGACCCGCGCCAGGAGCCGTACCTCGGCGGTGCCCGTGTGGGCCGCCCAGCAGGCCGCGTTGGCGCCGGCGCCGCCGGGCAGGGTGCGGATGCGGGCCGCGGTGTCGGTGGCCGGGGCGAGGGGCTCGCGGTGCACCGCCACCACGTCCGTGACCACGTCCCCGACGACCAGCAGCGCACCCGTCGACGCCGTCATGCCCGCGCCGCCCACGCCCCGGCGATCCGGGCGCCGAGCCGTACGTTGCCCCGTACCGCCGCCAGGTTCGCCTCCAGCGAGGCCCCGCCCGTCGCCCGTACCAGGAACCCCAGCAGGAACGGTGTCACCGCCTGCCCCGTGATCCCGCGCTCCCGGCATTCGGCCAGGGCCTGCGCCAGGACGCGGTCGTGGAGCGCGGGGTCCAGCTGCTCGGAGACGGGGACCGGGTTGGCCACCAGCAGGGCCGACTCCGCTCCGCCCAGCAGGTCCTGGGCCGCCATCAGCTCCGCCACCTCGGCCGGCTCCTCCACCGTCCAGTCGACCGGCTCGCCGGAGTCGGCCAGGTAGAAGCCGGGGAAGGCGCGGGTCCGGTAGCCGACGACGGCGACGCCGAGCGTCTCCAGCCGCTGGAGCGTGGCGGGGACGTCCAGGATCGACTTCACCCCCGCGCACACCACCGTGATCCGGGTGCGGGCCAGCAGCGACAGGTCCGCCGACTCGTCCTGGCTCCGCGCGAACTCCCGGTGCACGCCGCCCAGCCCGCCCGTGGCGAAGACCCGCAGCCCGGCCCGCGCGGCCAGGAAGGCCGTGGCCGAGACGGTCGTGGCGCCCGTGGCACCGGAGGCGAGCGCCGGCGCCAGGTCGCGGTGGCCGAGCTTGCGCACCCCCTCGCCCGCCGCGATCCGCTCCAGACGGGCCTTGTCCAGGCCCGCGTACGCCACCCCGTCGACCACCGCGACCGTCGCCGGCACCGCACCCTCCGCCCTGACGAGCTCCTCCAGCTCCAGGCCCACCGCCAGATTGCGGGGCCGGGGCAGGCCGTGCGCGAGGATCGTCGACTCCAGGGCGACGACGGGCCTGCGCGCGGCGAGCGCCTCGCGCACCTCTTCCGACAGGACCGGGACCTCGGCTGCTGCGTGCTGTGGCATGTCCCCATCCATGGCACGGCACGCGCGCCCCCAAACGCGCCCCTCCCCACGACGGCGCGAAGCCGCCCCCTCGGCTCGACGGAGTGACGTGTGCGCCGCGTCCGCGCTGGACGCTGTGTTCACCCCGCCGCCCCTGCGACCCCCCTAGGCTGACGCACCATGAGCACCAGTGACCACAGCGCCCCCGCCTCCTTCGCCGTCTCCGTCGCGGACGTCCCCGACAGCGAGCTGGAGGCCGAGGACCTCGACCCCGCACAGATCGTCTCCGGTACCCCGGTGGTGACCGGCAAGGTGCTCTGGGAGTCCGCCGACGGCTCCCAGATCCGGGGCATCTGGCAGATCACCCCGGGGGTGGTCACCGACACCGAGGCCGACGAGCTGTTCGTGGTGGTCAGCGGCCGCGCCACCGTCGAGGTCGAGGGCGGCGGGACGCTCGAGGTCGGCCCCGGCTCCGCCTGCGTGCTGCGCGAGGGCGACAAGACCACCTGGACGGTCCACGAGACGCTGCGCAAGGCCTACCACATCAACCTCTGAGGGGCCCGGCGGCAGTCCTCACCGCGCGCCGGCCACCGGGTGGCGCCGGGCGGTGAACAGGGCCAGCGCGGCCATCGGCAGCAGCAGCGAGGCGCCGATGGCGTTGAGCCAGCCGTAGCCCGCCTGGGACATCACCAGACCGGCGGCCGCGCCGCCCAGACCGGCCGCCGCGTTCATCGTCAGGTCGCTCAGGCCCTGGACGGCGGCCCGCGCGGGCTGCGGCACCGAGTCGGTCAGCAGTGCCGAGCCGGAGACCATGCCGGCGGACCAGCCGAGGCCGAGCAGGAAGAGCCCCGCCGCGCTCTGCGCGTGGTTCCCGGCGGCCGTACCGGCCAGCAGGGCGGCGACCGAGAGCAGCCCGGCCGCCAGGCCGATCACGGAGAGCCGGCCGAGCCGGTCGGCGAGCCAGCCCATGGCGGGCGAGAACGCGAACATGCCCGCGATGTGCCCGCTGATCACCAGCCCGACCAGCTTCAGGCCGGCGCCGTGGTGACCGAGGTCGACCGGGGTCATCACCATGATCGAGACCATGGTGGTGTGCGACACCGCGACGGTGAGCAGCGCGAGCCGGGCCCGCGGCGAGGCCTTCACGGCGGCGAGCCCGGCCCGCAGCGAGCGGCCCTGCCGGGACTCCTCCCCGGGCCCGGCGAGGGCCCGGGCGGTCAGCAGCGGGTCGGGCCGCAGCAGTACGCCGAGCAGGGTGGCGGTGAGGACGAAGACGGCGGCCGCCCACACGAAGGGCCCGGCCGTCGGGGGTATGGAGGTGCCGGCGAAGCTGTCACTGGCCGGGGCGGAGAGGTTCGGGCCGAGCACCGCGCCGATGGTGGAGGCCCACACGACCACCGAGATCGCCCGGGCCCGGCGGTCCGGGGCGGCGAGGTCGGCGGCGGCGAAGCGGGCCTGGAGGTTGGCGGAGGAGGCGGCGCCGAAGGCGGCCATGCCGAGCATGAGCAGCGGGAAGCTCCGCACGGAGGCGGCCAGGACGACCAGAACCGCCCCGACCGTGCCGATCGCGTACCCGGTCAGCAGCCCCGCCCGGCGGCCGCGCGCGGTGGTCAGGGCGGCGAGCGGCAGGGAGACCAGGGCGGTGCCGATCACCGCGGCGGTGGAGGCGAACCCGGACAGGGCCTCGGTGCCGCTGATCTCGGTGGCCAGCACGGGGGCCAGGGCGATGCTGATGGGCACGCCCAGGCCGCCCAGCATCTGCCCGGCGATCAGCACCGAGGAGATCCGGCGCTGGATGCGCGGCAGATCCGCCGCGGTGACGGACGACGCGGCTGTGGGGGCGGCGGCGGAGGCGGCGGGCGGGGTCGCGGGGGAGGCGGTCATGCCGGACACCCCCGTCGCGGGGGCGCGGGCGGGACGTCCGGGGCAGGACCGTACGCGGTGGGGCCGCAGGCGGCAGGAGTAGTCACCGCGGCAGTGTGCCACCCCTTACCGCCGGGGGGAACCGGGTGGTGGGGGAGCAGGGGGGTCCAGAGGGCGCGCGCCTCTAGAACAGTGGCTGCGGCAGGACGCCCTCCAGCGCGAGCAGGGTCCGCTTGGCCTCCACACCGCCCCCGAAGCCCCCGATGCCCCCGTCGTTCTCCACCACGCGGTGGCAGGCCACCACCAGCGGCAGCGGGTTCGAGCCCATGGCGTTGCCCACGGCCTGGGCCGCCCCCGGCTGTCCGACCCGGGCCGCCAGTTCCCCGTAGCCGACCACCGAGCCGTAGGGCACCGAGCGGTCGAGCTCCAGCAGCACCTGGCGGTTGAACCCCGAGCTGAGCCGCCAGTCCAGGGGCAGGTCGAAGCGGCGCAGCGTGCCGGCGAAATAGGCCTTGAGCTGGCGTATCGGCTCGGCCAGCAGCACTTCCCGGCCCGGGTCCGGCCGCCAGGCATCGGCGCCGAGCCGGGAGACCAGCGCGCCGATCATCCGGCCGACCCGGTCGGGCCCGGCATGGAACTCCACCCGGACCAGACCCTCGGGGGTCGCGGCCAGGAGCAGGGGACCGACCTCGCTCGGGAGGACGGTCCATTCGAGGTGCGGCCCGCGGGGCCGCTCGGTGCTGTCCACGCCTCAACGGTACGGCGCCCCACCGACAGCCCCGCCCCCGCCGCCGGGCCGGCCCGCGCCACGGGTCCGCGCCCGCCGCCGGGCCCGCGCCCGGGGCCACGCGCCGGGCCACGGTCCGCGCCCGCGCCCGGGGCCACGCGCCGGGCCTAGAAGCCGCCCACGGCTCCCCGTACGACGTCCGGGGCGTTGGTGATGATCCCGTCCACCCCCATCTCCCGCACCTTCCGGGCCGTCGGCGCGTCGTCGACGATCCAGGTGTCCACCTCCATCGTCCTGCCGTGCGCCCCCCGCAGCGCGTGCACCGCCGCCACCCAGTCGGCCGAGATCGTCGTGTGCCACGGGTTGATCCGGTCGGTGAACTCCGCGTACTTCGGCAGGTCGGCCACGGTCGGGGTGCCCAGGAAGGCCGTGACCAGGTCGGGGCGCAGCCGGTGCACGACGCGCACGGAGTCGGCGCTGAAGCTCTGCACCACCAGGCGCCGCGAGACGTGCCGGGCGTCCAGCCAGCCGGTCTCCCGCAGGACCCGCAGCGTCTGCTCCTCGATCCCGGGGTAGAGCTCCGGCTTCTTGATCTCCAGCAGCAGCCGCTGGTGGTTGTCCTGGACCCGCTCCATGTACTGCCGCAGGGTCGGCACCCGGGCGCCGGCGAACCGCGGGGAGAACCAGCTCCCCGCGTCCAGCCGGGCGATCTCCGCCGCCGTGAAGTCCTTGACCCGCCACGGCTTGCGGTCGGGGAAGACCTGCTCGACGTCGGTGGTGCGGGCCAGGGTGTCGTCGTGGACCACCACCAGCTCGCCGTCCTTGGTCCGCTGGACGTCGTTCTCGACCCAGTCGAAGCCCAGCCGCATCGCCAGGTCGATCGCCGCCAGGGTGTTCTCCGGGGCGTACGCGGAGGCGCCCCGGTGGGCGTACACCGTGGGGCCCAGGAGCCCCGACGAGCCCGGTGAGGATCCGGGGCCCGTGGCGGCGGGCCACGCCGTCCCGCCCAGCACGGTCAGGGTGAGGCCCAGGAAGGCGGCGGCTGCCGCGGCGGCGGTTCGGACGTACATGTGCGTTCTCCTCGGGTCGTGAGCCCTGTTCCTGCGTCAGACGGGTGCGGAGCGGCAGTCGTTGTGGCTGTGCACTTCACGGCGGAGCGTTCACCGCGATCATGGGCTCGAAGATCACGCGGACGCCACCGAACTACGACAAACGGACCAGAAAGGAGGAGGCCCGCTCCGTCCGACGGACCCTTCGGACGCCCGCCGGACCACCGGGTCAGGGGGGCGGGGCGCGTGCGGGCGCCCGAGTGTCAGTGGGGGGCCGTACGGTGGAGTCATGCGGCCCGTATCGAAGATCGAACGCACGGTGGCGCCTTTCGAGGTCGTCAGCCCCTACCAGCCCAGCGGCGACCAGCCGGCGGCCATCGCCGAGCTGGAGAAGCGCATCCGCGCAGGTGAGAAGGATGTCGTCCTGCTCGGTGCGACCGGCACCGGCAAGTCGGCCACCACCGCGTGGATGATCGAGAAGCTCCAGCGCCCGACCCTGGTGATGGCGCCGAACAAGACCCTCGCCGCCCAGCTGGCGAACGAGTTCCGCGAGCTCCTGCCGAACAACGCCGTCGAATACTTCGTGTCGTACTACGACTACTATCAGCCCGAGGCCTACGTTCCGCAGTCGGACACCTACATCGAGAAGGACTCCTCGATCAACGAGGAGGTGGAGCGGCTGCGCCACTCCGCGACCAACTCGCTGCTCACCCGGCGCGACGTGATCGTCGTCGCCTCGGTGTCCTGCATCTACGGCCTCGGCACCCCGCAGGAGTACGTGGACCGGATGGTCCCGCTCAAGGTGGGCGAGGAGATCGACCGGGACCAGCTGCTGCGCCGCTTCGTCGACATCCAGTACACCCGCAACGACGTCGCCTTCACCCGGGGGACCTTCCGGGTGCGCGGCGACACCATCGAGATCTTCCCGGTCTACGAGGAACTGGCCGTCCGCATCGAGATGTTCGGTGACGAGATCGAGGCGCTCTCCACGCTGCACCCGCTGACCGGCGAGGTCATCAGCGAGGACCGCGAGCTGTACGTCTTCCCCGCCAGCCACTACGTCGCCGGCCCCGAGCGGATGGAGAAGGCGATCCGCGGCATCGAGGCCGAGCTGGCCGAGCGCCTCGCCGAGCTGGAGAAGCAGGGCAAGATGCTGGAGGCCCAGCGGCTGCGCATGCGCACCACCTACGACCTGGAGATGATGCGCCAGATCGGCTCCTGCTCCGGCATCGAGAACTACTCGCTGCACATGGACGACCGCGAGCGCGGCTCGGCGCCCAACACCCTCATCGACTACTTCCCCGAGGACTTCCTCCTCGTCATCGACGAGTCGCACGTCACCGTGCCGCAGATCGGCGCCATGTACGAGGGCGACGCCTCCCGCAAGCGGACCCTGGTCGACCACGGCTTCCGGCTGCCGTCCGCGCTGGACAACCGTCCGCTGAAGTGGGAGGAGTTCCAGGAGCGGATCGGCCAGACCGTCTACCTGTCGGCCACCCCCGGGAACTACGAGCTCTCCCGCGCCGACGGCTTCGTGGAGCAGATCATCCGCCCCACCGGCCTCGTCGACCCGGAGGTCGTCGTCAAGCCCACCGAGGGCCAGATCGACGACCTGGTGCACGAGATCCGCGCCCGGGTGGAGAAGGACGAGCGCGTCCTGGTCACCACCCTCACCAAGAAGATGGCCGAGGACCTCACCGACTACTTCCTGGAGCTCGGCATCCAGGTCCGCTACCTGCACAGCGACGTGGACACCCTGCGCCGCATCGAGCTGCTGCGCGAGCTGCGCGCCGGCGAGTACGACGTCCTGGTCGGCATCAACCTGCTGCGCGAGGGCCTCGACCTGCCCGAGGTCTCGCTCGTGGCGATCCTCGACGCGGACAAGGAGGGCTTCCTGCGCTCCGGGACCTCCCTCATCCAGACCATCGGCCGCGCCGCGCGCAACGTCTCCGGCCAGGTCCACATGTACGCGGACAAGATGACCCCGGCGATGGAGAGGGCCATCGAGGAGACCAACCGGCGCCGCGAGAAGCAGATCGCGTACAACACGGCCAACGGGATCGACCCGCAGCCGCTCCGCAAGAAGATCAACGACATCGTCGCGACCATCGCCCGCGAGGAGCTCGACACCGAACAGCTGCTCGGCACCGGCTACCGGCAGGCCAAGGACGGCAAGGGCGCCAAGGCCCCCGTCCCGGCCCTGGGCGCGGCCGCGTCGGCGAAGGCCGGCAAGGCGGCCAAGGGGGCGAAGGCGGCGAAGGGCGCCAAGGCCGCCGAGGTGCTCACGGACCGGCCCGCCGCCGAACTGGCCGCCCTCATCGAGCAGATGACCGAGCGGATGCGGGGGGCCGCCGCCGAGCTCCAGTTCGAGGTCGCGGCCCGGATCCGCGACGAGGTGGGCGAGCTGAAGAAGGAGCTCCGGCAGATGCGCGAAGCGGGCCTCGCCTGACCCGGGGCCGGTCAGTAGGGTGTGGGAACGGCCGCAGGTACACGCTGCCTGGGGGTGGCTATGGAGAGGGGACGCGCGTGACGGTCAACATGACCAAGGGTCAGGCCATCAGCCTGGAGAAGCAGGGCGGCGGCACGCTGACCGCGGTCCGGATGGGCCTCGGCTGGCAGGCGGCCAAGCGCCGGGGGCTGTTCGGCTCGCGCACCCGCGAGATCGACCTGGACGCCTCCGCGGTGCTGTTCGCCGACAAGCAGCCCGTGGACGTGGTGTTCTTCCGGCACCTGCAGAGCGACGACGGCTCGGTCCGGCACACCGGTGACAACCTGGTCGGCGGCGTCGGCCAGGGCGGGGACGACGAGGCCATCCTCGTCGACCTCCAGCGCGTGCCGGTGCACATCGACACGATCGTCTTCACGGTGAACTCCTTCACCGGCCAGACCTTCCAGGAAGTGCAGAACGCGTTCTGCCGCATCGTCGACGAGACCAACGGCCAGGAACTGGCCCGCTACACCCTCGACGGCGGCGGCCAGTACACCGCGCAGATCATGGCGAAGGTGTCCCGGGTCGGCTCCGGCTGGCAGATGACGGCCCTCGGCAACCCGGCCAACGGCCGGACCTTCCAGGACCTCATGCCGGCGATCCTGCCGCACCTGTAAGCACGACGGGGAACAAGAGAAGAAGGCACGGGGGAGGGGCTGCACGATGACGGCCGAACTGGTCCGGGGGCAGAACCACCCCGTGCCCCACAGCCGGGTGGAGGTCAGGGTCTCGGCCGGCACCGCGGTGCTCGCGCTGGCCTCGCTGGCCGACGAGCGGGGCCTGCTCACCGGCCCCGGGGCCCTGGCCCACCCCGGCGCCCCCGGCCTCCCCGGGGTCCAGGTGCCCGCCGCCCCCGGCGACCGGCACACCCTGGCCGTCGACCTCGACGCCGTCGCGGCGGAGGTCCACCGGATCGGCCTGCTCCTCGTCCTGCCGCCCGGCGGCCCCCCGCGTTTCGGCGCCGTCCCCGCCCCGCACCTCGCGGTGGCAGAGGCGGGCGGGAGCGAGTTCGCCTCCTTCGCCCTCACCGATCTGGACGCCGAGACCGCCCTGATCGCCCTGGAGCTCTACCGCCGCCAGGGCGCCTGGAAGGTCCGGGCCGTCGGCCAGGGGTACGCCGCCGGACTCGCCGCCCTCCTCGCCGACGGGGGACTGGCCGCGCCCGAGGCCGAGGCCCTGGCCGCCGACGCCCTGCGCACGGCCGCGCCCACCGGGGGCGGCGACCGCTCGCTCGCCGCCCTTCCGCCGCACGCGCGGGACACCGCGCGCCAGCCGGCCCCGCCGGAGCCCGCGGCAGCACCCGGGCCGCCGGAGCCGCTCCCGGTCTCCGGGGTCCCCTACGCCGGCACCCCGGACCCCGCCCCGGCCGCGCCCGCCGACGGCCGGCCCACCGTCGACTACGCCCACCCGCGCCGCCGCCGCACCACCACCGAGGCGCCCGAACCGGCCCCCCGCCCCGCGGCCGCCCCCGCCGACCCCGACGGGCCGCCCGTCCCCGTCGCCGGTGACGCCACCGGCTGGTCCATGGACGAGCGGCTCTACAACCAGGTCTGGGGCATGTTCGAGGACCTGGCCCGCAGCGTCGCGGCCTACCGCGGCGCCGTCGACTTCGCCGACTCCCGGCTGGACCGGGAGCTGGACGAGGCCCTGTCCGACCCGCGCCACCGCCTCGGCGGCGCCGGCGGCGACGCCCGGGAGACCGCCCGGGCCCGCCGCGACGACCTGGTCGCCCAGGCCCGCGCCGTCCTCGACCGGGACCTGGCCCAGCTCACCGCCGAGTCCGACGTGGTCGAACCCGCCCTCCCCGCCGCGTACGCCCGCTGGGACAACCCCGTCTGGCACGGCCAGGGCGTCCCGGAGGAGGGCCCCCTCGCCCTGCGCCTGGGCAACCTCAGCCTGCCCGAGAGCCCCGGGCTGAAGATCCCCATGCTGATGCGGCTCCCGATGGAGCGCGGCCTGTGGATCGACAACGGCCGCACCGGCTCCGAAGCCGCCATGACGATGGACACCGACCGGCTGCGCCGCGCCGCCATGGACATGGCCGTCGCCCACGCCGCCCGGCTGCTCGCCGTCCACCCGGCAGGCCGGATCTCCGTCCACGTGATCGACGCGGCCGGCGCGGGTGCCGCCTCGCTGGCCCCGCTGGTCCGCGCCGGGGTGCTGGCCGGGCCGCCCGCGACGGGCGCCGCCGGGGTGGCGCAGACCCTCGCGCGGCTGACCCGCCGGGTGGACCTCGTGCAGATGGCCCTGCGCGCGGGCGCGCCCGAGGACCTTCCCCCGGACCTGGACCCGGCCGAGCAGCTGCTCGTCGTGCACGACTTCCCGCACGGCTTCGACGACCGGGCCGTCACCCAGTTGCGCTACCTGGCGGACGAGGGCCCCTCGGTCGGCGTGCACCTGCTGATGGTGGCGGACCGGGACGAGGCCTCGGCGTACGGGCCGCTGCTGGACCCGCTGTGGCGTTCGCTGATGAGGCTGTCTCCCGTACCGGACCACCACCTCGCCGACCCCTGGGTCCAGCACGCCTGGACCTTCGAGCCGGACCTGCCCCCGCAGGGCAGCCGGGTCCTGGAGCAGGCACTGGAGCGCGTCGCACGGGCCCGCTGATGACCATCGGGTGACCCTTCTTTGGGGATCCCTTTACCTTTGACCCCTTCCGCGGGTACTCTGGAGCCTGCGGAGGGGAGTATTCCTGCTATTTCCTGCGCGGCGTACCCGTCAATACGGACTGCTCGGTTCCATCGACGCAGTGGTCCCGGGGCGCCGGCCCGCGGCCCGCGAGCCGCCCGGGTGGAAGAGACCTCCGGCAGCGATGACGCTGACCCTGTGCTGAGCCATCCGCCGGAGGCGTGAATACCGTGGACGTTTCGTTGACCCTATGGGTGCTGACCATTCTCGGTCTGGGCATCCTCATCGGCGCCGACTTCTTCATCGGCCGCAAGCCCCATGACGTGTCCGTCAAGGAAGCGGGCATCTGGACGGTCGTCTGGATCGTCCTCGCCGTCCTCTTCGGTCTGGGCCTGCTGTTCTTCGGCAACGGCCAGGCCTCCCAGGAGTTCTTCGCCGGCTTCATCACCGAGAAGTCCCTGAGCGTGGACAACCTGTTCGTCTTCGTCCTGATCATGGCGAAGTTCTCGGTGCCCTCCCACCTCCAGCAGCGCGTCCTGCTGGTCGGCGTGCTGATCGCCCTGGTCCTGCGCGCGGTGTTCATCGCCGCGGGCGCCGCGATCATCACCAGCTTCTCGTGGGTCTTCTACATCTTCGGCGCCTTCCTCGTCTACACCGCCTGGAAGCTGATCCAGGAGGCCCGCAAGGGCGAGGAGGAAGAGGAGTTCGAGGAGAACCGCCTCCTGAAGTCCATCGAGAAGAAGTTCGGCGTCGCCGACCGCTACCACGGCACCAAGCTGTTCATCCGCGACAACGGCAAGCGGATCCTGACCCCGCTGATGGTGGTCATGCTCGCCATCGGCACCACCGACGTCCTCTTCGCCCTGGACTCCATCCCCGCGATCTTCGGCCTCACCCAGGACCCGTACATCGTCTTCACCGCCAACGCCTTCGCCCTCATGGGCCTGCGCCAGCTGTACTTCCTCATCGGCGGCCTGCTCAAGAAGCTGGTCCACCTCAGCTACGGCCTGTCCGTGATCCTGGGCTTCATCGGCGTCAAGCTCGTGCTGCACGCCCTGCACGAGTCCGGGGTGCACGTCCCGCAGATCTCCATCCCGGTCTCCCTGGGCGTCATCTGCGGCGTCCTGGTGATCACCACGATCACCAGCCTGATCGCCTCGAAGAAGCAGGCGGCGACCGAAACCGCCGCCCAGGAGACCCGGAGCGTGGACGCCTGACGAGCGCCCGCGCACACGACGGGCCCGGGAGCACCCTCCCGGGCCCGTCGTCGTCCCCGCTACAACGGGCCGAGGTCGGAGACGGTCTCCGGAATCTTCCGGAGGCTGCGGAGTATCCGGGTCACCCGCGTCGCGAGTTCGTCCGCCTCCGCCGCTTCCATCGCGTGGTCCAGGCCCGCCGCCGTGGCCGCCTCGCGCACGTCCTTCACGTGGTCGGCCAGGTCCGTCACGATCTCGGCGGCCGCCGTCACCTGGCGGTCCAGTTCCTGCACCAACCGGTGCAGGGCCTGCGTCGGCGTCTCGTCCAGGGCGTCGGCCGGAGCCGTGGGATCGACGAAGGACTCGTCCGCCGGATCCGCGTCGGCGGTCACCGGCGCGTCGGGGTCGTTTCCGGCCGTGGTGCCCCGTCTGGTGTAGGCGCGGGTGCCGGACTCCTTCGTGAACGTCCGGTTGAACCAGGCCCGGGTGGCAGTGCCGGGCGTCGGAGCGCCGGTCGCGTCGACCTGTCCCGGCCTGCGGTCCCCCTCATTCATGGCGTTGAAGATCTCCCGTAGCAGACCGACGGCCATCACCGGGTTCTTGCGCATCGCCTCCAGGACGTTCGCCACGGTACGGCGTACCTTCTGCGCTTCCTTGCCCTCGTCGTCCTCGCGCTGGCCGACGATGGAACCGCGGTCGGCGTCGATGATGTCGAATGAGGCCAGCCAGTGGGGCGCGCGGAAGAGGAGGAGCTCGTCGAATGCCTCCCGGTCCGTCTCGGCCGAGGCCAGCAGCTCCGGAAGCCGCCGGCCGGACAGCGTGACGCCCTTGTGCCCGTGCGCCTTGGTGAGGACCTCGGCGACACGAGGGTTCCACGGGCTGGCGAAGGACTCCGACGTCAGGGCGGACCATGCCCTGACCCTGCGGTTGATGTCCTTGCCGATGAGCTGCGACGCCGCCGGCTCGCCCAGGGCGGACCGGATCTGTGCCCGCTTGGAAGACTGTGACTGGACGGGGAACAGCTCCATGAGCAGCCGCATCGAGCGGATGTCGCGCAGTTCTGCGGTCGTCGCGTCGGCGGGAATCCCGGGGAGCTCGGTCACCGGGGCGAGACCGGCGAGCACGTCGGCGGTCCGGTCGTCCAGCAGCCCCTGCGCGGAGTACGCGCCGAGCACACCGCGGCCCAGGGCCCGCCCGCGGTCGTTGGGCCCGAACTCGAGCGGCGGGTGCACGTGGTCGCGCCGGTTGCTGCCCTGCACGATGCGGAACAGCCGCTCGGGTGCGGAGGAGCCGATCACCAGCTGGGACTCGACCGACGCGATGGCCTTGGCGCGGTGCGCCCGGCTGTCCGTGTTCCCGGCCTGCTCGGCTTCCGCGTACTCCTGGTTGAGCAGTTCCGACAGGGCTGCAAGCCAGTAGCTCGGGTTGACCGAGATGCGGTTGTCCTCCTGCCCCAGCTTCTTGAACGGGACGCCGGTCAGCACCTCGGAGGAGGAGATGTCGAAGAGCTCCTGGCGGTACTTCGTCCTGTTGTTGCCGCGTACGGCCATCCAGCCCCAGTAGGACGACGGATAGCGCGTCCGGCCGTCCGGCTGCTCGGGGGGTTCCTCGTCCAGGCTGAAGTGCTGGGCGACGTACATGCAGGGCTCGACCTGCCCGTTGAGGGCCAGATCCTCAAGCAGGTCGTACGCACGCATCCCGTCGTGGTTCTCCAGGGAGTTGGCGGCCTGGTCCACCCGGGCGACCAGGGAGTGCCGGGTGGCGGCGGCGCTCTCCAGCGCCGTGAAGGTCCGCTCCGCCCCGTCCTCCGTCAGCCGCGACCACGGCCGCACGCGGGACAGGGTGGGGGAGCCGTGGGGCTGGGCCGGGTTCGCGACGGAGTGCCACCCCGAGCTGATGCGCTCGTTGTGCTCCCAGACGACGCCCCCGACGCCGTGCATGTTCACCGTGGCCAGCATCATCTGTCCGGCGTCGGTGCGCACCCACCGGAATCGGTCGGCCCGCAGCCGCCGGACACCGTCGGGTTCCTCCTCGGGATTCGTGAGGGAGTCCTTCGGACGGACTATGAACGGCGCGATGCTCTCCAGTGCGGCCCGGGGCGCGGTGACGCCCGGGGTGGCCAGAACGGCCTCCACCCACCTCTCCTGCCACTCGCGGGTGGACGGCAGGGGGAAGGGGCCGGGAGGTGGCGCGGACATGTTGGTTCTCCACTCTGCGGGACTTGGCGCTGAACGGCTGTGCCCGGCCTCCATACGGCAGGGGGCGCCGCATGGAGGCCGGGCGGGTTACTTCTTGAGGAAGAGCGCCACGAGGGCTGCGCCGGCGGCCAGTACGGCCGTGACCGCCATCACCACCTGGATCGGCCAGCGGCGGCTCTCCAGAGCCCTCAGGCGGGATTCGTGGTCCGTGATCCGGTCGGTTGAATCCCGGATCCCGTCGAGCTTCGAGGACATGCCGGCGAGGGACTCGCGCAGGGCCCTCAGCTCGGAGTGGAAGTCCGCCGCCGGGTACCCCGGACCCGGCCAGGCGTGGGGCAGGAGGACGGGCTGTTGCGGCGCGTACTGCGGGGCGAAGAAGGCCGCCGCCGGTAAGTGCTGGCTTCCGCCCTGGGCGACGGGAGCGGAGGGGTCGTCGGGTGCGGGTGTCATGAGTGATCCTCGGAGCGGTGCGTTCGCCGCGTCAGGCCGGTCCGTCCGGCTCGTCCGCCGACGCACCCGGGCGGGGCGTCGGGGAGTGGGCTGATGGCCGCACGCGCGTACGCCTGGCCGGTAGCCGCCCGCGGTCCGCTGCCGCCTGATGACGGTATGAGCCGAACACCGACCGCCTCTCCATGCGCTGCACCCGCCATCCCCGCGCTCCGCCGGAACCGGACGGAGCGCATGCGAGACCTGGCCCTTCGGGTGCATTCCCGTACGGGCCGCGGGAGTTAGGCCCGGCATGAGGCGCGCTCCGTGCATATGGATACACCATTTGGGCTATGCCGGTCCGACGGATGGCCGACTTGCCGCTGTACCGGTTCCGGATCGGGGCGGGTCACGCCACAGCGGGCTCGCTCCGCGCCGCGCGTGCCGGGGACGGCGCGGTCTCCGGCAGGAGGGCGAAGCAGGCGAGGCTGGTCAGGGCCACCGCCGTCAGGTACACCGCCACGCCCCACGGCGGGCCGGAGCCGGTCGCCAGGGCCGTCGCCACGATCGGGGTCAGCGCCCCGCCCAGGACCCCGCCCAGGTTGTAGCCGACGGCCGCGCCGGTGCAGCGGATCCGCGGCGCGTACAGCTCCGGCAGGTACGCGCCCACCACCGCGTACATCAGGACCATCGCCAGCAGCGCGCCGACGCAGCCCACCGCCGCCAGCAGCGGATCCCCACTGCTCAGCAGGGCCACGAAGGGGAACATCCACAGTGCGCAGGCGGCGCTGCCGGCCAGGCACATCGGCCGCCGCCCCCAGCGGTCGCCCAGCGCCGCCAGCGGGGCCGTCACCAGGCCCTTCAGCAGGACGGCGGCCATCACCACGGCCAGCATCAGGGTGCGGTCCATGTGCAGCGGGCCGGTGGTGTAGGCCAGGGACCAGGTGGTGACCGCGTAGAAGACGGCGTACCCGACCGACATCGCCCCGCCGGTCAGCAGGAGCAGCCGCCAGTGGACGCGCAGCACCTCCGGGAGCGGGGCCTCCGCCCGCCGGCCGGTCTCGGTGAGGGCCCGGAACTCCGGGGTCTCCTCCACCGAGCGGCGCAGCCACAGCCCGGCCAGCGCCAGCAGCCCGGCGCACCAGAACGGCACCCGCCAGCCCCACGCGGCGAACCGCGCCTCGCTCAGCAGGCCGGACAGGGCCAGGGTGAGGCCGTTGGCCAGCAGGAACCCGGCGGCCGGCCCCATCTGCGGGAAGCTGGACCACAGCCCGCGCCGCCCCTCGGGGGCGTGCTCGGCGGTCAGCAGCACCGCCCCGCCCCACTCCCCGCCGAGTCCGAGCCCCTGGAGGAAGCGCAGCAGGAGCAGCAGCAGGGGCGCGGCGGTCCCGAGGGAGGCGTACGAGGGCACGCACCCGACGCCCACCGTGGCCAGGCCGGTCAGCAGCAGCGAGGCGAGCAGCACCGGACGGCGCCCGTAGCGGTCGCCGACGTGCCCGAAGAGGACGGAGCCCAGCGGGCGGGCGAGGAAGCCGACGCCGAACGTGCCGAAGGCGGCGAGGGTTCCCGCGAGCGGGGAGAACGAGGGGAAGAACAGCGGGCCGAGCACCAGGGCGGCGGCCGTGCCGTAGGCGAAGAAGTCGTAGAACTCGATGGCGGTCCCGACCAGGGAGGCCAAGGCGAGCCGCAGCATCGGGACGGGGGGCGGGGAGGGGTGCTGTCGCATGGTGCAGCAACTACACCGGCCGGCCGCCCCGGGACACGCGTTCGGTCGAGGTCGACCGGAAGGAGCGCATGTGCCGCCGGACGTTGACGGCGGCACATGCGCCCGGTCACCAGCCCCGCTCGCGCCATTCCGCGAGGTGGGGGCGCTCCGTGCCGAGCATGGTGTCGTTCCCGTGGCCCGGGTAGACCCAGGTCTCGTCGGGCAGCTGACCGAAGATCTTGGTCTCGACGTCGTCGATCAGGCTGGCGAAGTTCTTCGCGTCGCCCCCGGTGTTGCCCACGCCGCCGGGGAAGAGGCAGTCGCCGGTGAACACGTGCGGGTGCCCGTGCGGGTCGTCGTAGACCAGGGCGATGGAGCCCGGGGTGTGGCCGACCAGGTGGCGGGCGGTCAGCGAGACCCGTCCGACCGTGATGGTGTCCCCGTCCTGGACCGGGACGTCCGTGGGGACCGGGATGCCCTCCGCGTCGAAGGCGCCCGCGTAGGTCCGCGCCCCGGTGGCGTCGACGACGGCCTGGAGCGCGCCCCAGTGGTCGCCGTGCCGGTGCGTGGTGACGACGGACGCGATGCCGTCGTCGCCGATCAGGTTCAGCAGCGTGTCCGGCTCGGCCGCCGCGTCGATCAGGAGCTGCTCGCCGGTGGCCCGGCAGCGCAGCAGGTACGCGTTGTTGTTCATGGAACCCACGGCGACCTTGGAGATCATCAGGTCCGCGAGTTCGTGCACGTCGGCGGGACCGCCGACCTTCACCGCTCCGCTGTACGTCATGTCGGAATCCTAGAGCGCGGGGAGTTCGGGCACGGCGTCGCCGGCCTCGATGGCGAGGTGGGCGCCCTTGGGTCCGCGGCCGGCCAGCCAGCCGAGCAGGTCGTCCTGCGCGCCGCTGAGGACCACCGGGGTGCCCTCGGTGCCGCCCGTGCGCGCGACGAACCGGCCGTCCGGGTACTGCAGGGTGACCGGCGGGACGTCGGGGCGGCCGGACCAGCGGTCGGCGAGGAAGGCGATCTCCCGCTCGGCGAACTCGTCCGGGAGGTCGGAGAGCTCGTAGCCGATGTTCAGGTCGACGTGGTGGAGCTCGACCTCGACGAGCCGGCGGAACGGCACGTTCGCCGCCAGGTCGGTGACCCCGTTGCGCAGCTCGACGGTGCGCTGCCAGTCCTGGGCGGGCTCGGCGGTGGCGAGGAAGCGGGCCGCGGAATCACGGAGGTCCGTCAGGTGTTCTTCCAGGGGCCGGCCGGAGTCGCGCTGGATGTCCGCGTCGCGGGCGGCGGCGCTCTCGTACATGGGGCGGCCCTCGAAGACGTTGACGAGGGCGTCGGCGTTGCGCGCCAGGTGGGCCAGGATGTGGCCGCGGGTCCAGCCCGGGAGATGTGACTCCTCGGAGAGGGAGGCGTTGTCCAGTTTCGCGACCGCGTTCAGCAGCCGTTCGGTGGCTTCACGTACAGAGGCCAGGTCGTGCACATGATCAGTCATGGGTCCGAGCCTAGTGGCCGGGAGGGCGCCGCCACACGATCGGGTGAAGCCCTCTTGCGCGTGCCGTAAATCGAATGTGCGTGCTATACGCTCGATAGTCCAGACACAGTCCATCGCAGAGGCGCCCCCCATACCCTGGACAAGCCGGGGGCCTGTGCCCCCGCTCTCTCAAGAAAGGTGCGGACCGGCGTGACCGACCGTCTCATCGTTCGTGGCGCTCGCGAGCACAACCTGAAGAACGTCTCGCTCGACCTGCCCCGCGATTCCCTCATCGTCTTCACCGGACTCTCCGGCTCGGGCAAGTCCTCCCTGGCCTTCGACACGATCTTCGCCGAGGGCCAGCGCCGCTACGTCGAGTCGCTCTCGTCGTACGCCCGCCAGTTCCTGGGGCAGATGGACAAGCCCGACGTCGACTTCATCGAGGGCCTCTCCCCGGCCGTCTCGATCGACCAGAAGTCGACCTCGCGCAACCCCCGCTCCACCGTCGGCACGATCACCGAGGTCTACGACTACCTCCGCCTGCTCTTCGCCCGCATCGGCAAGCCGCACTGCCCCGAGTGCCGGCGCCCGATCTCCCGGCAGTCGCCGCAGGCGATCGTCGACAAGGTCCTCGCGCTCCCCGAGGGCAGCCGCTTCCAGGTGCTGTCCCCGCTGGTCCGTGAGCGCAAGGGCGAGTTCGTCGACCTCTTCGCCGACCTCCAGACCAAGGGCTACAGCCGCGCCCGGGTGGACGGCCAGACGATCCAGCTCTCCGAGCCGCCCACGCTGAAGAAGCAGGAGAAGCACACCATCGAGGTGGTCATCGACCGCCTCACCGTCAAGGACAGCGCCAAGCGCAGGCTCACCGACTCCGTCGAGACCGCGCTCGGCCTCTCCGGCGGCATGGTCATCCTGGACTTCGTCGACCTCGCCGAGGACGACCCCGAGCGTGAGCGGATGTACTCCGAGCACCTCTACTGCCCGTACGACGACCTGTCCTTCGAGGAGCTGGAGCCGCGCTCCTTCTCCTTCAACTCCCCCTTCGGCGCCTGCCCCGAGTGCACCGGCATCGGTACGCGGATGGAGGTGGACCCGGAGCTGATCGTCCCGGACGAGGACAAGTCGCTGGACGAGGGCGCGGTCTCGCCCTGGTCGCTGGGGCACACCAAGGACTACTTCCAGCGGCTGGTCGGCGCGCTCGCCGGGGAGCTGGGCTTCCGTACCGACATCCCGTGGGCCGGACTGCCGCAGCGGGCCAAGAAGGCCCTGCTGTACGGGCACAAGACCCAGATCGAGGTCCGCTACCGCAACCGGTACGGGCGCGAGCGCGCTTACACCACGGCCTTCGAGGGCGCCGTGCCGTTCGTCAAGCGGCGGCACGCCGAGTCCGAGAGCGACGCCAGCCGCGAGCGCTTCGAGGGCTACATGCGCGAGGTGCCCTGTCCGACCTGTGAGGGCACGCGCCTGAAGCCGATCGTCCTCGCGGTGACGGTGATGGAGCGCTCCATCGCCGAGGTCGCCGCGATGTCGATCAGCGAGTGCGCCGACTTCCTGGGCCGGCTCAAGCTCGACGCCCGCGACAAGAAGATCGCCGAGCGGGTCCTCAAGGAGGTCAACGAGCGGCTCCGCTTCCTGGTCGACGTGGGCCTGGACTACCTCTCCCTCAACCGCGCCGCCGGCACCCTGTCGGGCGGCGAGGCCCAGCGCATCCGGCTGGCCACGCAGATCGGCTCCGGCCTGGTCGGCGTGCTCTACGTGCTGGACGAGCCGTCCATCGGCCTGCACCAGCGTGACAACCACCGGCTGATCGAGACGCTGGTGCGGCTGCGGGACATGGGCAACACGCTCATCGTCGTCGAGCACGACGAGGACACCATCAAGGTGGCCGACTGGGTCGTGGACATCGGCCCGGGCGCCGGGGAGCACGGCGGCAAGGTGGTGCACAGCGGCTCGCTGAAGGAGCTGCTGAAGAACGGCGAGTCGATGACCGGGCAGTACCTGTCCGGCAAGAGGTCCATCCCCGTCCCGGACGTCCGCCGGCCCGTGAACGGGGAGCGCCGGCTCACCGTCCACGGAGCCAAGGAGAACAACCTGCGGGACATCGACGTGTCCTTCCCGCTGGGCGTCCTCACGGCGGTCACGGGCGTGTCGGGCTCCGGCAAGTCCACCCTGGTCAACGACATCCTGTACACGCACCTGGCGCGCGAGCTGAACGGCGCACGGTCCGTACCCGGCCGGCACACGCGGGTGGAGGGCGACGACCTGGTCGACAAGGTCGTGCATGTCGACCAGTCCCCGATCGGCCGGACCCCGCGGTCCAACCCGGCGACGTACACGGGCGTCTTCGACCACGTGCGCAAGCTGTTCGCGGAGACGATGGAGGCGAAGGTCCGCGGCTACCTGCCGGGGCGCTTCTCCTTCAACGTCAAGGGCGGCCGGTGCGAGAACTGCTCCGGTGACGGCACGATCAAGATCGAGATGAACTTCCTGCCGGACGTGTACGTCCCGTGCGAGGTCTGCCACGGCGACCGGTACAACCGGGAGACGCTGGAGGTCCACTACAAGGGCAAGTCCATCGCGGAAGTCCTGAACATGCCGATCGAGGAGGCGCTGGAGTTCTTCGAGGCGGTCCCGACGATCGCGCGGCACCTGAAGACGCTGAACGAGGTGGGGCTGGGCTACGTCCGCCTCGGCCAGTCCGCGCCGACCCTGTCGGGCGGCGAGGCACAGCGCGTGAAGCTGGCGTCGGAGCTGCAGAAGCGGTCGACGGGGCGGACGGTGTACGTGCTGGACGAGCCGACGACCGGTCTGCACTTCGAGGACATCTCGAAGCTGATCAAGGTGCTGTCGGGGCTGGTGGACAAGGGGAACTCGGTGATCGTCATCGAGCACAACCTGGACGTCATCAAGACCGCGGACTGGGTCGTGGACATGGGCCCCGAAGGCGGCTACGGGGGCGGTCTCGTCGTCGCCGAGGGCACGCCGGAGCAGGTCGCGTCGGTGGGCGCGAGCCACACGGGGAAGTTCCTGCGGGACATCCTGGGGGCGGAGCGGATCTCCGACGCGGCGCCGGTGCCGGCGGCGCGGGGCGCGCGGAAGAAGGCGGCGGCCGCGCCGGCGAAGCGGGCCGCTGCGCGGCGCAAGGCGTAGCCGAGCCCGGAGCGGGGCCGGGGAGTCGCTCCCCGCCCCGCCCTTTCTCCGTTTCCACCTCGGGCGCCGGTGCGGCTCACCACACGGCGCTACCGCGCCCGCGCCTCAATCGCCGGCGGGGCTGGGTGGGGGCGGTGGGGGCTATGCGGCTACGCCCACCGCGTGGCCCGCCGTCGAGGGGTCGGACAGGGTGTCCAGGAGTGCCGTGGCCACGTCCGCGCGGGCGATGACACGGCCGGCCGGGACGTTGGCGTCGAGGGCGCGGCGGTAGCGGCCGGTGCCGGGCCGGTTCAGGAGGCGGGGCGGGCGGATGACCGTCCAGCGGAGTCCGCTCGCGGCGATGGCGGCCTCCATCACCGCCAGGTCCGCGTACAGGTCGCGCAGCGCCCACTTCAGCAGCGGGTAGCCCACCTTCCGCAGCAGCAGGCCGTCCCCCTCCGCGTCCGGCCCCAGCGGCGCCGCGCTGACCGCCGTGAGACGCCCGACCCCCGTCCGTTCCATCGCCGCGACCACCGACCGCAGGGCCGGGCCGGTGACCGGCGCCAGCCGGGCCTGCTTGTTGCCCGCGGCGCCGAGCGCCGAGACCACCGCGTCGCGCCCCGCCAGGACCGGCAGCAGGGCCGACTCCTGCGTCAGGTCGGCCACCACCGCCACCGTGAGGCGGTCCTGGGCGGGCACGTCCAGCCGGGCGGGGTCGCGGACGACCGCGGTCACCTCGTGGCCGGCCGCCAGGGCCTGCCGGACCACCTCGCGGCCGACACCGCCCGTCGCTCCGAACACCGTGATCTTCATCGTGGGTCCCTGTCGGTGAGAAGTGGTGGGTGAGTATTCACTCACCCCCTTGTCCACTAGGGTGAGTGAATGCCCACCCCGAAGTCAACCCGCCCCGCCTCCGAGCGGCTGCTGGACGCCGCCGAGACCCTGATGCGCACCGTCGGCCTCGCCAACACCACCACCAAGGCCATCGCCCGGGAGGCCGGCTGCTCCGAGGCCGCGCTCTACAAGCACTACGCCAACAAGGAGGAGCTGTTCGTGCGGGTGCTCATGGAGCGCACGCCCAACGCCGGGCCGCTCATGGCCGCGCTGGGCGGCGGCCCCGGCGAGGGCCCCCTCCAGGAGGCACTCGCCGACATCGCGCGGCACGCCTCGCTGTTCTACGCCGAGGCCATGCCGATGGCCGCCTCCCTGTTCGCCGAGCCCGCCCTGCTCACCCGCCACCGCGAGGGGGTCCAGGAGATCGGCCAGGGCCCGCACGTGGTGCGCGACGCCCTCGAAGGACGGCTGCGCCGGGAGCTCGACGCCGGCCGGCTCCGGGCGGACGCCGACCCCCGCGCCACCGCCGCGCTGCTGCTGGGCGCCTGCTTCCAGCGGGCGTTCTTCCTGCACTTCTCCGGCGCCGAGACGGTCCAGCCGGTCGAGGAGTTCGCCCCCGCGCTCGCCCGTACCCTGTGGGCCGCTATCGGCTGAGGCCGAGCTCGGCCGCGTACGGCGGCTCGCAGCCGGCCCGGGTGCAGGTCAGCGCGGCCGCGTGGGCCGCGTACGCCAGCACGTCGGGCCAGTCCGCCGCGCCGGGGTCCCCCGCCCCCGCGAGCCGGTGCAGCAGCGCCGCGTTGACGGTGTCGCCCGCGCCGATCGTGTCCGCGACCGTCACCGGGCGGGCCGCGGCGCTGTGCTCGGCCCCGTCCGCCGTCCACACCGTCAGCCCCGCCGCGCCCCGGGTCAGCACCACCGCCGAGGGCCCCGCCGCCAGCCAGTCCCCGACCCGGCCGCCCAGCCAGTCCGCGTCCTCCTCCGACAGCTTCAGCACGGACACGTACGGCAGCCGCGCCAGGAACCGCGCCCGGTAGCCGGCCGGGTCCGCGATCAGGGCCGGGCGGATGTTGGGGTCCAGCAGGGTCAGCAGCCCGCGCCCCGACTCCCGCCGCAGCAGCGCCTCGTACGCGCTCGCCCCCGGCTCCAGCACCAGCGAGCAGGTCCCCAGCGCCAGGGCCCGCGCCCCCGGCGGCAGCGCGGGCGGCAGGGCGAACAGCCGGTCGGCGGTGCCCTCCACGTAGAACCCGTACGCGGCCGAGCCGTCCGGGCCCAGCGAGGGCACGGCCAGCGTGGTCGGCTCGGGCCCCCGCTGCACCAGCGCCAGGTCCACCCCGGCGGCCCGCAGCCCGGCCAGCAGGGTCTCGCCGAAGCCGTCCGCCGACACCCGGGAGCAGAAGGCCACCGCGGCTCCGAGGCGGCCCAGCGCCAGAGCGGTGTTGTACGGGCCGCCGCCGGGCCGGGGCAGCAGCGCGCCCGGCGGCTGCGCCAGGGGCACGAGGTCGATCAGGGCTTCTCCGCCGACGACGATCACGCGGGGGAAGCTATCCCATCGGGCGCCGGTAGGGTCGGGTGGGCCCCGCCCGGGGCCCGCCACCTCGTGCCAGGAGAACCGCATGTCCGCGTCCCAGCCCGCCGCCCGCCGTACCGTCCTCAAGGGCGCCGCCGCGCTCGCCGGGGCCGTGGGCGCGGGGACGGCGCTCTCCGCCTGCTCGACCGGGGGCGGCAGCGGCGCGGGCGGCCCCGCCGTCCCGAAGGAGCCGGTCGAGCTGGGTGCCGCGACGGAGGTCCCGGTCGGCGGCGCGAAGTTGTTCCGTGAGCACAAGCTCGTCGTCAGCTGCCCGACGGAGGGCCAGTACAAGGCGTTCAGCGCCCAGTGCACCCACGCCGGCTGCGTCCTCGACACGGTCGACAAGGGCGAGGGCAACTGCCCCTGCCACGGCAGCCGCTTCGACGTCACCACCGGCAAGGTCCTGCGCGGCCCGGCCGCCGAGCCCCTCCCGGCCGTCCCGGTCAAGGCGGAGAACGGCAAGCTGATCGCGGGCTGACCGGGGCGGCCGCTAACCCCAGTCCCAGGCGATGCCCAGGATCCCCGGGCGGACCGCCTGCTCCACCAGGTGGACCGCGCGGTGTCCGCCGCTGGGGGTGAGGTCGGCCAGGCCCCGGCGCGGGGCCTGCGGGGAGGCGCGGGCGAAGCGGTGGCAGCGGACCGGCAGCGCCGCCTCGTCGAAGCGGACCTGGAGCATGTACTGGCCGCCCGCGTAGCTGAACCCGCGGACGTACTCCGTGCTGCGCGCGCCCGTGCCGTCCTCGACGCCGTAGCCGAAGACGTACGTGTCCCCGCGCCGCAGCCGCGCGTCGAAGAGCAGTTCCGCCACCACCACCCCGGCCTCCTGGTGGCAGCGCACCCGGCCCGTGCGGCAGTTCTCGTACGCCGTCACCGCCACCCGGGCCGCGTCGCAGCCGGGGTCGCCGTGGTGGACGGCCAGGTAGCGGTCGACCCCGTCGCGGTGGGCCCGCACGATCTGCTGCGACTCGCGCGTGCGCAGTTCGCCGTCCGGGCCGATGCGGACCCGCTCGTGGTGGCCGACCGAGTGCAGGCCGCCGTCCGCCGGCAGCTCCATCGCCGCCACCAGCCCCTCCACCACGGCGCCGACGCTCACCAGGGCCCGGTACGGGCGGGCGGCCGGGCGGGCCGGGCCGGGGGGCGGGGCCGGTTCGGCCAGCAGGCGCAGCAGGGAGCCCCGGGGGAGCTCCAGGATCTCCTCCAGGGCGGACACGGCCCGCAGCGACTCCCGGTGGCGCGGGCGCCGGGCGCCCTGCTGCCAGTAGCTGAGGCTGGTCACCCCGAGCTTGATGCCGCGCGCCGCGAGCCGGTGCTGCACCCGGTGCAGGGGCAGTCCGCGCGCGGCGAGGGCGGCGCGCAGGGCCAGGTGGAAGGGGCCGGCGTGCAGCAGCCGCCCGAGTCCGGCCGCGTCCGTGGTGTCCGCGGGGTCCGCCGCGGCGGGCGTGTCGCCGGTCGGCCGCATGGCGACTCTCCTCTGTGAACGTTCACACGCGCCGGGGTGGGGGGCCGGGCCGCGGGTCCGGGAGACCAGGTGGAACGAGAGCAACCGTTCACACCGCAGTCCCACCGTTCACACTGCAATGTCACCGCGTATTGAAGCGTGTTGACCTGATCGCGACAACACCCTGATGCTCCTCCACAGCGTCCGGACGCGCTCCTCCATCCCCCCCACCACCTCGGGTCCCCACCTCGGGAGGAACGCGATGCGCAACAGAAGAGGGCGGCTTTCGCCGGCCGCCTCACTGATATCCGCCCTGCTGCTCGTACTGCTGCCCCTCGGTCTCGGCGCCGGCACCGCAACCGCCGCCCCGGCCGCGGACCCGGGCGCCGCCGCCCAGGCACTGGCGTACAAGCGGCTCGACATCACCATGCAGGCGCAGCAGAAGAACAACTGGTGCTGGGCCGCGAGCGGCAACACCATCGCCACCTGGTTCGGCCGCGCCTACAGCCAGAACCAGTTCTGCAACGCCGCCTTCAACCGCCAGCAGGGCACCGAGTGCCCCAACAACCAGGCCACGCTGGGCAACGTCCAGACCGCGCTGCGCTGGGCCGGCATCAACTCCGGCAGCTACGTGACCGGCTGGCTCCAGTACTCCACCGTCCAGACCGAGATCAACGCCAACCGGCCCGTCGAGACCCGGATCCAGTGGTCGGGCGGCGGCGGCCACATGCACGTCCTCTACGGGTACGACACCGCGAGCAGCTGGGTCTACTGGGGCGACCCCTGGCCCTCGAACGACCGCTACAACTGGGCCTCGCACGCCTGGTACGTGGACAACGACACCTTCTCCTGGACCCACTCCCTCTACCGGATCGGGGCGTGACCGCGTGACCGCCAAGACCGCACGCGCCGCCGCCGTGGCCCTCGCGGCCGCCGCCCTGGCCGCCGCCCTGGGCGGACAGGCCTCGGCCGCGCCCGTCCCCCCGCCGCCGACCGCCACCGCCGAGAACCGGGCCGCCGCCCACGAGGCCGCCGCCGCGCCGGACACCCTGGCGACCCTGTCCAGGTTCTTCGCCCGGGAGGGGAAGGTGTCGGTGGCCGCGGCCCGGCCCCGGATCGAGGGGGACGCGGTCCCCGTCAGCTACCTGGCGCCGGACTTCGTCGCAGGGAAGGCCGGGGCCCCCGTGGCCAGGCTGGAGTTCCTGGCCTCCCAGGCCGTGTCCTCGGACGGGCAGAAGGCGGCCCTGTGGACCGCGAAGACCGGGGCCGGCTGGCAGGTCGTGAACATCGCCACTGGCGACGACGAGTTCCGCTACGCGGCGCTCGGAGCCGCGAAACTGCCCGGCGGGACCGTGTTCCGGGAGCCGCAGATCGACGCCTGGTACGTCGCCGGGGGCGAGCGGGTGCTGCCGCTGGACGAGGACGCCGTGCGGGCCGTGGGCCCGGCCGGGGTCTCGCTCGGGGCGTACCGGGCGCGGGTCGCCACGGCGTACGGGGACAAGCTGCCGGGGTCCGCGTACGCGCGGCGGGGCCTGGCGGGGGGCTACACCGAGGCGGGGCCGTCCGCCGCCGGTGACGGTACCGGTGCCGGGGGCGGGCCGGGGGTGGTGCTCGCCGGCGGGGCCGGGGCGCTGGCGCTGGGCGCGGCGGGGGCCGTCGCCCTCCTGCGGCGGCGCCGCACCGCCGGGGGCTGACCCCCGGGCCCCCTTCCCGCGGGGTCCGGCCCGGCCGTGGTGGCCGGGCCGGGCCCCGCGAGGCTGTGGATGGCCGCCGGTACGGTTCGTTGTCGTAGCGCGCCAGTAGGGTGGGCGGCATGGCCGACCCTTCCAGCTACCGACCCAAGCCCGGGGAGATTCCCGACTCCCCTGGGGTCTACAAGTTCCGCGACGAGCACCGCCGGGTGATCTACGTCGGGAAGGCCAAGAGCCTGCGCCAGCGGCTGGCCAGCTACTTCCAGGACCTCGCCGGCCTGCACCCGCGCACCGCCACCATGGTCACCACGGCCGCCTCCGTCGAGTGGACCGTCGTCTCCACCGAGGTCGAGGCGCTGCAGCTGGAGTACTCCTGGATCAAGGAGTTCGACCCCCGGTTCAACGTGAAGTACCGGGACGACAAGAGCTACCCGTCCCTCGCCGTCACCCTGAACGAGCAGTATCCGCGCGTGCAGGTCATGCGGGGGCCCAAGAAGAAGGGCGTGCGCTACTTCGGGCCCTACGGGCACGCCTGGGCGATCCGCGAGACCGTCGACCTGATGCTCCGGGTGTTCCCCGTGCGCACCTGCTCGGCCGGGGTCTTCAAGCGCTCCGCCCAGATCGGCCGGCCCTGTCTGCTCGGCTACATCGGCAAGTGCTCGGCGCCCTGCGTCGGCCGGATCAGCCCCGAGGACCACCGCGAACTCGCCGAGGAGTTCTGCGACTTCATGGCCGGCCGCACCGGCGCCTACCTCTCCCGGCTGGAGAAGGAGATGCACGCGGCGGCCGAGGAGATGGAGTACGAGAAGGCCGCCCGGCTGCGCGACGACATAGGGGCCCTGCGCCGGGCCATGGAGAAGAACGCCGTCGTCCTCGCGGACGCCACCGACGCCGACCTGATCGCCGTCGCCGAGGACGAGCTGGAAGCGGCCGTGCAGATCTTCCACGTCCGCGGCGGCCGGGTCCGCGGCCAGCGCGGCTGGGTCACCGACAAGGTCGAGGCCGTCGACACCGCCGGGCTCGTCGAGCACGCCCTCCAGCAGCTCTACGGGGAGGAGAGCGGCGAGAGCGTGCCCAAGGAGGTGCTCGTCCCGGTGGTCCCCGACGACGCGGCCGCGCTCGGGCAGTGGCTGGCGCAGCGGCGCGGGTCCCAGGTCAGCCTGCGCGTCCCGCAGCGCGGGGACAAGAGGTCCCTGATGGAGACCGTCCACCGCAACGCCCAGCAGTCCCTCGCCCTGCACAAGACCAAACGCGCCGCCGACCTCACCACCCGCTCCCGCGCCCTGGAGGAGATCGCCGAGGCGCTGGAGCTCGACGGGGCGCCCCTGCGCATCGAGTGCTTCGACATCTCCCACCTCCAGGGCGAGGACGTGGTCGCGTCCATGGTCGTCTTCGAGGACGGACTCGCCCGTAAGAGCGAGTACCGCAGGTTCCAGGTCAAGGGCTTCGAGGGGCAGGACGACGTCCGCTCCATGCACGAGGTCGTCTCGCGGCGCTTCAAGCGCTACCTCCAGGAGAAGCTGAAGACGGGGGAGTGGTCCCCCGAGGACGGCGAGCCTGAGGATGACGGCCGCCCCAAGCGGTTCGCCTACCCGCCCCAGCTCGTCGTCGTCGACGGCGGGCAGCCCCAGGTGGCGGCGGCCAAGCGGGCCCTGGAGGAGCTCGGCATCGACGACGTCGCCGTGTGCGGCCTCGCCAAGCGGCTGGAGGAGGTCTGGCTGCCCGGTGAGGACGACCCGGTGGTCCTGCCCCGCACCAGCGAGGGCCTCTACCTGCTCCAGCGGGTGCGTGACGAAGCCCACCGCTTCGCCATCCAGTACCAGCGCAGCAAGCGCGGCAAGCGGCTGAAAGCGGGCCCCCTGGACGAGGTGCCCGGCCTCGGCGAGAGCCGCCGGCTCGCCCTCGTGAAGCACTTCGGTTCGGTGAAGAAGCTGAGACAGGCGACAATCGACCAGATCTGCGAGGTCCCCGGCATAGGCCGCAAGACGGCCGAGACCGTGGCGGCGGCCCTCGCCCAGGCCGTTCCCGCCGGTCCTGCCGTCAACACGGCGACAGGAGAGATCATTGAGGACGAGGCCCCCGCGCCCGCGGGGCCTGCGTCCGAACGGGGGACCGAGCAATGACCGAGCACGAGACCGAGCACGACCGAGACGGAGCACAGGTGAGTACGGGCACGACAGCGGAGTCCGGCGACAACGCCGAGGCCGCCATCCCCGAGCTGGTGATCATCTCCGGCATGTCCGGAGCCGGCCGCAGCACGGCGGCCAAGTGCCTGGAGGACCTCGGCTGGTTCGTCGTCGACAACCTGCCGCCCGCGCTGATCCCCACCATGGTGGAGCTCGGCGCCCGCTCCCAGGGCAACGTGGCGCGCATCGCCGTCGTCGTCGACGTCCGCGGCCGCCAGTTCTTCGACGCCCTGCGCGAGTCCCTCGCCGACCTGGAGGCCCGCGGGGTCACCCGCCGCATCGTCTTCCTGGAGTCCTCCGACGACGCCCTGGTCCGCCGCTTCGAATCGGTGCGCCGCCCGCACCCCCTCCAGGGCGACGGCCGCATCGTCGACGGCATCGCCGCCGAGCGCGACCTGCTGCGCGAGCTGCGCGGGGACGCCGACCTGGTCATCGACACCTCCAGCCTGAACGTGCACGAGCTGCGCGCGAAGATGGACGCCCAGTTCGCGGGCGACGAGGAGCCCGAGCTGCGGGCCACCGTGATGTCCTTCGGCTTCAAGTACGGCCTGCCCGTCGACGCCGACCTCGTCGTCGACTGCCGCTTCATCCCCAACCCGCACTGGGTCCCCGAGCTGCGCCCCTTCACCGGGCTCAACGAGGAGGTGTCGGGCTACGTCTTCAGCCAGCCCGGCGCCAAGGAGTTCCTCGACCGCTACACCGAGCTGCTCCAGCTCATCGCCGCCGGCTACCGGCGCGAGGGCAAGCGGTACGTGACCATCGCGGTCGGCTGCACCGGCGGCAAGCACCGCAGCGTCGCCATGTCCGAGAAGCTCGCCGCCCGGCTCGCCTCCGAGGGAGTCGAGACCGTCGTCGTCCACCGGGACATGGGGCGCGAGTGACCGGACGGACCCTGCGGCTGCGCCGCCTGCGCCGTCTGACCCCCGCCCGGGGCGAGGACGGCGCGGGCCGCGCCGGCCGCCGCGGGGCCGCCAAGGTGGTCGCGCCCAAGGTCGTCGCCCTCGGCGGCGGCATGGGCCTGTCGGCCTCCCTCGCCGCCCTGCGCCGGATCACCGGGGAGCTCACCGCGGTGGTCACCGTCGCCGACGACGGCGGCTCCAGCGGCCGGCTCCGCGAGGAGCTGAGCGTGCTGCCGCCCGGCGACCTGCGCAAGGCGCTGGCCGCGCTGTGCGGGGACGACGACTGGGGCCAGACCTGGGCCCGCGTCATCCAGCACCGCTTCCAGTCCCAGGGGGACCTCCACGGGCACGCCGTCGGCAACCTGCTGATCGTCGCCCTGTGGGAGCAGCTCGGCGACCCCGTCCAAGCCCTCGACCTCGTGGGGAAGCTCCTCGGGGCGCAGGGCCGGGTCCTGCCGATGTCGGCGGTGCCGCTGGAGCTCCAGGCCCTGGTCAAGGGGCACGATCCGGCGCGCCCGGACGAGGTGGACACCGTCCGGGGGCAGGCCACCGTGGCCCTGACCCCGGGCGAGGTGCTCTCCGTCCAGGTGGTGCCGGGCGACCCGCCGGCCGTGCCGGAGGCCGTCGCCGCCGTGCTCGACGCCGACTGGGTGGTGCTCGGGCCGGGCTCCTGGTTCTCCTCCGTCATCCCGCACCTGCTGGTGCCGGAGCTGCTGGACGCGCTGGCGGCGACGAAGGCCCGCAAGGTCCTCTCGCTGAACCTCGCCCCCCAGCCGGGCGAAACAGAGGGCTTCTCTCCGCAGCGTCATTTGGAGGTTTTGGCCCGACACGCCCCTAAACTCGCCCTGGACGTGGTGCTGGCCGACGAGGCCGCCGTGCCCGACCGCGAGTCCCTCGCCGATGCCGCGAAGCGGTTCGGTGCGGCGGTCGAGCTGGCGCCGGTGGCCAGGCAGGACGGCTCTCCGAAGCACGACCCGGAGCTGCTGGCCGCCGCGTACGACCGTATTTTTCGGATGCATGGAAGGATCGGCCCATGGCGATGACGCCTGCGGTGAAGGATGAGATCTCCCGCCTCCCCGTCACCCGGACCTGCTGCAGGAAGGCGGAGGTCTCGGCGATCCTTCGGTTCGCGGGCGGCCTGCACCTGGTGAGCGGCCGGATCGTCATCGAGGCGGAACTGGACACCGGGATCGCCGCCAGACGGCTGCGCAAGGACATCCTGGAGATCTTCGGCCACTCCTCCGACCTGGTGGTCATGGCCCCGGGCGGCCTGCGCCGCGGCAGCCGCTTCGTGGTCCGGGTCGTCGCCGGCGGGGACCAGCTGGCCCGCCAGACCGGCCTCGTGGACGGCCGCGGCCGCCCCATCCGCGGGCTGCCCCCGCAGGTGGTCTCCGGGGCGACCTGTGACGCCGAGGCGGCCTGGCGCGGTGCCTTCCTGGCCCACGGCTCCCTCACCGAGCCGGGCCGCTCCTCCTCGCTGGAGGTCACCTGCCCCGGCCCCGAGGCAGCCCTGGCCCTGGTGGGTGCCGCCCGACGGCTCTCGATCGCCGCGAAGGCGCGCGAGGTGCGCGGCGTGGACCGGGTCGTCGTCCGCGACGGCGACGCGATCGGCGCCCTGCTGACCCGCCTCGGCGCGCACGAGTCGGTGCTGGCCTGGGAGGAGCGGCGGATGCGGCGCGAGGTGCGCGCCACGGCCAACCGCCTCGCCAACTTCGACGACGCCAACCTGCGCCGCTCGGCGCGGGCCGCGGTGGCCGCCGGAGCCCGGGTCCAGCGCGCGCTGGAGATCCTCGGCGAGGAGGTCCCCGAGCACCTCGCCGCGGCCGGCCGGCTGCGCATGGAGCACAAGCAGGCCTCCCTGGAGGAGCTGGGCGCGCTCGCCGACCCGCCGCTGACCAAGGACGCCGTCGCGGGCCGGATCCGCCGCCTGCTGGCGATGGCCGACAAGCGGGCGCAGGACCTCGGCATCCCCGGCACCGAGTCCAACCTGGACCTCAGCGAGGAGCTGGCGGACAACATGGCCGGCTGAGACGGGAGTTCCCCGTCCGCGCCCGCCCACCCCGCCGGGCCCGGCGGACCCGGCCCGCACGATCGTCCGTGCGGGCCGGGTCCCGTTTGTCCCATTGACATGGGCATCGCCGGATCGTGAGCCTGGCCCCCGAACGCTTTCGTGGCTGACGACGCCCAGGGGGGCACATGAGGCAACGCGCGAGAACGATCCTCGCGGCAAGCGCACTCGTCATCGGGACCACACTGGCCGCCATGCCCGCGGCGGCCCAGGCGCGGCCCGCCTCCGGCGCCGCACCCGGCGCCGACGAGGTACACGTCTACGACGCCGACATCACCCGCGACCAGGTCCCGCTCGTCCTCGCCGCCGGCCAGGACGCCCAGGAGCTCGCCGAACGGGCACCGCAGGCCGGGACCGCGAAGGTCGAGCTCTTCCTCACCGGGGAGCAGGCCGCGGCGCTCGCCGCCCAGGGGGTCAAGCTCGCCGAGCGCAAGCTCTCCGCCCAGGGCCTGGCCCGCACCAAGGCCGCCGGCGACGGGGTCTTCCGCCCCTACAGCGGCAAGGGCGGCCTCCAGGAGGAGATCCTGCGGACCGCGCAGGAGAACCCCGGCCTGACCAAGGTCGTCTCCATCGGCAAGACCGTCCTGGGCAAGGACATCCTCGCCCTCAAGGTCACCAAGGACGCGAAGCGGACCCGGGACGGCGACAAGCCGTCCGTGCTCTACATGTCCAACCAGCACGCCCGCGAGTGGATCACCCCCGAGATGACCCGGCGGCTGATGCACCACACCCTCGACAACTACGGCAAGGACGCCCGGATCACCCGGCTGGTGGACTCCACCGAGCTGTGGTTCCTGCTCTCCGCCAACCCCGACGGCTACGACTACACCTTCACCTCCGACGACGCCCGCCTCTGGCGCAAGAACCTGCACGACAACAACGGCGACGGCCGGATCACCGCAGTGGACGGGGTCGACCTCAACCGCAACTTCGCCTACAAGTGGGGCTGGGACAACGAGGGTTCCTCACCGAGCCCCTCCAGCGAGACCTACCGCGGCCCCAAGGCCCGGTCCGAGCCCGAGACCGTCGCCCTCGACACCTTCGAGAAGCGGATCGGCTTCCGGTACGCGATCAACTACCACTCGGCCTCCGAGCTCCTGCTGTACGGAGTCGGCTGGCAGGTCGCCACCCCGACCCCGGACGACGTCGCCTACAAGGCCCTCGCCGGCACCCCGGAGCACCCGGCCGTCCCCGGCTACTACCCGCAGATCTCCTCCGAGCTGTACACCACCAACGGCGAGGCCGACGGCCACGCCGCCAACGCCAACGGCGTCATGATGTTCACGCCGGAGATGACCACCTGCCAGACGGCCTCCGCGATCGACCCGAACGACCGCTGGAAGCCCGAGGACTGCGCGTCCGGCTTCAACTTTCCGGACGACGAGAAGCTGATCCGGCAGGAGTTCGCCAAGAACGTCCCCTTCGCGCTGTCCGTCGGGGAGAGCGCCGCCCACCCGGACAAGCCCGTCTCCTCGGTCGGGATGAGCGCCGCCGACTTCACCCTCGACCCCTTCACCACCTCCTACGTCGCCCGCGGCGAGGACCAGACGGTCTCCGTCACCGCCCGCAAGGCGCTGGGGGACAAGCTCCTCAACTTCCGGATCAACGGCGGCCGTACGCACGACGACGAGCTCAAGGCCTGGAAGGGCGGCGACGTCTACGGCGGCGAGGACAACAACTGGTTCGACGAGTACCGGGCCAAGGTCGACGGCGCCAAGCCGGGCGACAAGGTCGAGGTCTGGTTCACCGGCCGCGACCGCGGCAAGCCCGTCTCCAGCGAGCACTTCACCTACACCGTGGCCGAACGCCCCCGCGCGGACGTCCTGGTGATCGCGGAGGAGGGAGCCAAGGCGCAGCACGCCCAGAGCTACGTGGACGCGCTGCGGGCCAACGGGAAGTCCGCCGCCGTGTGGGACGTGGCGACCCAGGGCGCCCCGCACCACCTCGGCGTGCTCTCCCACTTCCGCACGGCCGTCCACTACACCGGCGCGGGCGCCCCCGGCGGCCCCACGCAGCTGGCGGTCCGCGACTTCCTCAACGAGGGCGGCAAGCTCGTCGAGGCCGGTGAACTCGCGGGCGGCCGGGCCCAGGTCGGCCGGGCCCTGACCGACGACTTCAGCCAGTACTACCTCGGCGCCTACACCCGGGCCACGACCAAGGGCCCCAGCGGCTTCACCGGCGCCGGCGCCCTCGCCGGAGCGGGCGGCGCCCTCGGCGACGCCGCCGGCAACCCGCTGAACACCCCCGGAGCCTTCAGCGTCACCTCCGACTCCCTGCCGCCGGCGCAGTTCCCGCAGTTCAAGAGCGCGCAGGCGGGCCAGTACGCCGGCATCGTGAACCCGTACGCCCCCTACTCGGGCACCGGCATGGCGTCGGCCACCCACGAGGACGACGACTGGAAGCGCCTCACCCGCACCGTCGACCTCACCAAGGTCACGGCCGCCGACCAGCCGAAGCTGAAGACGGCCCTCAACTGGAACACCGAGCAGGGCTACGACCACGCCGTCCTGGAGGCCCACACGGTCGGCGCGGAGGACTGGACCACACTTCCGGACGTGGGCGGCTTGAGCTCCACCACCGTCCCGGCGGAGTGCGGGGCCGGGTTCCTCGTCAACGACCACCCGTTCCTGCGCCACTACCTCACCGTCGGGAGCGGCGGCTGCTCACCGAGCGGAACCAGCGGGGCGTGGAACAGCTTCACCGGCTCGTCCGACGGCTGGAAGCAGGTCTCCTTCGACCTGAGCCCCTACGCGGGCAAGACCGTCGAGGTCTCCCTGTCGTACATCACCGACCCGGGTTCCGGCGGCCGCGGCGTCTTCGCGGACGACGCCCGGGTCTCCGTGGGCGGCACCGACCAGGCCGTGGAGGGCTTCGAGACCTCCCTCGGAGCCTGGACCGCCCAGGGTGCCCCTGCCGGAAGTCCTGACGTCCCGGGAGATTGGTCCAGGACCGGAGAGCTGTTCAAGTCCTACGCGGCCGTCACTACGCGTGACACGGTCCTGTTCGGCTTCGGGCTGGAACACCTCCCGGCCGCGGCCGACCGCGCCCTACTGATCGGTAAGGCCCTCCGCGCCCTGAACGGCTGATCAACGACCCCTCCGGCGCTCACGTTGAGTGACCGGGACCAAAGCCCCCCGGGGTCCCTTGCCACGGCAGTGGTCCAGGCCCCGGGTGGGTACCCCCGCGAAGCGGGGGAGTGTCAGTCCCCGGTCGATTCCACTCCGAAGCTCACGGAGAGGTAGGGTCGTAAGCGGTCGGGGACATCCCATACAGCTCGCCGGCGGGACAGGCCGGCGCACCAACGAGGAGATCGGTTCGTGACGATCCGCGTAGGCATCAATGGTTTTGGCCGCATTGGCCGCAACTACTTCCGGGCGCTTCTCGAGCAGGGGGCGGACATCGAGGTTGTCGGTGTCAACGACCTGACGGACAACGGCACCCTGGTGCACCTGCTCAAGTACGACACCATCCTGGGCCGTCTGAAGCACGACGTCTCCCACACCGATGACACCATCACCGTGGGCGACATGACCTTCAAGACCTTCGCCGAGAGGGACCCCGCGAACCTCCCCTGGGGCGAGCTGGGCGCCGACATCGTGATCGAGTCCACCGGCATCTTCACGAAGAAGGCCGATGCCGCCAAGCACATCGCGGCCGGCGCGAAGAAGGTCCTCATCTCGGCCCCGGCCAAGGACGAGGACATCACCATCGTGATGGGCGTCAACCAGGACAAGTACGACGCCGCCCAGCACCACGTGATCTCCAACGCCTCCTGCACCACCAACTGCGTGGCGCCGATGGCCAAGGTCCTCGACGAGAACTTCGGCATCGTCAAGGGCATGATGACGACGGTCCACGCGTACACGAACGACCAGCGCATCCTGGACTTCCCGCACTCCGACCTGCGCCGCGCCCGCGCCGCCGCCGAGAACATCATCCCGACCTCCACCGGTGCCGCCAAGGCGACCGCGCTGGTCCTGCCGCAGCTCAAGGGCAAGCTCGACGGCATCGCCATGCGCGTCCCGGTCCCCACCGGCTCGGTCACCGACCTCGTCCTGGAGCTCTCCCGCGAGACCACCAAGGAAGAGATCAACGCCGCCTTCCAGAAGGCCGCCGAGGGCCAGCTCAAGGGCATCCTCGACTACACCGAGGACGCGATCGTCTCCTCCGACATCGTGAACTGGCCGGCTTCGTGCACCTTCGACTCCTCGCTGACCATGGTGCAGGACGGTACGCAGGTCAAGGTCGTCGGCTGGTACGACAACGAGTGGGGCTACTCCAACCGCCTCGTCGACCTCACCGTCTTCGTCGGCGGTCAGCTCTGAGAACGTAGGGCAAGGCAACACCATGTGAGCACAGGGTCCGCTCGGCGCGATGAGGCGCCGTACGGGCCCTGTCGCTTGCCCCGTCCCATCCGCCCTGCACCTGTAACAGCCCTGTATGGGGACAAGGAGTAGAAACACATGAAGACGATCGACGAACTCCTCGCGGACGGCGTCGCCGGCAAGCGGGTCTTCGTACGCGCCGATCTCAACGTGCCGCTCAAGGAAGGCGTCATCACCGACGACGGCCGCATCCGCGCCGTCCAGCCCACCATCGCCAAGCTCGCCGAGGCGGGCGCCCGCGTGGTCGTCGCCTCGCACCTGGGCCGCCCCAAGGGCACCGGCACCGAGCCCGACTTCTCCCTCGCCCCCGCCGCCAAGCGGCTCGGCGAGCTGCTCGGCGCGAAGGTCGCCTTCGCCACCGACACCGTCGGATCCTCCGCCCGGGAGACGGTCGCCGCCCTCGATGACGGCCAGGTCGCCGTCATCGAGAACCTGCGCTTCAACGCCGGCGAGACCTCCAAGGACGAGGCCGAGCGCGTGGCCTTCGCCGAGCAGCTCGCCGAGCTCGCCGACCTCTACGTCGGCGACGGCTTCGGCGCCGTCCACCGCAAGCACGCCTCGGTCTTCGACCTGCCCAAGCTGCTCCCGCACGCGGCCGGCTACCTCATCGCCACCGAGGTCGGCGTCCTGAAGAAGCTGACCGCCGAGGTCAAGCGCCCCTACGTGGTCGTGCTCGGCGGCGCCAAGGTCTCCGACAAGCTCGCCGTCATCGACCAGCTCCTCGGCAAGGCCGACCGCATCCTCATCGGCGGCGGCATGGCGTACACCTTCCTCAAGGCCAAGGGCTACGAGGTCGGCATCTCCCTCCTCCAGCAGGACCAGATCCCGACGGTCACGGAGTACATGGAGCGCGCCGAGAAGAACGGCGTCGAGCTGGTCCTCCCCGTCGACATCCTCGCCTCCGCGGACTTCCCCGACATCAAGGGCGGCACCCCGGCCGACTTCACCACCGTCGACGCCGACCAGATCCCCGCGGACAAGGAGGGCCTGGACATCGGCCCCAAGACCCGCGAGCTGTACGCCTCGAAGATCGCCGACGCCGAGACCGTCTTCTGGAACGGACCCGTCGGTGTCTTCGAGCACCCCGATTACGCGAACGGCACCCGCGCGATCGCACAGGCCCTCGTCGACAGCGAGGCCTTCACCGTGGTCGGCGGCGGCGACAGCGCCGCGGCCGTCCGGATCCTGGGCTTCGACGAGAACGCCTTCGGTCACATTTCCACCGGTGGTGGCGCCAGCCTCGAATACCTCGAAGGCAAGACGCTCCCCGGCCTCGCCGCCCTGGAGGGCTGAACCACAATGACGTCTGTCGAAAACGGCCGCACCCCGCTCATGGCGGGCAACTGGAAGATGAACCTCAACCACCTCGAGGCCATCGCCCACGTCCAGAAGCTCGCCTTCGCGCTCGCCGACAAGGACTACGACGCGGTCGACGTCGCCGTACTCCCGCCCTTCACCGACCTGCGCTCGGTCCAGACCCTGGTCGACGGCGACAAGCTGAAGATCAAGTACGGTGCCCAGGACATCTCGGCCCACGACTCCGGCGCCTACACCGGCGAGATCTCCGGCCCGATGCTCGCCAAGCTGAAGTGCACGTTCGTGGCCGTCGGCCACAGCGAGCGCCGCCAGTACCACGGCGAGACCGACGAGATCTGCAACGCCAAGGTCAAGGCCGCCTACCGCAACGGGATCACCCCGATCCTCTGCGTCGGCGAGGGGCTCGACGTCCGCAAGGCCGGACAGCAGGTCCCGCACACCCTCGCCCAGGTCGACGGCGGCCTCAAGGACGTCCCGGCCGAGCAGGTCGAGTCCATCGTGATCGCCTACGAGCCCGTCTGGGCGATCGGCACCGGCGAGGTCGCCACCCCCGAGGACGCCCAGGAGGTCTGCGGGGCGATCCGCGGCCGCCTCGCCGAGCTGTACTCCCAGGAGCTGGCCGACAAGGTCCGCATCCAGTACGGCGGCTCCGTCAAGTCCGGCAACATCGCCGCGATCATGGCCCAGCCCGATGTCGACGGCGCCCTGATCGGCGGCGCGGCGCTGGACGTGGACGAGTTCGTCAAGATCGTCCGCTTCCGCGACCAGTGAGTATGCGGTAGGGCCGATCCGTCGTACCCTTGCGGGGGCCGGGGGCCGCGTACGCGCGGCAGCCGGCCCCGCTTCCTCTCAGCAAGCCCAGAAAAAGTAGGAGTCAGCCGTGGTTATGGGGTTCTCGATCGCCCTGATCGTCTTCAGCGCTCTGCTGATGCTGCTCGTGCTGATGCACAAGGGCAAGGGCGGCGGCCTTTCCGACATGTTCGGCGGCGGCATGCAGTCCTCCGTCGGCGGCTCCTCCGTGGCGGAGCGCAACCTCGACCGCATCACGGTCGTCATCGGCCTGCTGTGGTTCGCCTGCATCGTCGCGCTCGGCCTGCTCATGAAGTCGAACGGCAGCTGACGGTTCCGGCCATTTCGCCCGGCCCGCTCGGTCTTTACGTAAACTGAGGCGCCCACAGCGGGTATACCCTCACGCTGGGCGGCACCATCACGCAGGGAGTTACGACCGTGGCAAGTGGCAACGCGATTCGTGGAAGTCGGGTCGGAGCCGGGCCGATGGGCGAGGCCGAGCGCGGTGAATCCGCGCCCCGCCTGCGCATCTCCTTCTGGTGCTCGAACGGGCACGAGACGCAGCCCAGCTTCGCCAGCGACGCACAGGTCCCCGACACCTGGGACTGCCCGCGCTGCGGCTTCCCCGCCGGCCAGGACCGGGACAACCCGCCCGCGCCGCCGCGCACCGAGCCGTACAAGACGCACCTCGCCTACGTCCGCGAGCGCCGCACCGACGCCGACGGCGAGGCGATCCTCGCCGAGGCCCTCGCCAAGCTCCGCGGCGAGATCTGAGACGGCTTCGGCCGGGCCACGCTCGAACGTGACTGGGGGCCCGGCCCGTGGGAGTACGAATCCCGCGGGCCGGGCCCCTTTGTGTGCGTTGTCCCCCTTCGGATCCCTTAGGTTGGAGGTGGCGGGGCACAACAGGACGGAAGAAGTGGGTTGATGTCCGAGATGAACGCGGAAAGCCGTACGAGGCTCAACCGGCTGCCCGAGTGGAACGCGCTCGGCAAGCACCGGGAAGAGCTGGGGCAGACGCATCTGCGGGAGCTGTTCGAGACGGATCCGGAACGGGGCACCGGATACACCCTGCGGGTCGGCGACCTGCACATCGACTACTCGAAGCACCTCGTCACCGACGAGACCCTCACGCTGCTGCGCGAACTGGCCGCGGCGACCGGCGTGAGCGAGCTGCGGGACGCCATGTTCCGAGGCGAGAAGATCAACGTGACCGAGGACCGCGCGGTCCTGCACACCGCGCTGCGCGCCCCCGCTGACGCGGTCGTCGAGGTCGACGGCGAGAACGTCGTCCCCGCCGTCCACGAGGTCCTCGACAAGATGGCGGCCTTCTCCGACCAGGTCCGTTCGGGGGAGTGGACCGGCTTCACCGGCCGGCGCATCAGGAACGTCGTCAACATCGGCATCGGCGGCTCCGACCTCGGTCCGGCGATGGCGTACGAGGCCCTGCGCGCCTTCACCGACCGCTCCCTGACGGTGCGTTTCGTCTCCAACGTCGACGGCGCCGACCTCCACGAGGCCGTACGGGACCTGGACCCGGCCGAGACGCTGTTCATCATCGCGTCCAAGACCTTCACCACCATCGAGACCATCACCAACGCCACCTCGGCCCGCCAGTGGCTGCTGGCCGGCCTCGGCGGGGACCAGGCCGCCGTGGCACGGCACTTCGTGGCCCTGTCCACCAACGCCGAGAAGGTCACCGAGTTCGGCATCGACCCGGCCAACATGTTCGGCTTCTGGGACTGGGTCGGCGGCCGCTACTCCTTCGACTCGGCCATCGGGCTCTCGCTGATGATCGCGATCGGCCCGGACTCCTTCCGGGAGCTGCTGGGCGGCTTCCACACCGTGGACGAGCACTTCCGCACCGCGGCGCCCGAGGACAACGCCCCGCTGCTGCTGGGCCTGTTGGGCATCTGGTACGGGGCCTTCTTCGACGCCCAGTCGCACGCCGTGCTCCCGTACAGCCACTACCTCTCCCGTTTCACGGCCTACCTGCAGCAGCTGGACATGGAGTCCAACGGCAAGTCCGTGGACCGCGACGGCAACCCGGTGGACTGGCAGACCGGCCCCGTGGTGTGGGGCACGCCCGGCACCAACGGGCAGCACGCGTACTACCAGTTGATCCACCAGGGCACCAAGGTGATCCCGGCGGACTTCATCGGCTTCGCCCGCCCGGTCGCGGAGCTGGAGCCGGAGCTCAAGGCCCAGCACGACCTGCTGATGGCCAACTTCTTCGCCCAGACCCAGGCCCTGGCCTTCGGCAAGACGGCCGAGGAGGTGCGGGCGGAGGGCGTCGCCGAGGCGCTCGTCCCGCACAAGACCTTCCAGGGCAACCACCCCACGACGACGATCCTCGCGGGTGAGCTGACCCCCGCCGTGCTGGGCCAGCTCATCGCCCTCTACGAGCACAAGGTGTTCGTCCAGGGCGCGGTGTGGAACATCGACTCCTTCGACCAGTGGGGCGTCGAGCTCGGCAAGGTGCTCGCCAAGCGGGTGGAGCCGGCGCTGACGGAGGGCGCGGACGTCCCGGGCCTGGACCCGTCGACGCGGGCCCTGGTGGCCGCCTACCGGGAGCTGCGCGGGCGGTAGCGGGAACGGCGGAGCGCCCCGTACCGGTCGGGCGACCGGGACGGGGCGCTCGTCGTTTCCCGGCTCAGGAGGAGGCCGGCGGGTACAGCCCGGAGGGGAGCTTGGCCGCGGCGGCGCGGTCCAGCAACCAGAGCGTGCGGCTGCGGCCGTAGGCCTCGGCCGCCGGGGCCTGCACCCCGCCCGCCCCGCCGAGGGCGATGGCGACCGCCCCCGCCTTGTCCTCGCCGGCCGCCAGCAGCCACACCTCACGGGCCGCGCGGATCGCGGGGAGGGTGAGCGAGACGCGGGTCGGCGGGGGCTTGGGGGCGCCGTGGACCCCGACGACGGTGCGGTCGGTCTCACGGGACGCGGGGTGCTCGGGGAACAGGGAGGCCACGTGGGTGTCCGGGCCGACGCCCAGCATCAGCACGTCGAACCGGGGGACCGGGCCGTGGTCCTCGGGCGTGGCCGCCCGCGCCAGCTCGGCGGCGTACGCGGCCGCGGCGGCGTCCACGTCGGCGCCGTACGGGCCGTCGGAGGCGGGCATCGCGTGAACCCGCGCCGGGTCCACCGGGACGGCGTCCAGGAGGGCCTCACGGGCCTGTACGTGGTTGCGCTCGGGGTCGTCGGCGGGGACGTAGCGCTCGTCGCCCCACCAGAGGTCGATGCGCGACCAGTCGATCGCGTCCCGGGCGGGGGCCGCGGCGAGGGCCGCGAGGAGGCCGTTGCCGTTGCGGCCGCCGGTCAGGACGACGGAGGCGCTGCCGCGGGCGGCCTGCGCGTCCACGATCTTGGTGATGAGCCGGGCGGCTGCGGCCTGGGCCATCAGCTCCTTGTCCCGGTGGACGACCACCTGGGGAGTCGTCATACCCATGTGCTGCCGCCTTCTCGGTAGTTCTGGTGGTGCGCTCAAACGCCGCGCGGGCTGTTTACGGCCCCGCCGGCGTTTGAGGCGCGGGGGTCCGGGAGCGGAGCCCCTGGGGGCACCTCCCAGCGGTAGCTGGGGGAGGAACGGGCGAAGGGCGGGGCGGGGAGAGGAACCCCCCCGCCCCGCCCCCGGCGGACCGGCTACTTCGCCGAGGCCCGCTTCGACGCGCGCGCCGGCTTGGCGGCGGCCGGCTTCTCCGCCGGAGCCTCCGCCTCGGCGGGAGCCGGAGCCGCCGGCGCCGCCGGAGCCTCGGCGGACAGCCGGGAGACGCCGAACTTCAGGGACGCCTCGTACGTGTTGTCCGGGTCCAGCCGGCGCAGCTCCTCCGCCAGCAGCTCGGCCGTCTCACGCCGCTTCAGCGCCACCGCCCGGTCGGGCTGCCCCGGCATGCACAGCGTGGCCAGCGAGCCGTCCGCGCGGTCCAGGACGATCGAGCCGTCCTTGGTCTCCATGCGCACGGCGGTCAGCCCCGGCCCCCCTGACAGGGTCCGGTTGACCGGGACCCCGAGACGGTCCGCCAGCCACATGGCCAGCAGCTCGCAGCTCGGGTTCTCGTCCTCGCCCTCGACGGTCGCCGAGACGACCGGCGACAGCGTCACCTGGTCCAGCGCGGCGGCCAGCATCGAGCGCCACGGGGTGATCCGGGTCCAGGACAGGTCCGTGTCACCCGGGGCGTACGCCGCCGCCCGGGCGCCGAGCGCCTCGATCGGGTGCTCGGAGGAGTACGTGTCCGTGATCCGGCGCTGCCCCAGTGCGCCCAGCGGGTCGCCCGCCAGGTCCGCCGGAGCGCCCTCCGGCCACCAGACCACCACGGGGGCGTCCGGCAGCAGCAGGGGCAGTACGACGGACTGGGCGTGGTCGACCAGTTCGCCGTGCAGGCGCAGTACGACGGTTTCGCCGGTACCGGAGTCCGCTCCGACACGGATCTCCGCGTCGAGCCGGGCTTCGCGGCGGCTGCGCGGGGAGCGGCTGACCCGCTTGACCACGACGACGATCCGCGAAGGGTGTTCGTGGGAGGCGTCGTTCGCCGACTTGAGCGCGTCGTACGCGTTCTCTTCGTCGGTCACGATCACCAGCGTGAGGACCATGCCGATGGCCGGCGTGCCGATGTCCCGGCGCGCCTGCACCAACGCGGCGTTGATCTTGCTGGAGGTGGTCTCCGTGAGGTCGATCTTCATGGCCGGCGCCAGCTCCGTCCGTCTCGTGCGAGCATCTCGTCCGCCTCGACCGGCCCCCACGTGCCCGCCGGGTACTGCGCGGGCTTGCCGTGCTTGTCCCAGTACTCCTCGATCGGGTCGAGGATGTTCCAGGACAGCTCGACTTCCTGGTGGCGCGGGAAGAGGTTCGCGTCGCCGAGGAGGACGTCGAGGATGAGCCGCTCGTAGGCCTCGGGGCTGGACTCCGTGAAGGACTCGCCGTAGGCGAAGTCCATCGTGACGTCCCGGACCTCCATGGAGGTGCCGGGCACCTTGGAGCCGAAGCGGACCGTCACGCCCTCGTCCGGCTGGACCCGGATGACCAGGGCGTTCTGCCCCAGCTCCTCGGTCGCGCCCGATTCGAACGGCAGGTACGGCGCCCGCTTGAAGACCACCGCGATCTCGGTCACCCGGCGGCCCAGGCGCTTGCCCGTGCGCAGGTAGAACGGGACGCCCGCCCAGCGGCGGTTGTTGATCTCCAGGCGGATGGCCGCGTAGGTGTCGGTCTTGGAGTTCGGGTTGATCCCGTCCTCCTCCAGGTACCCCTTGACCTTCTCGCCGCCCTGCCAGGCCGCCGAGTACTGGCCGCGCACGGTGTGCTTGCCCAGGTCCTCGGGGACCTCGACGGCGCTGAGCACCTTCAGCTTCTCCGCCACCAGGGCCTTGGGGTGGAAGGAGCCGGGCTCCTCCATCGCCGTGAGCGCCAGCAGCTGGAGCAGGTGGTTCTGGATGACGTCACGGGCGGCGCCGATGCCGTCGTAGTAGCCGGCCCGGCCGCCGATGCCGATGTCCTCCGCCATGGTGATCTGCACGTGGTCGACGTACGACCGGTTCCAGATCGGCTCGAACATGGTGTTGGCGAAGCGGAGCGCCAGGATGTTCTGGACGGTCTCCTTGCCGAGGTAGTGGTCGATCCGGAAGACCTCGTCCCGGGGGAAGACCTCGTGGACGACCTGGTTGAGCTCTTCCGCGCTCTTGAGGTCGTGACCGAAGGGCTTCTCGATGACGGCACGCCGCCAGGAGCCCTCCTTCTGCGCCAGCCCGTGGTTCTTGAGCTGCTGGACCACCTTGGGGAAGAACTTCGGCGGCACCGAGAGGTAGAAGGCGAAGTTGCCGCCCGTGCCCTGGGCCTTGTCGAGTTCGTCGATCGTCTGCTTGAGCGTCTCGAAGGCCGCGTCGTCGTCGAACTCGCCCTGGACGAACCGGCAGCCCTGCACCAGCTGCTGCCAGACCTCCTCACGGAAGGGGGTGCGCGAGTGCTGCTTGACGGCCTCGTACACCTCCTGGGCGAAGTCCTCGTCCTGCCACTCGCGGCGGGCGAAACCGATCAGCGAGAAGCCCGGGGGCAGCAGGCCGCGGTTGGCGAGGTCGTAGACGGCGGGCATGAGCTTCTTGCGCGACAGGTCACCCGTAACGCCGAAAATCACCAGGCCGGACGGTCCCGCGATGCGCGGGAGCCGCCGGTCCTGTGCGTCACGAAGCGGGTTCGCTCCGTTCACCGACAAAATACTCAGTCCTCCGCGGGGGTCAGGCGCTTGAGCTCCGCCTCGGTCGACTTCAGCAGGTCGTTCCAGGCCGCCTCGAACTTCTCGACGCCCTCGTCCTCGAGCAGCTGCACCACATCGTCGTACGAGATGCCCAGCTTCGCGACCGCGTCGAGCTCGGCGCGCGCCTGCCCGTACGTGCCGCGGATGGTGTCCCCGGTGACCTCGCCGTGGTCGGCGGTGGCGTCCAGGGTCGCCTCGGGCATGGTGTTGACGGTGCCGGGGGCGACGAGGTCCACCACGTACAGGGTGTCCTTGTACGCCGGGTCCTTGACGCCGGTGGACGCCCACAGGGGGCGCTGCTTGTTGGCGTGGGCCCGGTCCAGGGCCGCCCAGCGGTCGGAGGAGAAGACCTCCTCGTACGCCTCGTAGGCCAGACGGGCGTTGGCGAGGGCCGCCTTGCCCTTCAGGGCCTTGGCCTCGTCGGTGCCGACGGAGTCCAGGCGCTTGTCGATCTCGGTGTCCACGCGGGACACGAAGAACGAGGCGACCGAGTGGATCAGGGAGAGGTCCAGGCCGGCGGCCTTGGCCTTCTCCAGGCCCGCGAGGTAGGCGTCCATGACCTCGCGGTAGCGCTCCAGCGAGAAGATCAGCGTGACGTTGACGCTGATGCCCCGGCCGATGACCTCGGTGATCGCCGGCAGGCCGGCCTTGGTCGCCGGGATCTTGATGAGCGTGTTGGGGCGGTCCACCAGCCAGGCGAGCTGCTTGGCCTCGGCGACGGTGGCCTTGGTGTCGTGGGCCAGGCGCGGGTCGACCTCGATCGAGACCCGGCCGTCCTGGCCGTCGGTGGCGTCGAAGACCGGCCGCAGGATGTCGGCGGCGTCGCGGACGTCCGCCGTGGTGATCATGCGGATGGCCTCGTCGACGGTGACCTTGCGGGCGGCGAGGTCGGCGAGCTGCTGCTCGTAGCCGTCACCGCTGCTGATGGCCTTCTGGAAGATCGACGGGTTGGTGGTGACACCGACCACGTGCTGCTGGTCGATCAGCTCGGCGAGGTTGCCGGACGTGATGCGCTTGCGGGACAGGTCGTCCAGCCAGATCGCCACGCCCTCGTCGGAGAGGCGCTTGAGTGCGTCTGTCATCGGAATTGCATCTCCTACTGGTTCTTGTACCGGGTCAGCGCGCAGCGGCGGTGAGACGTGCTGAATCGATGCTGGCCTTGGCGGCTGCGGTCACGGCTTCGGCGGTGAGGCCGAACTCGCGGAACAGCACGGCGCCGTCGGCCGAGGCACCGAAGTGCTCCAGCGAGACGATCCGGCCCGCGTCCCCGACGTAACGGTGCCAGGTCAGGCCGATGCCGGCCTCGACCGCGACTCGCGCCTTGACGGAAGGCGGCAGGACGCTGTCCTTGTACTCCTGGGACTGCTCCTCGAACCACTCGACGCAGGGCATCGAGACGACCCGGGCGGGCACGCCCTCGGCCTGCAGCGCCTCGCGCGCGGCGACGGCGAGCTGGACCTCGGAGCCGGTGCCGATCAGGACCACCTGGGCGGGGCCGCCCTCGGCCTCGAACAGCACGTAGCCGCCCTTGGCCGCGTCCTCGTTGCGGTCGTACGTCGGCACGCCCTGGCGGGTGAGGGCCAGGCCGTGCGGGGCGCCCTTGCCGAACACCTTGGTGTGGCGGCGCAGGATCTCGCGCCAGGCGATGGCGGTCTCGTTGGCGTCGGCCGGGCGGATCACGTTCAGGCCCGGGATGGCGCGCAGCGAGGCGACGTGCTCGACCGGCTGGTGGGTCGGGCCGTCCTCGCCGAGGCCGATGGAGTCGTGCGTCCACACGTACGTCACCGGCAGGTGCATCAGGGAGGACAGGCGGACGGCGTTGCGCATGTAGTCGGAGAACACCAGGAAGGTGCCGCCGTAGATGCGGGTGTGGCCGTGCAGGGCGATGCCGTTCATGGTCGCGGCCATGGCGTGCTCGCGGATGCCGAAGTGGACGGTCCGGCCGTACGGGTCGGCCTCCGGCAGCGGGTTGCCCACCGGCAGGAACGACGAGGTCTTGTCGATGGTGGTGTTGTTGGAGCCGGCCAGGTCGGCCGAGCCGCCCCACAGCTCCGGGATGACCGCGCCGAGCGCCTCCAGGACCTTGCCGGAGGCCGCGCGGGTGGCGACGCCCTTGCCGGTCTCGAAGACGGGGAGCTTGTCCTCCCAGCCCTCGGGCAGCTCGTTGGACTCGATGCGGTCGAAGGAGGCGGCGCGCTCCGGGTTGGCGGTGCGCCAGGCGGAGAAGTCCTTCTCCCAGGCGGCGCGGGCCTCGCGGCCGCGGTCCACCAGGCCGCGGGTGTGGGCGAGGACCTCGTCGGAGACCTCGAAGGTCTTCTCCGGGTCGAAGCCGAGCACGCGCTTGGTCGCGGCGACCTCGTCGTTGCCGAGGGCCGAGCCGTGGGCGGCCTCGGTGTTCTGGGCGTGCGGGGCGGGCCAGGCGATGATCGAGCGGGCCGCGATGAAGGACGGGCGCCCGGTCTCGGCCTTGGCGGCCTGGAGGGCGGCGAAGAGGGCCTTCGGGTCGAGGTCGCCGTTCTCCTGCTGCTCGACGCGCTGGACGTGCCAGCCGTACGCCTCGTAGCGCTTCATGGTGTCCTCGGAGACGGCCGTCTCCGTGTCACCCTCGATGGAGATGTGGTTGTCGTCCCACAGCAGCACCAGGTTGCCGAGCTTCTGGTGGCCGGCCAGCGCGGACGCCTCGTGGGAGATGCCCTCCTGCAGGCAGCCGTCACCCGCGATCGCGTAGACCATGTGGTCGAAGGGGGAGGCGCCCGTCGCGGCCTCCGGGTCGAACAGGCCGCGCTCGTAGCGGGCGGCCATGGCCATGCCCACCGCGTTCGCGACGCCCTGGCCCAGCGGGCCGGTGGTGGTCTCGACGCCGGGGGTGTGGCCGTACTCCGGGTGGCCGGGGGTCCTGGAGCCCCAGGTGCGGAAGGACTCGAGGTCCTCCAGCTCCAGACCGAAGCCGCCGAGGTAGAGCTGGGTGTAGAGGGTCAGGGACGAGTGCCCCGCGGAGAGCACGAAACGGTCGCGGCCGACCCACTGCGGGTCGGACGGGTCGTGGCGCATGACCTTCTGGAAAAGCGTGTACGCGGCGGGGGCCAGGCTCATCGCCGTACCGGGGTGTCCGTTCCCGACCTTCTGGACCGCGTCGGCGGCCAGGATGCGGGCGGTGTCGACGGCCCGCTGGTCCAGTTCGGTCCACTCGAGCTCTGGGGTGGTCGGCTTGGTGCTCACCGTTGGTCAGGGCTCCTCTCCACATGTTGTTTTCCCGGTGACGAACGGTGACACCGGGGCGATTCCGAGCCTACCCCCGCCAGCGCGTGCGGCTATTCGAGTGCCGGTCGTGCGTCGCCGTCCCGGTGTCCGCTGTTCACCTGGGATCCGCCGCCGATGATCTTGCCGGCGGTCCGATCGGCTCAACACGAGGCGACCCCCGCGCAGGGCGGGGCAAGAGCTACGTCTACAGTGGCGTGGTACGCGCAAGCCTTTACCGAGCCTTCATTTACTGGAGGCATCGCTTCGGAAGCTTGCTGGATTCTCTCTCAGGGGTGTGCGTGACGGCCGTCGAATCCCGTCCAGCGGGGGTGCTCGGGACGAGCCCCGGTCACCGGCCGTTCGGGGCCCGGGCCATGGCTTTCGTGGCTTTGACCAAGCCGCGGATCATCGAACTTCTGCTGATCACCACAGTGCCGGTGATGTTCCTCGCCGAACAGGGCGTGCCGTCGTTGTGGCTGGTGCTCGCCACCTGCTTCGGCGGCTATCTGTCGGCGGGCGGCGCGAACGCGCTCAACATGTACATCGACCGGGACATCGACGCCCTGATGGACCGCACGTCGCAGCGGCCGCTGGTGACCGGCATGGTGAGCCCGCGCGAGTGCCTGGTCTTCGGCATCACGCTCGGGGTCGTCTCGACCCTGTTCTTCGGCCTGCTCGTCAACTGGCTGTCGGCCGCGCTCGCCCTCGGCGCGCTCCTCTTCTACGTGGTCGTCTACACGATGCTGCTGAAGCGGCGGACCGCGCAGAACATCGTCTGGGGCGGGATCGCCGGCTGCATGCCGGTGCTCATCGGCTGGTCGGCCGTGCGCAACGAGGTCTCCTGGGCCGCCGTCATCCTCTTCCTCGTCATCTTCTTCTGGACGCCGCCGCACTACTGGCCGCTGTCCATGAAGGTCAAGGACGACTACGCGCGTGTCGGCGTGCCGATGCTGCCGGTCGTGGCGGGCAACAAGGCCGTGGCGCGCCAGATCGTCATCTACAGCTGGGTGATGGTCGCCGTCTCGCTGCTGCTCACCCCGCTGGGGTACACCGGCTGGTTCTACACCTCCGTCGCGCTGCTGGCGGGCGGCTGGTGGCTGTGGGAGGCGCACGCGCTGAACGCCCGGGCCAAGGCCGGGGTCACGGGCGCGAAGCTCAAGGAGATGCGGCTGTTCCACTGGTCGATCACCTATGTGTCGCTGCTGTTCGTGGCCGTGGCCGTGGATCCCTTCCTCCGCTGACACTTCCTCCCTTGATTACCCGCCGGTAGCATGCGGTCCATGGCAGACACCGCAGACACCGCACAGACCGCAGAGGCCGCGGACAAGAAGCACAGCCGCACGGCGGCGAAGCTGGCCCGGCAGATCGGCGCGTTCGCCAAGCAGCACGGCGGCGCCGAGGGCCAGCTCGCCCACATCGGCCAGGCCGGCACCCGGATCGTCCTCGTGGGCACCGACGGCGGCTGGGGCGACCTGGTCGCCCCCACGTACGCCGTGGCGCAGCTCGCCGCCGAGAAGGCCGGGCTGACCCTCCACGAGGACTTCGACGGGGAGCTCGCCGCGCGCGTGAAGACCGGCCCGTACGAGTGGACCCGCATGGCCGGGATCCAGGTGGGCGGACCGGCCAACCCCGCCGCCTGAACCGGCCGGTCAACGACCGGGGCAATACTTCATACCCCGCTCACCCGTTAGGACGTGTGGAAGCCGCTTCCTCACGTCCGCGACGGGGTGACCGGATGATCGAAACGCCGCCCCTGGTGGACCAGCACTGCCACGGGGTGCTCCGCAGCGAGCTCGGGCTCGCCACCTTCGAGGCCCAGCTGGTCCACTCGGCCGGCCCGCCCGCCCCCGGAACCACCTTCTTCGACACCCAGACCGGCTTCGCCGTACGCCGCTGGTGCCCGCCCCTGCTGGGCCTGGAGCCGCACTGCGCGCCCGCCCGCTACCTGGCCCGGCGGCGCGAACTCGGGGCCGCCGAGAGCGCGCGCAGGCTGCTGCGGGGCTCCGGGGCGGGCGCGTACCTGGTCGACACGGGAGTCCCCGGGGACCTCACCGGCCCCAAGGAGCTGGCCCTCGCGGGGGACGCCGAGGCCTTCGAGGTGGTCCGGCTGGAGTCGCTCGCCGAGCAGGCCGCCGACACCTCGGGGAGCGTCACCGCCTTCCTCGCCGACCTCGCCGGAGCCGTCCACCACGCCGCCTCCGGCGCCGTCGCCTTCGGCTGCGGGCCGCACGCCGGGTACGCCGCCGCGCTGGCCGCGCACCCGCAGCCGCCCGGGCCCGGCGAGGTGCGCGGGGCGGCCGGGCGGTGGCTGGCCGCGCGGGCCAGGGGCGGGCCGGTACGGGACCCCGTGCTGCTGCGGCACCTGCTGTGGAGCGCGGTGACCTGTGGGCTGCCGCTCCAACTGCACACCGGCGGGGCCGCACCGGAGGCGCTTACCGGGGTCGCCCGGGCCACGGAGGGCCCGGGGGCGCGGCTCGTCCTGCTCGGGGGGTACCCGCACCACCGGCACGCGGCGCGGCTCGCGGCGGCGTACCCGCACGTCCACGCCGACCTCGGGCCGGCCCTCGCCCGCACGGGGGCGCGGGCGGCGGCCGTACTGGCCGAGCTGCTGGAGCTCGCGCCCTTCGGGAAGCTGCTGTTCTCCAGCGGGGGTCGAGGCCTGCCCGAGCTGCACGCCGTCGGCGCCCTGGTGTTCCGCGAGGCGCTCGGGCGGGTGCTGGGCGGCTGGGTGGCCGACGGGGCCTGGTCCTGGCGGGACGCCGACCGGGTCGCGGCCATGCTCGCGGCGGGCAACGCCCGCCGCGTCTACCGGCTGGACGAAGGGAGCTGAGTGCTCCGGGCCGGCCGTCCGGCCTGCGGCCGTGCGGCCTTCGGCCTTCGGTCAGACCGCCGAGAGCCGCGCGTCCTCGGGCGCCGGGGTCTCGATCGCGGTGTCGGAGCGCTCGCGCAGGCTCAGGGCCAGGCGCAGCACGGAGATCCACACCAGGCAGGAGCCGAGCATGTGGACGGCGACCAGCACCTCGGGCAGCGAGGTGAAGAACTGCACGTAGCCGATCGCGCCCTGGGCGAGCAGCACGACCAGCAGGTCGCGGGCGCGCGCCCGGGTGTCGGCGGGGGCGTCGACCACGCGCAGCACCAGCCACATCGCCACGCCCAGCGCGCACACCAGCCAGGCGGCGATCGCGTGGACGTGGGCGGTGGCCGCCCAGTCGAACGGCATCCGCTTGATCTCGCTCTTGTCGCCGGCGTGCGGCCCGGAGCCGGTCACGACCGTGCCCGCCGCGATCAGCACCAGGGTGGTGGCGATCAGCGCCCACGACAGCTTGCGCACCGGGCCCGGCACGCGCGGGCGGGGGGCCGCGTCACCCTCGCGGGTGCGCTGCCAGGTGATCGTCGTGACCGTGATCAGGCTGGTGGCCAGCAGGAAGTGCCCGGCCACGCTGTACGGGTTCAGGCCCGTCAGGACGGTGATGCCGCCGAGGACGGCGTTGCCCATGACGAGGGCGAACTGGGTCCAGCCGAGCTTCGTCAGGGAGCGCCGCCAGGGCTTGGCGGAGCGGGCCGCGAGGATCACTCCGCCGACGGCCGCGCACAGCACGTACGTGAGCATCCGGTTGCCGAACTCGATGGCGCCGTGGAAGCCCTGCGCCTGGGTGACGATCAGGCTGTCGTCCGTGCACTTGGGCCAGGTGTCGCAGCCGAGACCGGAACCGGTCAGCCGCACCGCGCCGCCGGTGACGACGATGACGACGCTCATCAGGACCGCGATGGCGGCGGCACGCTGGACGATCCGGGGTGACGGGGTCCAGCGGGCGGCGAGGTATGCGAATGGGTTCAACACGGCCCCTATCGTATGCGCCGCTTTGTGCAAACTTTCACGAGGGGGTGGCCGCGGGGGCGTCGGGCCCGACCACCAGGCGGAACCTGGCTCCGGCCGGGTCGCCCTCCTCGTGCCACCACACCCGCACCCGCCACAGGGCGGCGTCGCCGGGGTACTGCGGGGAGGCCATGAAGCCCCGCACCACCTCCGTCCCCACCTCCTCGGCGGTGCGCCCGCGCACCTCGGCCGAGCCCCGCCAGGGGGCGGGCACCACGGCCCACAGCCCGTCGGCGCCGCGCACCTCGACGCGCCACACCGCACGCCAGGGGGTGACCTCCAGCATGGTGGCGACCTGCTCGGCCTCCAGCCCCAGCCGGGCGGCGACGTCCTCCTCGGACGCCCCCTGGATCCGGGCGGCCACCACGGCCTGCGGGAGCAGCCGCTCGGGCAGCAGCCCGCCGGTCCGCAGCCCGGCCAGGGAGTCGAACGACAGGTAGCGCAGCCGCAGCTCCAGCTGGCGGCCGATGTGGTCGAGGGCCTCCTCCGCCTCCTGGGCCTCTTCGGGCCCGGGGGAGGCGAGCAGCAGCCGGCGGAACCCGGCCTCGGCGTCCACCGCCCAGGCGACGGCGTCGGCGGCGAGGCCCAGCTCCGCCAGGCGGTCGCCGAGGAACACCTTGGCCTGGGCGAGCCCGCGCCGGTTGACGGGGTCGTCCTGGTCGAGCCCGGCCCACACCTCGACGGCGGCCCGGGTCAGGTCACGGGCCCGCTCGCCGGCCGCCCGTTCCATCGCGCCCGGGCGCTCCTCCCCGGCCTCGCCGAGCGGATGCCGGGGCAGCCGGGCGGCGTCGCTCAGCGGCCAGGCCAGCCAGACCCCCTGGTTGATCAGCCCCCGGGCGTACCACCGGGCGTACTCGGGCGCGTGCCCCGCGGCCTGCTGCGCGTGCCGCAGGCCCTCCTCGATGGCGGACAGCGCCCCCGCCCGGTCCCCGGCGGCGAACCGGCGCCCGGCGAGGTCGCCCAGGCGCAGCCCCAGCCGGGCCGCGCACTCGGGGTCGGTCCGGGCGGGCTCGCGCAGCGCCCCGATCAGTTCGCCGAGCAGCCGGTCCGCCTCGCCGGGATCCGCCTGCGCGGCCCCCGAGCGGATCCGCGCCCACTGCCCGTCCAGCCGTAGTACGGCCTCCCGCTGCCCCATGCCCGTCGTCCCCCGGCGTCGCCCGTCCGCTGTCCGTGGAGGTGGTCAGCCTCCCGCATGCCCAACGTCCGGCGGCGGTGATTCACTCCCGCCGGACGGCCGCGGGGCGGAGAGCAGCGTCACCCCGCCCCGGCGGAACCGGAGCCGGACCGGCGGCGTCGGTACCGCGCCGCGCCGGCTCCGCCCGCCGTGCCCCCCTACTCCCAGCGGAACCACTTCGCGGCCGCGCCGAGCCCCAGGACCGCCCAGCCGGCCAGGACCGCCACGTCGCCCAGCGGGAGCCCGGCGCCGTGCTGGAGCACCTCGCGCAGGCCGTGGGACAGCGCCGAGACCGGCAGGAGCCCCAGGACGGCCTGGGCCGCGCCGGGGAACTTCTCCAGCGGCACGATCACCCCGCCGCCGACCAGCAGCAGCAGGAACACCAGGTTGGCGGCGGCCAGCGTCACCTCGGCCTTGAGGGTGCCCGCCATCAGCAGCCCGAGACCGGAGAAGGCGGCGGTACCCAGCAGGACGAGCGCCGCCACCGCGAGCGGGTTGCCGTGCGGGGACCAGCCCAGCGCGAGGGCGATCACCGTCAGCAGGGCGATCTGGAGCACCTCGGTGACCAGCACCGACAGGGTCTTCGCGGCCATCAGCGCCCAGCGCGGCAGCGGGGAGGCCCCGAGCCGCTTGAGGACCCCGTAGCGGCGGTCGAAACCGGTGGCGATGGCCTGGCCCGTGAAGGCGGTGGACATCACGGCGAGCGCCAGCACGCCCGGCGCGAGGAAGTCCACGGAGTTCTCGGCACCGGTGTCGACGATGTCGACGACGGAGAACAGGGTCAGCAGCAGCGCCGGGATGATCACGGTGAGCAGCAGCTGCTCCCCGTTGCGCAGCAGCATCCGGGTCTCCAGCGCGGTCTGCGCCCAGATCATCCGGGAGACCGGCGCGGCCCCCGGCCGGGGGGTGAACGTACCGGCGCTCATGCGCGCAGCTCCTTACCGGTCAGTTCGAGGAAGACGTCCTCGAGGGTGTGCCGTTCCACGGTGAGGCTGCTGGGCATCACCCCGTGCTGGGCGCACCAGGAGGTGACGGTGGCCAGCAGCTGCGGGTCCACGTCGCCGGTGACCCGGTAGGAGCCCGGGGTGAGCTCGGCGGCCTCGGTGCCGTCGGGCAGGGCCTTGAGGAGGGAGGCGAGGTCGAGGGCGGGGCGGCCGGAGAAGCGAAGGGTGTTCTCGGCGCCGCCGCGGCACAGCTGCTCGGGGCTGCCGTGGGCGATGACCTTGCCGGCGTCCACGATGGCCACCTCGTCGGCGAGCTGTTCGGCCTCGTCCATGTGGTGGGTGGTGAGGACGACGGCGACCCCGTCGGCGCGCAGCTCCCGTACGAGCTCCCAGGTGGCGCGGCGGGCCTGCGGGTCCAGGCCGGCCGTGGGCTCGTCCAGGAAGACCAGCTCGGGGCGGCCGACGACGGCCATGGCCAGGGAGAGCCGCTGCTGCTGGCCGCCGGAGAGCCGGCGGTAGGGGGTGCGGCCGCAGCTGCCGAGGCCGAGGCGCTCGACCAGGGTGTCGACGTCCAGGGGGTCGGCGTACAGCTTGGCCATGTGGCGCAGCATCTCGACGGCGCGGGCGCCGGAGTAGACGCCGCCGGACTGGAGCATCACGCCGATCCGCGGGCGCAGGGCCTCCGGCTCGGCCGCCGGGTCCAGGCCCAGGACGCGGACGGTGCCGGCGTCGGGGCGGCGGTAGCCCTCGCAGGTCTCGATCGTGGTGGTCTTGCCCGCGCCGTTGGGGCCGAGGACCGCGGTGACCGCGCCGCCGGGGACGGTGAGGTCCAGGCCGTCGACGGCCGTCTTCGATCCGTACCGTTTCACCAGTCCGCGGATTTCCACGGCGGGGTCGTTGCTCATGCGGGTGAGTCTACGGAGCGGTAGGGGCTCTCACGGGTGCCGGGGGAAGGTTCCCCCTTGGCGGGCATCCTCCCTGGCCAGGGGTGGTGGAGCCGGGCGCTTTCGATCACTCTCCGTGGACAGATTAGGTAACCCTTAGTGATGGAGGACACCAGTAGTGGCGTCCGTCACGGCTTGTCGGGGCTCCGGTAATTACGCAACAATGGCGTTGTGAAATACGGCGAACGGACGAGCGAGGCCCCCCAGGGGGAGCTCGCGACCGGGGAGCGGTCAACCCGCAACCGGGTCGCGAGGTCCATCCTGGACCACGGTCCCTCCACCGTCGCCGACCTCGCGCAGCGTCTCGGCCTCACCCAGGCCGCCGTCCGCCGCCACCTCGACACGCTCGTCGCCGACGACGTGGTCGCACCCCGTGAGCAGCGTGTGTACGGCGCACGCACCCGGGGCCGGCCCGCCAAGGTCTTCGCGCTCACCGACTGCGGACGCGACGCTTTCGACCAGTCCTACGACAAGCTCGCCGCGGACGCCCTGCGCTGGATCGCGCAGTCCGTGGGCGGCGGCGAGAAGGGCGAGGCGGCCGTCGCCGCCTTCGCCCGGGCGAGGATGGCGGCGCAGGCGGAGACCTACCGGGAAGCCGTCGAGGCGGCCGGACCGGCGGACCGTACCGAGGCCCTCGCGAAGGCGTTGACCGCGGACGGGTACGCTGCTACGGCGAAGAGCGCTCCCGGTCCGCACAGCGGTGAACAGCTCTGTCAGCACCACTGCCCGGTCGCACACGTCGCCGAGCAGTTCCCGCAGCTGTGCGAGGCGGAGACCGAGGTCTTCTCCCGCCTGCTCGGGACGCATGTGCAGCGCCTCGCCACCATCGCCCACGGCGACGGGGTGTGCACCACGTTCATCCCGCGAAGCGCGGCACAGCACGACACACCAGCATCTGCAAGTACGGCCGGGAGGAACCCCGCATGACCACGGAGACTGCTCACCCTGAGCTCGATGGCCTGGGCACCTACGAATACGGCTGGGCCGACTCCGACGCGGCCGGCGCCGCTGCCAAGCGGGGTCTGTCCGAGGACGTCGTCCGCGACATCTCGGCGAAGAAGTCCGAGCCGGAGTGGATGCTGAACCTCCGCCTCAAGGGCCTCAAGCTGTTCGACAAGAAGCCCATGCCGAACTGGGGCTCCGACCTCTCGGGCATCGACTTCGACAACATCAAGTACTTCGTGCGCTCCACCGAGAAGCAGGCCGCTTCCTGGGAGGACCTGCCGGAGGACATCAAGAACACGTACGACAAGCTCGGCATCCCCGAGGCGGAGAAGCAGCGCCTCGTCGCCGGTGTCGCGGCCCAGTACGAGTCCGAGGTCGTCTACCACCAGATCCGCGAGGACCTGGAGGAGCAGGGCGTCATCTTCCTCGACACGGACACCGCGCTCAAGGAGCACCCGGAGCTCTTCCAGGAGTACTTCGGCACGGTCATCCCGGTCGGCGACAACAAGTTCGCCTCGCTCAACACCGCGGTGTGGTCGGGCGGCTCGTTCATCTACGTCCCCAAGGGTGTCCACGTGGACATCCCGCTCCAGGCCTACTTCCGCATCAACACGGAGAACATGGGCCAGTTCGAGCGGACGCTGATCATCGTCGACGAGGACGCCTACGTCCACTACGTCGAGGGCTGCACCGCCCCGATCTACTCCTCGGACTCGCTGCACAGCGCCGTGGTCGAGATCATCGTCAAGAAGGGCGGCCGCTGCCGCTACACGACCATCCAGAACTGGTCGAACAACGTCTACAACCTGGTCACCAAGCGCGCCGTGGCGTACGAGGGCGCGACCATGGAGTGGATCGACGGCAACATCGGCTCCAAGGTCACCATGAAGTACCCGGCCGTCTACCTGATGGGCGAGCACGCCAAGGGCGAGACCCTGTCCATCGCCTTCGCGGGCGAGGGCCAGCACCAGGACGCCGGCTCCAAGATGGTCCACATGGCGCCGAACACCTCCTCGAACATCGTCTCCAAGTCGGTGGCGCGAGGCGGCGGCCGCACCTCCTACCGCGGCCTGGTCGAGATCGGCGAGGGCGCCGCGGGCTCCAAGTCCAACGTGCTGTGCGACGCGCTCCTGGTCGACACCATCTCCCGCTCGGACACCTACCCCTACGTCGACGTCCGCGAGGACGACGTGACGATGGGCCACGAGGCCACCGTCTCCAAGGTCTCCGACGACCAGCTCTTCTACCTCATGCAGCGCGGCCTCACCGAGTTCGAGGCCATGGCCATGATCGTGCGCGGCTTCGTCGAGCCGATCGCCAAGGAGCTGCCGATGGAGTACGCGCTGGAGCTGAACCGGCTGATCGAGCTGCAGATGGAGGGCTCGGTCGGTTAAGCACCGGCCCTCCCGTCCACCCGCAGCACATTCTTTGACGCAGGAAGAGAGCAGAACGACAGCCATGGCTGAGGCTCAGAACATCGCCGCGGGCTCCACGACCGCCGGCGCGATCGCGGTGGCCGCCGAGTCCACCGTCGCCACCCGGATGAGCGCGCCCCCGTCCTTCGACGTGGCCGACTTCCCGGTCCCGCACGGCCGCGAGGAGGAGTGGCGGTTCACCCCGCTCGCCCGCCTCAAGGGCCTGCACGACGGCACCGCGGTCGCCAACGGAACCATGAAGGCCCAGATCGACGCCCCCGAGGGCGTCACCGTCGAGTCCGTCGAGCGCGACGACGAGCGGATCGGCAAGGCCGGCACCCCCGTCGACCGCGTCGCCGCCCAGGCCTTCTCCTCGTTCGCCAAGGCCACGGTCGTCACCGTGCCCAAGGAGACCGTGCTCGCCGAGCCCATCCGGGTCGCCCTGCACGGTGAGGGCGGCACGACCTTCGGGCACACCGTCTTCGACATCAAGCCGTTCGCCGAGGCGATCATCGTGATCGACCACACCGGTGACGGCGTGCGCGCCGCCAACGTCGACGTCCTCGTCGGCGACGGCGCCAAGGTGACCTTCGTGTCCGTCCAGGACTGGGACGACACCGCGGTCCACACCTCGCAGCACAACGCCCTCATCGGCCGCGACGCGAGCTTCAAGTCCGTCGTCGTGACCTTCGGCGGCGACCTCGTCCGCCTGCACCCGCGCGTCACCTACGCGGGCCCCGGCGGCGAGGCCGAGATGCTCGGCCTGTACTTCACGGACGCCGGCCAGCACCAGGAGCACCGCCTCCTGGTCACGCACGACGCCCCGCACTGCAAGTCCAACGTGGTCTACAAGGGCGCGCTCCAGGGCCAGGACGCCCACGCGGTCTGGATCGGCGACGTCCTCATCCAGAAGTCCGCCGAGGGCACCGACACCTACGAGATGAACCGCAACCTCGTCCTGACGGACGGCGCGCGCGTCGACTCGGTGCCGAACCTGGAGATCGAGACGGGCGAGATCGTCGGCGCCGGCCACGCCTCGGCCACCGGCCGCTTCGACGACGAGCAGCTCTTCTACCTCCAGGCGCGCGGCATCCCGGCCGACGAGGCCCGCCGCCTCGTCGTGCGCGGCTTCTTCGCCGAGCTCGTCCAGCAGATCGGTGTCGAGGACATCGAGGAGCGCCTCATCGCGAAGATCGAGGCCGAGCTGGCGGCGGCCGTCTGATGACGTACGTCAAGGCCTGCGCGCTGAGCGAGCTGGAGGAGAACACCCCCAAGCGGGTGGAACTCGACGGCACGCCGGTGTCCATCGTCTCCACCGAGGGGGAGGTGTTCGCGATCAACGACATCTGCTCGCACGCGAACGTCTCGCTCTCGGAGGGTGAGGTCGAGGACTGCATGATCGAGTGCTGGCTGCACGGGTCGGCCTTCGACCTGCGCACCGGCAAGCCCTCCGGTCTGCCCGCGACGCGCCCCGTCCCCGTTTACCCCGTAAAGATCGAAGGGGACGACGTGCTCGTCTCCCTCACCCAGGAGTCCTGAGGTACCCATGGCAACGCTTGAAATCCACGACCTGCACGTCTCCGTCGAGGCCGAGAACGGCGCCCGCGAGATCCTCAAGGGTGTCGACCTGACGGTCAAGCAGGGTGAGACGCACGCCATCATGGGCCCCAACGGCTCCGGCAAGTCCACCCTGGCGTACTCCCTCGCCGGTCACCCGAAGTACACCATCACCGGTGGCACCGTGACCCTCGACGGCGAGGACGTCCTGGAGATGTCCGTCGACGAGCGCGCCCGCGCCGGCGTCTTCCTCGCCATGCAGTACCCGGTCGAGGTCCCCGGCGTCTCGGTCTCCAACTTCCTGCGGACCTCCGCCGCCGCCATCCGCGGCGAGGCCCCCAAGCTGCGCACCTGGGTGAAGGAGGTCAAGTCCGCCATGGAGCAGCTCCAGATGGACCCGGCCTTCGCCGAGCGCAACGTCAACGAGGGCTTCTCCGGCGGTGAGAAGAAGCGCCACGAGATCCTCCAGCTGGAGCTCCTCAAGCCGAAGATCGCGATCCTCGACGAGACCGACTCCGGCCTTGACGTCGACGCCCTGCGCATCGTCTCCGAGGGCGTCAACCGCGTCCGCGAGACCGGTGAGGTCGGCACCCTGCTGATCACCCACTACACGCGCATCCTGCGCTACATCAAGCCCGACTTCGTGCACGTGTTCGCGAACGGCCGCATCGCCGAGTCCGGCGGCGCCGAGCTCGCCGACCAGCTGGAGAACGAGGGCTACGACAAGTACGTGAAGGGTGGCGCGACCGCGTGACACAGCTGCCTGGCCTCCTCGACATCGAGGCGATCCGCAAGGACTTCCCCCTGCTGGATCGTGTGGTCCACGACGGGAAGAAGATCGTTTACCTGGACAACGCGGCGACTTCGCAGAAGCCGCGCCAGGTGCTCGACGCGCTGAACGAGTACTACGAGCAGCACAACGCCAACGTCCACCGCGGCGTGCACGTGCTCGCCGAGGAGGCCACGGCGCTGTACGAGGGCGCCCGCGACAAGGTCGCCGCCTTCATCAACGCGCCGAGCCGCGACGAGGTGATCTTCACCAAGAACGCCTCGGAGTCGCTCAACCTGGTCGCGAACATGCTCGGCTGGGCCGACGAGCCCTACCGGGTCGACCGCGACACCGAGATCGCCATCACGGAGATGGAGCACCACTCCAACATCGTGCCGTGGCAGCTGCTCTCGCAGCGCACGGGCGCGAAGCTGAAGTGGTTCGGCCTCACCGACGACGGCCGGCTCGACCTGTCCAACATCGAAGAGGTCATCACGGAGAAGACGAAGATCGTCTCCTTCACGCTGGTCTCCAACATCCTGGGCACGGTCAACCCGGTCGAGGCGATCGTCCGGCGGGCGCAGGAGGTCGGCGCGCTGGTGCTGATCGACGCCTCGCAGGCCGCTCCGCACATGCCGCTGGACGTGCAGGCGCTCGGCGCCGACTTCGTTGCCTTCACCGGCCACAAGATGTGCGGCCCGACCGGCATCGGCGTCCTGTGGGGCCGCCAGGAGCTCCTGGAGGACCTGCCCCCGTTCCTCGGCGGCGGCGAGATGATCGAGACCGTCTCGATGCACTCCTCCACGTACGCCCCGGCGCCCCACAAGTTCGAGGCGGGCACGCCCCCGATCGCCCAGGCCGTCGGCCTCGGCGCGGCCGTGGACTACCTGACCTCGATCGGCATGGACAAGATCGCCGCCCACGAGCACGCGATCACCGAGTACGCGGTCAAGCGCCTCCAGGAGGTCCCCGACCTGCGGATCATCGGCCCCACCACGGCCGAGGACCGCGGCGCCGCGATCTCCTTCGTGCTCGGCGACATCCACCCGCACGACGTGGGCCAGGTCCTGGACGAGCAGGGCATCGCGGTCCGCGTGGGACACCACTGCGCGCGCCCGGTCTGCCTGCGCTACGGAATTCCTGCGACCACGCGGGCGTCTTTCTACCTGTACTCCTCTCCCGCCGACGTCGACGCGCTGGTCGACGGGCTGGAGCACGTACGGAACTTCTTCGGCTGACGAAGGCGATGAGGACGAGGACGCTGTGAAGCTGGATTCGATGTACCAGGAACTGATCCTGGACCACTACAAGCACCCGCACGGGCGCGGCCTGCGCGACGGCGACGCCGAGGTGCACCACGTCAACCCGACGTGCGGCGACGAGATCACCCTGCGCGTGAAGTACGACGGGGAGACGCTCACCGACGTCTCCTACGAGGGCCAGGGCTGCTCCATCAGCCAGGCCAGCGCGTCCGTGCTGAACGAGCTGCTGGTCGGCAAGCAGCTGCCCGAGGCGCAGAAGATCCAGGCCGTGTTCCTGGAGCTGATGCAGTCCAAGGGCAAGATCGAGCCGGACGGGGAGATGGAGGAGGTGCTGGAGGACGCGGTCGCGTTCGCCGGTGTCTCCAAGTATCCGGCGCGCGTGAAGTGTGCTCTGCTGAGCTGGATGGCGTGGAAGGACGCGACCGCCCAGGCACTGGGTGACGCGGAGAGGAAGACGGCATGACCGAGAACGCGACGCCCGAGGCGTCGATCAAGCCGGCCACCGAGGAGGAGGTCCGCGAGGCCCTCTACGACGTGGTCGACCCCGAGCTGGGCATCGACGTCGTCAACCTGGGCCTGATCTACGGCATCCACATCGACGACGCGAACATCGCCACCCTCGACATGACCCTGACCTCGGCGGCCTGCCCGCTGACGGACGTCATCGAGGACCAGGCGAAGTCGGCGACGGAGGGCATCGTCAACGAGCTCCGCATCAACTGGGTCTGGATGCCCCCGTGGGGCCCGGACAAGATCACGGACGACGGCCGTGAGCAGCTCCGCGCGCTCGGCTTCAACGTCTGACCCACGCGGTCGCAGGAGGGCCCCCGGCACGGTCGTGCCGGGGGCCCTCCCTGCTTCCGCGGGCCCTGCCCTGCCCGTTCTTCCGGGTTCTTCCGGCGGACGGACGGTGTGCACCGGGAGTTGGCCGTGGTGGCCGAATCTTCTCGACGGCCGTCACGGTGTGACGCCGCCGTGAGGGAGAGGACGCCACCTTGAAGAAGCAGCTCGGTATCGCGAGTACCGCGGGAATCGCCGCTCTGATCGTCGCCGCGACGGTCATGCCCGCGCACGCGGTCACCTACGGGACCCCGACCATCTCGCTGTCCGCCGGCTACCTGTCGGGTTCGGTGGCCGGGGTCGGCGACCAGACCGTCGACGTCACCGTCGGCCAGAGCGGCGCCGACGTCTCCGCCCTGACCGTCAGCGCCTCCGCCTCCAGCAAGGCCTCCGTCGCCGGCACCGGCGACGTCACGGTCACCGGCGCCGGCGCCGTGCGCCGGCTGGCGGTCACCGCGCACAGCCGCGGCTACACGACCCTGACGATCAAGGTCACCGGGCTCGGCGGCAAGACCGCCACCAAGACCCTCTCCTACGCCGCCTCCGCCGCCGTCCAGAACCCGGCCGACGCCCGCTACTTCAGCGGCGCCTCGGACTCCTCGGCCGCCGTGGACGTCGGCGGCGGGTTCACCGTGGTCGCCGACGACGAGAACAACGTGCTGCGCCTGTACGACCGTTCCCGCTCCGACGCGCCCGTGCGCACCTGGGACTTCAGCTCCCAGCTCGGGGTGACGAAGGAGGTGGACATCGAGGGCGCCACCCGGATCGGCAACACCGTCTACTGGACCGGCTCGCTCGGCAACAACAAGGACGGCGAGTACAAGGCCCCCCGCAACACGGTGTTCACCACCACCGTCAGCGGCTCCGGCTCCGCCACGCAGCTCGCGTACGGGCGCTCGTACAAGCACCTGCGCGAGGACCTCGTCGCCTGGGACCAGGCGCACGGTGACGCGTACGGCTTCGCGGCGGGCACGGCGACGGGCCAGGCGCCCAAGCAGATCGACGGGTTCAACGTGGAGGGCCTGGAGTTCGCCCCCGGCTCGACCACCACCGCCTACGTGGGCTTCCGCGCCCCGCTCGCCCCGGCGGTGCCCGGCGGCAAGGCACTCCTGGTCCCCGTCACCAACTTCGACAAGGTCCTCTCCAACGGGTCGGCGGCGACGTTCGGTTCCGCGATCGAGCTGGACCTCGGCGGGCTGTCGGTCCGCGACATCCGCAAGAACGCCCAGGACCAGTACCTGATCCTGGCCGGCTCCTGGGACGAGGCCGTCGCCAACGGCGACAATGCAGCCCCGTACGCCCTCTACCAGTGGGACGGCGTCGCCGGACACGCGCCGGTCAAGCGGGCCGACCTGCCCACCACCGACCCCGGCGGCTGGGAGGCCGTCGTCGAGGTCCCCGACCTGTCGGTGCCGGGCGCCCGCGTCCAGCTGATCACCGACAGCGGATCGGCCGACCTCTACGGGGACGGCATCGAGGCCAAGGACCTCACGCACCCGGAGTTCAAGAAGTCCCGCGCCGCCTGGTTCACCCTGTCCTAGGGGCTCCGGGCCGGCCATCGGCCGCGAACGCCTCGGCGAGGTGTTCGCGGCGGATCCGCCGGTCCACGTAGAGCAGTCCGGCCGGCAGCTGCGGGAACGCCGGCAGCAGCACCAGCGCCGACAGGGCGCCGGGCAGCCCGAGCCACAGCAGCAGCCCGTACGCCGCCGCCCCGGTGAACACCACCGCCGGGGCGGTCACGGCCAGGGCCCGCCACCACGCGCCGCGCACCAGGTGCGCCGAGCGCCGCAGCGCCGCCACCGGCCCGAGCCGCTCGTACCCGGCGGCGGTCGGCGCCAGGGAGGACAGCACCCCGAGCCACAGCGCGACGGGCAGCAGGGGGAGCACCGCCAGGGGCGGCACGCCCAGCGCGAGCAGGACCGCGAGGGGGCCGGCCGCGGCCAGCAGGGCCAGCAGCTGGGCGCCGAGCACCGCCGGGGTGCGGGGCAGCGCGGCGAGCAGCAGTCCCGGCGCGGTCACGGGGCGACCGAGTACCGCCGGGCGCAGCAGGGCCGCGATCAGGGCGGTGGCCAGCGCGCAGGTGAACAGCAGGAACAGGCCCGCCGCGGGGAAGAGGGTCCAGACGAAGACCCGGCTGCCCGACCTCGGGCTGAGCGAGGCCAGCGTCGCGGCCCCGGCCGCCGCGGCGACCAGCAGCCCCGCCATCAGCTGCCCCAGCAGCAGCGCCCCGCACAGCGTGCCGCCGTAACGGCGCAGGGCGGCGAGGGCGCCGCCGAGGATGTCCGAGGTCCCGAGCGGCCGCAGGGGCACCACCCCGGGCCCGGGCCGCCCCGGGGGCAGCCAGCCGCCGCCCGGATGGGTCCCATGATGCATCGCCATGAGCGGCCCCCTGTCCCCTGAGTGGGGACACCGTAGCTCCGATGCGCGCCGGTGTCCCGGGGTCTGCGTGTGTACATGTGTACGCATCGATGCGTACAGTCGTACGCATGCCGTACGTACTGCTTGCCCTGGCCATAGTCTCCGAGGTCGCGGGCACCACCGCCATGAAGTACAGCGAGGGCTTCACCCGGCTGTGGCCCTCGCTGGGCACCCTGCTGGGCTACGCCATCGCCTTCACCCTGCTCGCCCAGACCCTCAAGTCGATGTCGGTGGGCACGGCGTACGCGATCTGGGCCGGGGTCGGTACGGCCGCCATCGCCGCGATCGGCATGGTGTTCATGGGCGAGGCCGCCACCGCCGCGAAGGTCGCCGGGATCGCGCTGGTCATCGCCGGGGTGGTCCTGCTCAACGTGGGCGGGGCGACCCACTGATGGCCGCCGCCCCGGTGCGCCGGTACGACCCCGGGCGCAGGCAGCGGATCGTCGACGCCGCGATCCGGGTGGTCGGGGCCAAGGGGATCGCCGGGCTGAGCCACCGCAGCGTGGCGGCGGAGGCGGACGTTCCGCTGGGCTCGACCACGTACCACTTCAAGACCCTGGACGACCTGCTGGTGGCGGCCCTGCGGCAGGCCAACGAGGCGTACGCGCCGGAGCTGGTGCTGCGCCCGGGGGAGGACCTGGCGGGGGCGCTGGCCCGCCTGCCGGGGGAGCTGCTGGGAGCGGGCCGGGGCCGGGCGGAGCTGGAGTACGAGCTCTACCTGGAGGCCCTGCGCCGCCCCGCGCTGCGGCCGGTCGCCGCCGAGTGGTGCGAGGCGGTGGTGGACGCCCTGGCGGACCACACCGATCCGGTGACGGCACGGGCTCTGGTGGCGCTGCTGGACGGCCTCACCCTCCAGACCCTCCTGACGGACACCCCGTACGACGAGCGCTCCGCCCGCGCCCTCCTGACCCGGCTGCTCCCCCCGGCCTAGGGTCCGCTGCGCGAGGCCGGGAGACGGCCCCGCGCAGCGGACCCCCGCTACTCCGCCGCCCGCACCGCGGCCAGTGCGGCGGCCACGCCCGCCTCGATGTCCCGCACCGGATAGAACACCTCCCGCACCACCCGCTCCCGGTCCAGCACCAGCGTCAACCGCTTGATCCGGCTCACCCCCGCCGCGCGGAACGTCGGCAGCCGCAGGGCCGTCACCAGCCCCAGGTCCGCGTCCGACAACAGGGGGAACCGCAGCCGCTCGGCCTCCGCGAACTCCCGCTGCTCGTCCGGCCGCTGCGTCGAGACCCCGTGCACGGTGGCGCCGGCCGCGGTGAACTCCGCCAGCTGGTCGCGGAAGGTGCAGGACTCCAGCGTGCAGCCCCGCGCGCCCGGGATCCCGCCCCAGCCGGGCGGGTAGGACTCGGCGCGGGCGTACGCGCCGGGGAAGCAGTACAGGACGGTGAACGGGGTGTCCGCCACCGGGTCGCGCAGCCCGCCGGAGGCGTCCGGCAGCAGCAGCTCCGGCAGCCGGGTGCCGCGCAGCGCGTGGACCCGCGCGGCCTCCTTCGAGGACTCCTCCGTCGTCGCGGTCATCTCTCCCTCTCCCAGGACCCAGGTGTCGCCCCAGTCCTGGAGGGCCACCAGGACCGGCAGCAGCCCCCGCCCGCGCGGGGTCAGCCGGTACTCGTGCCGCACCGGGCGCTCCTGGTACGGCTCGCGCGTCAGCACCCCGGCCTCGACCAGCAGCTTCAGCCGCTCGGCGAGCACCTTGCGGGACACCCCCAGCTCCCGCTGGAGCTCCTCGAAGCGGTACAGCCCGCGCGCGGTGTCGCGCACGATCAGCAGCGTCCACCAGTCGCCCACCACGTCGAGGGCCTGGGCGATGGAGCAGTCCGCGTCACCGAGGTGCGTGCGCTGGGCCATGGGAACTCCTTATGTCCGTTGACCCCAGGCTGTCATGCTGACATAGTCCGTTCCCAAAAGGAACTTACTCCGACGGGATGAGGGGGCACGGGTGTGCTGCAGGGGTTCAAGGACGTACCGAGGGTCGTGTGGCTGCTGGCTGCGGGGGTGTTCGTCAACGCCGTCGTCAGCTTCACCTTCGTCTTCGTCTTCCTCTACCTGACCGGCCCGCGCGGCCTCGGCGCCGCCCAGGCCGGCGTGGTCACCGGCATCGGCGGCATCGGCCTGGTGGCGGGGAACTTCACCGGCGGCTGGTACGGCGACCGCTTCGGCCACCGCCGGGTGCTGCTCGCCGCCTCCGCCCTCGGCGGGCTGACCCTGACGACCCTTCCGCTGCTGGCGACCCCGCTGCTGTACGCGGCCCTGCCGCTGGCCCAGTACGCGAACGGGGTGGTGCGGGCGGCCAACTCCGCGCTGGTGGCCGTCACCGTCCCCGAGGGGGCCCGCCGGCAGGCCTACGCCGTCGTCCGGTGCGTGTCCAACGGCGGTTTCACCCTCGGCCCGCCGCTGGGGGCCGTGGTCGCGGCCGGGCTCTCGTACGACTGGCTCTTCCTCGCCGACGGCCTCGGCACCCTCTTCTTCGCCCTCTGGACCGCCCGCGTCGTCCCGGCGCGCGGCGCCGTCCGCACCCCCTCCCCCGTAGCCCTTCGGGCACGGGAGGTGCCCCCAGCGGCCCCGGACGGGGGTCGGGGCCGCGGCGGGGTGTGGGCCGAACTGCGGGCGCGGCCCGCCGTCCTGGTGCTGCTCGGCGCGATCCTCGTCACGGACACCGTGTACCGGCAGCAGTACTTCACCTTCCCGGTGTTCCTCGCCGACCACGGCCTCGACGTGCGTGCCTTCGGGCTGGTCATCGCCCTCAACGGAGCCGTGATCCTGCTCCTCGAACTGCCCGCCGCCGTCGCCCTGCGCTCCAGGCCGCCGCTCGCCGTCACCGGCACCGGGCTGCTCCTGGTCGGCGCCGGGTACGCCGCGCTGACGGCCGGCGCGGGAGTGGCCACCGCCGTCGCCATGATGGTGCTGGTCAGCCTCGGCGAGATCCTCTACAAGACCACCGCCACCGCCTACGTGGCCGACCAGGCCCCCGCCCACGCCGTCGGCCGCTTCCAGAGCCTGTACGCCGGCGTCTCGGTCAGCGGGACCGTCCTCGCCCCGCCGGCCGGCGGAGCCCTCTACGCCGCGGCGCCCTGGCTGCTGTGGCCCGTGTGCGCGGCGCTGGCCGCCGGGGCCGGGGCGGTGCTGCTCCGGCTGTCGCGGCGGCAGGGCCGCGCGGCCGCAGGGGCCCGCCCGCAGGCAGCGGAGACCCTCCGGGAAGCCGCCGGGGAAGGCGCCGGGGAAGGCGGGCGGGAAGCGGCCGGGGGCGTGGCCGGCGGCGTGGCCGGGGCGGAGCCCGGGGCGGCCGGGGACGCGGAGGGCGGCCGCGACGCGCGCCCGGCACATGAGACCGGTTCGCGGCCGCGGCCCGTCGCCGGTTAGGTTTCGGGCATGACTGCTACGCGTACCACCGGCGCCGTCGCCGCCGGACTTGCCACCCTCGCCGCCGACGGCACCGTCCTCGACACCTGGTTCCCCGCCCCCGAGCTCTCCGCCGAGCCCGGCCCGGCCGGCACCGAGCGCCTCACCGCCGAGCAGGCCGTGGAGCTCCTCGGCGCCGCCGCGGCCAAGGCCATCCGCTCGGACGCGGTCCGCGGGGTCGAGGTCGTAGCCGTCCGCACCGTGATCGCCTCCCTCGAGGACAAGCCGCTCGACGCGCACGACGCGTACCTGCGCCTGCACCTGCTCAGCCACCGCCTGGTCAAGCCGCACGGCCAGAGCCTGGACGGCCTCTTCGGCCTCCTCGCCAACGTCGCCTGGACCTCGCTGGGCCCGGTCCCCGTCGACCAGGTCGAGACCGTCCGGCTGAACGCCCGCGCCGAGGGCCTGCACCTCCAGGTCACCTCGATCGACAAGTTCCCCCGCATGACCGACTACGTCGCCCCCAAGGGCGTGCGCATCGCCGACGCCGACCGCGTCCGCCTCGGCGCGCACCTCGCCGAGGGCACCACCGTCATGCACGAGGGCTTCGTCAACTTCAACGCCGGCACCCTGGGCACCTCCATGGTCGAGGGCCGCATCTCCGCGGGCGTCGTCGTCGGCGACGGCTCCGACATCGGCGGCGGCGCGTCCACCATGGGCACCCTCTCGGGCGGCGGCAAGCAGATCATCTCGATCGGCGAGCGCACCCTGATCGGCGCCGAGGCGGGCATCGGCATCGCGCTGGGCGACGAGTGCGTCGTCGAGGCCGGCCTCTACGTCACCGCCGGCACCCGGGTGACCCTGCCGGACGGTCAGATCGTCAAGGCCCTGGAGCTCTCCGGCGCCGACAACATCCTCTTCCGCCGCAACTCGGTCACCGGCGCCGTCGAAGCCCGCCCGTACAAGGCGAACTGGGGCGGCCTCAACGAGGTCCTCCACAGCCACAACTGACCCGCGCGGGCCGGACGGCCGAAGCGCCCCCCACCCCGGCGAGGGGTGGGGGGCGCTTCGCCGTGTGCCGGGTGCGGTCAGTGCAGGGGGAGGGTGCGGATGAGGCCCGCGAAGGCATCCTTCTCCGCCTGGGTCAGTTCCACCGACTCCATCGGATGTGCCGACGCCGTGCGCTGGGACGGGATGACCGGCAGGCCCTCGCGGGCGTCCGGCTCCGGGGGGTGGAAGCGGCTGTCCCACAGCATGTGGCCCAGACCGAACACCCAGACGAGGGCGGCCACGAGCAGGACGGCGACGCCGATTTCCTGGACGAGGGAGATGGAGGGGAACACGCGGCCTCCAGAATGCGGGCGGTACAAGACGGACAAGATCGGGCGTGGGGGACACTCAACACCACAACCGGCCCATGTGGGCACCGGTGTGTCCAGCGTCACGCCGGAGCGTGGAGGTCTTCGGCTGCCGCGCCAGGGGTCCGCTCAGGGCTCAAGCCGCAGCTTGAAACCCTCGTGGCTACGGGCGTAGCCGAGCCGCTCGTAGAAGCGGTGCGCGGCCGAGCGCCGCTTGCCGCTGGTCAGCTGGACCAGCCCGCAGCCCCGTGCGCGGGCCCGCTCCGCGGCCAGCCGCATCAGCTCCGCGCCCAGCCCCCCGCCGCGCCGGTCGGCGCGGATCCGTACGGCCTCCACCAGCGCCCGCTCCCGGCCGCCCTGGCCCAGGCCCGGGATGTACGTCAGCTGGAGGCAGCCGAGGACCGCCTCCCCGTCCACGAGAACCAGCATCTCGTTGCGCGGGTCCGCCTCGATGTCGGCGAAGGCCCGTTCGTGCGCCTCGCCGACGAGGACCGAGGCCGGGTCGACGACCCGCTCCTCGTCGGCCAGCAGGGCGAGTACGGCGGGCAGGTCCTGGCGGGTCGCGGTGCGGAAGATCATGACCGGAGTGTGGCAGGGGACCCGGCCGTGGCGGCGGCCGGGCCCCGTGCGGCGGGGGTTACGGGCGGAAGCGCAGGACCTGCGGGTCGTGGTCGCTGTTCTGGACCGAGAACTCGGCGTTGATGTGCACGCTGTCGTAGGCGTAGTTCTTGATCGCCGGGCTGACCAGGATCTGGTCCAGTACCTGGGCGTTGCCCTGGTACACGTAGGAGTAACGTTCCGCCTTCGGCAGCGACTTGATGGCCGAGTACAGCGCCCCGCCGTCCTCCAGCGCCTTGGCCGTGTTCGAGAACTCGAAGTCGTTGATGTCGCCGAGGGCGAGCACGTCCGCGTTCTTGTCGGCCGCGAGGATGTCCTTGACGAAGGTGTTCACCGCCTGCGCCTGGAGCAGCCGCTTGTCCTCCGACTTGCGCACCGGGGGCTGGTGCTGCGAGGTCAGGCCCTCGTCGCCGCCCTTCGAGCTGAAGTGGTTGGCGATCACGAAGACCGTGCGGCCGCGGAAGACGAACTCGCCGGCCAGCGGCTTGCGGCTGTCGGCCCACGCCGGGTTCGCGGGGTCGATCCGGCCGGGGGAGTGGGTCAGGGCGGCCTTGCCGTTCTCCTTGGCCACGCCGGTCGCGGTCAGCGCGTCGCCCGCCGCGCGGTCGGTGAAGGAGACCCGGGCCGGGTTGAAGAGGAACACCTGGCGGATGTTGCCGCCGGGCTCGCCGCCGTCCTTGTTGTTCTCGGGGCTGATGGAGCGCCACTGGTAGGCCGGGCCACCCGCCGCGACGATGGCCGCGGTGAACTTCTTGATGGTCTCCTCGGCCGAGACGGTGCCGTCGTTCTTGGCGCCGTTGTCGTCCTGGATCTCCTCCAGGGCCACGATGTCGGGCGAGGCCAGGTTCTGGACGACCGCCTTGGCCAGGTTGTCGAACTTCTCCTGCGGGTCGCTCGGGTCGAGGTTCTCCACGTTGTACGTGGCCACCGCGAGCTCGCCCGGCGACTGGGCCTTGGTCTTCTCGGGGGCGAGGGTGCCCGCCTTGACCGTGCCCAGGGTGCGGGCCGCCAGGGTGTAGCCGCCGAACTGGTTGAAGTCGAGGGGGCCCTCGGTGGTACCGGTCAGCTTGTCGCCGACGTTGGCCACCGGGAAGGGCTGCTGCGCGAGCGGCGCGAGCTGCTGGACCTGGAGGCGGCCGGTGTTCTGGGACTCGTACGAGCCGTAGAGGGTGCCGCCGCGCTTGAGGGTGTTCTCCCAGCCCTTCACCGTCACCCACATCTCCGCGTACGGGTCGGTGGCGCCGACCACGCGGGAGTTGCCGATGCGGACGTTCATGCCCTCCAGGGACTCGTAGTAGTCCAGGGCGTAGCGCGAGGGCTCCAGGGTCAGGCCGTTGATGCTGCCGCCGGCGGCCGGGTCGCCCGCCGGGGCGTACTCAGCCGGGACGGAGTACTCGTTGACGGCGGTGGCCTCGGGCAGTGCGTTGCCGGAGGAGAGCACGGTCACGGTCGGCTTGGCGATCTGGGTGACCGACTGGTTGCCGGAGGCCGCGCCGCCGGGGACGTACTCGCCGACCGTGCCCGAGACCTTGACGGCGTCGCCGACGGTCACGGTCGGGGCGGAGCTGGTGAAGACGAAGATGCCCTCGCTGGTGGCGGGGTTGTCGTCGGCGTCGGGGTCCTGGATCCAGAAGCCGCGCGAGCCGTAGGTGCGCACGCCCGTGACGATGCCCTGCACGTCGGCGACGGCCTTGCCGTTGAGGGGCGATATCCGGGTGGTGCCCTGGATGTCGTGGATGCGTACCGGATCGGCGGACACGGCGCCTTCGGCCGCGTCGGCCGTGCCCGCGAGCAGGCCGGAGGCCAGCGCGGCGGCGACGAGGGCGGCGACGGCGGCGGAACGGGGATGCGATGAGCGCATGTGAGGGAACTCCGGTGTGTGGAGGAAGAAGAGGGGGGTGGGATTTGACGGTCCCTTAACGTCTACGCGCGTCAATGTCCTGTGCGACCAGCAAAGTTGTCAAGGTCTCCAGGAAATACGACGGCTGACTGTGGGATGAACTGACGGTTCCGCTCCACCGGGGGCGCCCTGGATGCGTCTACGCTGGATCGCCGCACCCGGTCTGACGGTCCCTCCGTGACCGACCCCGACCCCGACCGCTGCCGATGCCGTTCCTCCTGCCGTTCCGCTCCATCCCGCTCCGTCCCGATAGCCCCGCCCGTTCCGATCCGCCCCGCCCGTCCCGTGCGCCCCGTCCGAGGAGAACCACCCCATGTCCGCAGAGCCGCACTCCACGCTGCCGCCGGTACGGCTGCACTCCGATGCGGAGCTGGCCCGCGACGCCCTCGTCGCCCCGCTGTTCGCCCGCGCCGTACGCCTCGCCCGCTGGGCCGGACCCGGCATCCGCGTCGACGTCGGCGGCGAACTCGTCGCCGACCAGCTGCCGGCGGCCGCCGAGGTGCTCGGCCTCGATCCCGCCGACGAGGACGCCCCGGTGTACGCGAGCCAGGCCTGGAGGGTGGCCGTGGACACCGGCCTGGTCGACGTGACCGAGCCGGAGGACGACGGCGGCGACGGGGCGGACGGCGCCGAACCCGAGTACGGCATGGCCGCCCCCGGGGAGGACCTCCCGCTGCTGACCGGCGGGGCCCCCGCCGACGTGCTCGACCTGTGGCTGGCGGCCATGGACTCGGTCCTCGCGGACGCCGCCGTGCCGGATCTGGACGACCTGGTCGACGCGATGGACGCGGGCGGCGACATCGACTTCGACCGGCTCGACTGGAACCCGCAGCGCGAGGCGGACTTCCTCGACGGGGTGCTCGCCAACCTCTACCTGCTCAGCGTCTCCGAGGGCGCCCCGGCCGACGGCCGGATCCCGCTGCCCGTGCTCGCCGCGTCGATGATCATTCCGGACGAGGGGGGAGAGCCGACCGACGCCGTCCTGGAGCAGGTCTCGGACGCGATGATGCGCCTGGACGACCAGTTCCGGCAGCTGGAGCCGATCGGACTGGTCGACTACCAGCCCGTCGACGAGGCCCTGATGGCGGAGGCCGACGACCTCGTTGACGCCGATGCCGATGCCGCTGCCGATGCCGCTGACGACGAGGACATCACCCGCTACGGGATGGTCCGCCTGACCCCGCTCGGGCTCTACGGCGTCCGCGCCCGGATGCTGGAGGCCGGGGTGGAGGCCCCCGCCGTCGGGGAGCTGGCCGGCAAGGGCGCCGACGCGCTGCTCGACGCCGTCTCCTTCTACCCCGAGGACGCCGCCCAGGCCGAGATCGAGCAGTGGCTGGCGGGCCGGGACCTGCCGGACGCCGTCGCCGAACTGCTCGCCGCGGCCCGCGGTGACGACGAGGCCGCGCCGCTGCGCCGGCTGCGCTGCCAGCAGGCCCTCACCCCGGCCGGACCGGAGGCCGAGCCGGCGGTGCGGGCCGTGCTGGACGACGCGCAGCTGGGCGGGCTGGCCCGGGTCTGGCTGGCGGAGCACGGGGCGGCGGACGTGCCGGTCCCGGACCAGGAGATGGTGTTCTGGCTGACGGTGGACACCATCGCGGCGCAGCTCGCCGCCGACGGGGAGACCGAGGAGCTGCCCCTGCTGATGGGGAGCCTGACTGAGCACCACGCTGGCTTCTTCGACCAGGTGTGGCGGGTGGAGCACCCGGCGACGGCCCACGTGCTGGAGGCCATGGGGCGGCTGCATCCGGACAAGAAGGCCGCGAAGGAGGCCCGGAAGGCCGCGTTCAAGGCGCGGTCCCGGCAGTCCTGACCTGAGGCACGGGTCGGGGGAGGGCGTGGGGTGCTGTGGGGAAGGGACCGTAACAGGCCGTTCCCGCGGCCGGAGTTCGCCATTCCGGCCGGGGGCAAGGGGCCGGTCCGTGTTCGGGGGTAGTTCAGCCGCCGTTCACGTACGGCCGGGAGCGTGTGCGCCGACGACCGTACGTCAGGCGCACCACCTCCCCACCCCAGGAGATCCGATGCCCCTCAGCCGCAGAGACTTCACCGCCCGCACCGCCCTCGCCGGTGCGGGCGTCGCCCTCACCGGAACGGTGGGCGCCCTCGCCACCGCCCCCGGGGCGCTGGCCGCAGACGACCCGGGCCCCGGCGCGGCCGACGCGGCGCGGGGGCACGGCCACCCGGGCACGCCCGGCTACGGCCCGCTCGTGCCGGACCCCGCCGGACTGCTCGCGCTGCCCGCCGGGTTCAGCTACCGCGTCATCACCCACAGCGGTGTCACCACCCTCGACTCGGGCGAGAGCACCCCGTCCAACCACGACGGCACCGCCGCCTTCGAGGGGGCCCGCGGCACCACCCTCCTCGTCAACAACCACGAGCTGAAGGGCCCGCGGACGGGCTGGACGCACCCCGTCCCGCTGACCGAGGGCCTCGTCTACGACCCGGCCGCTTCCGGCGGCTGCACCGTCGTCGAGGTCAGGCGCGGCGGCGAGGTCGCCGAATGGGTGGGCATCGCGGGCACCTCCACCAACTGCGCGGGCGGGGCCACCCCATGGGGCACCTGGCTGACCTGCGAGGAGACCGAGGACCTGGCCGGCAAGAACGGCATGACCAAGGACCACGGCTACGTCTTCGAGGTGGACCCCCACGACCGGCGGGCCAACCGCGACCCGCGGCCGGTCAAGGCCTTCGGGCGGTACGCGCACGAGGCCGTGGTCATCGACCCGCGCCAGGGCCACGCCTACCTGACCGAGGACGCCTCGGGCCCCAACGGGCTGCTCTACCGCTGGACCCCGCCGCAGGGCTTCCGGCACGGGCGCGGCCGGCTGCGTACCCTCGCCGACGGCGCCGGGGTGCTGGCTGCCGCCAAGTGCTTCGACAAGGCGGGGCAGTTCGTGGACGACCTCTCGCGCGCCACGAAGACCGGGACCGTGTACGGGGTCGACTGGGTAGAGGTCACCGACCGTGACGCGCGGAGCCTGTCGGTCCGCAAGCAGTTCGCGGCGGGCGCCGTCACCCGGGCGCGCAAGCTGGAGGGCATGTGGTGGGCCGACGGCGGCGCCTACTTCGTCTCCTCCTACGCGCGCGAGGAGAGCCCCGGCGCCGCGCACGACGGGCAGGTGTGGTTCTACGACCCCAAGCGGCGCACGATCCGCCTCGTCGTCCTCATCGGGGTGAACGCCGACCCCGGGGCCGACGGCGGCTACGACGGCCCCGACAACATCACCGTCTCCCCGTACGGGGGCCTGGTCATCGCCGAGGACGGCAACGGGCTCCAGCACCTGCTCGGGGCCACCGAGTCGGGCCGCGTCTACCCGCTGGCGCGCAACGAACTGAACATCGGGACGCCCGAGAAGCCCGAGTACTCGGAGTTCACCGGGGTCTGCTTCTCGCCGGACGGGCGCACCCTGTACGCCAACATCCAGGAGCCGGGCATCATGCTCGCGATCACCGGCCCCTGGCGGCGCTCCCCGCGCTGACGGCGTCTCACCCCGCGCCGCGGAGGTCCCGCCGGGCGGCGCGGGAGCCCTGCCGGTGGCGCTAGAGGGCCGTGGCCATCTCCTCGCGGGAGGCCGCGGCCCACTCCTCCAGGAGGAACTCGTACGCCTCCGACGGCCACTCCCCGTCCGCCCGGGTCTCGACGAGCAGCCGTATCGCCTCGTTCGCCTCGGCGGCGGACGGGCGAGCGGGACCCGCGGGCCGGAGTGGAGTCTGCATGCCTCCAAGGCTACGGCTGAGCACTGACAGCCACCTCCGGATTACGCGTGGCATCGGTCACCCGGGCCGCGGCGGCTCGGGTGACCGGCGGCCGCACAGGCCCGCCGACCTGCTCAGAGTGACTCGGCGGCCGGTTTGACCATGCCGCGCACTGTGCGGGACTTCACAAAGTCGCCCATGGCGGTCATCTCCCATTCGCCGGAGAACTGCCGGATCAGCTTGGCCATCATGACGCCGGTCTGGGGTTCGGCGCCGGTCAGGTCGAAGCGCACGAGCTCCTCGTCGGTCGCCGCGTCGATGAGCCGGCAGTAGGCCTTGGCGACCTCGGTGAACTTCTGGCCGGAGAAGGAGTTGACGGTGAAGACCAGCCCGCTGATCTCGGCGGGCAGCCGCCCGAGGTCCACGACGATCACCTCGTCGTCCCCGGCGCCCTCACCGGTCAGGTTGTCGCCCGAGTGCTTGACCGAGCCGCCCAGGATGGACAGCTTGCCGAAGTAGCAGGCGTCGACGAAGTTGCGCTGCGGCCCGTAGGCGATGACGGACGCGTCGAGGTCGATGTCGCGGCCGCCGAACGCGGGCTCCCAGCCGAGGCCCATCTTGACCTGCGACAGCAGCGGGCGGCCGCCCTTGACGAGGGAGACGGTCTGGTTCTTCTGCAGGCTGACCCGGCCCTTGTCCAGGTTGATCTTCCCCGAGGCGGCGGCGGGCGCGGGCGCGGAGGCCGGGGCCGGGGCCGGGGGAGCGGAGGGGGCGGCCGGGGGCACCGAGGGCATGGGCGGGGCGGCCACGGGGACCGCCGGCGCGGCGGGGGCGGCCGGCTCCTCGTCGACGGAGACCCCGAAGTCGGTGGCGATGCCCGCCAGCCCGTTGGCGTACCCCTGGCCGACCGCGCGCACCTTCCACACCCCGCCGCGCTGGTAGACCTCCACGACCACCAGGGCGGTCTCCGTCCCGAGCCGGGGCGGGGTGAAGGTGGCGATCACCGCGCCGCCGGCCGCGTCCCGCACGGTGGCGGTGGGCTCGACGCCCTGGAAGCTCTGGCCCGCCGCGTCCGGGCTGGCCGTGACCACGATCCGCTCGATACCGGGCGGCAGCGCGCCCGTGTCCACGGTGATCGAGTCCGGCGCCGTCCCGCCGCCGGACCGGTAGCTGACGCCGGGCCCGGTGGGCTGGTTGTAGAAGATGAAGTCGGCGTCGGAGCGCACCTTGCCGTCCGCCGCGAGCAGCAGGCCCGAAACGTCGAGCCGTACCGGAGCGGCCACGTCCACCGTCACGCGGGTGGTGTTGAGCGGCAGGTTGGAACCAGGGGTCATAGCGGTCATGCCGGGAGAACGACCGGCACCGCTTTGCCGTTCCCTTACCCTCGGCGGATTTCAGCGCCGGTTGCGGGGGTGGTCGCGGGCCGTGCGCTCGTTGCCGAACTTGTAGGAGCCGGTCCAGCGGGCCATCACCAGCTGGGCGTCGCCCGACTCCACCTCCGCGAGGAACTTCCCGGCCCGCCCGCCGCGCAGGGTGGCCGCGGTGCGGCCCCGGTGCGTGATGACGACCGTGCCGTCGCCGTGTGCTGCGTACGAGAATCCCTGTGCCCGGCTCATGGGGCGCAGCCTGCCCCGGCGGGGGAGGGGCGGCAACGGAATTACCGCCCCGCCCCCGCCCGGTCGCCCCGCTCCGGCGCCCCACCCCTGCGGGGCCGGCTCAGGGGCCGGTGACCCGGCGCGGGAGGCCCAGCGGGTTGTCCTCGCGCAGCTCCGGCGGGAGCAGCGGGTCCGGCACCGACTGGTAGGCCACCGGGCGCAGCCAGCGCTCGATCGCCGTGCCGCCGACGGAGGTCGAGTGCGAGGTGGCGGCCGGGTACGGGCCGCCGTGGTGCTGGGCCGGGGCCACCGCGACGCCGGTGGGCCAGCCGTTCACCACGATCCGCCCCGCGAGCCCCGTGACCTGCGCGATCAGCGCGGCGGCCGGGCCCGGGGCGCCTTCGGTCTCGGCCCGTGACAGCTGGAGCGTGGCGCTCAGGTTCCCGCCGAGCCGGCCCAGCACGGCGGCGGCCTCGTCCGCGCCGGAGTAGCGGACCACGACGGTCACCGGGCCGAAGCACTCCTCCAGGAGCAGCTCGTACGGGCCGCCTTCCAGCAGGCGCGCCGCCGCCACGTCCAGGTACCCGGCGCCGACGGTGTGCTCCCCGCCGGGCCCGGGGGCGACGGGGGCGCCGACCCCGGGGAGGGCGGCCCGCTCCCGGACCCCGGCCACGAAGTTCTCCCGCATCCGGTGGTCGAGCAGCACGCCCGGAGCGGTCTGCCCGAGCTGCTTGGCGAGCGCGGCGGTGAGCAGGTCCCCGTCCGCCCCCGCGGGGACCAGGACCAGGCCGGGCTTCACGCAGAACTGGCCGACGCCCAGGGTCACGGAGGCGGCGAGTCCGGAGCCGATCTCCTCGGCGCGCTCCGCGGCGGCCGCCGGGGTGACCACGACGGGGTTGAGGGAGCCGAGCTCGCCGTGGAAGGGGATGGGCACCGGCCGGGCGGCAGCCGCGTCGAACAGGGCGCGGCCGCCCCGGATGGAACCGGTGAACCCGGCGGCGGAGACCAGCGGGTGGCGGATCAGTTCCAGACCGGCGTCGAAGCCGTGGACCACCGTCACCACGTCGGCCGGCAGCCCGCCCGCCACGGCCGCCCGGCGCAGCAGCTCCCCGCACAGCTCGGAGGTGGCCGGGTGGTCCGGGTGGGCCTTGACGACGACCGGGCAGCCGGCGGCCAGGGCGCTCGCGGTGTCCCCGCCGGGCACGGAGAAGGCGAGCGGGAAGTTGGAGGCGGCGTAGACGGCGACCACCCCCAGCGGCACCTTGTAGCGGCGCAGTTCGGGGCGCGGCGGGGTGAGGGAGGGGTCGGCCCGGTCGATCCGGACGTCGAGGTAGGCACCCTCCTCGACCACGTCGGCGAAGGCCCGCAGCTGGCCGGTGGTGCGGGCGAGCTCGCCGGTGAGGCGGGCGGCGCCCAGGGCCGTCTCGGCGTCGGCGGTCGCCACGACCTGGGTGGCGGCCCCGTCGAGCAGGTCGGCGGCGGCCCGCAGGAAGGCGGCCCGGGCGCCCGCGTCCGCCAGGGCGCCGCGGGCGGCGTGGGCCGCCCGCACGGCCCGGTCCACGTCCGGGGCTGTGGCCTCCACCGCAACCCGTTCGCGCTGCTTCCCGGTGCGGGGGTCCACACTCCAGACTGGATTCGCCGTCATGGCCCGCTCCTCCCCGGATCGTTCAGTACTCTGAACGCCGTTCCGGTGAATGAATGATCACTTCTGCTGCGGACTCTAGGTTCCGCGTCCACCGGGTGACAAGAGGCGATCGGGCCGACCAGAGGGGAACCAGGCGCATGACGACAGCCGAGACGGACGGTACGGACGGTACGGACGGCCCTCCCGCGACGGCCGGGACGGGACTCCCCGCCGCGGCGCCGCCGGTGAAGTCGGCGGTGCGCACGGTCCTGCTGCTGGAGCACTTCGCGGCCCATCCGGGACTGCACAGCCTCGCCGACATCCAGAGCGACCTCTCCCTGCCCAAGTCCAGCCTCTACATGCTGCTGCGCACCCTGGTGAACCTGGGCTGGGTGGAGACGGACGCCACCGGCACCCGCTACGGCATCGGCGTCCGGGCCCTGCTCGTCGGCAGCTCCTACATCGACGGGGACGAGGTGGTCGCCGCCGCCCGGCCGAGCCTGGACCGGCTCTCCGACGACACCACCGAGACCATCCACCTGGCCCGCCTCGACGGGACCAGCGTCGTCTACCTCGCGACCCGGCCCTCACGGCACTACCTGCGCCCCTTCACCCGGGTCGGCCGGCGGCTGCCCGTCCACTCGACCGCCCTCGGCAAGGCGCTGCTGGCCACGCACACCGACGAGGAGGTGCGCCGGATGCTCCCGAAGCGGCTGGAGGCCGTCACCGAGCACACCATCACCGACCGGGAACGGCTGGTGGAGGAGCTGGCGCTGGTGCGGGAGCAGGGGTACGCCGTGGACCGGGAGGAGAACACCCTCGGGCTGCGCTGCTTCGGGGTGGCCGTCCCGTACCGGACGCCGGCCCGGGACGCGGTGAGCTGCTCGGTGCCCGTGGCCCGGCTGACGGAGGACCACGAGCGCACGATCAAGGCGGCCCTGTTCGAGGCGCGGGACCGGCTGTCGGTGGTGACGCGGCGCATGTGAGGCGGTGGACGCGGGGGCGGCGCATGCGGGGGCGGCGCATGTGGGGTGGTGGACGCGGGAGTTCCTCCCCCGCGCGGGGGAGGCGGTTCACCTTCGTGGGGGAGGTGGCGCGGCGGCGCGCAGGGGACCGTGGACCCATGAGCACACGAGCCGTCCACGCGACGCACCCGATGGGCACGACCCGGCCGTCCGTACCCCGCCTGGCGAGCGGGCGGCGGATCCTGCGGGCCACGGCCCTGGCCGCCACCCTGCCCTACCTGACCCTCAAGGCGGCCTGGCTGGCCGGGAGCCGGGCCGGGATACCGGACGGCAGCATCCTGCTGAGCGGCGGGACGGCCCTGGCCGTGGGCAACGCGGTGACCCTCGCGATGGACGCCTGCGTGATCCTGCTCGTGCTCGTGCTCACCCGCCCCTGGGGGCTGCGCGTGCCCGGCCCGCTGCTGACCGTTCCGGTCTTCGTCGCCACCGGGCTGCTCACCCCGATCGTCCTCGGATACCCGGCCCAGCTCCTCGTCAAGGCGCTGGGCATGGGCGCCGACGAGGCGGTCCGGGCCGCCCGTGAACCCTTCCTCGACCCCTGGGTGTTCGCCGTCGTCTACGGCGGTTTCATCATCCAGGCGATCGCCCTGGCCGGACTGTTCGTCCCCTACGCGCGGGAGCGCTGGGGCCGGCGTTGGCAGGGGGCGCTCGGACGGCCGCTCCCGCCTCCCACGGGGGTGGTGGCGGGAGCGGCCGCGCTGGCGGGCGCCGTCGCGGGCGCGGTGCAGTTGTACTGGGCCTTCGGCGGGACCGGTTGGCTGCCCGGCGAGCGGGCCGCGGCGTACTCGGCGGAGTCGGGCGTGGTCTCCGGGGCGCACGCGATATGCGCCTTCGCCGCCGCGGCCGGGGCGCTGCTGCTGGCTCGGGGCGGGAGACGGGCGGCGCGGTGGCCGCTGGCCCTGGCCTGGACCGGCGGGGCGGCGGCGCTGAGCTGGGGGGCGTGGACCCTCATAGCCGTCCTGGGGGTCAACCTCGGCGAGGGCGAACCCTCCACCACCGGCTTCTTCCTCACCTACGCTGACCAGATGATCACCGGACTGCTGACCGGGGCGGTGCTCGTCCGCCACCTCCGCGTCCGCCGGGAAGGCTGAGCCGGGGCGGGCACGGCCGGGCGGGCGGGGAGCCGTGGGCGGGGAGCCGGCGGAGGGGAAGCGGAGCGAGGGGGGAAGGCCGTGAGCGGCAGCGTGCGCGGCTTCGGCGGGGGCCGGACGGCCGGGGCGGTGTCCGGGGCCGTGCGGCGGTGGTCCGGGCTGCTGCCGGGGCGGCGGGCCGGGCTGCGGTGGGTGCACCTGATACTCGGCGGGGCGCTGCTGATGCCCTACCTCCTGCTCACCCAGGTGGTGGTGGGCGCGGCGGCCGGCGGGGTCAATGTGCTGGCCTCCCTCCCGCTGACCCTCCTCTCCTACGCGGCCTCCCTGCCGCTGATCGCCCTGACCGGGCTGTTCGGGCTGGTCCGGCCGCTGTCGGCGACCGCCGCCCGGACCATGACCGCCGTGCCCGGCGACCGGCTGGCGGACGGCCCGGCCCGCTCCTGGGGGGCCCGCTGGCGGGCCTCGGCCTGGTGGACCCTGCATCTGGGCATCGGGGCGGCGGTCAGCGGGATGAGCCTGGCGATACCGCCCATGGGCGTGGTGCTGATCGTCATGCCGTTCTCCGGGGCGCTGCGCGCCTCCGTCTGGGGCGCGGGCTGGTTCGGCGCGGAGGCGGAGCCCTACGTCTCCCCGTTCGCCGGCGTCGTCCTGCTGGCCGCGCTCGCCGCCGTCTGCGCCGGGGCCGGGGCGCTGCTGGCCCGGCTCGCGCCGGTGCTCCTCGGGCCGACCGCGGCGGACCGGCTGGCGGCCGCCGAGGAACGGGCCGCGGACCTCGCGGTGCGCAACCGGCTGGCCCGCGAACTGCACGACGCGGTGGGGCACGCCCTCAGCGCCGTCACCCTCCAGGCGGGGGCGGCCCGCAGGGTGCTCGACAGCGACCCCGCGTTCGTCCGCGAGGCGCTCGCCGCGATCGAGGAGACCACCCGGCGCACCGTGGGCGAGCTGGACGCGGTCCTCGGCCTGCTCCGGGACGGGGACCCGGCCCGGGCCGACGCCATGCCCGCCCCGACCCTGGCCGGGGACCTCGACGGGCTGCTGGCCCGCACCCGGGCCGGCGGCACCGTCCTCACCGCCGAGCAGGACCCCGGCCCGGCGGGGGACTGGGCGCAGCTCCCGGCGATCGCCTCCCGCGAGGCGTACCGGATCGTCCAGGAGGGCCTGAGCAACGCGCTGCGCCACGGCACCGGCCCCGTCAGCCTGCTGATCCGCGTCCACACGTCCGACGGCTCCCGCGAACTGGAGATCACCATGACCAACCCGCCCGCCCAGGCCCCGCCCGCCCCCGACGGCGGCCCGGCGCGCGGCACGGGGGGCCGCGGGCTGCGCGGCGCCGCCGAACGGGCCGCCCTGCTCGGCGGCCGCGTCGAGGCCGGACCGCACGGCGGGTCCTGGCGGCTGCGGGCGGTCCTGCCGCTCGGCACCCCCGCCCCGGGCGCGGGGGGCGGGCGTTGAGCCGGCCGCCGCTGCGCGTGGTCGTCGCCGACGACGAGCGGATGGTCCGAACCGCCCTGCGGGTCATCCTCGACGCCGAAGCGGGCCTGGAGGTCGTCGGAGAGGCCGCCACCGGAGCCGAGGCCGTCTCCGTGGTGCGCTCCCTGGCCCCCGACGTCGTCCTCATGGACGTGCGGATGCCCGAGATCGACGGCATCCGGGCCACCGAGCAGATCCTCGCCACCATGGCCGACCCGCCCAGGATCGTCGTCGTCACCACCTTCGAGAACGACGCCTACGTCTACGACGCGCTGCGCGCCGGAGCGTCCGGTTTCCTCCTCAAGCGCGCCCACCCCGAGGAACTGGTCGGCGCGGTCCGGCTGGTCGCCCGTGGCGACTGCCTGCTCTTCCCGGCGGCCGTCCGCAGCCTGGCCGCCGCCCACACCCCCGCGCCCCCGACCGCGCCCCCCGCCTGGGCGGCGCGGCTCACGGACCGGGAGGCCGACGTCCTGCGCCTGATGGCCACCGGACTGTCCAACCAGGAGGTGAGCGAGCGGCTGGGAGTGGGCCCGCAGACGGTCAAGACGCATGTGGCCGCCGTCCTCGCCAAGACCGGCTCCCGCGACCGCACCCAGGCGGTCATCGCCGCCTACGAGGGGGGCTTCCTGATGAAGAGAGGCTGAGAAACCGGCCACAATCGGGGCGCAGCGGAACGCACGGGCCCGGCGGAACGTCCTTCTGGGGGATGAACAAGACGATCAGGCGTGCGTCGGTCTTCTGTCTGCTTCTGGTACTGGCCCTTTTGGTGCGGGTCACCTGGGTGCAGGCGTACCAAGGCCAGGCCCTCGCAGACAACAAGAACAACCGCCGCAACCTCATCGGGCAGTACGAGAACCCGCTGGGCAACATCATCGTGGGCGGAACGGCGATCACCGGATCGGAGAAGACGAGCGGCAAGGACTTCGGCTACAAGCGCACGTACACGGACGGCCCCCTGTACGCGCCGATCACCGGCTACAGCTCCCAGGCCTTCGGCACGAGCATGCTGGAGGGCGTCTACAAGAACGTGCTCAACGGCTCGGACAGCCGCCTGAAGACGGTGATGGACATCCTCACCAACAAGCGGGCCTACCCGGGCAACGTCCTGACCACCATCGACAAGGACGTCCAGAAGGCCGCCTACGACGCCCTCGACGGGAAGCAGGGCGCCGCCGTGGCCGTGGACCCGTCGACCGGTGAGATCCTCGCCGTGGTCAACAACCCCTCCTACGACCCGGGCCGGATCTCCGGGGCCGGCGACCAGGCCGCCTGGGACGAGCTGTCCGCGGACAAGGGCAAGGCCATGGAGAACGTGGCGCTGCGCAAGCCCCAGGCCCCCGGCTCCACCTTCAAGCTGGTCACCCTGGCCGCGGCCATCGAGAACGGGCTGGTCTCCAGCATCGACCAGCCGACCGGCGTCCCCGGCAACTACGTGATCCCCGGCACCCGGACGAAGCTGCCCAGCGAGGCGGGCGACGAGGCCTGCAACAACGTCTCCGCCCGTACCGCCCTCAGGCTGTCCTGCAACAACGTCTTCGCGGAGCTGGCCTCCAAGCTCGGCCAGGACAAGATGCGGGACATGGCGGAGAAGCTCGGCTTCAACACGCAGATCGACACCCCGGTCCGCACCAACCCGCCGAGCAAGTACCCGACGAAGAAGCTGTCGGTCGACCAGGTCGCGCAGACGGGTATCGGCCAGTTCGACGTCCAGGCCACCCCGCTGCAGATGGCCATGGTGACCTCCGCCATCGAGAACGGCGGCAAGCTCGTCGCCCCGCACATGGTCTCGGAGGTGACCGACTCCGGCGGCTCCGTGCTGGAGAGCTTCAAGGAGCCGAAGACCCAGCAGGTGATGACCGCCAAGACCGCCTCGATGCTCCAGGACGCCATGCGCACCGTCGCCACCGAGGGCGGCGGCAAGCCCGCGCAGGTGGCGGGCGCCGAGGTCGGCGGCAAGACGGGCACCGCCCAGCGCGGCGTGAACAACAACATCCCGCCCCTCGCCTGGTTCACCTCCTACGGCAAGACGGGCGGCAAGCAGATCGCCGTGGCCGTCATGATCGAGAACTCGGACACCGACCGCTCCGAGATCGGCGGCGGCAGGCTGGCCGCGCCGATCGCGCAGAAGATGATGGCCGCGTGGCTGAAGAAGTAGCCACCGCCTGAGGGATCCGTACGCGCCGGGAACCGAAGGGGTTCCCGGCGCGTTCCCCTTCCCATGATCAGGACCGCACTCCTCGAAGACCTGGACGCCATCGCCGCCCTGCACACCCGGGCGCGCGCCACCTACTACCGGGGCCGCGTTCCCGAGCAGGCCTTCGCGGGCGAGGCCGAGCTGGCCCGCTCCCGCGAGGGCTGGTCCCGCGCGGTGAGACGGACGGAGGCCGAGGGCCGGGTGTTCTGCGCCGAGCGGGACGGGCAGATCACCGGGGTCGCCGCCTTCCTCACCGCCGACGGCGAGACCACGCTCACCCAGCTGCACGTGGACCCCGTCCACTGGCGCCGGGGCACCGGAGCCGCCCTGCACGCCGCCTGCGTCACCGCCTGGCGCCGAGCCGGCGTCGAACGGGTCCGGCTGGAGGTCTACGAACACAACGTCCGCGCCCAGGCCTTCTACGCCTCCCACGGCTGGCGCCCCGACCCCTCGGCCGTCCCCGCCGGCTCCCACCGCACCCTGTGGCTGGAGGTGGCCCAGGCGTCCGGGGAATGAGACGGGACGGCGAATGGTTGAACCGCTAACCAACCCCCACCCGGAATCCGGAGAGAAGAAGGATCATGCGCGTCGAGATCTGGAGCGACATCGCCTGCCCCTGGTGCTACATCGGCAAGGCCCGCTTCACCAAGGGCCTGGCCGAGTTCGCGCACCGCGACGAGGTGGAGGTCGTCTACCGCTCGTTCGAGCTCGACCCGCACGGCGCCAAGGGCGTCACCGCCCCCGTCCTGGAGATGCTCGCCCGCAAGTACGGCCGCACCCTTGAGGAAGCCCGCGGCATGGAGGAGCACGTCGCCGCGAGCGCCCGCGCCGAGGGGCTGGAGTACCGCACCGACGGCCGCGACCACGGCAACACCTTCGACATCCACCGCCTCCTCCACCTGGCCGCCGCCCGCGGCCGTCAGGTGGAGCTCCTCGACCTCGCCTTCCGCGCGAACTTCGCCGAGCAGCGGTCGGTGTTCGACGCGGAGGTGCTGCTCGCCCTCGCGGTGGAGGCCGGGCTGGACGAGGCGGAGGCCCGCGCGGTCCTCGCCGACGACTCCGCCTATGCCGACGAGGTCCGCGCGGACGAGCGCGAGGCGGCCGAACTGGGCGCCAACGCCGTCCCGTTCTTCGTCCTCGACCGCCGCTACGGGATCTCCGGCGGCCAGCCCGCCGAGGTGTTCACCCAGGCCCTGGAACAGGCCTGGGCCGGGCGCGAGCTGCCCGAGCCGGCCGCCGGCGCCGAGGCCTGCGAGCCGGACGGCTCCTGCGCCGTGCCCCAGGCCTGACCCGCCGCCCCCGCACCCGGGGTGCCCGCGTACCTCCCGGACCGGGCGCCCCGTCCATAAGGCTTGCTTTGGGGGCGCATGGAAAATTCGGCAATGGACTTTGAGTTAGGGCTCGCGCAGAGTGGACGCATGGAACTCCCGCTCTCCGCGTTCGCCCACTCCACCACCTACCTCGACACCGCCGGCGCCGGGGTGCTCCCGCGCTCCGCCGTCGCCGCGGTACGGGAGCTTGCCGAGGCGGCCGGAGCCGGACTGCCCGCCGGGGCGGGGGACTTCGGCGTCGTCGAGCGGGTGCGGTCCTCCTTCGCCGCACTGGTCTCGGTCGACCCGGGCCGCGTGGCCGTCGGATCGACCGTCGCCACTCACGTGGGTTTGATCGCGGCCTCCCTGCCCGCCCGAGCCGAAGTCCTCTTGCCCGAGCGGGAATTCGCCTCCGTCGTCAACCCGTTCGTGCTCCGCGGTGACCTCGACGTCCGCTTCGCCCCGCTGGACTCCCTCGCCGGAGCCGTCCGCCCGGACACCGCCCTGGTCGCGCTGTCCGCCGTGCAGTCCGCCGACGGCCGGACGGCGGACCTCGCCGCCGTCCGCGCGGCGACCGCCGCGCACGGGGCGCGGATGCTCGTGGACGCCACCCAGGCCGCCGGGTGGCTGCCCTTCGACGCCTCGCCGTACGACTACACCGTCACGGGCGGCTACAAGTGGCTGCTCGGCGGCCGCGGCGCCTCCTACCTGACGGTCTCGCGGGAGGCCCAGTCCGGGCTGACGCCGCTGCACGCCGGCTGGGTGGCGGCCGAGTCCAAATGGGACGCCGTGTACGGCCCGATGCGGCGGCTGGCCGCCGACGCCCGCCGCTTCGACGAGTCGGCGGCCTTCCTCCCGTACTACGCCGCCGAGGCGTCCCTGGCCCTGCTGGAGCGGGTCGGCGTCGACGCCGTCCACGCCCACGACACCGCCCTCGCCGCCCGCTACCGCACCGGCCTCGCCCGCCGGCCGGTGCCCGGCGACTCCGCGATCGTCTCCGTCCCGGGCCTGGCCCACCGGCAGCCCGCCCTCGAAGCGGCGGGGATCCGCACCTCCGCCCGCGACGGAGCCCTGCGGGCCTCGTTCCACCTCTACAACACCGAGGCGGACGTGGACCGCCTACTGAACGCCCTGCCCGGCTGACGCCACCGCCGGGCCGGGGCGGGTGGAGGTAGGGCTCCCTACCAGGCCGCCGACGCCGCCTCCACGGCCGCCTCCGGCGCCACCGACAGGGCCGACGCCAGGGCGCGCAGCGACGCCACGACCGCCTCGGGCGAGGCCGCCGGGCCGTAGTGGTTGACCCGTACCATCTCCTGCGCCAGCGCCCCACCGCCCGCCGCCAGTGGAACCGACGGGTCCGCGGCCAGGGCCCCGGCCACCACCCGCGCGGCGTCCGGCACCCGCAGCGTCGTCGCCACCGGGGCCGCCTGCGCCGGGTCCCCCACCCACGGAGCCAGGCCGAGCGCGGCCGCGCCCGCGCGGGTGGCCCGCGCGGCCGCCGCGTGCCGACCGAGGACGCCCTCCAGCCCCTCCGCCGCGATCCGGTCCAGGCAGGCCTCCAGCGCCAGCATCTCCAGCTGCGCCGGGGCGTGCAGCAGCGTCTTGCGGCCCCCGTCGATCCAGCGCTCCTTCCAGTCCAGCAGGGAGAGGTACGAGCGCCGGGGCGCGGCCGGGTTGGCCGCGAACCGCTCCCACGCCCGCTCGCTCACCGACACCGCCGAGACCCCCGCCGGGCCGCCCATCGCCTTCTGCCCGCCGATCACGCACAGGTCCACGCCCCACGCGTCCGGCAGCAGCGGCTCGGCGCCCACCGAGGCCACCGCGTCCAGCATGAACAGCGCCCCGTGCGCCCGTACGGCCTCGCCGATCTCCGCGACCGGGTTGGTGTTCCCGGTGGCCGCCTCGGCGTGCACCAGCGAGACGAAGTCGATCTCCGGGTGCTCCGCCAGCGCGCGGGCCACCTGCTCCCCGCTCACCGCCGTGTCGAACGGCACCGCCAGGTCCACGACCTTCGCCCCGGCGTCGCGCAGCCAGTTGCCGAACGTGGTCCCGTACGGGCCGGTGACGACGTTCAGCGCGGTCGAACCCGGCCGCGCCCCCGAGCGGATGCAGCCCTCCAGCGGCAGCAGCGCCTCGCCCTGGGTGATCACCACGTCGTGCCGGGTGTCCAGCAGCCGCGCGACGCCCCGCTCGACGGCGGCGAAGCGCTCGGCGGTCATCGGCGGAAGGTCCAGCAGGGGGTGGGTCACGGCGGTGCTCTCTTCGTCCGGGGTCACCGGCCGAGCCTACCCAGCGCGCACGTACAGTGCGGACATGAGTGATCACAGCGGTGTGCTCCATGTGAAGGGACGCGTGCTCGCCGGGCCCCACGAGGTCCACGACGAGCTCTGGGTGGTCGGCGGACGGGTCACCTACGAGCGGCCGGCCGCCGCCCGCGAGGTCACCACCGTCACCGGCTGGGTCCTGCCCGGCCTGGTCGACGCGCACTGCCACGTCGGCCTCGACGCCCACGGCCCGGTCGACGCCGCGACGGCCGAACAGCAGGCCCTCACCGACCGGGACGCCGGCACCCTCCTCATCCGTGACGCGGGCTCCCCCTCCGACACCCGCTGGATCGACGACCGCGAGGACCTCCCCAAGGTCGTCCGGGCAGGCCGGCACATCGCCCGCACCCGCCGCTACATCCGCAACTACGCGCACGAGATCGAGCCGCCGCAGCTCGTCGAGTACGTGGCCCGGGAGGCCCGGCGCGGCGACGGCTGGGTCAAGCTGGTGGGCGACTGGATCGACCGCGACGCCGGGGACCTGACGGCCTGCTGGCCGCGCCCCGAGGTCGAGGCGGCCATCGCCGAGGCCCACCGGCTGGGCGCCCGGGTCACCGCGCACTGCTTCGCGGAGGACTCGCTGCGCGACCTGGTCGAGGCGGGCATCGACTGCATCGAGCACGCCACCGGCCTGACGGAGGACACCATCCCCCTCTTCGCCGAGCGCGGTGTCGCGATCGTCCCCACCCTCGTCAACATCGCCACCTTCCCGAAGCTGGCGGCGGGCGGCGAGGCCAAGTTCCCCCGCTGGTCGGCGCACATGCGCAGGCTCCACGAGCGGCGCTACGACACCGTGCGCGCGGCCTGGGACGCGGGCATCGGGGTGTACGTCGGCACCGACGCGGGCGGCTCCCTGCCGCACGGCCTGGTCGCCGCCGAGGTGCAGGAGCTCGTCAAGGCCGGGATCCCGGCGCTCGACGCCCTCTCGGCGACGGCCTGGGCGGCCCGCGAGTGGCTCGGCAGGCCCGGGCTGGCCGAGGGCGCCCCCGCCGACCTGGTGGTCTACGGCTCCGACCCGCGCGAGGACGTACGCGTGCTGGCCCGGCCGGAGCGCGTCGTCGTGAACGGGACGGTCCGCGCCTGAGCCGCAACGGCGCCGCGGCGGTGCGGGGTTGACGCGTCGTAACGCGGCGGCCCCCGCTGTCGTTATCACTGTCTGAAAACCGGCGGTTCCACCGGCCGGGGCGGGACGGCGGGGAACTCGTGTGCCGTATGAGGCGCCACAAATCGAATACGCGCATGGAAACCACCCGTTGGGGTGAACTCACGCCAGGTGGCTGCCCGTTCACCCACAGTGCGTAAAGACTTCGGGGCGTCGAAGCCGTCGGCGCGCGCGATGTCCCCCATTGGCGCCGCCACGGCACCCATCTCCCCGGGGGTTCCACCATCTTGAACAGCAACACCTTCCGCATGCCCGCGGCCGTTCTGCTCGCCACGGGGGCGGTAGCCCTGATCGCCGCGCCGCCCGCCCTCGCCACGGACGGCGGCAGCGGCGCCGGCCAGGGCACCTCCGGAGCCGTCGTCCTGCGCACCGGACTGGACGTGGGCCTCCTCAACAAGGCCGTGCACCTCCCCCTGAAGGCCACCCTCAACGAGGTCACCGCCCCCGCCGCGGCCGAGAAGACGGCCCTCACGGTGACCCTCGACGGAGCCGAGCAGGGGCAGCCGGTGAACGTCCTCAAGGCGGACGTCGCCACCGCCAAGGCCACCGCCGACGAGACCGGCGCCCGCGCCGAGGCGAACCTCGCCCACGCCCGCGTCCACGTCCCGGGCCTGCCCGCGCTGTCCCTCATCGAGGTCGAGAAGGTCACCTCCGAGGCCGACTGCGAAGCCGGCCGCAAGCCGGTCGCCACCAGCAACGTCCTGGGCACCGTCACCGCCCTCGGCAAGAAGGTCACCCTGACCCCCGGCGGCCCCACCAAGGTCGAGGTCCCGGGCGTGGGCTCGGTCTCCCTGGAGCTGTCCGGCACGCAGACCACCTCCACCACCGCCGCGGCGGCCGCGCTCCGCCTCAAGGTGTCGGTGAACCCGCTGAACCTCAACGTGGCCCAGGTCGACGGCGAGGTGGTCCTGGCCGAGGCGCACTGCGCGTCCCCGAAGACGGCCGCGCCCCCCGCCGCCACGCCCGACGCCAAGCCGGACGTCAAACCCCAGACCGCCCTGGCGGGCTCCACCCAGGGCAACCTCGCCGAGACCGGCGCCGCTTCGGTCACCCCGTGGGTCGCGGGCGGCGCCCTGCTCCTGCTCGGCACCGGCGCGGGCGCCCTCGTCCTGACCCGTCGCGGCCGCAGCTCGTAACCCCGGCGGCGGGGCGGCCCGAACACCCCGCACCGGTGCGCTGTCCCGTGCCGCCCCGCCCCCCCCGCAGGGTCACCTCACCGCGCGGACAGCGCCAGGGCGTGGTCCAGGGCCTGGAGGAGGCGGCCCGTCGTGGCCCGGTCGCGGACGGCCAGCCGTAGCCATGAGTCGTCCAGCCCCGGGAACGTGTCGCCCCGCCGCACCGCGAAGCCCAGCGCCCGCAGCCGGGTGCGGACCTCCGCCGCGCCGGGGACGCGGACCAGGACGAACGGCCCCTCGGCCACCCCGCAGACGGTGACCTCCTCGAACTCGGCCAGCCCCGCCAGCAGGTGCGCCCGGTCCACCGCGATCCGCCGGGCCGCCGCCTCCGCCTCCTCCAGCGCCTCCGGCGCCACACACGCCTCCGCCGCCACCAGCGCCGGCGTCGACACCGGCCACAGCGGCTGCGCCGCCGCCAGTTTCGCGATCACCTCGGGCTCCGCCAGCACGTAGCCGATCCGCAGCCCCGCCAGCCCCCACGTCTTCGTCAGGCTCCGCAGCACCACCAGCCCCGGCACGTCCATCCGTCCGGCCAGCGCCTCCCGTTCGCCCGGGACGGCGTCCATGAAGGCCTCGTCCACCACCAGGGTCCGCCCGGGCCGGGCCAGCGCGGCCAGCGTCGCCGCCGGGTGCAGGACCGACGTCGGGTTGGTGGGGTTGCCCACCACCACCAGGTCCGCCTCCTCCGGCACCGCCGCCGGGTCCAGCCGGAACCCGTCCTCGGGCCGCAGCAGCACCCGCTCCACCCGGTGCCCGGCGTCCCGCAGGGCCGCCTCCGGCTCGGTGAACTGCGGGTGCACCACCACCGGCCGCTCCGCGTCCAGCGCCCGCGCGATCAGCACGAACGCCTCCGCCGCCCCCGCCGTCAGCAGGACCCGCTCGACCGGCAGCCCGTGCCGCCGCGCCACCGCCGCCCGGGCCGCACGGCCGTCCGGGTAGGCCGCGAGGTCCCCCAGGGAGGCCGCGATCCGCTGCTTGAGCCACTCCGGCGGTGTGTCCGAGCGCACGTTCACCGCGAGGTCCACGAGCCCGTCGCCCGCGTCGGCCACCTCCGCGTCCCCGTGGTGGCGCAGGTCGTGCTCCTCGACGGTGGCCACCGCGCAGGTCGCCGCCACCGAACGCCGCTTGGGCACGAGCAGCTCCCCGCCGCCCGCCAGCGCCGCCGCCTCCGCCACCGAGGCGGTCCCCGCCGCCTCGCGCACGGCCGGCGAGGGGTGCGGGACGGGGATCCGCGCGAGCTCCTCGGCGGGATAGCCCACCAACGGCACGCCGAAACGTTCCGCCGCACCCGCGATCCCGGGCTCCAGGGTCTTCGAGTCCACCGTGGCCAGCGCCGTCACCGCCCCGGCGGACAGTCCGGCCCCGCGCAGGGTCTCCTCGACCAGCGCGCAGACCTCCGCCACGGAAACCCCCGCGCGTCCGCCCACCCCGACCACCAGCCGCGTCACGTACTCGCCCACCGGGGTCCTCCCTCCGTACTGGTGTCCGTCGTCTGTCGTCTGTCGTCATCACGGTGGCGTCCGCCACCCGCGCGGCGGAAGTGCGCGCGGCGCCGCCAGTCGGTATCCAGGGGCACATGGCGGTGATCGTGGCTCTGGGCGCGTTCCTGATGACGCTGGCGGGCGGCTGGACGGCGCAACGCGTCACCGACCGGCGCCACCTGGTCCTCGGCCTGGCCGGCGGGCTGATGCTCGGCGTGGTGGGCCTGGACCTGCTCCCGGAGGCGCTGCACGCCGCGGGCCGGGACGTCTTCGGGGTCCCGCTCGCCCTGCTGCTGTTCGTCGCCGGGTTCCTCGTCGCCCACCTGGTGGAACGCCTGCTCGCCGTGCGGCAGGCCGCGCACGGCGGGAGCAACGGCGCAGGTCACGGGCACGAGCACGGCGGCCGCGCGCCGCAGGTCGGGCTCACCGCCGCCGCGGCCATGGTCGGCCACAGCCTCGCCGACGGCGTGGCCCTCGGCGTCGCCTTCCAGGTCGGCGGCGGGATGGGCGTGGCCGTCGCCCTGGCCGTCGTCACCCACGACTTCGCCGACGGGTTCAACACCTACACCCTCACCACGCTCTACGGGAACGCCCGCCGCAAGGCGCTGATGATGCTCTTCGCGGACGCCGCGGCACCCGTCGTGGGCGCCGCGTCCACCGCGCTGTTCACCCTCCCGGAGGAACCGCTCGGGGCGTACCTCGGCTTCTTCGGCGGGGCACTGCTGTACCTGGCGGCCGCCGAGATCCTGCCCGAGGCGCACCACGAGCACCCCGCCCTGTCCACGCTGATGTGCACGGTGGGCGGGGTGGCCGGCATCTGGCTCGTGGTCGGCCTCGCCGACTGAGCGGACGGGGCCCTCCGCCATCACGGGCGGGCCGCTGCGGCCGCCGCGAAGTCCGCCGCGGCCGCGGCGAACCGGGAGGCCACGGAGGGCTGTGCCGCCCAGTGCGTGTGCAGGTAGCTGGCGTGCACGTTCCCCTGGACGAAGCCCTCGACACGGCGCTCGGGATGCGTGAACCCCCAGGCCGGAGCGGCCCCGGAACCCGGCTCGACCACCGTCCGGTGGAACTCGTGCCCCCGCAGCCGGGTGCCGGCCGCCGCGAGGGGGCTGTCCGACACCGCCACCGCCTCCCGGTAGCCGAGCGTGAGCCGCTCCGACATCCGGGCGTCGGCGTCGAGCACCCCGCACATGGGCTTCCCGTCCAGGGACCGCGCCAGGTACAGCAGCCCGGCGCACTCCGCCGCGACCGGCCCGCCGGCCGCGGCGAAGGCGGCGACGGCCGCGCGCAGCGGCTCGTTCGCCGACAGCTCCGGGGCGTACACCTCGGGGAAGCCGCCGCCTATCACGAGCCCGCTCGTGCCGGCGGGCAGCGCCTCGTCGTTCAGCGGGTCGAACGTGACCACCTCCGCGCCGGCGGCACGCAGCAGCTCCGCGTGCTCGGCGTAGGAGAAGGTGAACGCGGGGCCGCCCGCCACGGCGACGAGGGGGCTCCGCCCCGGACTCCGCGCCCCCGTCGCCGGCGGGGCGGAGGCAGCGGCCTGCGGCGACCACGCCTCGCACGCCAGCGGCGGGGCCGTGCGCGCCAGGGCCAGCAGGGCGTCCAGGTCGCAGCCCGCGCGGACCTGGTCCGCCAGGGCCGCCACCGCCGCCAGCGCGTCGGCCCGCCGCTCCGCCACCGGGACCAGGCCCAGGTGCCGGGACGGGGTCGCCACCTGCGGAGCCCGCCGCAGGACGCCGAGGACCGGCATCCCGGCCTCCTCCAGGGCCTCCCGGAGCATCGCCTCGTGCCGGTCGGAGCCGACCTTGTTCAGGATCACCCCGCCCAACCGCACCTGGGGGTCGAACGAGGCGAAGCCGTGTACCAGCGCCGCCACCGAGCGGGACTGCGAGGAGGCGTCGACCACCAGCACCACCGGCGCCCGCAGCAACTTCGCCACCTGCGCCGTCGACGCCAGCTCGCCCCGCCCCGCGGCCCCGTCGTAGAGCCCCATCACGCCCTCGACCACCGCGAGGTCGCAGCCGGCGGCGCCGTGCGCGAACAGCGGGGCCACCAGCTCCGGCCCGCACATGAACGCGTCGAGGTTGCGCCCGGGCCGGCCCGTGGCCAGCGCGTGGTAGCCGGGGTCGATGTAGTCGGGCCCGGCCTTGTGCGGGGACACGGCCAGGCCGCGCTCCGCGAACGCCGCCATCAGGCCCGTCGCCACGGTGGTCTTGCCGCTGCCGGAGGACGGCGCGGCGACGACCAGCCGCGGCACAGTGGACGAGGTCACCACTCGATGCCCTTCTGGCCCTTCTGGCCGGCGTCCATCGGGTGCTTGACCTTGGTCATCTCGGTGACCAGGTCCGCGAACGCCAGCAGCTTCTCGGGGGCGTTGCGGCCGGTGATGACCACGTGCTGGGTACCGGGCCGGTTGCGGAGCACCTCGATCACCTCGTCCACGTCGATCCAGCCCCAGTGCATCGGGTACGCGAACTCGTCCAGCACGTACAGCTTGTGCGTCTCGGCCGCGAGGTCGCGCTTGACCTGCTCCCAGCCCTCCTTGGCCGCCTGCTCGTTGTCGAGCTGCGCGTCGCGCTGCACCCAGGACCAGCCCTCGCCCATCTTGTGCCAGACGACGGAGCCGCCCTCACCGGAGGCGCCCAGCACCTTCAGCGCGTTCTCCTCGCCGACCTTCCACTTCGCCGACTTGACGAACTGGAACACCCCGATCGGCCAACCCTGGTTCCACGCGCGCAGCGCCAGGCCGAACGCGGCCGTCGACTTGCCCTTGCCCGGTCCGGTGTGGACGAAGACGAGCGGACGGTTGCGGCGCTGGCGCGTCGTGAGCCCGTCGTCGGGAACGACGGTCGGCTGTCCCTGCGGCATTAGGCGGCCCTCCTGGAGACGCTGTTGGGGGACGCAGTGTGGGTCACTGCGGTACGTACGTTCTTGACGAGCCCGGCCAGCGAGTCGGCCCGCAGCCCGTCGAGGGACACGGCGGGCGCGCCCAGATCGGCGGCCAGCGCCCCGGCGAGCCCCAGCCGCACCGGCCCGGACTCGCAGTCCACGACCACCGAGGCGACGCCCTCGGCGGCCAGCAGCCGGGCGCTGCGCCCCGACAGCTCGCGCGGATCGCCGCCCACGGCCCCGGCCGAGGTGGCCCGCCCGTCGGTGACGACCACCAGCAGCGGGCGCCGGGAGGGGTCCCGCAGCCGCTCGATGCGCAGCACCTCGTGGGCCTTGAGCAGGCCCGGGCCGAGCGGCGTGCGGCCGCCGGTCGGCAGCTTCTCCAGGCGGGCGGCGGCCGCGTCCACCGAGGAGGTGGGCGGCAGCGCCAGTTCGGCGCCCGCCCCGCGGAAGGTGATCAGGCCGACCTTGTCCCGGCGCTGGTAGGCGTCCAACAGCAGGGAGAGCACCGCGCCCTTGACCGCGCTCATCCGCTGCCGGGCGGCCATCGAGCCGGAGGCGTCGACGCAGAACAGCACGAGGTTGCCCTCGCGGCCCTCCCGGGTCGCCTGGCGCAGGTCGTCCTTGCGCACGACGAGGCCGGGGCCGGAGCGGCCGCGCGCCTTCTGGTGCGGGGCGGCGGCGTGCACGGTGGCCGCCAGGTGCAGCTTCGTCAGCTGGCCGCGGGGGCGCTGGGCGCCGGTGGTGCGGCCGTGCGCGGTACGGGCCCGCGAGCGCCGCCCGGCCGCGCCCTCGCCGAGGCCGGGCACGCTGAGCATCTTGGTGCGGAACGGCTCGGCGGCCGCCACGGCGGCCTGTTCGGCCCCGCCCGTCCCGCCCCGGGGGGCGGAGGGCTGGGCCTCGGGTGCCTCCTGCGGCTCCGGGGCGTCGGGCGCGTGCCCCGTCTCGGGACCGCCGCTCTGCGGGGGCACCCCGCCGTCGCCTCCGCCGTTGCCGCCGTCGCCTCCGCCGTTGCCGTCGGGGCCTCCGCCGTTGCCGTCGGGGCCGTCCGGGCCGTCCGGCTCCGGGTCGGGCTCCGGCTCCTCGTCGGGGAAGCCGTCGAGGATCTCGTCCAGCTTGTCCTCGTCCAGGCCGGGGGCGTCGAACGGGTTGCGGCGTCGGCGGTGCGGCAGCGCCAGCAACGCCGCCTGCCGGACGTCCTCCTTGAGGACGGAGGTCCGTCCGGCCCAGGCGGCCAGGGCTGTCGCCGTACGGGCCATCACGATGTCGGCGCGCATGCCGTCGACCTCGAAGCCGGCGCAGGTGGCGGCGATCTGGAGCAGCGCGGTGTCCCCGAGCGCCACCTGCGGGAGCAGCGCCCGCGCCGCCACCACCCGGGCGCGCACCTCGCTCTCGTCCCCGGCCCAGCGGGCGGCGAAGCCGGCGGGGTCGTCCTCGTACGCGAGGCGGCGGCGCACCACCTCGACGCGCTGCGCGGGCTCCCGGGAGGCCGCGACCTCGACGGTCAGCCCGAACCGGTCGAGGAGCTGCGGGCGCAGCTCGCCCTCCTCGGGGTTCATGGTGCCGACGAGGAGGAAGCGGGCGGCGTGCCGCACGGAGACGCCCTCGCGCTCCACGTACGAGGCGCCCATCGCGGCCGCGTCGAGGAGGAGGTCGATGAGGTGGTCGTGGAGGAGGTTGACCTCGTCCACGTAGAGGATCCCGCGGTGCGCGTCGGCGAGCAGGCCCGGCTCGAAGGCCTTCACGCCCTCGGCGAGGGCGCGTTCGATGTCGAGGGCGCCGACGAGGCGGTCCTCGGAGGCGCCGACGGGCAGTTCGACCATTCGCGCGGGGCGGTCGGTGCCGGGGCCGCTCTCGTGCGGGCCGTCGGGGCAGGCCGGGTCGGGCGCGGCGGGCGCGCAGGAGAACCGGCAGCCGGGGACGACGTCCACGTGGGGGAGCAGGGCGGACAGGGCGCGGACGGCGGTGGACTTGGCGGTGCCCTTCTCACCGCGCACGAGCACACCGCCGACCGCCGGGCTCACGGCGTTGAGCAGGAGCGCCAGCCGCAGGTCGGACTGGCCGACCACTGCGGTGAACGGGTAGGGGGTGCTCATGGGTTGCTCACTCCTCCTGTGCGGGTGTGCTTGCGCGGGCTATCGGGGGTGGTGGTGCGGTGGCCGGGGGCGGAGGTGCCGCTGCGCGGAGCCGCTCCCCGCCCCGCCCTTTCTCCGTATCCCGGGGGCTCCGCCCCCGGACCCCCGCGCCTCAAACGCCGGCGGGGCTGGATGGTGCGCGGGGAGCAGCCCCGCAGGGCCGCCGCACTCACGGGGCGCCCGGGGGGAGGAACGGGAGGCCCGCCGGGGCACCGGACTCGATCAGCTGAAGCAGCGCACGCGTGTCGGCGTGTTCCTCGATCAGGTCGCCCAGCAGGTCGAGCTGTGCCTCCCGCAGGGCGGAGAAGGAGGTGGACGGGGCCGGGACGAAGCGGCGGCCCGCGGCGGTGGCCACCTCGCGGAGGAACGCCCGGCGGAAGCCGTCCGACTCCAGCGAGCCGTGCCAGTGCGTGCCCCACACCGACCCCACCCGGCACCCGTCCAGGAACGGCTCCCCGCCCAGGACTTCGGCCACGCCATGGTGGATCTCGTAGCCGGACACCTCCTCGCCCAGCGCCGTGCCGACCGGCCGCGCCAGGGTCTTCTCCACCGCGAAGCGGACCCGCACCGGCAGCAGCCCCAGCCCCGCGACCGAGCCGGCCTTCGACTCGACCTCGTCCTCGATGTGCTCGCCCAGCGCCTGGAACCCGCCGCAGATGCCCAGCACCGGGCGGCCCTCGGCGGCGCGCCGGGCCAGCGCGTCGGCCAGTCCCCGCTCCCGCAGCCACTCCAGCGCCTTCACCGTGCCGCGCGTACCCGGTACGACGACCAGGTCCGCGTCGGCCAGTTCCTCGGCCCGGTCCACGAACCGCACGACCACGCCCGGTTCCGCCGCGAGCGCGTCGACGTCGGTGAAGTTCGACATCAGCGGCACCGCGCAGACCGCGACCCGCAGCACGTCCTCCCCGACCGGCGGGGCGACGACCGACTCGCGGACCGCGCCGCGCAGCGAGACCCGCAGCCCGTCCTCCTCGTCGATGCCCAGCCCGTGCCGGAAGGGGAGGACGCCGTACGTGCCCCGGCCGGTGAGGGAGCGGAGCATCTCCATGCCCGGCTCCAGCAGGGACACGTCGCCGCGGAACTTGTTGACCATGTACCCGGCGATCAGCGACTGGTCCTCCGGCGACAGCAGGGCCGTCGTCCCGAAGAACGAGGCGAAGACGCCACCCCGGTCGATGTCGCCGACGACGACCACCGGGAACCGCGCGGCCCGCGCGATGCCCATGTTCACGATGTCGGTCCGGCGCAGGTTGATCTCGGCCGGACTGCCCGCCCCCTCGCAGATCACGGCGTCATACGTGCCCCGCAGCTGCTCCAGGCAGTCCGTGACGATCCCGAGGAGCTGCTCCTGCCGCCCGCCGTGGTAGCCGCGGGCGCTCATCTCGCCCACCGGCTTGCCCAGCAGCACCACCTGGCTGCTGCGGTCACTGCCGGGCTTGAGCAGGACCGGGTTCATCAGCGCCGTCGGCTCCACCCGCGCGGCCTGCGCCTGCATCGCCTGGGCCCGGCCGATCTCGGCGCCCTCGCGGGTCACGAAGGAGTTCAGCGACATGTTCTGCGCCTTGAACGGGGCCACCTTCACGCCCTGGCGGGCCAGCCATCGGCAGATGCCCGCCGTGACCACGCTCTTGCCCGCGTCGGACGTCGTCCCCGCGACCAGCAGACCCCCGCCGCGCCTCGTACCGCCGCTCATGCCCGTCCCCTCCTCGTCCTCGCCGCCGCCACGGCACAGCGGACCGCCACGCAGGCGCCCAGCGCCAGCCAGGTCACCCGCCGCGACAGCCGTACCGCCCGTTCGATGTCCGCGACCTCCACGGGCCGCCCGCTCTCCCCGTTGAGCACGGCCCGGTGCTCGACCCGTCCCGCGTAGGAGAGGGTGCCGCCCAGCCGGACGCCGAGCGCCCCGGCGAAGGAGGCCTCGACCGGGCCGGCGTTGGGGCTGGGGTGGGCGGCGGCGTCCGCGCGCCAGGCCCGCAGCGCTCCGCGCCGGTCGGGCCCGGCGGCCACGGCGGCGAGGGCCGTCAGCCGGGCCCCGGGCCAGCCGGCGAGGTCGTCCAGCCGGGCGGAGGCCCAGCCGTAGCGCAGGTGGCGGGGCGACTTGTGCCCGACCATCGCGTCCAGGGTGTTCACGGCACGGAAGGCCAGCAGCCCGGGCACCCCGGCGACGGCCCCCCACACCAGGGCCCCGACGACCGCGTCGGAGGTGTTCTCCGCGACGGACTCCACGACGGCCCGGGCCATCTGCTGCTCGTCCAGGGCCTGGGGGTCGCGCCCGCACAGGTGGGGGAGGCGTTCGCGGGCCACTTCGGCGTCCCCGGCGGCGAGTGCCCCGCCGATGGCGCGGGCCTCCCGGCCGAGGCTGGTGCCGCCGACGACGGCCCAGGTGGCGGTGGCGGTCAGGGCGATCCGGGCGGCCGCGGGCCGGGAGCGCACGGCGCGTGCGCCCAGCGCTCCGACGGCGGCGGCCGCGCCGGCGCATACGAGGGTGTGCAGGACGCCCCGGGCGCGGTCGTCGCGCCACAGGGCGCGCTCCACGGCGGCGGCGGCTCGTCCGAAGGCGGCCACGGGGTGCCCGCGGCGCGGATCCCCGAGGATCCGGTCGCCGATCAGGCCCGCCGTGACGCCGTACGCGAAGACGCGGTCGGCACGCATGGTGGCAGGTATGTCCTCACTCAGGGTCCGCGCCCTGGTTCGACGTGTCCGGCGGCGAGAGTTCCTGGCTCCCGGGGCGCACGCGCCGCGTGCGTTCCCCGGTGACAGTGGCGGGACCGCGCCGGATTCGCACCGGACTTCCTCTCCATGCCGCCGTATTGGCTCGGGCAGTCCACCACGCTCCGCGAACGCCCGTCAACTTGCCGTTGACCTGCGGTGGGACGGGGGACGACCGGCGGGCGGCCGGGGGCGGCCGGGGCGGCGGGTACGCGAAAACTCCCCCCGGGATTCCCGGGGGGAGCCTTCGTACGCGGTGCCGCCGCGCGGAGACGGGGTGGGTCTCAGGCGACGATCAGGTAGATGCCGTAGGCCACGGCCGCGGCGCAGAGCGCGAAGCAGGCGTAGGCGCCGCTGCGGGCCAGGGCGGCGGTGCCGCCCTGCTCGGTGGCGGCCTCGTGCTTGGAGAGGCCCACCAGGCCCAGGCTGAACAGGGCCACGAGGGCGACGGTCGCGGAGAGGCTGACCCCGAAGACGGAGCCGAGTGCTGCCCAGTCGATCTTCATGCTGACGGTTCCTCTGTCGTTCTCGGGATCAGACCGCGGCGGCCGGAGCCGTCGGGGCCTGCGGGCTCGCCGTGGCGGCCGGGATGGTGGCCTTGAGGTCCTCGTCGGTCACCGCGGCGGTGGTGCCGGCGGCCGGGGGGACGGCCACGGCGGCGATGGCGGTGGTGACCACGCCGGGCTGCTCGGCCTCTTCGGCGTCGGCGCCGTTGACGTTGGTGTGGTCGACGACCTGGCGGCGCGAGATCAGCCAGATGGCCACGCAGGAGGCGACGAGGAAGAGGGCGACGGCGGCGACGCCGATGTCACCCGTGCGCATGACCAGCTCGGCGCCCGCGGAGACCAGGGCGGCGGCCGGCAGGGTCAGGCCCCACGCGACGAACATCCGGGTGGCGGTGGACCAGCGGACCACACCGCCCTTGCGGCCCAGGCCCGCGCCCATCACCGCGCCGGAGCAGGCGTGGGTGGTGGAGAGGGAGAAGCCGAGGTGGGAGGAGGCCAGGATGACGCTCGCGGCGGAGGTCTGGGCGGCGAAGCCCTGCTGCGGGTGGAGGTCGGTCAGGCCGCTGCCCAGGGTGCGGATGATGCGCCAGCCGCCCAGGTAGGTGCCCATCGCGATCGCCATGCCGGCGGAGACGATGACCCAGACCGGGGGGTTCGAGCCGGGGGCGAGGGCGCCACCGGCGACCAGGGCCAGGGTGATGATGCCCATCGTCTTCTGCGCGTCGTTGGTGCCGTGCGCGAGGGAGACGAGACCGGCCGAGGCGATCTGACCCGCCTTGTAGCCCTTGGCGGAGGTCTTCTCGCCGACCTTGCCGTTCAGCTTGTAGGTGACCTTGGCGGCCAGCATCGAGGCCACGCCGGCCACGATCGGGGCGGCGACGGCGGGGATGAGCACCTTGGTGACGACGACGCTGCCGTTGACCGCGCCGAGGCCGGCGGAGGCGACCGCGGCACCGATCAGGCCGCCCATCAGGGCGTGCGAGGAGCTGGAGGGCAGTCCGACCAGCCAGGTGACCAGGTTCCAGAGGATCGCGCCGACGAGCGCGGCGAAGATCACTTCGGGCTGGATGCCCTCTTCGTTGACGAGACCCTTGGAGATCGTCTTGGCGACCTCCACGGACATGAACGCGCCGACGAGGTTGAGCACGGCGGACATGGCCACCGCCGTCTTGGGCTTGAGGGCGCCGGTCGAGATGGTGGTGGCCATCGCGTTGGCCGTGTCGTGGAAACCGTTCGTGAAGTCGAACACGAGAGCGGTGATGATCACGATCCCGAGGAGAAGCGTTATGTGCTCCATTTACCCAGGCTTCTGTTTGGCGTCAGTGGCTCGCCGACCGTAGGCAACCTGGGTGAACGGAAGATGAACTGACTCCGGCGGGGTGGTGTCCCTTCCGGGCCTCCCATCAGGCCCTTCGTCCCGATTCTTTCGTAGTTATCGCCATTCATGCACGTCAGGAGCGGGTAAACGGAACCTGCCGGAGGGCCGCCCGGGCCCGTTCCGGCCCCCGCCGCGGCGGCCGAAGAGAGCTAGATCACTCCGCCCGGTCGGCGCCCGCCCGCCGGGCCCTCCGGTGGCCACCGGGCCCGCGCGCCCCGACACTGGAGCGGTGCGCACCGCCACTGCGACGGCCGCTGCCGTCACGACGACCCTGATCGGTGCCGGAGCGGCCGCGGCCCTGGCCGGCCGGTACGCCGCCGGCGCCGCCCTCAGGTCCGAACCGGGCCGCCCGCTGCCCGGCGCCCCCCGGCTGAGCGTCCACTCCGCCGACGGAGACCGGGTGGTCCTCACCCGCTCGCTGGCCTCCCTGCGCCCCGGCGTCCACGGCCTGACCGCCCCCGGGATCCACGCGGCCGTCGGCCCGGTCCTCGACGGGATCCCGCACGACCCCGCCACCGTCGTACGCCGCCTGCTGCGCGTCAGCCACGGCGCCCTCGACCCCGGCACCCGCGTCACCCTCACCCCGCAGGTGTACTCGGGCAACCCGCGCACCGCCCTCGGCCTGGAGCACGCCGACGTGGACGTCCCCGGGGAACTCGGCGCGCTCCCCGCCTGGTTCCTGCCCGGCGCCCGCCAGACCTGGGTCATCACCGTCCACGGGCTCGGCGCCGGCCGGGAGCACCCGATGGTGGTCATGCCCTTCCTGCACCGTCTGCGCCTCCCGGTGCTCTCCCTCGGCTACCGGGGCGACCTGGGCGCCCCCGCCTCCCCGGACGGCCTCGGCCATCTCGGCGAGTCCGAGTGGCGGGACCTGGACGCCGCCATCCGCTACGCCCTGCGCTACGGGGCCAGGCGCATCGTCCTGCACGGCTGGTCCACCGGGGCAGCCATGGCCGTGCGGGCCGTGGAGAACTCGGCCCTGGCCGGACGGATCGCCGGGCTGGTGCTCGACTCGCCCGTCCTGGACTGGCACACCACCCTGCGCAACCTCGCCGCGGCCCACCGCACCCCGGCCCCGCTGCTCCCGCTCGCCGTCCGGGCCGCCGAGGGCCGCGCCGGGCTGCGGGCCGGACACCGGGCCCCCTTCGCGGACCCCGGCGCCGTCCGCCTGCCCGTACTGATCTTCCACGGGCCCGACGACACCCTCGCCCCCTGGGAGCCCTCCCGCCGGCTCGCCGCAACCCGGCCCGACCTCGTCACCCTGCACACCGTCCCGGACGCCGCGCACGGGGCGATGTGGAACGCCGACCCGGCCCGCTACGAGGAGGCGCTGCGCCGCTTCCTCACCTCGCTCATGTGAGCACGCGGGGAGCCCGTGGGGCTCCATGGAAGAGGAGTTCCGGGAGGTGTCTTGTGGCGCTGGAGTGAAGGCGGTGTGGCAGACGGGACAGGGTGGGCGGTCTGTCCCGGTTCCTCCACCCCATGACCTGTGGAAATGACCCGTTCCGTTTGGGCTTTCGGCCAGTGACGGGCGAGACTGCTTCCGTGACGTCCCGAAAGCCTGATGAGCAGTTGGCTCGCGACTCCAGACTCCGACTCGTCTCCCCGCGCTCCGTCGCCACGGCGCGCAAGGCGGTGACCGACCGGCGAACCCGGCCGTCCACCCGGCCCCCGGCGGGCACCCCCGCCACGGCAGACCTGGCGAACCGCGCCCGTGCGTCCCTCGCCGACGCGGTACGGCTGGCCCGCTGGGCCGAACTGAACCTCGGCACCGGCGAGGGGGGCCGCCCCGCGCCCGCGGCCGCCCTGCACGCCGTCGACGTCGAACGGGCCGCCGCGGACCTGCACCTGACGCACGGCCAGATCCGGGTCGGCTGGGACCGCGCCCGCCTCTCCGGCCTCGTCGAGGTGCACGGCGAGCAGGCCCGCCCCGGCTGGCGGCTGCGGGCCTGGGACCGGGACGACACCGCCGTGCTGCGCGGCTGGGTCGCCCTCTTCGACGCCTGGTCCCTCGTCCACCCGGCCCCCGCCGACATCGCACCCTCGGCCGTCGCCGAAGTGGTCGAGGCGATGCCGCAGCTGCTCTCCCTGCTCCAGCTGTCCGCCGGTCCGGTGACCGTCCCGGACCTGCTGGACCTCCTCGGGCAGCGCGTCACCGAACTGCGCGACGAGCGCTGCGAGGTCCCCTACGACGCGGAGCCGGCCCCGGAGCCGGCCCCCGGCCCGGCAGCGGCGCCGGAGCCGCGCCCCCTGCCGATCGCCCGGCTGCTGCGCTGGGCGCTGGGCGGACTCGCCGCCGTGGACGCCGTCACCCTCGGCCCCGCACGGGCCACCCTGACCCCCCTCGGCAGCTGGGCCGTCTGGGTCAAGCTGGAGCAGATCTGCGTCGCCGCCCAGAGCCCGGCCGGCAACATCGAGCAGTCCGCCGCCGCCATGCTGCACGGCTGCGCCCGGCTCACCCCCGGCCCCGCCCGCGCCGAGTACCAGGCCTGGCTCGCCGCCCGGCCCGTCGGCCACGCCGTCAGCGAGCTGCTGCACGCGGCCCGGGGCGAGGACGCCCTGCTGCGCGGCCTCGCCTTCGAGGCCCTGCGCGTGGTCGGCGCCCCCGCCGAACCCGAGGTGCGCGCGGCCGTACGGGAGCCCGCCCTGCGGCCGTACGCCCTGCTCTGGCTCGCCGAGCACGACGGGGTGGACCCGGACGACGCCCAGGACGTCCTCACGCCCGAGGAGTCGACCTGGCTCTGGGTGGACACGGCGGCGGCCATCGCCGACCACGGCGAGGCCGACCTGCTCGCCCGCCACCTGGACTCCGCCGTCCGCACCACCGTGCCGCGGCTGCTCGACGAGGTCCGCGCCGTCGGACACCCGCGCACCGTGCAGGTCCTGGTCGCGCTGGCCGCCGCCCACCCCGACCCGGCCCTGGCCAAGGCGGTCCGACGGGCCGCCTTCCAGGTCCACACCGGCGGAGCGTGAGCCCTGGCCGGGCCTTTGCCGGACCCCGCGCCGTGGGTGGATCCGCCGGTGGCGGCCTGCGGGCCGTGCGTGGCTGGTCGCGCGGTTCCCCGCGCCCCTGGGGTGGCTGGCTGGTCGCGCGGTTCCACGTGCCCCTGAGGGGCCGGGGCGGTCAGAGTTGGGGGGCGTACGTGCCGAAGCTCCAGAGGTTGCCCTCGGTGTCGCGGGCCATGTAGTCCCGTGAGCCGTAGTCCTGGTCGGTGGGCGGCATGAGGATCTCCACGCCGTGCTCGGCCGCCCGCCGGTGATGGGCGTCCACGTCGTCGACGACGATGTAGACCCCCGACGGCCCGGCCTTCTCCATGACCTTGTCGAAGACCCCGCCGCGCCCCTTGCTCCCCAGCATCACCGCACCGTTGCCGTACGCCAGCTCCGCATGCATCACCGAACCGTCGTCGCCCTCGTAGACCGCGACCTGGGTGAACCCGAAGGCCTCGGTGAGCTGCTGGATCGCTGCCTTCGCGTCGCGGTACAGCAGCGCGGGGTAGATGGACGGAACGCCTGCCATGACGATCACTCCCTCTCGTGACGGTGACCCAAGTGATCCACGTCACAGCATGGCAGGCGCCACTGACACTCAGCGGAAGGTGTTGCACTGGGCCATGTCGCCCGTGCGGTAGCCCTGGTAGAACCACTGCTGCCGCTGCTCCGCCGACCCGTGCGTCCAGGACTCCGGGGTCACCCGGCCCTGGAACCTCTCCTGGATCCGGTCGTCGCCCACCGACGCCGCCGCGTTCAGCCCGTCCCGGATGTCCGCGTCCGTGAGGCTCTTGATCAGCGGCCGCCCCGTGGACTCGTCCGGGGTCCGCGTCGCGTTGTGCGCCCACACCCCGGCATAGCAGTCGGCTTGGAGCTCCACCTTCACCGCGTTGCTGTTCGCGCCCGTCTGCCCGTTCTGGGCCCGGGCCAGGGTCCCCATCAGGTTCTGGATGTGGTGCCCGTACTCGTGGGCGATCACGTACGCCTGGGCGAAGGGGCCGCCGGTCGCCCCGAACTTGGTCCGCAGGTCCTCGAAGAAGCCCAGGTCCAGGTAGACCTGCCGGTCGGCCGGGCAGTAGAAGGGGCCGACCGCCTTGCTGGCCGCCCCGCAGGCGGTGTTCACCTGACCGGTGAAGAAGACCGTCGATGCCGGGGTGTACTTCCCGCCGCGCCGCTGGAACTCCTGCCGCCAGAAGTCCTGTGTGCTGTTCACCACGGCCACGAGCCGGCAGTCCTCCCGCGTGTTGGCGTCCCTGCCCTTCTTGCAGCTCTGCTGCACCTGCGCGGCCGAGGAACTCGTCGAGACCGGCTGCGGACTCCCGTCCGACAGCCCCAGCTGGTCCGGTCCCACGCCGAAGAGCAGGCCCAGGACCAGGGCGATCAGTCCGACGACCCCACCGCCGATGGTGGCCCGCCCGCCCGGGATGCGGCTGTTCCGTACGTCCTTGACCTCGGACGTGTCCAGATCCGCGTCGTCGTCGAACTGCATGCGCACCGCCCTCCACGCGTGGCCAACCCCTTCATCCTGATACGTGCCCCGCCCGCCCGGCGTGACCCCTGGGCCGAACGGGTGAGGGCCGGGCACCGAAAAGTGGTTGCGCACCCCCGTTAGAATGGCTTCATGGCAAATCTCCTCGCGGATTAGCGGCGTCGAAGAACGCGCGTCCCGCCCCCCTCTTCCGCCGTCCATACCGCCCTGGAGTATTTCCGTGATCACCGCCACCGGCATCGAGCTGCGCGCCGGCGCCCGCGTCCTCATCGAGTCCGCTTCCTTCCGCATCGCCAAGGGCGACCGCATCGGCCTCGTCGGCCGCAACGGAGCCGGCAAGACCACCCTCACCAAGTGCCTCGCCGGCGAGGGCCAGCCCGCCGCCGGCAGCATCACCCGTTCGGGCGAGGTCGGCTACCTCCCGCAGGACCCCCGCACCGGTGACCTCGACGTCCTGGCCCGCGACCGGATCCTCTCCGCCCGCGGCCTCGACGTCCTGATCAAGAAGATGCGGATGAACGAGGAGCGCATCGCCACCGGCGCCGGCGCCACCCGCGAGAAGGCCCTGCGCCAGTACGAGCGCCAGGAGACCGAGTTCCTCACCAAGGGCGGGTACGCCGCCGAGTCCGAGGCCGCGACCATCTCCGCCGCCCTCAGCCTCCCCGACCGGGTCCTCGGCCAGCCGCTGCACACCCTCTCCGGCGGCCAGCGCCGCCGCGTCGAGCTCGCCCGGATCCTCTTCTCGGACGCCGACACCCTGCTCCTCGACGAGCCCACGAACCACCTCGACGCCGACTCGATCATCTGGCTGCGCGACTACCTGAAGAACTACCGCGGCGGCTTCGTCGTGATCTCCCACGACGTCGACCTGGTCGAGACCGTGGTCAACAAGGTCTTCTACCTCGACGCCAACCGCTCGGTCATCGACATCTACAACATGGGCTGGAAGCTCTACCAGCAGCAGCGCGAGGCCGACGAGAAGCGCCGCAAGCGCGAGCGCCAGAACGCCGAGAAGAAGGCCGCGGCCCTGAACTCGCAGGCCGACAAGATGCGCGCCAAGGCGACCAAGACCGTCGCCGCCCAGAACATGGCCAAGCGCGCCGAGCGCCTGCTCTCCGGCCTGGAGGCGGTCCGCGTCTCCGACAAGGTCGCCAAGCTCCGCTTCCCGGACCCGGCGCCCTGCGGCAAGACCCCGCTGACCGCCGAGGGCCTGTCGAAGTCCTACGGCTCCCTGGAGATCTTCACCGACGTCGACCTGGCCATCGACAAGGGCTCCCGGGTCGTCATCCTCGGCCTCAACGGCGCCGGCAAGACCACCCTGCTGCGCCTGCTGGCGGGCGCCGAGCAGCCCGACACCGGCCAGGTCACCCCCGGCCACGGCCTCAAGCTCGGCTACTACGCGCAGGAGCACGAGACGCTCGACCCGGACCGCACGGTCCTGGAGAACATGCGCTCCTCCGCCCCCGACCTCGACCTGGTCGACGTGCGCAAGACGCTGGGCTCCTTCCTCTTCTCCGGCGACGACGTGGACAAGCCCGCGGGCGTGCTCTCCGGCGGCGAGAAGACCCGTCTGGCCCTGGCCACCCTGGTCGTCTCCTCGGCCAACGTGCTGCTCCTCGACGAGCCCACCAACAACCTCGACCCGGCCAGCCGCGAGGAGATCCTCGGCGCGCTGCGCACGTACAAGGGCGCGGTCATCCTCGTCACCCACGACGAGGGCGCCGTGGAGGCCCTGGAGCCGGAGCGGATCATCCTGCTCCCGGACGGGGTCGAGGACCTCTGGGGCCCGGACTACCGGGACCTGGTCGCCCTCGCCTGATCCCCTCCCGCCGGGTTGATCCAGTCCCGTATGGATCATTCGGCGCAGACGTGATCCATCATCTGAGTGAGACGGTCTCGTACCGCCGACCTCTGTACAGCGACCCCGGCCGCATCCTCACGGATCCGCGGCCGGGGTCGGCCGTTTCCGGCGCCTGGCCCCTGACCTGGTGATTCCTCTCGGTGACGGAGGAATGTGATGGAGGTCATGCTGCGGAAGAGCAGATTCCGTTCTGCTCGGCCGTCCATGGACCGGGAAATGCCGCCGGACCGACCTTGCTGAATGGGTGGCCAGGAAGCCGGGGAGGGGTGATCATGAGAAGCACAGAGCGCACTTCCCATGAGGAGGCACGGGTGGCCGAGACTCTGAAGAAGGGCAGCCGGGTGACCGGCGCCGCGCGCGACAAGCTCGCGGCAGACCTGAAGAAGAAGTACGACTCCGGTGCGAGTATCCGGGCGCTGGCCGAAGAGACCGGCCGGTCCTACGGATTCGTCCACCGGATGCTCAGCGAGTCCGGAGTCACGCTGCGTGGTCGCGGTGGCGCGACGCGCGGCAAGAAGGCGGCCGCGGCCTGACCCTGGCCCAACCGGGCCGGGGCGGTGCCGAGGACCGTCCGACAGCTCCGTTTCGTTTCGTTCGTTCCGTTCTGTTTCTGTTCCACGCATGGTTCTTCCGGTGACCCCCGGTCGGCCGCTCGGTCGGCTGGGTGGTTACTGTGCAGTCACTTAGGCCGGGCGTCCGGCCACGACTGCACACCGGAGGCACCAGATGGCTCTGCTCGACAAGGATGGCGTACGGCTCACCATCGACGACACGGTCGCCACGGTGACGCTGACCAATCCGGCCAAGCGAAACGCTCAGTCCCCCGCGCTCTGGCGGGCGTTGGCGGAGGCCGGACGGTCGCTGCCCGGCACGGTCCGGGTCGTCGTGCTGCGCGGCGAGGGCAAGTCCTTCTCCGCAGGGCTCGACCGGCAGGCGTTCACCCCCGAGGGGTTCGAGGGCGAGCCGTCCTTCCTCGATCTGGCGCGCGGTTCCGACGAACTGCTCGACGCCACGATCGCCGAGTACCAGGAGGCTTTCACCTGGTGGCGGCGCAATGACGTCGTCTCCATCGCCGCCGTGCAGGGGCACGCGATCGGCGCCGGCTTCCAGCTCGCACTCGCGTGCGACCTGCGGGTCGTCGCGGACGACGTGCAGTTCGCCATGCGCGAGACCAGCCTGGGTCTGGTCCCCGACCTGGCCGGCACCCAGCCGCTGACCGATCTGGTCGGCTACGCCCGCGCGCTCGAGATCTGCGCGACGGGCCGCTTCGTGCACGCGGAGGAGGCCGAGCGGGTGGGGCTGGCGAACCTGGTCGTCCCGGCCGACGAGCTGGACGCGGCCGTCCAGGACCTCACCACCGCGCTGCTGGCGCCGCCGCGTGATGCCGTCATCGAGACGAAGGCACTGCTGCGGGGTGCGCGGGCGCGCACGTACGACGACCAGCGGGTCGCCGAGCGCGCCGCCCAGGCCCGCCGCCTCCGCGACCTGGCGGGCCTCTCCGACTGACCATTTTTCAACGCGCCGCTCGCGCCGCTCGCGCCGCTCGCGCCGCTCGCGCCGCTCGCGCGGCTCGGCCGCAGGCGGCCTCCCCGGCTTCGCAGCGCTGCGCCGGACTCCGTCCGGCGGGGGTCGGGCGGGGCTGCTGCCCTTGGCTGGGCGCCGCCGTCGTCCGCGGACCGTTGCCGCTGCGCGGGGGTCGTGGGGTCAGAAGCCGTGGCGGGAGCCGCCGTCGACGGGGAGCATGACGCCCGTGAGGTACGAGGCCGCCGGCGAGAGGAGGAACGCCGCCGTGCGCCCGAACTCCTCCGGCGTGCCGTACCGCCGCAGCGGGATCCGGGACTCGTGCCCGGCCCGCGCGGCCTCCGCGTCCCCGGACAGCGCGTCCAGCTCCCGCACCCGGTCGGTCTCGATCCGCGCCGGCAGCAGCCCGATCACGCGGATCCCGCGCGGCCCCAGCTCCACCGACAGGGACTTCGCGAAGCCCGCCAGCCCCGGCCGCAGGCCGTTGGAGATCGTCAGGCCGGGGATCGGCTCGTGCACCGAGCCCGACAGGACGAAGCCGATGACCCCGCCCTCGCCCAGCTCCGCGGCCGCCGCCCGGGCCAGCCGCACCGCGCCCAGGAACACCGACTCGAACGCCGACGCCCACTGCTCGTCGGTGTTGTCCAGCGCGCCGCCCGGCGCCGGTCCGCCGACGCTGATGAGGATGCCGTCGAGCCGCCCGAACCGCTCCTTGGCCTCCGCCACCAGCCGCTCCGCGGCCCCCGCGTCGGCGTTGTCGGCGGCCAGGCCCACCGCGTCCGGCCCCAGTTCGGCGGCCGCGGCGGCCGCCCGCTTCTCGTCCCGTCCGGTCAGCAGTACCTTCGCGCCGTCCGCGGCCAGTTCCCGCGCGGACGCGAAGCCGAGGCCACGGGTGGCGCCGGTGACGATGTAGACACGGTCCTTCAGTCCAAGATCCATGCCGCCCAACCTACGCGGAAGCGGGCTCCGGCGACATGGTCTGCGCCGCCCCGGCCGCCGCCTCCAGGTCCCGCCGCTCCCGGCGTACCAGGATCAGCCAGCCCACCGGCACGGCGGCGGCGAACAGCCACCACTGCACGGCGTAGGCCATGTGCGGGCCGATCGAGTCGTGGTCGGGCTCGGCCACCGCCTCGGGGCCGCCGCTCGGCGGCAGCGGCGAGGTGAGTTCCAGGTAGCCGCCGAGCACCGGCTTGCCCAGGTAGGCGGCCTGCTGCTCGCTGTTGACCAGCATCACCTGGCGTTCGGGCAGGCCCTTGCGGTCCTTGATCCCGCTGCCCCCGCTGGTCTCGTCGGCCTTGAGCCGTCCGTTGACCGTCACCTCGCCCGACGGCGCGGCCGGCACGGGCGGGTAGGCGGTCGGGTCGTCGCCGCCGGGGACCCAGCCCCGGTTGACCAGCACCACCCGTCCGTCACCCAGCACGAGCGGGGTCACGACCTGGAAGCCGACCTTGTCGTCGTTCGAGGTGCGCATCCGCACGACGACCTCGTGCGCGGAGTCGTACGTACCGGTGGCCGTGACGGCACGCCAGTAGTCGGAGCGCGGGACGGTGTGGCCGGGCGAGGTGACCTCGGTCACCGGCACCGGCTTCGCGGACAGGTTCTTCGCGATCAGCTCGTTCTGGGCGACCCGGTGCTCATGGCGGTGGTACTGCCAGAACCCCAGCTTGATCATCACGGGGATGAGGACGAGGGCGATGAGGGTGAGGCACACCCACTGCCGGGTCAGCAAGAAGCGGTACACGCCCATGACGGTACCCGCAAGGGAAAGGGCCCCGGAGGCCGGGTGGCCTTCCGGGGTGGAAGGGGAGGAACGGGACGGGTCAGACGCGGTCGACGATGCCCACCTTCCCCTCCGCGCGGGCGCAGTGCCCGCCGCAGTACCACTGTCCCTCGACCTCCACGCCCTGCCCGATGATCTGGACCCGGCAGTGTTCGCAGATCGGCGCCATCCGGTGGATGGCGCAGGAGAAGCAGTCGAAGACGTGCACCGCGCCCTGCGCGTGCACCTCGAAGGACATGCCGTAGTCGTTTCCGCAGACCTCACAACGTGCCATGCGCCGCATGGTTCGCGGGCCGGAGTGCCGGAACAAGATCCGCCGGGGTGAGTCGCCGCTCCTGCACCCGCCCGGAGCAACGCCCGCTGCTACTTCTCCTCGGCCGGTGCCACGTCCCGCAGCAGCTGGGTGAAGGCCGCCTCGTCCACCACCGGGGTGCCGAAGGCTTTGGCCTTGACCGTCTTGGAGGTAGCCGAGTCGGGGTCGTTGGTGACGAGGAGGCTGGTGAGCCGGGACACGCTCGTCGCGACATGCAGCCCGGCCTCCACCGCCCGGTCCTCCAGCAGCTCCCGGTCCACCGAGGTGTCCCCGGAGAAGGCGACCCGCATGCCCTGCTTGAGCGGCTTGCCGTCCTCGAACCGCCCCGGGTTGGGGTAGGGGGAGGGCGCCAGCTTCCGCGAGGCCCGCCAGCTGCCCCCGTACGAGGCCTGGTAGCCGACCCGGGGGGTGGCGGGGGAGTCCGACCACTCCGTCAGCGGGCGGCACTCCAGCAGGGGGAGGCGTACCCCGTCGCGCGCGGCCGCGTGCAGCGACGGGCGGAAGGCCTCCGCCAGGACGCGGGCGTCGTCGAGGGCGTGGTGGGCGCGCTGCTGGACCACCCCGTAGTGCGCGGCGAGGGACTCCAGCTTGTGGTTGGGCAGCGGGAGGTCGAGCTCCTTCGACAGGGCGATGGTGCACAGGCGCTGGCGGACCGGCGCGGCCGACGCGGCCCGCGCGTACTCCCGGGCGATCATCTGCCAGTCGAAGATGGCGTTGTGCGCGACGAGGACCCGGTCCGCGAGCCGCTCGGCGAACTCCCCGGCGATGTCCTCGAAGAGGGGCGCGTCCGCGAGCATCTCGCTCGTCAGCCCGTGGATCCAGACCGGGCCCGGGTCCCGGCGCGGGTTGACCAGGCTGTACCAGTGGTCCTCGACGTTGCCGCGTGCGTCGAGCCGGTAGACGGCCGCGGAGACTATCCGGTCGTCGCGAGCGAGCCCGGTCGTCTCCACGTCGACGACCGCGTACCCCTGGGGGTACGCGGTCGGCCACGTCGTGTCTGCGGTCGTACGGTCGTCGAGCATGGTCATAGAGGATACGGGCCCTCACCGACAGTTCCGATCCGCCGTCGGGTCATCCGGCCGCGAGCAGGGCTTCCGTCAGGGTCCGCACCGACAGGACGAAGAGTCGTTCCGGGTCCACCGGGCGGGTCAGGGCGCGGGCCAGGGCCGGGTCGTCGGGGGCGTCGGCCGGGTCCCACAGTTCGGCCTCACCGGGGGACTGGACGGGGGAGCGCTCGCGGTTGCGCTCGACCAGGACGAAGCCCACCACCTGGAACTGGACGGCGCGCACGGCGTCGGCGGCGCGGGCCCCGCTCAGCCCCGCAGCTCGTACTTCGGCGACCAGGGCCCGCTGGGCGGGCAGGAACATCCGGTCGGTCAGACCCCGTTCGTGGACCATCGCGATCAGGTGCGGGCGCTCGCGCAGCTCCCGGCGCATGCTGCGGGCGACGGAGACGATGCGCTCGGCGGGGGTGCGGCCGGCGGGGCGGATGGCGCCCATGTCCCGGACGGTCCGTTCGACGAGGGCGTCGAGGAGCTGCTCGCGGTTGCCCACGTGCCAGTAGATCGAGGTGACCGCCGTCCCGAGTTCGGCGGCCAGCTTGCGCATGGTGAGGGCGTCCGGGCCGTGCTGCCTGACCAGCGCGGCGGCGGCCTCCAGTACCGCCTCGCGGGTGAGCGGGCTCCTCGCCATCGGCGTCCTCCCCGGGTCGGCTGGGCCGACGCATCGTCAGTTTTACTGTATGCGGCCCTCTTTACCCTTCATCGGCGGCGGTGTAACTGTGTTACAGACCCCCCCCGCGGACTCCGTCCGGGGGGACCCCCAGAAGGGTGGTGCGGAACATGGCACGCGTACGGTACGGAGCGCGCACCGAAGCGGAGATCACCGCGTCGCGCGAGAAGAGCTCGAACCTCCCCGACATCTGGTCCACCGGAGTGGTGGCCGTCTGGGAGACCGACCCGGACGTGGTGGCGGCGGTCCTGCCGCCGCCGCTCAAGCCCGCCGAACGGCCCCTCGTCCGGGCCAACATCAGCAAGGTCGACCTGCCCGGCTACCCGCTCGGCGCCGGCTCGGTGGCCGTCGCCGCCCGGCACGGCGGCGTCGAGGGCTGGTACCCGCTGGTCATGCCGATGACCCACGAGCGCGCCCTCACCGGCGGCCGCGAGGTCTTCGGCGAGCCCAAGAAGCTGGGAGAGGTCACCGTGGAGCGCGAGGGGCTGGTCGTCCGCGCCTCCCTCGCCCGGCACGGCATCGCCTTCGTGGAGGTGCGCGGGGCGGTGGACCGCGCGCTGCCGGTGCCCGCACCGGCGAAGAAGACCGACTTCTACTTCAAGTTCCTGCCGGCGGTCGACGGCTCCGGCTTCGAGGACGACCCCGTCCTCGTGCACTGCACCCGCAACGAGAAAGTCCGCAAGCTGGAGCACCTCACCGGTGACGTGATCCTGCGCGAGTCGATGTTCGACCCCGTCGCCGACCTCCCCGTACGCCGTCTCGTGGAGCTCACCATCGGCGAGAAGACCACCGACCAGCAGGGCCGCGCCGTCGAACGGGTCAGCGCCCAGGCCCTGCTCCCGTACCTCCACCAGCGCTACGACGACCCGCAACAGGCATTCGACGGCCCGCCCGAGGGGAGTGCGTGACATGCGGCTCGAACCCGGACAGGTGGCCGTCGTCACCGGCGCCGCGAGCGGCATCGGCCTGGCCATGGCCCGTCGCTTCGCCGCCGAAGGCCTCAAGGTGGTCCTCGCCGACGTCGAGGAGGGCGCCCTGCGCAAGGCCGCCGACGAGCTGAGGGCGGAGGGCGCCGAGGTGCTCGCCCGCACCGTCGACGTCAGCGACCGCGACTCCGTCGTCTCCCTCGCCGACGCCGCCTACGACACCTTCGGCGCGGTCCACGTGCTCTGCAACAACGCCGGCGTCGGCTCGGGCGCCGAGGGCCGCATGTGGGAGCACGAGCCGAACGACTGGAAATGGGCCTTCTCCGTCAACGTCTGGGGCGTCTTCCACGGTATCCAGGCCTTCGTCCCCCGCATGATCGCCGGCGGCGCCCCCGGACACGTGGTCAACACCTCCTCCGCCGACGGCGGCATCGCCCCGCTGCCCACCGCCTCCGTGTACGCCGTCACCAAGGCGGCCGTGGTCACCATGACCGAGTCCCTCTACGCCCACCTCAAGGCGGAGCGCGCCGCCGTCGGCGCCTCCGTCCTCTTCCCCGGACCACACATGCTGCGCACCGGCCTGTGGGAGTCGCACCGCAACCGCCCCGAGCGCTACGCGAAGGAGCGGCCGCGCAAGTCCCCGTACCGCACCCTCGACCAGTACGAGTCCGCGATGCGGGCGGCCGGGCACGAGGTGCGCTTCACCCCCGTCGAGGAGGTCGCCGAGCACGTCGTCGACGGCATCCGCGCCGACCGCTTCTGGATGCTCCCGGACAGCGAGCACAGCGACCGCCAGATCCGCGCCCGTTCGCAGTCGATGCTCGACCGCGCCAACCCCGCCTACCTGGAAAGCTTCATCCTCGACTGAGGAGAGACACACCGTGAGCGCGTACGAAGACCCGTACCTGATCATCTCCTCCGACTGCCACGCCGGACTGCCCACCGAGCAGTACCGCCCCTACCTGGACTCCCGCTTCCACCGCGCCTTCGACGAGTTCCTCGGCCAGCGCGACGCCCGCCGTGAGGAGGCCACCCGGCTGGGCATCCGCAACGAGGCCTTCGCCGAGAAGTGGTTCCACGACCACGAGGAGGGCCTCAAGGGCGGCTGGGACTCCGCCCAGCGGCTCAAGGAGCTCGACGGCGACGGGGTCGCCGCCGAGGTCGTCTTCCCCGACGCCGACGCCGTGGACAGCCAGACCGCCGCCCCCTTCGGCGTGGGCCTGGGGCTCTCCGGCGACCAGGACCCCGAACTCGGCATGGCCGGCGCCCAGGCGCACAACCGCTGGCTCGCCGAGTTCGTCTCCCGCAACCCCGAACGGCACTGCGGCGTCGCCCTGCTGCCCGTCACGGCCGAACCGGACAAGGTCGTCGCCGAGATCCACCGGGCCAAGGAGTCCGGGCTCGGCGCCCTGATGATCCCCTCCATGTGGGTGGACAAGGCCCCCTACCACGACCGCCGCTACGACCCCGTGTGGGCGGCCGCCGCCGAGACCGGGATGCCCGTCGTCACCCACTCGGGCGCCGCCCCGCGCCACGAGTACGGCGACCACCTGGGCATCTACGTCTCCGAGGTCACCTGGTGGCCGGCCCGGCCGCTGTGGTTCCTGCTGTGGTCCGGGGTCTTCGAACGCCACCCGGGCCTGAAGTTCGGCGTCGCCGAGTCGGGCTGCTGGTGGCTGCCGAACCAGCTGTGGTTCATGGACCGGCTCTACCTCGGCGCGCACGGCGGCAAGAAGCTCTCGCCCTTCGCCGAGCTGAAGCGCCCGCCCAGCGAGTACCTGGACCGCCAGGTGTTCGTCTGCGCCACCAACACCAAGCGGCGCGAACTGGCCCAGCGCTACGAGATCGGCGTGGACAACATCCTGTGGGGCTCGGACTTCCCGCACCCCGAGGGCACCTGGCCCGACACCCGCAACTGGCTGGCCAGGACCTTCCACGACATCCCGGTCGCCGAGACCCGGCGCATGCTGGGCCTGGCGGCGGCCGAGGTCTTCGGCTTCGACACGGCCGCGCTCGCCCCGCTCGCCCGCCGCATCGGCCCCACGCCGGCCGAGCTGGGCCAGAGCGCGGACCAGACGGCGGTGGAGGCCTCCTGGGCGCGTTCCCGCGAGACCGGCCGGCACTGGCTGACCGGCGGGGACTTCCCCGTGCTGGGGGTCTCGTCATGACGGAGGACCGCTACACCGTCGTCTCGGCGGACTGCCACGCGGGCGCCGACCTGTTGGACTACAGGCCGTACCTGGCCAAGCGCCACCACGAGGCGTTCGACGCCTGGGCCGCCACCTACGTCAACCCGTACGAGGACCTCCTCGCCGACACCGCCGACCGCAACTGGAACTCGGCGCGCCGGCTGGCGGAGCTGGAGGCCGACGGCATCGTCGCGGAGGTCGTCTTCCCGAACACCATCCCCCCGTTCTTCCCGAAGGCCTCCCTGATGGCGCAGCCGCCGTCGGCGGCGGAGTACGAGCTGCGCTGGGCGGGCCTGCAGGCGCACAACCGCTGGCTGGCCGACTTCTGCGCGGACGCGCCGGGCCGGCGGGCGGGGGTGGCGCAGATCCTCCTCAACGACGTGGACGCGGCGGTGAAGGAGATCCGCCGCACCCGGGAGGCCGGGCTGACGGGCGGCATCCTGCTGCCCGGCGTCCCGCCCGGCTCGACGGTGCCGGAGCTGTACTCGGACGCGTACGACCCCCTCTGGGCGGTCTGCGCGGAACTGGACGTCCCGGTCAACCACCACGGCGGCTCGGCGTCCCCGCCGCTGGGCGACGAACCGGCCGCCCGCGCGGTCTTCATGGTCGAGACCACCTGGTTCTCGCACCGCGCCCTGTGGCACCTGATCTTCGGCGGCGCCTTCCGCCGCCACCCGGACCTGAAGCTGGTCCTCACGGAACAGGGCTCGGGCTGGATCCCGGGGGTGCTCCAGATGCTGGACTACTACCACGGCCGCCTGGTCGCGGCCTCGTCCACGGCGGAGTCCAAATTCGGGGCGGGCCTCGCCGAAGCCATGGGCAAGGGCCCGAGCGAGGTCTGGCGGGACAACTGCTTCGTCGGAGCGAGCTTCATGCGCCCCCACGAGGTCCCGCTGCGGGAACGGATCGGCCTCGACAAGATCATGTGGGGCAGCGACTACCCCCACGACGAGGGCACCACCCCCTACTCCCGCGAGGGCCTGCGCATCGCGTACGCGGGCCTGCCGAGGGAGGAGGTCGCGGCGATGGTCGGCGGCAACGCGGCCCGGGTGTACGGCTTCGACCTGACCCTGCTGGACGCGGTGGCCGCGAAGCACGGCCCCCTGGTCTCGGAGATCGCCGAACCCCTGACGTCCGTCCCCCCCGACGCCACCAGCCCGGCGTTCGCCCGAGGGGGGTCGGTCCGGGTCTGGTGACGGTGGCTCCCGCCGGGGCGGTTCCTACAGGAACAGGAGCCGCTCCGGCGGGAACAGTTCGGCGCCGCGTACGTCCATGTCCCGGTACACCTCGACGGTCAGCTGCGGCAGGCCGGCAAGGGGGGTGAGGTCCACGGTGCCGCAGGCGCTCAACGAGAGGGTGGCCAGGTCCTTCAGCTCTTTCAGGGCGGCGAGTCCCGCGCTGAAGCGGCAGTCGGAGAAGAAGAGGGTGTCCAGCCGGGGGAACCGCAGCAGGTCCTGGGGGGCCAGGGCGTGGTGGTGGATGAGCTGGAGTGTGGCGAGGTCCGGGGGGTGGGCCATCGCGCACAGCTCATCGGTCTGACGGCTCCCCGTGAGGCTCAGGTACGAGAGGTCGGGCCAGCGCTCCAGGCCGTCCAGGGACAGGTCCTCCGTCCCCTCGTACAGCCACAGGCTGGTGAGTTGCTGCCGTCCCGGAAGTTCGCCCACCGCCCGGTGGCCGTCCGCGGTGGCCAGGCCGAGGTGGAGCAACTCGGTCAGCTTCTCCAGGACCCCCAGACCTACGCGGGGGCTGCCGAACGTGAACAGGTTCCTCAAAGGGAGCTCCGCCAGGGGGCCCAGGTCCGAGAGCGCCGTGCAGCCGGTCAGACCGACCCACTCCAGCTCCCTGAGGCCCGCCAGGGGGCTCAGGTCGGTCAGCTCTGGGGCGTCGACCACGTACAGCTCCCGCAGACCGCGACGCGAGGAGACCTCGGGCGGAACGTACGCGAGGTCGAACAGCCGCAGACGGTTGACGTGTGGGAGCGCCGCCAGGCAGTCCAGCTGCTGCGGGGTCCGCAGCGTCAGGACCCCGTTGCCCAAAGAAGCACCGGAGAGAACGGCGTCGGCGTAATCGGCCGCCTCGAACTTCCCCCAGGCGTCGTCCAGTTCCGTGACGACCCTGGGCCGCACGTCCTCCCGGAACCGGCGGATTACGGACAGGGCCCGCTCCCCGCCCACCATGGCCGCCGTGCGGACTGTGGCGGCGGCCTCCCGCTCGCCCAGGTCCCCGTCCGGCCCTGGCAGCAGCTCCAGTACCAGCTCCCCGGCCTTCGCCAGCTCCTCCGCCTGCTGCGGCGTGCGCGGCGGGAGGAGTTCGGTGGTGCGGGACTGAATCTCGCGCCGCAGGGCCGGCTCCAGTTCCGGAGCGTGTTCCAGGCAGGCGGCCGCCAGCAGGGTCAGGCGGTTGCGGGCTCCCTTGACCTTGTCCGCGCGCTTCAGCAGCCCCCGCAGGAGGCGGCTCCGCTCGTCCGGGCGGGCGTGGCCCACCGCCATGCGGACCACGTCGTCCCAGGTGTCGTCCTGGGCGTTGCGTACGAGAACGCCGAAGTCCCTCGACTCCACCGCCGCTTTCGCGCCCAGGTAGTCCTGGAAGGTGCGGTGCACGAAGTCCACCGAGCCCGCCATCGGCTCCCGCAGCAGCCCGCTGCGGATGAGGAGGTGGGTGAACACCTGGTTCGCGTCGCCCTGCTCGCGGACCTGCGGCATGACCTCCAGCCACTCCGCCACCAGCTCGACGGCCTCCTCCCGTCCCGCCTCCACCTGCCCGTTGCGGATCAGCCAGTACGCGAACCGCTGGAGGAGCACGATCTGTTCGTCCCGAGTGAGGTAGACCCCCTCGACCCGATCGATCTCCCGCTCCGCGTCCCGCCGGACCAGCAGCATCTCCAACGCCGCGTCGTACAGCTCCTTCCGCGCACGCGGCAGCTGCATCCGCCTGTCCCGGTTCAGAGCGCACAGCAGCGCGCACATCAGCGGGTTCGTCGCGAGCCGGCCCAGGTCCCGGCGGGCGGAGACCGCCTCCCGCAGCGAGGACTCGTACACGCCGAGGTCCTCGCCCGGGAACTCCACGGCGGCGGCCCGGTGCCAGTGCCCGACGAACGCCCCGACGTCCTCCCGTTCCATCGGCAGCAGAGAGTGCGCCACGAACCCCTGCCGGGCGAGCCAGTCCTCCGGGACCGCCGAGGGGCGGGTGGTGACCACGTAACGGGCATGCGGGAAGGCGGCGACCAGCCCGCGCAGCCAGGTCTCGGTGCGGCCGCGCAGCCGCTGCGGCACCTCGTCGACCCCGTCCACCAGGACCAGCGCCCGCCCGTTCAGCATCAGGTCCTCGACCCAGCCGGTCGGTGCCGACAGCGGTACGCCTGAGGCCTTGAGGAACTCCTCCGGCATCGGCAGGACATCGGCGTTCGTGAACGAGCGCAGCCGCAGAACGAACGGCACGTCGGTGCCGTGCCGGGCCGCGTCGACGGCGAGCCACTGGAGGAGCGTGCTCTTGCCGGAGCCCGCCGGGCCGCGCAGCAGGACCCGGTCCGCCTCGCCGAGCGCCTGTTCCGCCCGGATCGACGTACGGTGCACGCCGGGCTCGCCCGGCATGGGCGGATGCTGTTCGCCGCTGACCGCGAGGCTGATGTACGCCAGGTCCAGCGGCCATTCCTCCCGGGCGCGGCCGGTGGTCAGGCCGAAGAGCTGGAGCCGCCCGTGGGTTTCGGCCACCCAGCGCGCGTACCGTTCCTCGAAAGCGTACGCCGCCCCGTCCGCGCGGTCCGCCAGCCGGTCCACTGACCGCTGCAACGCGCCGGTGCGGCGTACGAGCTCCACGTCGGCCCGGGCCCCGAAGGACGGCAGCGTCGTCAGGTACTCCACCGCGTGCGCGCAGGCCTGCCGGATCAGATCCCGGGCCAGCGCCTCGGCCGCCGGGCTCAGCCCCGCCCCGGCCGGCACCGGCAGCTCCGCCGCCAGCCGGGCCGGGTCCAGGTCCCCCGCGAACAGGGCCTCAGCGCCGAGCGCCCCGCCCGCGAACGCGTCGGCCACCGCGTCGAGCGCCGCGAGCCGTTCGTGTTCCGGTAGCCGGGACACGGCCCCGCCCAGCCGCTCCGCCAGCCCCTCGGCCAGCCTCCGCGCCTCCGGCGCCCCCAGTTCCTCCGGCCGCCGCCAGCGCGCGGCCGGTCGTACCGGGCGGTCCGCGAGCCCCGCGCCCGGTACCTGCCCCAGCCGGGACCTCCACAGCCACCCCGCCGCCGTGCTCGCTGCCCTCAAAGCGGCGGTTTCCACCCCTGCCATGCGCCCTCCCCCTTGTACCCCGGGTAACCCCGTCGGATACTGATCGGTAACAACCCCTAGCGGCACCCCGGAACCCGCCCTAAGGTGCGCCCATGCCAAATCTGCCCGATGTCGTGCTGTGGTCCATACCCGCCTTCGTGCTGCTCACCGTCATCGAGGTGGTCAGCTACCGGCTCCATCCCGACGAGGACGCCGCCGGCTACGACGCCAAGGACGCGGTCACCAGCGTCACCATGGGCATCGGCAGCATCGGCTTCGACCTGCTCTGGAAGCTCCCGGTCGTCGCGGTCTTCACCGCCGTCTACGAACTGACCCCGCTGCGGGTGCCGTTCCTGTGGTGGACCGCCCTGCTGATGCTCCTCGTCCAGGACTTCCTCTACTACTGGCAGCACCGGCTCCACCACGTCATCCGCATCCTGTGGGCCTGCCACGTGGTCCACCACAGCAGCAAGCGGTTCAACCTCACCACCGCCCTGCGCCAGCCCTGGACCAGCGCGACCACCTGGTGGTTCTACCTGCCGATGGTCGCCCTCGGGGCGCACCCCGCCGCGATCCCGTTCTGCTACGGCATCAACCTGCTCTACCAGTTCTGGGTGCACACCGAGCGCATCGGCAAGCTCCCGCGCCCCTACGAGTACGTCTTCAACACCCCCTCCCACCACCGCGTCCACCACGCCTCCCAGGGCGGTTACCTGGACCGGAACTTCGGCGGCATCCTGATCGTCTGGGACCGGATGTTCGGGTCCTGGGTGGGGGAGACCGAGCGGCCCGTCTACGGGCTCACCAAGAACATCGGCACCCACAACCCCCTGCGCGTCGCCACCCACGAGTACGCCGCCATCGCCCGCGACGTCCGCGCCGCCCGCAGCTGGCGCGAACGCGCCGGGCGGGTGTTCCGCGGGCCCGGCTGGCAGCCCGCCCCGGCCCCGGCCGCGGTCGCGCGGGCCGAGAAGGCACCGGAGCCCGCCGCGTGAGCGCCGTCCGGCCCCTTGCGCGGCCCGTGCCGCGGAGCGCCGGCGCCGCCGGGCGGATCCTGCTCGGCGGCTTCGCCGCGGCCTCGGCCGTCGACCTCGTCTCGCTGCTGGCCGGCTGGCACCCGGGACACGTGGTCGCCAAGCCGCTGCTGATGCCGCTGCTCGTCGGATACGTGCTCACCCTGCGCGCCCCCCGGCTGCTGGTCGCCGCGCTGCTGTTCGGCTGGGGCGGGGACCTCGCCCTGCTCTTCGACGCGGAGCCCGCCTTCCTCGTCGGCATGGGCTCCTTCGCCGCCGGGCACGTGTGTTACCTCATGCTTTTCAACAAACACAGGTTCGGGCGGGGGCGGACCAGCCCCGTGCTCGGGGGCGCGTACGCCGTGGCGCTCGTCGGGACCGTCGCGCTGCTGTGGCCCGACCTGCCCGCCGGGCTGCGGATCCCCGTCGCCGGGTACAGCCTGCTGCTGGCCTCCATGGCCTACCGCTCCAGCGCGCTGGGCCGGGTCGCCGGGGTGGGCGGGGCGCTGTTCCTGCTCTCCGACACCCTCATCGCCACCGGGGTGGCCGAGTGGCCGCAGCTCCCGCGCCCCGACTTCTGGATCATGGCCACCTACCTGGCGGCCCAGTACCTGCTGGCCGTGGGAGCGGTCCGCCGGGAGCAGGCGTACGGTAGGGAAGTCATACAAGACTGAACGATCTCAACCGGAGGGCTGCACCACCATGCGCGCCACCGTCATCCACGCCCCGCACGACATCCGCGTGGAGGAGGTGCCCGACGCTGCGATCCAGCGCCCCGAGGACGCCGTCGTCCGCGTCCTGCGTGCCTGCATCTGCGGCAGCGACCTGTGGGCCTACCGCGGCGAGGCCCAGCGCCAGCCCGGCCAGCGCATCGGCCACGAGTTCCTCGGCGTCGTCGAGGAGACCGGCTCCGCCGTCTCCGGCCTGAAGGCCGGCGACCTGGTCGTGGCCCCCTTCATGTGGTCCGACGGCACCTGCGACTACTGCTCCGAGGGCCTGTACACCTCCTGCGTGCACGGCGGATTCTGGGGCTCGGTCGGTTTCGACGGCGGCCAGGGCGAGGCCGTGCGGGTCCCGCACGCCGACGGCACCCTGGTGAAGCTGCCCGCCGCGGCCGCCTCCGACGACCACCTGCTGACCGGCCTGCTGGCCCTCTCCGACGTCATGGGCACCGGCCACCACGCCGCCCTGGGCGCCGGCGTCCGCGCCGGCTCCACCGTCGCCGTCGTCGGTGACGGCGCGGTCGGCCTGTGCGGGGTCCTCGCGGCCAAGCGCCTCGGCGCCGAGCGGATCATCGCCCTGGGCCGGCACAGCGCCCGCACCGACATCGCGAAGCTGTTCGGGGCCACCGACGTGGTCGCCGAGCGCGGCGAGGCCGCCGAGGCGGCCGTGCGCGAGCTGACCGGCGGCCAGGGCGCGCACGCCGTCATCGAGGCCGTGGGCACCGAGCAGTCCATGCGCACCGCCGTGAACATCACCCGCGACGGCGGCGCCATCGGCTACGTCGGCGTCCCGCACGGCAGCGGCACCGGCCTCGACCTCGGGGTCATGTTCGACCGCAACATCAGCCTGCGCGGCGGCGTCGCCCCGGTCCGCGCGTACATCCCGGAACTGCTGGAGGACGTGCTCAGCGGTGCGATCGACCCGGCGCCCGTCTTCGACCGCGCCGTCTCCCTGGACGAGGTCCCGGACGGCTACCGCGCGATGGACGACCGCAGCGCCCTCAAGGTCCTGATCAAGCCCTGACCCGGCGGACGCGGGGGAGAGACCGGGCGGGCGACCCCCGCCCGGCCCCTTCCCGTCAGTGCTTCACGGCCTTGAGGGCGTCGACCACGCCCGCGCCGTAGTAGCCGGTCTGGCCCCACTTGGCCCGGCAGGTGGTCGCGTCGACCAGGTTGCCGGTGGAGTCGTAGATCTTGTCGGGGCAGGCGGTCTTCGTCGCCTGCGCCTTGAGCATCGTCTGGAGCTGGGAGGGCGTGGCCCCCGGGTGCGCGCTCTTGAGCAGGGCGGCGACGCCCGCCACGTGCGGGGTGGCCATCGAGGTGCCCTGCTTGTAGCCGTAGCCGCCGCCCGGGAGGGTGGACAGCACCCGGCCGTTGGCGTCGGGGGTGGCCGGGATCTGCCACTTGTCGCCGCCGGGGGCGGCCACGTCGACGACGCCGAGGCCGTAGCTTGAGTAGTACGAGCGCAGCCCCTTGTCGCCGGTCGCGCTGACCGTGACCACGCCCGGCAGCTGCGTGGGCAGGTCCAGGCAGACCTTCGGGTCTATGGTGCGCGGTACCGGGGTGGCGTCGTCGGGGCTGGTCTCGTCGGTGATCGAGTCGGCGGCCAGGTCCCAGTTCTCGTTGCCGGCCGCGGCCACGTTCAGCACGCCCTTGCGCTCGGCGTACCTGCTCGCCCGGGTGAGGGCCTCCACGAGGGCCTTCTGGTCGTCGTCCGTCTTGCAGTTGAAGTACCAGGGGTCGACGTAGTAGCTGTTGTTGGTCACCTCGATCCCCTTCTCGGCGGCGAACATGAAGCCGCAGACGACCGCCTCGGTGTAGAAGAGGCTGGTTCCGGGCTCGCTCACCTTGATCGCGGCGACCTTGACGCCCGGCGCGACGCCGCTGACGCCGATCCCGTTGCGCGCGGCCGCGATGGTGCCCGCCACGTGCGTGCCGTGGTCGCTGCCGTTCGCGTACGGGCGCCAGGCCCCGTCGGTGGTGTCCGCGACGCCGCCGACGCAGTTGGCGGACTGCTCCCTGGAGAAGTTCGGGGCGAGGTCGGGGTGGGTGTCGTCCACGCCCGTGTCGATGACGCCCACGGTGACGTCCCGGCTGCCCGCGTTCACCTTCTGGGCCTGGTCGGCCTTGATCGCCCGCAGGTCCCACTGGTCGGCTTCGAGGGGCTCCTGCCCCGGTTCCGCCGCCGCGGCGGCCCGTGCGGCGTCCGCCTCGCCCAGCCGCTGGGTGGTGCCCTCCTCGGTGGTCTGCACCGTCTGGAGAGGGGCCGTACGGGTGGCTCCCACGGACACGAACAGGTTCCGCTGGGCCCGCAGCTGCTTGGCGAAGTCCGGGTTCTGGGAATGTGCGACGACGACGCCGATCTGCTCATAGGACGTCACCACCGTCCCGCCGGCCTGCTCGACGGCCTTCGCGGCCTGCCGGGCCGTGCCGTACGCGGTCAGGTTCGCCACGTACGAGAGCGCGGGGCCGGTGGCGGCGGCCCGGGCGGCCGGCGCCGGACCCGCCGTGTCGCCCAGCGGCGCGGCCGAGGCAGCCACCGAGGGCAGGAAGGCGAGTGAGGCCGTGAGCGCCAGACCGACCGAAACGGCGAGGGCCCGCCGGCGGCCGGATCCCAGATGAGCCATGGGTTCTCCACATCATCCGTGAATGAGCAGTCCGCACGCGGTCGCGCCGGACGCGTTCATGACAGGCGAACCTAGCGCCGCCGTTCGCCTTTGCGCCATCAGTTCGAGGAATCAGCCGTTCAAAACGCAGAACCGCCGAAGAAGCAGAGGGTGTTGAACCGACCCGGCGCGCCGCACGTGCCGTTCACCGGGGGGCTCAGCACCACGCCCCCCGCACGGAGGTTGTTTTGTCCGTCCCCACCGCACCCGCGTCACAAGGAGAACCCCCCGTGACCACGCAAGCAGCGCCGCCGCCGGGCGGCGCGGGACCGGCCCCGGTGTCGCCCGAAGAGTTCGTGCGCGTCCAGCAGAGCCCCGAGTTCGCCGAACTGCGCAGCTCCTACCGTTCCTTCGCCTTTCCGCTCACCGTGGCCTTCATCGCCTGGTACCTGCTCTACGTCCTGCTGTCCAACTACGCGGGCGGCTTCATGGGGACCAAGCTCTTCGGCAACGTCAACGTCGCCCTGGTGCTCGGACTCGCCCAGTTCGCGACGACCTTCCTGATCGCCTGGCTCTACTCGCGGCACGCCAACGCCAAGCTCGACCCCAAGGCACGGGCCATCAAGAACCGGCTGGAGGGAGGAGCGTGAGCGCCATCCCGCACCTGACGACCGCCGCCGGCGCCACCGAGCACCGCCCGCTGATCATCACCCTCTTCGGTCTGTTCGTCGTCGCCACCCTCATCATCACGGTCTGGGCCGGACGCCAGACCAAGGACGCCGCCGACTTCTACGCCGGCGGACGCCAGTTCACCGGCTTCCAGAACGGCCTCGCCATCTCCGGCGACTACATGTCCGCCGCGTCCTTCCTCGGCATCGCCGGAGCCATCGCCCTCTTCGGCTACGACGGCTTCCTCTACTCCATCGGCTTCCTCGTGGCCTGGCTGGTGGCCCTGCTGCTGGTCGCCGAACCGCTGCGCAACTCCGGCCGCTACACGATGGGCGACGTGCTCGCCTACCGGATGCGCCAGCGGCCCGTCCGCACCGCCGCCGGCACCTCCACCATCGTGGTCTCGATCTTCTACCTGCTCGCCCAGATGGCCGGGGCCGGCGTGCTCGTCTCGCTGCTGCTGGGCATCACCGCCGACGGCGGCAAGATCGCCGTGGTCGCACTGGTCGGCCTACTGATGATCGTCTACGTGACCATCGGCGGGATGAAGGGCACCACCTGGGTCCAGATGGTCAAGGCGGTGCTGCTGATCGCGGGCACCCTGCTGATCACCTTCCTGGTGCTGCTGAAGTTCAACTTCAACGTCTCGGCGCTGCTCGGCCAGGCCGCCGAGCACAGCGGCAAGGGGGCGAAGTTCCTGGAGCCGGGCCTGAAGTACGGCAAGGACTCGCTGACCAAGCTGGACTTCCTCTCCCTCGGCCTCGCCCTCGTCCTCGGCACCGCCGGACTGCCGCACATCCTGATCCGCTTCTACACCGTCCCCACGGCCAAGGCCGCCCGCAAGTCCGTGAACTGGGCCATCGGCATCATCGGCGCCTTCTACCTGATGACCATCGCCCTCGGCTTCGGTGCCGCGGCCCTCCTCGACCGCGACGCGATCATCAAGTCCAACAAGGCCGGCAACACCGCGGCCCCGCTGCTCGCCCAGGCCGTCGGCGGCGGCCCCGACTCCACCGGCGGGGCGATCCTCCTCGCGGTGATCTCCGCGGTGGCCTTCGCCACCATCCTCGCCGTGGTCGCGGGCCTCACCCTGGCCTCCTCCTCGTCCTTCGCGCACGACATCTACGTCAACGTCATCCGCAAGGGACGGGCCACCGAGAAGGAGGAGGTGCGCGCCGCCCGCTGGTCCACCGTGGTCATCGGCGCCGTCGCGATCTTCCTCGGCGCGCTGGCCCGCGACATGAACGTGGCCGGCCTGGTCGCCCTCGCCTTCGCGGTCGCCGCCTCCGCCAACCTCCCGACGATCCTCTACAGCCTTTTCTGGAAGCGCTTCACCACCCAGGGCGCCCTGTGGTCCATCTACGGAGGCCTGGTCTCGGCGGTCGGCCTGGTCCTCTTCTCGCCGGTGGTCTCCGGGAAGCCCACCTCGATGTTCAAGGACGCCGACTTCTACTGGTTCCCGCTGGAGAACCCCGGCATCATCTCCATCCCGCTGGGCTTCCTGCTGGGCTGGCTCGGCACGCTCCTGTCCAAGGAGAAGGCCGACCCCCAGAAGTTCGCCGAGCTGGAAGTTCGCTCCCTCACCGGCACCGGAGCCCACTGACAGGGGCTCCCCGAAACCGTACGAACACCGTGCGTGGCCGCATCGTACTTCCGTACGATGCGGCCGCGTTACGTCTCGTTCATTCGGGCACCCCTCCGGGACACACGGGTCGCGTACGCTCGATTCCATAGAACCTCTAGATCCGGACAGGGGAGGGGGCCCACAGTGCTTCTCGACACGTACGGCCGCGTGGCCACTGACCTGCGCGTCTCGCTCACCGACCGGTGCAACCTGCGCTGTACCTACTGCATGCCCGAAGAGGGCCTGCAGTGGCTGGGGAAGTCCGATCTGCTCAGCGACGACGAGATCGTCCGGCTGATCCGCATCGCCGTCACGCACCTGGGCATCACCGAGGTCCGCTTCACCGGCGGCGAGCCGCTGCTGCGGCCCGGCCTCGTCGGCATCGTCGAGCGGTGCGCGGCCCTTGAGCCCCGCCCCAAGATGTCGCTGACCACCAACGGCATCGGCCTCAAGCGCACCGCACAGGCGCTCAAGGCCGCCGGCCTGGACAGGGTGAACGTTTCGCTCGACACCCTGCGCCCCGACGTCTTCAAGACCCTCACCCGCCGCGACCGCCACCACGACGTGATCGACGGCATGGCCGCCGCCCGCGCGGCCGGCCTCACCCCGGTCAAGGTCAACGCCGTCCTGATGCCCGGCCTCAACGACGACGAGGCCCCCGACCTGCTCGCCTGGGCCGTGGAGAACGAGTACGAGCTCCGCTTCATCGAGCAGATGCCGCTCGACGCCCAGCACGGCTGGAAGCGCGAGGGCATGATCACCGCCGGGGACATCCTGCAGTCCCTGCGCACCCGCTTCACCCTCACCGAGGAGGGCGCCCAGGAGCGCGGCTCCGCCCCCGCCGAGCGCTGGGTGGTCGACGGCGGCCCGGCCACCGTCGGGGTCATCGCCTCCGTCACCCGCCCGTTCTGCGGGGCCTGCGACCGCACCCGGCTCACCGCCGACGGCCAGGTGCGCACCTGCCTGTTCGCCACCGAGGAGTCCGACCTGCGCTCCGCGCTGCGCTCGGGAGCCCCGGACGAGGAGATCGCCCGCCTGTGGAAGGTGGCGATGTGGGGCAAGAAGGCCGGCTCCGGCCTGGACGACCCGTCCTTCCTCCAGCCCGACCGCCCGATGTCCGCGATCGGCGGCTGACCGCACCCCGGCACCTACGCGAAACGGCCCTCCCGGTGCGGGAGGGCCGTTTCGGCGTGTCAGCGCTCCGAACCCTCCGGCTGCACCCACTCCTCCAGCTTCACCACGTCCTTGAGGAAGCCGCGCACGCCGAGGAACTGCGACAGGTGCTCGCGGTGCTCCTCGCACGCCAGCCAGGTCTTGCGCCGCTCCGGCGCGTGCAGTTTCGGGTTGTTCCACGCCAGGACCCATACGGCCGCGTCGCGGCAGCCCTTGGCGGAGCAGGTGGGGATATCGGAAGAGGTCACGACCCCAACCCTACAAACGGAAGGGCGACGCCGGGCAGCCACGGGGGGAGCTGCCCGGCGTCGGTCCGTCGCTCCGACGGGGGATGCGGAGCGCGTAGGCAGTATGTCACGCAGGACCGGGTCGGGTGCACCGGAACTTCATGATTGATCTGAGGTTTTCCTGAGGTTCCCCGGCTCCAGTGCGGGGCGCACGGGGGCGGGTACGAAGTGCGACGGCAGCGAGGGCGCCGACTCGCGCCCGGCGTTCGCGATGACCACCGCGATGTAGGGGAGCAGGAGGCCCGCGGCGAGCGTCACGACGGCCACATGGCGCTCCACGTTCCACAGGACCACCGTGGCGATCACCGACAGGGTCCTGATGCCCATCGAGATCACGTACCGGCGCTGGCGCCCCCGTACGTCCTCCGCGAGTCCCATGCGGGCACCGGTGATCCGGAAGACCTCGGCCCCGTTCCGCTTCGTCCGCTGCATGCCCCCCACGGTACGCCGCCCCCTCGGCGGCGGGGAGGAGGGGGTACCGCCCGAATGGAGCCGCCCGACATGCGGGGTGCGCCCCGCGGGCCGAGACTGGCCGCACATGCGCACACCGCGCCGCGAGGAGGCTCGACATGTCTTGGTTGTGGGCGATCATCGTCGGTTTCGTGCTGGGCCTCATCGCCCGGGCCATCCTGCCGGGCAAGCAGCACCAGCCGCTCTGGCTGACCACCATCTTCGGCATCCTCGGCGGCATCCTGGGCAACGCCGTGGCGACCTGGATCGGTGTCCACGACACCAAGGGCATCGACTGGATCCGCCACCTGCTCCAGCTGGCCGGCGCCGTGGTCGTCGTCGGACTGGGCGACATGATCTACCTGGCCGTCCGGGGCGACCGGCGCCGCACGGCGTAACGCCGGCGGGACACGACGAAGGGGCCGGTGCGGACCTCGCGGTCCGCACCGGCCCCTCGCCGCAGTGCCGTCAGGCGCCGGTCACCTCGACCGCCGCCAGGTTCTTCTTGCCCCGGCGCAGCACCAGCCAGCGCCCGTGCAGCAGGTCCTCCTTCGCCGGGACCGCGTCCTCGGCGGTGACCTTCGCGTTGTTCACGTAGGCCCCGCCCTCCTTCACGGTCCGGCGGGCGGCGGACTTGCTGGCGACCAGGCCGGTCTCCGCGAACAGGTCCACCACCAGGCCCAGCTCCGCCACCCGCGCGTGCGGCAGCTCGGACAGGGCCGCGGCCAGCGTGGCCTCGTCCAGGTCCGCCAGCTCACCCTGGCCGAACAGCGCCTTCGACGCCGCGATCACGGCCGCGCACTGGTCCGCGCCGTGCACCAGCGTGGTCAGCTCCTCCGCGAGGGCCCGCTGCGCGGCGCGCGCCTGCGGACGCTCGGCGGTCTGCGCCTCCAGCTCCTCCAGCTCCTCACGGGAGCGGAAGGACAGGATCCGCATGTAGGTGGAGATGTCCCGGTCGTCCACGTTCAGCCAGAACTGGTAGAACGCGTACGGCGTGGTCATCTCCGGGTCGAGCCACACGGCTCCGCTCTCGGACTTGCCGAACTTGGTGCCGTCCGCCTTGACCATCAGCGGGGTCGCCAGCGCGTGCACCTGGGCCTGCGGCTCCAGGCGGTGGATCAGGTCCAGGCCGGCCGTCAGGTTGCCCCACTGGTCCGAGCCGCCCTGCTGGAGCACACAGCCGTAGCGGCGGTACAGCTCCAGGAAGTCCATGCCCTGGAGCAGCTGGTAGCTGAACTCGGTGTAGCTGATGCCCTGGTCGGACTCCAGCCGCTTGGCGACCGAGTCCTTCGTCAGCATCTTGTTGACGCGGAAGTGCTTGCCGATGTCCCGCAGGAACTCGATCGCGGACATGCCCGCGGTCCAGTCCAGGTTGTTGACCATGACCGCCGCGTTCTCGCCCTCGAAGGACAGGAACGGTTCGATCTGGGTGCGCAGGCGCGTCACCCAGTTCGCGACGGTCTCCGGGTCGTTCAGCGTCCGCTCGGCCGTCGGCCGCGGGTCGCCGATCTGCCCGGTCGCCCCGCCGACCAGCGCCAGCGGGCGGTGACCCGCCTGCTGGAGCCGGCGCACGGTAAGCACCTGCACCAGGTGTCCCACGTGCAGCGAGGCGGCCGTCGGGTCGAAGCCGCAATAGAACGTGACGGGACCGTCCGCGAAGGCCTTGCGCAGCGCTTCTTCATCGGTGGACTGGGCGAACAGCCCGCGCCACTTCAGTTCGTCGACGATGTCCGTCACGGTCTCTCGACTCCTTACGATTTGTGGAAATGCCGTGCTCAGTCTAGGTGCGTCAGACGCCCTTGCTGACCGAACTCATGTTGAAGTCCGGGATGCGGACAGCGGGCATCGCGGCCCGTGTGAACCAGTCGCCCCACTCGCGCGGCAGGGTCTTCTCGGTGCGTCCCGCCTCCGTCGCCCGCGAGAGCAGGTCCACCGGGGACTCGTTGAACCGGAAGTTGTTCACCTCGCCCGTGACCTGCCCGTTCTCCACCAGGTACACCCCGTCCCGGGTCAGGCCCGTCAGCAGCAGCGTCGCCGGGTCGACCTCGCGGATGTACCAGAGGCAGGTCAGCAGGAGCCCCCGCTCGGTGGACGCCACCATCTCCTCCAGGGACTTCTCCCCGCCCCCGTCCAGGATCAGGTTCCCGAAGGCCGGGGCCAGCGGCAGCCCCGTCAGGCCGGCGCTGTGCCGGGTCGTGGTCAGCCGGGCCAGCTCGCCGCCGCTGATCCACTCGGTCGCCGGCACCGGCAGGCCGTTGTCGAAGACCGAGGCGTCGTCGCCCGAGCTGTGCGCGATCACGAACGGCGCCGACTCCAGGCCCGGCGCGTTCGGGTCGCTGCGCAGGGTCAGCGGCAGCCGCGAGAGGCGCTCGCCGATCCGGGTGCCGCCGCCGGGCTTGGAGAAGACCGTCCGGCCCTCCGCCGCGTCCCGGGCCGCCGCCGACCACATCTGGTAGATCAGCAGGTCCGCCACGGCCGTCGGCGGCAGCAGCGTCTCGTACCGCCCGGCCGGCAGCTCCACCTTGCGCTCGGCCCAGCCGAGGCGGACGGCGAGCTCGGCGTCCAGGACGGTCGGGTCGACGTCCTTGAAGTCGCGGGTGGCGCGCCCGGCCCAGGCGGAGCGGGACCGGCCATCGGCAGTCGCAGTGGACTTGGCGTTGAGCTCCAGGGTGCCGTTCGGCTGGTCGTGGCGCAGCCGCAGGCCCGTCGAGGTGCCCACGTACGTGGAGACCAGCTCGTGGTGGGCGAAGCCGTAGAGCTCCCGGCCGCCCGCCCGGGCCCGGGCGAAGGCCTCGCCGAGGGCCGGGGCGAAGTCGGCGAAGACCGCCGAGGAGGTCTCGTCCGGGGCGTCCGTGAAGTCGGGCGAGGCCGGGGTGCCGGTCACCAGCGGCTGGGCGTCCTCGGCCGGGCCCGCGGCCCGCGCGGCCGCCTCGGCGGCCCGGACCAGCGGCTCCAGGTCGGCGGCGGTGACGGCGGAGCGGGAGACGACCCCCGAGGCCGTCCCCTGACCGCCGTCGACCGTGGCGATGACGGTGAGGTTGCGGCCGCGGGTGACGCCGTTGGTGGTCAGCGCGTTCCCGGCCCAGCGCAGGTTGGCGCTGGACTCCTCGTCGGCGATGACGACGCAGCCGTCGGCGGTGGACAGCTCCAGGGCCCGCTCGACGATCTCGTGGGGCTTCGTACGGCTCATCGGCCGGCCTCCTGGGTGGTGTTCAAGATGTTGACGTCGCGGAACAGGGCCGACGGGCAGCCGTGCGAGACCGCCGCGACCTGGCCCGGCTGCGCCTTGCCGCAGTTGAAGGCGCCGCCCAGGACGTAGGTCTGCGGGCCGCCGACCTTCTCCATGGAGCCCCAGAAGTCGGTGGTCGTGGCCTGGTACGCGACGTCGCGCAGCTGCCCGGCCAGCCGGCCGTTCTCGATCCGGAAGAAGCGCTGCCCGGTGAACTGGAAGTTGTAGCGCTGCATGTCGATCGACCAGGAGCGGTCGCCGACCACGTAGATCCCGCGCTCGACCCCGCCGATCAGGTCCTCGGTGGACAGCCCGCCCGGATCCGGCTGGAGCGAGACGTTCGCCATGCGCTGGACCGGGACGTGCCCGGGGGAGTCGGCGTAGGCGCAGCCGTTGGAGCGGCCGAGGCCGGTCAGCTTCGCGATCCGCCGGTCCGTCTGGTAGCCGGTCAGGGTGCCGTCCTTGACCAGGTCCCAGCTCTGGGCCGCGACGCCCTCGTCGTCGTAGCCGATGGTGGCCAGGCCGTGCTCGGCGGTGCGGTCGCCGGTCACGTTCATGATCGAGGAGCCGTACTTCAACGTACCCAGCTGGTCGAAGGTGGCGAACGAGGTGCCCGCGTAGGCCGCCTCGTAGCCGAGCGCCCGGTCGAGCTCGGTGGCGTGGCCGATGGACTCGTGGATGGTCAGCCACAGGTTGGACGGGTCCACGACCAGGTCGTAGCGGCCCGCCTCCACGCTCGGCGCCCGCATCTTCTCGGCGAGCAGGCCCGGGATCCGCTCCAGCTCGCCGTCCCAGTCCCAGCCGGTGCCGGTCAGGTACTCCCAGCCGCGCCCGGCGGGCGGGGCGATGGTGCGCATGGAGTCGAACTCGCCGGTGGTGGCGTTCACGGCGACCGCGGTCAGCTGGGGGTGGACGCGGACCCGCTGCTGGGTGGTCGTGGTGCCCGCGGTGTCGGCGTAGAACTTGTTCTCGTGGACCGCCAGCAGCGAGGCGTCCACGTGCGCGACGCCCTCGGCCGCCAGCAGCCGCGCGCTCCACTCGGCGAGCAGGGCCGACTTCTCGGCGTCCGGCACGTCGAAGGGGTTCACGTCGTAGGCCGAGATCCACGTCTTGTCGGCGTGCACCGGCTCGTCGGCGAGCTCGACCCGCTCGTCGGAGCCCGCCGCCTTGATGACCTGCGCCGACAGCTTCGCCATGGCCACGGCCTGCGACGCGACCTTGGCCGCGCCGTCCATGGTCAGGTCCACGCCGGACGCGAACCCCCAGCTGCCGCCGTGCACCACCCGGACCGCGTAGCCCAGGTCGGTGGTGTCGGAGCCGCCGGAGGGCTTGGCGTCCCGCAGCCGCCACGAGGCGCTGCGGATCCGCTCCAGACGGAAGTCGGCATGGTCGGCGCCCAGCGCGCGCGCCCGCGCGAGCGCCGCGTCGGCGAGCGCCCGCAAGGGCAGCGCGGTGAAGGCCGCGTCGATGGAATGGGCCACGGGGGTCCTCCCGGAGTCGGGGACGGTCTGCTCGATCATGTCGCGATCGGACCCCAGGTGACCACAGGTTTCTGTAGGTATTCGACAGCCCCCGTCGCGAGGCCCTGTCGGAGCCCGATTCTCCGGATGCCGACCGCGACCTATAGGTTTTTGCTACTCAGACAGCTAAGCGAAAGGGTGATCCGTTGAGCCGCTCGGTTCTCGTCACCGGAGGAAACCGGGGCATCGGCCTCGCCATCGCCCGCGCCTTCGCCCAGGCCGGCGACAAGGTCGCGATCACGTACCGCTCGGGAGAGCCGCCGCAGGAGCTCACCGAGCTGGGTGTGCTGGCCGTGCGCTGCGACATCACCGACTCCGAGCAGGTGGAGCAGGCCTACAAGGAGATCGAGGCCAAGCACGGCAACGTCGAAGTGCTGGTGGCCAACGCCGGCATCACCAAGGACACGCTGCTGATGCGGATGTCCGAGGAGGACTTCGCCTCCGTCGTCGACACCAACCTCACGGGTACCTTCCGTGTCGTGAAGCGGGCCAACCGTGGCATGCTGCGCGCCAAGAAGGGCCGTGTGGTCCTGATCTCCTCGGTCGTCGGCCTGCTGGGCGCGGCCGGCCAGGCCAACTACGCCGCCTCGAAGGCGGCGCTGGTGGGCTTCGCCCGCTCGCTCGCCCGTGAGCTGGGCTCCCGCAACATCACCTTCAACGTCGTCGCCCCCGGCTTCGTGGACACCGACATGACGAAGGTGCTCAGCGACGAGCAGCGCGCGGGCATCATGGCGCAGGTCCCGCTGGCGCGCTACGCGCAGCCCGAGGAGATCGCGGCCGCCGTGAGCTTCCTGGCGTCCGACGACGCCGCGTACATCACCGGAGCCGTCATTCCCGTTGACGGCGGATTGGGCATGGGTCACTGATCACCATGAGCGGAATTCTCGAGGGCAAGCGGATCCTCATCACCGGCGTGCTGATGGAGTCCTCCATCGCCTTCCACGCCGCCAAGCTGGCCCAGGAGCAGGGCGCCGAGGTCATCCTCACCGCGTGGCCGCGCCCGTCGCTGACCGAGCGCATCGCCAAGAAGCTCCCGAAGCCGGTCAAGGTGATCGAGCTCGACGTCACCAACGACGAGCACCTGGCCCGCCTGGAGGGCCTCGTCCGCGAGGAGCTCGGCGGCCTCGACGGCGTCGTCCACTCCATCGGCTTCGCCCCGCAGGACGCGCTGGGCGGCAACTTCCTGAACACGCCGTTCGAGTCGGTCGCCACCGCGATGCACGTCTCGGCGTTCTCGCTGAAGTCGCTGACCATGGCCTGCAAGCCGCTGTTCCCGGCGGAGGGCGCGGCCATCGTCGGCCTCACCTTCGACGCGCAGTTCGCCTGGCCGCAGTACGACTGGATGGGCCCGGCCAAGGCCGCTCTGGAGGCCACCAGCCGCTACCTCGCCCGTGACCTGGGCAAGGAGAACATCCGCTGCAACCTGGTCTCGGCCGGTCCGCTCGGCTCGATGGCCGCGAAGTCCATCCCGGGCTTCTCCGACCTGGCGGACACCTGGAACCACCGCTCCATGCTGGAGTGGGACATGAGCGACCCCGAGCCCACCGGCCGCGGCATCGTGGCCCTGCTGTCCGACTGGTTCCCGAAGACCACGGGCGAGATCGTCCACGTGGACGGCGGCCTGCACGCGATGGGCGCCTGACCCTCCCGGTCGGACCCCTCGTCCGTACGGCGGTGGGCGCGCCCCCCCCCCCCGGGGGGGGGGCCCCCCCCGCCCCCGGGCGGGGGGGCCCGGGGGGGGGGGGGCGGGCGGGAGGGCCGGTGGGCCGCCCCCCCAACATACCCCGGCGGAAAACAGGACA